>NZ_BAAIGC010000001.1:0-547542 GCF_054653495.1 Nocardioides sp. AN3
TCGGCCTCGCGGCGCTGTCCGCTCTGGCCGCCCGGTCATCGACGATGGTCATCGCTGATCGTTTGGCCGGGGAACACAGAACCTTTGGCTAACTCAGTCGGTCTACAGTAGCATTTGACATGCTGACCAAGCCGCGCCGGGGGCGTGGAGCCCGGCGCCGAATCGCGACCGGCTGCCATCGCGCGTTTCCTCGGACTTGTGGACGTGACCGCAGCAGTTGAGTACGCGTGTGAGCAGGGACCGTGCTTCGGTGATCCAGCTCTCCTTCGACAGGGTAGGCGTCCGTGGATGACGCAGCGGACGGGTTCAGACGCCGATCGATGCGGCGTGCTGTCGCGAACCATCCAAATTCACCATTCGCGAACTTTGACAACTCAATATAATTACAGTAAGGTCTGGCGACATGAACTCAGCACTGAGCGCGCGCGTCACGCCGCACCAGGTGCGGGATCTCCGCGGGAGCGCCGCGATCGTCGGCGCATACGAGCACCCGCTGCGAGTCGCACCCACGAAGTCGGAATGGTTGATGCAGGCGGAGTCGATCATCGGCGCTCTCGATGACGCAGGACTGAAGCGCTCCGACGTCGACGCCTTCTTCACTGTCGCCACATCCCCGGAGGGTGGGTACGTGCGGGAATCCGCTGCGTCGATGCTCTGTGACTACCTGAACCTCACGCCGAGGTTCATCGATGAGACCGACATCGGCGGCGCGGCGTTCGGCCTATTCCTCAACCGGGCCGTCACCGCGATCAACGCCGGGCTCATCGAGACGGCCGTGATCGGGTATGGCGCCTGCACCCGGTCGCAAGCCACGAAGGTCGGGACACGGAACTTCGGGGACCTGATCGACCGGCCGACGATGCCGTTCCCCGACGCGTTCATGGAGCCGTGGGGTACGACGATCATCGGATATATCGGAATGCTGATGCAGCGCCAGATGCACGAGCGAGGGATCACGTCCGAACAACTCGCGTCGGTGGCGGTGGCCGCGCGCAACTATGGGGCGCTCAACCCCGACGCCGTCATGCGCAAGCCGATCACGGTCGATGACGTCCTCAACTCGCCGATGATCGCCACGCCGGTTCACCGTCTCGACTGCTGCATCATCACCGACGGCGGCGGTGCGATTGTCCTGACAACTCCTGAGCGTGCGCGTGACCTGCGAAAGCCGCCGATCTGGGTCCGCGGGTTCGGTGAGGCAGTGACGAACTCGCGCGGTGGCCACAGCAACTGGTTCGGCGACTGGGTGGACATGGTGCGAGTCGCAGGTGAGCGCGCCTACGAGATGGCCGGCGTCACGCCGGGGGAAGTCGACGTCGCTCAGGTCTACGACGCATTCACGGTCGCCGTCCCTGTGGCGCTGGAGGCCTTGGGCCTGTGCGCGCCGGGCGAAGCGGGCGCCTTCATCGGGGCCGGCGGGATCGATCCTGGAGGTGAACTGCCCCTCAACACCGACGGCGGCGGGCTTTGCTCGAACCATCCGGGCCGTCGCGGGCTGTTCCTGCTCATCGAAGCGGTTCGTCAACTTCGGGGCGAGGCACCGGGTTGGCAGGCGGCCGACCCCGAGATCGCGATCGTCTCCGCGAGCGGCTCGGCCTACATCGGCGTCCAAGGGGGCGCTGCAGCGATCCTCTCGAAGGAGCGGTGAAGACGACATGGTGTGGAAACGCCCACTTCCGACGCAGACGCCTGAAACGAAGGCCTTCTGGGATGCCGCCAACGACGGCCGCTTCATCGTCCAGCAGTGTCAGACCTGTGCGCGGTGGCAGTATCCCTACCGCGGATTCTGCTGCCACTGCTGGTCGGGCGAGCTCGAGGTGCGAGAGGCCACGACCGGCACGGTCTTCGCGAACAGCACCATCTACAAGAACGACACCCCTGGCTTCGCTGAGGACGTGCCGTACGTCGCAGCAATGGTGCAGCTGGACGAGGACGGCGGTGGCCTGATGATCAACACCAACATCGTCGACTGTGACCCCGACGCCGTACACATCGGGATGCCGGTCGAGGTCACGTTCACAGACGCCCACGAAGGACAGAAGGTCCCGATGTTCACGCCCAGGAGGCGGCATGGCTGAGACGCACGTGCATGAGATGCAGGTCGGCATCGGCGGACCGATGGGTCCGCCCAGGTCATTGCTCGCATCGCGGCCGCAGGCTGCGGAACGTGCGGGGTACTCGTCGATGTGGTGGGGCGACCACTACATGGGCTGGATCCCCCGTTCGATCTGGACGCCCGACGTCAGCTCGGCCGCGAGGCCCGGGTCGAACCCGGACGTCTTCTTCGATCCGATCCAAGCGATGTCCATCGCGGGCCACGTCACCAGCGAGCTCTCGCTGGGCGTGACGACGGAGTCGATCCGGCGCCACCCCGTTGCCCTTGCTCAGCAGTTCCTGACGCTCCAGCACATCTCGGGCAATCGCGCGATTCTCGGGCTGGGAGGCGGGGAGGGGGAGAACCTCGTACCCTACGGGCTCTCGTTCGAGAAGCCCATCGGTCGTCTGGAGGAGGGCCTCCGGCTGATCCGGGCGCTCTGGGACAGCGACGAGCCGATCGACTTCGAGGGGGAGCACTACCAGCTCAACGACGCTGTCCTCGGCGTGTCGCCGCCCGGTGGGCAACGCCTCCCGGTGTGGATCTGTGGTGCAGGACCGCGCATGTGCCGGATCGCCGGAGAGCTCGCCGACGGATGGTTGCCGGGGTTCCTTGATCCCGGCGAGTACGGCGACCGACTTGCAACGATCAACGCAGCGCGCGTCCGCGCCGGCCGGGAGAAGGATGCCTTCACGCCCGGGTATTTCGGGTTCGCCGCCTTCGCGGAGAGCAAGGAGATCGCACGACAGCATGTCCGCAGCCCGCTCGTCAAGGCCATGATGCTCCCGGCGCCGGCCTCGGTCTTCGAGCGGTTCGGGGTGCCTCACCCGCTCGGCGCGGGCGCGAACGGAATGGTGGAGTACATCCCCGGTCGCGTCGGACGGGAGGAGGCGCTCGCTCTCATCGATGCCGTCCCGGACGAGGTGGCCGAGGCCTATGTACTCCATGGAACACCAGACGACGTGCGCAGTCAGCTTAAGCCGTACGCCGCGAACGGTCTTGAGCACATCGTGTTCGGAAACCTCACTGCGCTCGCTGACCTGTCTGCCGCGGGCACCTCGTTCGCGCTCATGGACGAGCTGGCGGGCGGCCTGAAGTTCGAGATCGAAACCAACGATGAGGAAGGTCAAGTGCGATGAGTGACGAGAGCGTGTTCCAGGAACTGAAGGAGATCGGGCTCGCGGTCGACGATCTCGACACTGCCCTTGCGAAGTTCGCGGCGGTGTTCGGGGATCCTGCCGAGGTGGTCGAGGCCTCGGACGCGGGTATCGAGATGCGGTACGCGTCGGTGGGGGTAGGTGATCAGAGGATCAACCTCTACCAGGACATCAGTGACGGCAAGGGGCCCGTCGGCCGGTCGATCAAGCGGCGCGGTGAGGGCTATTACAACGTGATCATCGTCGTCGACGACCTCGACGTTGCCATGGAGCGCCTGAGCGCGGCCGGCGTGGAGTTCGTGGAGCCCGAGCCGCGCGTGTTCACGAACGGCGCATACAACGGCCGGCGTTACGACAGCCACCGCATCATCTGGACCCACCCGGCGTCGTTCCACGGATTCCTGGCAGAGATCCAGGAGTGGGACTGGGCTGCGGAAGACCAGTGAGGCGAACACACGAGGACGTCCGCTCGACCCGCTCGAACGAGCGGGTCGAGCACTGGGCGCGCGAGTGTCCGGATCGGCTCGCCATCGGCTGCGCAGGGAACTGGATCACCTACGCCGAGTGGCACGAGCGCGCACAGGAGCGGGCACAGTTCCTGCGAGGTGACGAGTCGCCGGTGGCGCTGGTCCACGACGTCGCGGACATCGTCGACTTCGCCATCAGCTACGTCGCGGCCCACGCGGCTGACCGCCCAGCTCTCGTGCTCAATCCCAAGATCCCGGTTGCGGACCTGCGCAAGCAGATCAGCTTCGCCGGTGCAGGCACGGTCCTGAGCACTCCCGGGAAGGACGTCGCCCCAGCACCCGAGCCGCGGTCTGCGCCACTGCTCGACCGGTGGGGCGACACCATCGCGGAGATATCGTTCTCGTCGGGGACGACCGGCGAACCCAAAGGAATCCTCCTCAGTCACCGGGCGCTGGCCTGGGCGGGCGTCATGACGAGCCAGCTCGCATTCGCCGGCCGGCATGCCTTCGGCGTGCCAGGGGAGCCGGTGACCGGGGAGGACACCATCGTCTCGATGTTCCCAGCAGGGAGCGCCGCGACTACGAACGGTCTCCTGAGCACGGCGCTGGACGTCGGCGCGCGGATGCACGTGCTCCCGAAGTTCGACGCGACGACCTTCACGGAGTTCATGCGGAGTGTTGACGCCACGATCTTCTACGGCGCACCGGCACACCTCGCGCTCTGGCGCCAGGGCGAGCCGGATGCCACCCCGACTGCCCGGGCGTACGTGGTCATCGGCCAGGCTCCGTCAGGTGTCGACGTGGAGTGGTTCCTGGAGCGGCGCGGCAGCGCGCGCCTCATCAACGCCTACGGCCTCACCGAGACCTGCGCGGGCATCATGGTCGGTGTCGACGGCGACGTCGCCGCCGGTGTCCTCCGACCCCTCGCCGGAGTCGAGGTCCGGCTCGTCGAGGCAGCGGCCGGCGACGCCTCCACTGACGGTGAGCTCCTCATGCGGTCGTTCGGGATGATGGAGGGCTACCTTGAGCGCCCGGACCTCACGGAGGAGAAGGTCCGCGAGGGATGGCTGCACACGGGCGACCTCGTCGAACGCCGGGGTGAGGGATACGTGATCCTCGGTCGACGGGGGGACCGGATCAACCGGGGCGGCTACAAGTTCGATCCGATCGACGTCGAGGACGTCGCAGCGAGGGTCCATGGCGTGACCGGTGCGGTCGCCTGTGCGGTCCCGCATGCCGTGCTGGGCGAGGATGTCGCCCTCGCCATCGAGGTGGGAGCCGCCAGTGACATCGACGCGGTCAAGCAGATGGTGGCGGCCACCCTGGTCGACCAACTGCCCTCGTTCAAGGTGCCCCGCGACATCCGCGCGGTCCGGGAGATACCGCGAGGAAGTCTGGGCAAGCCGCAGCGGGCTGTCGTTGCCGCGTGGCTCGCCGAAGCCGAAACCAATGAGGAGAAGGTCTGATGCTACGACGTGGGATCTGGTTCGCGGGCGAGATGCCCACCCATCGAATGGTCGCGCTCGCGCGGGAGGCCGAGCAGGCGGGAGTCGACTCCGTCTGGATGTCCGACGGCTACTACGCTCGGGATGCCCTGGTGTCGTTGGCCGCCATCGGCTCAGCGACCGAGCGGGTGACCCTTGGGACTTCGGTTCTCAACCCGTTCACGCGTCATCCCGCCGCGCTCGCCATGGCGTTCGCGACGCTCGACGAGCTCAGCGGCGGGCGGGCCATCATCGGCATCGGGTCCGGGGCGCGCCACCAGGTCGAGGGCCAGATGGGCTATGACGGATCGCGACCTCTTGCTGCAGTCCGTGAGGCCGTCGACATCCTCGAAGGCATGACGGCGGGTGAAGAGGTCAACGTCGATGGCAAAGCCATGACCGCGCGCGGCGTCCGCCTCATGGTGCGCGGCGCGCGACCCCTGCCGATCTACATCGGCGCCGTCGGCCCGAAGATGCTCCAGTTCGCCGGCCAGCGCGGCGCGGGTGCCTTCGTACCGCAGACGTCTCCCGAGTTCGTGCGGAGCGCGGTCGAGGAGGTGGCCAAAGGCGCCGCCGAGGCGGGACGGGACCCCCGCGACATCGACGTGGCCGCCATGGTCATCCTCGCGGTGGCGGACGATGAGGAATCGGCACAGCGCACCGTCGGGCCCCTGCTCGGCGTCCTCATGCTCGCTCCGGAGGCGGAACGGATCCTGGAGGGCAACGGTCTCGACCCGACGATCGCGGACCGGTTGCGCGAAGCGCATGCGGCCGGCGGAGTCCGCCAGGTGGCGCAGTCCGTCACTCCGGAGATGATCGACAAGCTCGCCATCGCGGGCTCGGTGGATCTTTGCCGGGCCAAGCTGCAGGCTCTGGTGGATGCAGGCGTGACCCATCCCGTCATCTCGATGTTGGGGCGCTCGCCCGAGGCTGGATTCGAGGTGCTGAAGGCAGTCGAAGAGCCGAAGTGACTGACGACGTGACCGAGAGATTCGACTTCGTCGTCGTCGGGGGCGGCACCGCCGGGTGCGTCGTCGCTTCGCGGTTGAGCGAGGACCCGAGCATCTCAGTCCTGCTCATCGAAGCCGGAGCGGACGAGCGGCGCCGCGACATCGAGACCCCCGACGCCTGGCCGACCCTCCTCGGGACCGATGTCGACTGGTCGTTCGAGACGTCCTTACAGCCGGGCACTGGCCGCTCTCATGCGGCGCCGCGAGGAAAGGTGCTCGGGGGATCAGGGTCGATCAACTGCATGGTGCACCTGCGGGGGCACGCCTCCGACTTCGATGACTGGGCTGAGACCGGCGGCGCCATCGGCTGGGACTACCGCAAGGTGCTTCCCTACTTCAAGCGTTCCGAGGACGTTCCGGATGGGGATCCTCGTTATCGCGGCCGCGGAGGTCCGTTGCGCCCGCGGCGGTTCGGAACCGAGGACCTCGTTGGCATCCGATTCGCGGTGGGGGCGGCGCGGGCAGGACACCCGATGGTGGCGGACTTCAACGCCGAGTCGATGCTCGGCGTGGGATTCCCCGACGCGCTGATCTTCGAGGACCGCCGCGAGAGCACGGCCTCGGCATACCTCCGCCCGGCGATGAGGCGACCCAATCTGACGGTTCATGAGCGCGGACTCGTGCAGCGGCTCACCTTCGAGCGGGGTCGCTGCACCGGGGTGGTCTACGTTCGCGACGGAGTGGCCAACGTCGCGGTAGCGACGGAGGAAGTGGTGATGTGCGCAGGTGCCATCGGTACGCCGCACTTGTTGCTCCTCTCGGGGATCGGGCCGGCGGACGCGCTTGCGGCTCTCGGCATCGATCCTGTCATGGATGCGCCCGAGGTCGGTCTCAACCTCCAGGACCACCTCCTTCTCGCCGGCATCCGCTATCAGGCCGAGGACCCACTGCCCCCAGAGCACATGACGTCCGCGACCCTGCTGGCTCGAAGCGAGCCGGGCGCTCACGGCCCGGACCTCCATATCGCCGTGGTGAACGCCGACTACCACCACGATTGGCAGGAGCCGCTCCCCAACAGCTTCACGTTCGCCATCGGGCACATGCGCGCCCGCAGCCGCGGGACCGTGCGGCTTGCATCAGCAGACCCCGCCGTACCCCCGATCGTGGACCCCGCCTATCTGTGCGAGAAGTACGACCTCGACCAGCTGATCAGGGGCGTGGAGATCGTCGAGGAGATCGTGGCGACAGGAGCGTTCGACGACTGGGGCGGCGCCTCGCAGACGACCGCGTTGCTCGATCTCGAGCGCTGTGAGCTCGAGCGCGTGGTCCGTCTCGCGGCGGACACCTACTCCCACCTTGCCGGCACGTGTCGCATGGGATCAGACCCCGACGCTGTGGTCGACTCCGAGCTGCGCGTCGTCGGTGTGGCCGGCCTGCGGGTTGCCGACGCCTCCGTCATGCCGACCCTCGTCAGCTGCAACTCGAATGCGGCGACCATCATGATCGGGGAGAAGGCCGTCGACCTGTTGCGGGCGCCGAATGCCACAACTGCGTAGAGTTACAGTATAGTTGCAGTCTTTTCGAGCTCGGCCCTCCGCGCCGCGTCGTCAATCTCCTTGTCCTTCTGAGGCGGCGCAGGCGGGGTGAACGCAATGACCGCGTCAGCAGCCGACGTCCAGTGCGGCGGGTGTTGCTAGCTCCGCTGACTTACAGTAAGGTTGCCATCATGCCGTTCGCTGCTGCAATGCCCATGAAGTTCGGATACAAAGCGTCCGCCGAGCAGTTCGCACCACGCGAGCTGATCGCCTACTCGAAGCTGGCAGAGGATCTCGGTCTCGAGACGATCGCGGTCTCCGACCACTTCCAGCCGTGGCGCCATCACGGCGGTCACACACCCGCGGTGCTGCCGTGGTTGGGCGCACTGGGCGAGGGCACATCGCGGGCAACGCTCGGCACCAGCGTGCTGACGCCCACGATGCGCTACCACCCCTCTGTGATCGCGCAGGCCTTCGCGACGCTCGCTTGCCTCAATCCCGGTCGGGTCTTCCTCGGCGTCGGCACCGGGGAGGCGCTCAACGAGACCCCGGCGACGGCTGCGGCATGGCCTGGTGCCAAGGAGCGCCGCATGATGCTGCGCGAGGCGATCGAGTTGATCAGAAGCCTGTGGACCGAGGATCGAGTCAGCTTTGAAGGCGACTACTACCGCACCGACCGCGCGACGATCTATGACCGCCCGGACGAGCAGATCCCCATCTACCTCGCCGCATCGGGACCACTCGCGGCGAAGCTGGCCGGCGGCATCGCCGACGGCTACATCGCCACCTCGGGCAAGGACCCCCAGCTCTATCGGGACCTGCTTGCGGCGCTGGCCGACGGCGCCCGGGCGGCCGGGCGGGACGTCAGCGAAATCGACAGGTTCATCGAGATCAAGGTCTCCTACGACAAGGACGTCCAGTACGCCAAGGAATCCTGTGCCTTCTGGGCTCCTTTGGCGCTGAAGCCCGAGGAGAAAACAGGGATCGACGACGCGCTCGAGATGGAGCGGGCGGCCGACAAGATCCTGGATCGTGCGCACACCCGGTTCATCGTGTCAGACGATGCTGACGAGGTCGTCGACAAGATCGCGCCTTACGTCGAGGTGGGGTTCAACCACCTGGTCTTCCACGGACCCGGTGGTGATCAGGAGCGCTTCTTGCGATCCTTCTGCGGAGACATCCTTCCGAAGCTCCATGACCGATTCGGACATACCGTTGGCACGTTGACCCAAGGAGAGAGCCGATGAGCATCGAGGATGCCAAGAGACTTCAGCACCGCAGGACAGTCAAGGCCGACGTGCTTCGCGGTCCGTTCGACCCGGGTGGGCAACCGTCGCTCGAGCAGAAGCACCCGCTGCACATCTCGTTGTTCGCGTGGAATGTCCGTTCTGGTCTGGCGGCGACCAAAGCCGTGCTCTCCGAGCCGAAGCGGTATCGCGACTACTGGGAGTGGCCGGCCTCGCGTGACTTGCTCCAGGCCGCTGAGCGCGCCGGTTTCGACGGCCAACTCCAGTATGGGATGTGGAGCGGGTATGGCGGCGAGACTGACTGGAATGGCGCGAGTCTCGACTGGGCTACGGCCGCCGCAGTATCGGCGGCGTCCACCGAGCGGCTGGACCTGCGCACGACGGTCCACGTCGGCTTCGACTTCCATCCCCTCCTGATCGCCAAGACCACAGCGGCAATCGACCACGTGTCAGGGGGGCGACTCGGGGTGAACCTCGTCGCCGCGGTGGACTTGGTCGACTACGCGCAGTTCGGATTCGGCAAGGACCGCGAGGCTGCAGCCATTGCCAAGGGCGTCGGTCGCACGCCCGAGGAGCGGTATGCGATGGCCGACGAGTTCACCACGCTCTTGAAGTATCTTTGGACCTCCGATGAGGCTGTCGACTTCGAGGGCGAGTACTTCCAGGCCTACGGCGCGCACATCGACCCGAAGCCGGCCAGCAGGCCGCGGCCGCTTCTGATGAATGCCGCCGGGTCTGACCTCGGCATTGACTTCGCGACGCGTCAGTGCGACGCGATTTTCGTTTCGCCGGGTCAGGCGGGACCAGGGGGCTGGGAGCAGCAAGCCAGGGACATCAAAGCCGCCGCAGCCGCGCACGGCCGCACGGTGCGCATCTGCATGATGTGCTTCGTCGTCATGGACGAGACCGACGAGAAGGCCGCCGAGACCGTCGAGTGGCTCGCGAGTGAGATCGACGTCGAAGCGGTCACGAACCAGTTTCGGAGGCTCAGCGGTTCTGCGAGCGCCTCCAACTGGGGACAGGACGGCGTCAGCGACGAGCACCTCCGCAAGTTCGGCCTCGGTCTCGGCGGCTACCAGGTCTTCGGGTCGTACAAGACCGTCGCAGACACGCTGGCGAGCATCCACAGCGCCGGGGTCGATCAGGTCGCGTTGTTCTTCTGGGACCCGGCCCGCAGCGTTGAGGCGTTCGGCGAGCACGTCGTGCCCCTCCTCGACGAGCGCGGGCTGCGACGCTAGATGGGGCTGAGGGCAAGGACGGACACGAATGATGACGTCGACGTCGCAAGGAAGACCCCAGCTCTTTCGTGAGCACCTCGCCAAGAAAGCGGCTCCTCCCACCAGGGGCGCGACCAGGACGGCGACCGGCGCCCTTTCACAGCCCTCCGGCCCCCGCCGGCACTCACATCCACAAGGAGCAGGATCCACGATGTACCGATACGAGCCCGAGCCCCACAGTGGGGAGGACGAGCTGATCCCGTTGTGCGAACAGGTGGACTTCGACGACAACTAGCAGGGGACGCGGCGAGCGGTAGAATGTGTCCACCGCTCGCCTAGCCTCACGTAGGGGACCGATGGGAAGTTTGACTCCTGCCTTGCCGGCGGATGTCACGAGCTTCGTGGGTCGCCGGCATGACATAGCTGCCGTCCGGCGGCTCCTGTCGGCGGCTCGACTGGTGACGTTGACCGGGATAGGTGGGGTCGGAAAGACGCGCTTGGCCGTCCGCGTGGCCCGGGACGCGCAACGCGCCTTTCCGGACGGTGTCCACTTGGTCGAGCTGGCGTCGGTGAAGGATGCGCCGATGCTGCCGCACGTCGTGATCGACGCCCTCGACCTCCGTGAGCAGTCGGCCCGTGGTCCGATGACCGTGCTCGGTGACTACCTGAGCAGGCGCCGCATGCTGATCGTCCTCGACAACTGCGAGCACCTTGTCGACGCCGCGGCAGACCTGACCAACGGGATGCTGCGGGTCGCGCCTGACGTTCGGGTGCTGGCCACTAGCCGTCAGTCTCTGGGCATCGCAGGAGAGCACGTCTACCCGGTTCCGCCTCTGCCCGTCGGTGCACTCGATGAGCCCGTGCCGCCCGGCACGGCCGCGCAGTACCCCTCCGTGACGCTCTTCGTGGAACGCGCGGCCGCCGTCATCCCGGGGTTCTCGCTGACTGCGGAAAACGAGACGGCGGTGGTCCGACTCTGCCAGCGGTTGGAAGGGATTCCTCTAGCCATCGAGCTCGCTGCGGTGCAGTTGCGGGTGTTGAGCGTCGACGAGCTTGCCGGTCGGCTGGACGACCGGTTCAGGCTGCTGCGGGCGGGGGGGCGTAACCTTCCGGAACGGCATCGTACGCTGAAGGCGGTCGTCGACTGGAGCCACGACTTGTGCACGTCGGCCGAGCGCACCCTGTGGGCGCGAGCGTCGATGTTCGCAGGGGGATTCGGCGTGGATGCACTCGAAGCAGTGTGCAGTGACGACACGCTGTCGGAGGACGACGTGCTCGAGACAGTCGCCGGCTTGCTGGACAAGTCGATCTTTCTTCGTGAGGAGCGGGGCAAGCAGGTCCGATTCCGGATGGTCGAGACCCTGCGTTCCTACGGCCAGGCGCGGCTCGCCGAGTCCGAGGACGAAGCGGCTCTGCGTCGGAGGCACCGCGACTGGTACTTGCGGCAGCTGGAGACCGCGGGTGAGGAGTGGGCGGGACCGCGGCAGGAGGAGTGGGCGAGCTGGCTCATGGCGGAGCATGCCAACCTGCGTCGTGCCTTCGAGTTCTGCCTATCCCAGCCTGGCGAGGCGCGCGCCGGTCTGCGTATGGCATCGGTGCCGTGGTTCTGGTTCGCCGTGGGGCACCCCATTGAAGGCTCGCTCTGGCTGGACCGGGCACTGGCGCTCGACGTCGAGCCGAGCCGCGACAGGGCGTGGGCGCTTGCCACCGCCGCCTATATCGCCCCGTCCGACGGAGACGCCGCGATGGGGCTGGCCGAGGCCGCGCGATCCCTCGCCGTCGAACTCGAGGACCCCGCCGCACTGGCCTACGCCACGCACGTGCTCGGCGTTCGTCACTACCTCAGCAATGACCTGACCCGTGCCGTGCCGCTGCTCGTCGAGGCGCTCGAGCTGTATGCGTGTGTAGAGGTGCCGGCGATCTACCCCGAGGTGCTTCGGACGGAGCTCGTGACGGCTCACATCCTCGTGGGCGCGATCGACGAGGCCGCTGAGGTCGTCGAGGAGCTGATCGAGCGCTGGGGCACTCCTGGTGAGCGTTGGGAGCTCGCGTGGGCTCTCTGGGGCCGTGGATTTCTTGAGCTGATGCAAGGGGAGCTCACACGCTCTGAAAGCGACTTGTGCGAGTCCATCAGGATTCAGCGGGTCTTCCATGACATCTTCGGACTGGCGCTCGCGGTCGACGTGCTCGCTTGGACCACGGCGGCCAAGGGGGACGGCGAGCGCGCTGCGACCCTGCTCGGCGCGGCCAGCAACCTATGGCAGACCGTCGGAGCCCAGCTCCTGGGGTCGGCGCACATGCTTGCGCTGCGGGACCGGTTCGAGAAGGCCGCGCGGCAGGTTTCCGGTGATGCCACGTTCGCCGTAGCGTTCGGGCGTGGCCGCGCCCTTACGCTCACGCAGATCATCGCGCTGGCCCTCAGGGAACAGGCTCAACCGGCACCCGAAACGGCTCGACCCGCACCTGTGCTGACCCGCCGTGAGCGCGAGGTCGCAGGTCTGGTTGCGGAGGGAATGTCGAACAAGGACATCGCTGCGAGACTGGTGATCTCCCTGCGCACTGCTGAGACGCACGTGGAGAACATTCTCACCAAGCTCGAGTTCAACAGCCGTTCCCAGATCGCCCGATGGCTCGCGCAGCAACGGCCCGACTCGGTCTAGCCCGGCTCCTCGGCTTCGGACGACGATGTGAGGACACCTACGTAGTTACCTACGTATTGTCGGGGATCCGCGGAGGCTGCTCGGGGGAGCAATCTAGTAGCTGTGACGACTGCTCTGCACACCGTCGACGGCCCAGCACTGAGCGAGCGCGTCCGACGTGTTCATGCGAACTTCCCCACGGGGGTCGCAGTCGTCACGGCGATGGTCGACGGAATGCCGTGCGGCCTCGCCGTCAATGCGCTGACCAGCGTGTCCCTCGACCCCGCCGTGATCCTCTTCTGTGTCGCGAAGGCGGCACGCACGCATGACCGCCTCCATGTGTCACGTCACGCGGCGGTGAACATCCTCTCCCACGGGCAGGCTCGGATCGCGCGACGTTTCGCCACATCAGGAGGCGACAAGTTCACGAGCTGCGACTGGAGGCCTGGACCTCACGGCTCGCCCGTCATCGAGGGCGTCTCCGCGTGGCTAGAGGTAGAGATCAGGTCGAGGACCGACGCGGTCACGCATACCATCTTCACCGGCGGCGTGCTGGCCGCGGAGGCCGCCGTCGTCCCGCCGCTCGTGTACCTGTCACCAGGCCTGTTCGACGGCGCGCAGATGGTCGAGGCGACGAAGTGACCCGTCGCGTGCATGTCCCCGGACTCGGCGCCAGCCGGTCCGCGGCTTCCCGGACGCGAACCCTCGTCGAGTCGGTGCTTGAAGGCGCCGCCGGCGAGCCGGCCGTTCCCACCGGCCTCCTCACGTTCGCCGACCGGAGCGTCCACGTGGCTGACCGCAACCGAACCGAGGACTACCGCGGCGACACCCCTGAGGCGCTGTCCGCGATCGACGACGCGGACGCCGTTGTCTTCGGCATGCCGGTGTCGGGGCGAGCGCTGGTCGAGCTGCTCCAAGCCTTGGTCCGGTCTCATGACCTCACATCAGTGGAGCCGATGGTATGAACGCCATGAGCTCGAGCAGACCCACCCACTTCCGTGGCCGTTGGGTGGAACCCGGCCATCCGGAGTACGAAAGCGCTCGCCTGGTCTTCAACAGGAGAGCCGACCCTTGGCCCGCGGTCATCGCTCGCTGCGCCGGGGTCGCGGACGTCGTCGCCGCGATCGCGGTCGCGCGAGAGCGCGGTCTCGAGATCAACGTACGTTGCACCGGCTACACCTTCGGGGGTCTGACCGCCGGCAACGGCATCGTCATCGACCTGTCACTGATGCGAGGTGTCCAAGTCCTCCCGGATCAGCGCGTCGCGAGGATCCAGGGGGGTGTCCGCGGTGGCGACCTACAGATCGAGGCGGCTGTGCACGGGCTTGGTGCTGTCACCGGCCTGCTGTCAGGTGTGGGCGCCGGGATGATGTTGGGCGGCGGGATCGGTCACCTCGCGCCCCGTGTGGGATTCGCGAGCGACAACATCCTGAGTGTCGAGCTCGTGACCGCGGCCGGCGAGGTCGTCACCGCCTCCCCCTCCTGCAACTCGGACCTGTTCTGGGCTGTGCGCGGCTCGACGGGCAATTTCGGCGTGGTGACGGCACTGGAGGTTCGGCTGCACGAGGTGCCGCCATTCGTCCATGGCGGCTCGATGAGCTGGTCCTTCGACACCATCGGCGGCGGAATCGAAGCACTTCGCTCGGCATGGGAGTGGGGACCGGACGAGCTCAGCCTGATCGGCGTCCTGAGCTCGACGTCCTCTGACGACCCGGGAGGCTTGACGCTCTACGTCTGCCACAGCGGGCCAGCGGAGCAGGCTCGCGCGGATCTCGAACGTCTGCGATCGTTCGGAGCTCCGGACCGGGACAACGTGAGCGCGATTCCCTTCCGAGATCTGCACTTCCTCTTCGACGACGTCTACGGGCCGACCCGAGGGACGATGGACGAGCAGTCCGTGAGCGCTTTCGGTGATGAGCTCGTCGACGAGCTCATCGCCGACGTCCGCCGACCGGCGGGCGGGGGAGCGCGCTTCATCGAGGTCATCCCCTACCGCGGTGCGCTCGGTCGTGCGCCCAGCCTTCCCAGCGCGCGGCAGGAGACGTCCGACGGGCCGATCTGGAGTGTCAGTCCTGGATGCTTCTGGGAGCAGGATTCCGAGGACGCCGTCCATGTTCAGTGGGTGGCTGAGACCATCTCGAACGTTCGCCGGATCGGTCCGACCGACGATCGACAGCACCCGAATGCCGTGGCTGCGACTGCGAGCATCGAGGCGGTCGGACGGATGTACGGCAAGAGGTTCCAGCGGCTGCGTGACCTGAAGCGCCAGTGGGACCCGGACAACGTCTTCGCGGGCAGTCACAACATCCCGCCAGCGGAGGGATGAGAGTGGGAAGCGTGAGAATGGACATGATCAGCGACGCCGACGTGCCGACGGTTGCGGTCGACCCGTCGGTCACAACGTGGCTTGCCAGGCGTCGCCCGATGCTAATCGGCGGCGAGGCCGTCGACAGTCCGACGACTCTGACGGTCGAGGATCCCTCGACCGGGGAGCAGATCGCCGAGGTGGCCCAGGCGGGAGCGGACCATGTCGCTCGCGCGGTCACCAGCGCGCGCACCGCATTCGACGCTGGGCCCTTCCGGTGGTTGCCGAGCTCGGCTCGCAGCCGACTGATCCTCGCTGCGGCCGAGGTCGTCGACCGCCACGCCGAGCAGCTTGCCCAGCTCGACTCCTTGGACGCGGGGATCCCGATCTCAGTCTCCCGTGCGCTGGTCGCCAGCGCGGTCGAGACGATGGAGTACGCGGCGGGTGTGCCCGCCCGCGTCGAAGGGACGACACTTACGCCTGCCAATCTCAGGGGAGACCAGTTCGAAGCGAAGATGCTCCGCGAGCCGGTAGGAGTGGTAGCCCAAGTCGTACCCTGGAACGCGCCCGTTTCAACGGCGATCGAGAAGGTGGTCTTCGCCCTCGCCACTGGCAACACCGTGGTGCTCAAGCCCGCTGAACAAACCCCCCTGAGTGCACTTCGCCTCGCCGAGCTCCTCCGCGAGACCGACCTGCCGGCGGGCGTCATCAACGTGATTCCGGGCCTGGGGCCGGTGGCAGGTGCCGCGCTCGTGCAGGACCCCAGAGTCGACAAGGTGGCCTTCACCGGCTCCACCACCACCGGCAAGCACATCGTCGCCGCGGCCGCAGCGGGTCTCACGCCGGTGTCCCTCGAGCTCGGCGGCAAGTCACCGTTCATCGTGTGCGCCGACGCAGACGTCGAGGCCGCTGCCCAGTCGGCGGCGAGCAACGCCTTCCTCCTGAGCGGGCAGTTCTGCACAGCACCTTCTCGTATGTTCGTGGAGCGTCGTGCCCTGGACCGCTTCCTGACAGAGCTGTGCACCGCGGCGCGGGCGCTCGCGATCGGCGCGCCCCTGGACCCCACGACGGCCGTCGGGCCGCTGGTGTCGTCCGACCAGCGCGAACGCGTCTCGCGCTACGTCGAGTCGGGTTCGCGCGAGGGCGCGACGACCGTGTGCGGGGGAGGTCCGATCCGCGGCTCAGGCTACTTCTTCGAGCCGACGGTGCTGACCGGCACCTCGCCGAGCATGGCGGTGGATCGCGAGGAGGTCTTCGGGCCGGTGGTGTCCGTAACTCCGTTCGACACCGTGGACGAGGTGCTTGGCCGCGCGAACGACACGCCCTACGGCCTAGCGGCAGGCGTCTGGACGGGGAGCCTGAAGGTAGCGCAACAGCTGTCACGCGATCTCCGGGCCGGCACCGTGTGGGTCAACTGCTACAACGTCTTCGATCCGGCTCTGCCTTTCGGCGGCTACAAGCAGTCCGGGTGGGGGCGCGAGTACGGCGCTGCTGCGATCGACGTCTACACCCAGACCAAGACCGTGGCAGCAGCGACCTGACGTTGGCTGGTCGAGCAGCGCGACGGATACCTCGACGGCCCTCGTTCTCGTGGGCCGTCGCTGACGTGTTCGGGTGCGGTAACTCAGTGATGTTCCGGTGATGTCGCATGAGTCGTACGGTGTAACGGCGTCCTCTCGAACGCTGTGAACGCTCCGAGAAGGCGGGAGGGTGCCCCACCGTTGATCACATCTCAACGGGGGACACCCTCCTTGTGCATTCAGTGCAAGCTCAAGCCGACCCGCGCTGTTCGGCCCCGGTAACGAGACGCCCCAGGCCTTGCGGTACGCGGCCTCGAAGTCGGCCGAAGGCTCGAAGGGCTTGCCCTGTGGCGGCAGGTTGCGGGACTTGGTGAACAACTGGATCCCGCAGCCGGACGGGAACGCGCCGCCGAACGGCTTGTCGCCGTGCAGCAGGCGGTTGATCACATCGAGCGCAGCGTAGTACTCCCACGTCACGGAGAACCCGACGCCTCGTTGACCCCACCGATGGTGATGATCTGCGTCCAGCGCACGTCATCGACCCACGACTGCCTCTATGCCACCGAACACCTGGCGATCAACATTCTGTCCACCGACCAGCTGGACGTGGTGAGCCGCTTCGCTGGCAAGGCGTCGGACAAGTTCGCCGGCTTGGCCTGGGAGCCGGGTCCGTTCGGAAGCCCCATGCTGGCGGGCAGTAGCGCGCAGGTGGAGGCCGAGATCCGCGAGCGGCTACAGGCGAGCACCCACACCGTGTTCATCTGCCAAGTCGTGCACGCCACGGCGTCGGGCTTGCGCCGATCGTCTACAGTGCCGGAAGCTTCTTCGACGGCGGAGCACTGTCGCCCCTGGGCTGATCGGCGAGGCCGACCGCCGCACGACTCAGCCAACGTCGTAGGGCGGGACCGGCGAAGCAGCCTGCCGCCGTGAGATCTGCCCAGGTGTCGACGTCCAGCCGCAGCGAAGGGTCGCACCGCGGCGTCACGTCGAGTGCACCGTCGGACCGGTGTCGCGCCGCCGAGTGCGTCCCGAAGGCGGGGCGCAGTCGCTCACCGCGTCGTCCGGCGAGGAGCGTGGTGCCGGTGCCTGCCTGGTCGCAGACCAGGGCGGGACGCGTCGGTGGAACCAAGCGCAGGAATGCGCTCAGTCCCGGTGAGGTCAGGCCGGGCAGATCGGCCACGATCATCGCGACCTGTCGAAAGCCCTCCGACAGCGCGGCATCGCGGCCTTGGCCCAGTGCGGTGTTCAGCGGATCGTGGCGTGCATCTGGCTGCTCCTCCACCTCGTGGACCAGCGGCGAGTCGACACATGGGCTGAGGTCGCGCAGGTTGTCGGGAGGTCCGACGACGAGGCACGCTGCCACTTCCGGCGTCGAGCAGATGGCTCCCACGGTGTCGGTGGCCAACCCGATCGCCAGTTCGTACCGCTCTTGCTCGGTCAGGCCGGTGACGCGGCTCTTCGCCGTCGACCACTGTTTGACCGGCACGACGATCGCCCAGCCGTTCATAGGTCGCCAGCTGCCTCGGAGTCGAGAAACCAAGCGGTGCGCCCCGCTCCTTTCGCCTGGGCCGCGGGCAACGGCTCGGCGGTGGAGTCCCGGAGCGCAGCGCGTACAGCGGCGGCCTTCCCAGCCCCGGAAGCGAGGAGGTAGACCGCGCCGCACCGGCGGATCGCCGGCAATGTCAAAGAGATGCGCTGGGGCGGCGGCTTCGGGCTTCTGTGCACAGGGACCACGGGATCCTCGCGCTCAGCCGCGCCGGGTGCTCCCGGGAAGAGCGAGGCGACATGACCGTCCTCGCCGACACCGAGCATGCACACGTCGAAACCGCGCGTGCCCTCACGTTCGATGAGAGTCCGGTAGATGGCCGTCGCCGCGTCTAGGTCGGCACCGCGGACACCGTCGGAGGCCGGCATGGGATGGATCCGGGAGGGATCGACGGGCAGGTGGTCCAGCAGAGCGCGCCTTGCCTGCAACTCGTTGCGGTCCGAGTGCTCTGCGGGGACGAACCGATCATCGCCCCAGTAGAAGTCGACGCGAGACCAGCGAACCGAACTGTTCGCGCCCTGGACGCGCATGCGCTCGAGAACCGCCGTGCCGGTGCGGCCGCCGGTGAGCACCAGGGATGCGGAACCATTGCGCGCCTGTGCGTCCGCGAGGTCCCGTAGAATTTCAGCAGCGGCCAGATCGCAAGTACCGCGCATGCTGTCGGCGACAACGATGTCGGGTTGCGGTGAGCTGCCGGAGCAGGACGTCGCTGCGGTCTCCATCCGCTATCCCTCCAATGCCCGCAGACCCGGCAGCACCTGTTCGGAGAAGTTGCGCAGGAACCGCTCCTGGTCGTGGCCGGGTCCGTGAAAGACGAGATGGTCGAATCCGGCGTCCACGTAGGCCTTCACCTGGGCGACGACCTCGTCCGGGTTCGAGCTGACGATCCACCGGCGGGCGACCTGCTCGAGAGGCAGCGCATCGGCAGCCTTCTCCATCTCTATAGGGTCTTCGATCCCCGCCTTCTGCTCGGGCGTCAGTGACAGTGGGGCCCAGAAGCGCGTGTTCTCCAGCGCCTGCTGCGGGTCGGGATCGAATGACAGCTTGATCTCGATCATTCGGTCGATGTCGCCGGCGTCACGGCCCGCCAGCTCAGCGCCCTCGGCGACTGCTGGCAGCAGCATGTTCGTGTAGAGCTCCATGCCCTTGCCGCTCGTGCAGATGAAGCCATTGCCCGCGCGACCCACGTACTTGGCCATCACCGGCCCACCAGCGGCGATGTAGATCGGCACTCCACCTTCCGGGCGGTCGTAAACCGTGGCATCCGTGGTCTGGTAATACTCGCCGTCGAAAGTGACCCGCTCCTCCGTCCACAGCGTGCGCATGAGACGGACGGCTTCGCGAAGCCGCGCGAAGCGCTCCTTGAAGTCCGGCCAGTCGATCCTTGCTACGGCGACCTCGTTCAGGGCCTCCCCGCTGCCGATCCCGAGGATGACCCGGCCCGGGTACAGGCAGCCAAGCGTGCCGAACGTCTGCGCGACAACTGCCGGGTTGTAGCGGAAGGTTGCGGTGAGCACGCTGGTGCCCAGGATGACGCGGGAGGTCCGCTCGCCGACCGCGGCCAGCCACGCGGGCGCGTACGGCGCGTGGCCAGCTGCGTGGCGCCACGGCTGGTAGTGGTCACTGACCATCACGCTGTCGAGGCCGACCTCCTCGGCGAGCACCGCGTACTCCACCAGCTCGCGAGGCGCGAACTGCTCCGCTGACGCCTTGTAACCGATCTTCAATGCCATTGTCTTCACCGCCACCGTCGGGGAATCTGAAACTGCCATGCGAAGGTGCCAGAGACGCTCGCGACCGCTTCATTCCGATAACCTTGTTGAGATACAGTAGCGTATCACCGTCTCGTGGGTCTGTGTCGACCCTCCGAGCGAGTCACAAGAAGTGCCCGCGAGGCGCGCACCGTACCTCAAGCCGGTCAAGGCGGTTGATGCGGTCAAGCCGGCGATGAGGGCGAGTTCACCCGGGGGGTGAACCGGGCCTGCGTGCACATCCGCTGGACCGAACGCACCCACCCACCGGGGAAGTGCCGTTCGAGATCGTCGGACTCACCTGGTCCGAAATACGCCTTCTACTACCGCTACGACACAAGGTGGAGCGCGCCGTGCTGAGCAGGCTCTGGCGACCGGTCAACGACCCAGCACCGCGACGGCATCCGGATCAAGACAGCCGGCTGGCACACCACTTTCGTGGGCATTCCCGACGGAGGGATGGTCCAGGTTTCGCGGGCATCTTGGCGTGACGCATTACGACCCTTCTCGCGGGTCTTGCGCGGCGAGTAGCTCGAGTGCCACTTCGACGACTCGCTCGGCGGTCAGTCCGAACCTCTCATACAGGACCTCGTGCGGAGCGCTCGCGCCGAAGTGCTCGAGCGAGACGGTCGCACCACCCTGACCCACCCATTCGTGCCAGGTCGCACCGACGCCCGCCTCGACCGAGACTCTCGCGGTGACCTCGGGGGGCAGCACCGCATCCCGGTAGGCCTGGTCCTGCTCGCGGAACCATTCGACGCACGGCATCGATACGAGTCTCGTCGAGACGCCGCGGCCCTCCAGCGCCTGCCAGGCGCGCAGCGCGATGTGTACCTCCGACCCGGTGGCCAGCAGGATGGTCCGTGGGGCACCGCCCGACGCTTCCGCGAGGACGTAGGCGCCCCGCTCGACTCCGTCGGCGCTGGCGAGCGTCTGGCGGCACAACGTGGGCACTGCTTGCCGGGTCAGGCATAGGCCCGCTGGTCGGTCGTTCCTCTTGAGGATGGTGCGCCACGCGACGACCGTCTCGTTGGCGTCGGCGGGCCGGACGATGTCGAGCCCGGGGATCAGCCGCAGTGACGCCAGGTGCTCGATCGGCTGGTGCGTGGGGCCGTCCTCACCGAGGCCGATGGAGTCATGGGTCCACACGTAGGTGACCGGTAGGCCCATCAGCGCGGCGAGTCGGACCGCCGGCCTCATGTAGTCGCTGAACACCAGGAACGTGCCGCCGTACACGCGGGAACCGCTGTGGAGGGCGATGCCGTTCATGACCGCGCCCATCGCGTGCTCGCGGATGCCGAAGTGAAGGGTCCGTCCGTACGGATCGGCGCTGGGATAGCCAGTGCCGGCGGGCAGGAAGGAGCTCTCGCCTTTCATGGTCGTGTTGGTGCTACCAGCCAGGTCGGCGGAGCCGCCCCACAGCTCCGGGATGGAGCCGGCCAGGGCGTTGAGGACGGCGCCCGATGCCTGTCGGGTCGCCTGGCCCTTAGCGTCGGGGGTGAAGCTGGGGAGTTGCTCCTCCCATCCGACGGGTAGCTCACGACGCTCGAGGCGGTCCAGCAGGGCCTTGCGCTCGGGGTGTGCGGCCGCCCAGGCCTCGAAGCCGATCGACCACAGCTCCCTGGCCAGCTGCCCGCGCTCGACGGCCTTGCGCGTGTGCGCCAGGACATCATCCGGAACCTCGAAGTCGACGGCCGGGTCCATGCCCATCAGCTCCTTCGTGGCAGCCACCTCGTGAGCCCCGAGCGCGGCGCCGTGAGCCGCGGCGGTGTTGCGCGCGCGGGGCGCCGGGAAGGCGATGACCGATCGCATCCGGATGAAGGACGGCCTGGTTGTCTCCTCGCCCGCGGCCCTCAGCGCCCGTTCGAGAACCTCGATGTCCTCCGCGTCGTCCACCCGCTGCACGTGCCACCCGTAGGCGGCGTACCGCGCCTCGACGTCCTCGCTGATGGCGGCGCACGTGTCGCCCTCGATCGAGATCCGGTTGTCATCCCAGATGACGGTGAGGTTGCCGAGCTGCTGGTGGCCTGCCAGCGACGATGCCTCCGCGCTGACGCCCTCCTGCAGGTCGCCATCGGAGGCGATCACCCAGATCCTGTGGTCGAAGGGACTTTCGCCCGCGGGCGCGTCCGGGTCGAGCAGCCCGCGCATGCGTCGAGCAGCCATGGACATGCCGACGGCGTTCGCGATGCCCTGGCCTAGCGGCCCTGTCGTCGTCTCGACGCCCGGCGTGTGGCCGTGCTCGGGATGTGCAGCTGTGAGCGAGCCCCACTGGCGAAGCTGTCTCAGGTCGTTCACGGTGAGGCCATAACCGGCGAGGAAGAGCTGGGTGTAGAGCGTCAGACTCGAGTGACCGCACGACAGGACGAACCGGTCGCGTCCGATCCAGTGGGGGTCGGTGGGGTCGTGCCGCATGACGCGCGAGTACAGCAGGTAGGCAGCCGGCGCCAGGCTCATCGCCGTCCCAGGATGCCCAGATCCTGCTGCCTCCACGGCATCCATCGCCAGCGCCCTACTGACGTCGACAGCCCTCGTGTCCAGGGCACCCCAGGACATCGAGAGAGCTGAGCTCGAAGTGGTGGTCATCGGACTCCCTGTCGAGTCGGGCCGAGGGTCTCGCGAGCTCGGCGGATGTGTGCGTTGGTCGACCCGTCGTGGTCGAGGGACGGGTCGGACTCCGATGCGATCTCGCCGGCGATGCGCGAAGCCAGCGTCTTTCCCAACTCGACGCCCCACTGGTCGAAGGAGTTCACGCCCCAGATGACGCCCTGGACGAACACCTTGTGCTCGTAGAGGGCGATGAGCTGGCCGAGCGTGAACGGGGTGAGCGCCGGCACGAGGATCGTGTTGGTCGGTCTGTTCCCCGGGAACGTCCGGTGGGGGGCCAGGGCGGGGGTGACACCGTCGGCAAGCACCTCCTCCAGTTCGCGCCCGAAAGCGAGCGCCTCGGCCTGGGCGAACATGTTGGCCATCAGGAGCAGATGGTGTCCCGGGTCACCGTCCGTCGGCGACAGGCAGCCGATGAGGTCACACGGAACGAGCCGGGTGCCTTGGTGCAGCAGCTGGTAGAACGCGTGCTGCCCGTTCGTCCCTGGTTCACCCCACACAATGGGACCAGAAGCCACCGTCAGAGGCCGGCCGGCGAGGTCGACGCCCTTGCCGTTGCTCTCCATGTCGAGTTGCTGGAGGTAAGCGGGGAATCGAGCCAGATCCTGGCTGTAGGGGAGGACGGCGTGGGTGTCGGCGCCCCGCACGTTGACGTGCCAGATCCCGATGAGTGCCAGCAACACCGGCAAGTTCTCGGCCAACGGTGCGGTCCGGAAGTGCTTGTCCACGGATGCGAACCCGTCGAGCATGTCACGAAAGTGCTCGGGGCCGATGGCGAGCATCAGTGACATGCCGACAGGAGAACCCAGGGAGTACCGGCCGCCGACCCAGTCCGAGAAGCCGTATGTGTTCTGCGCGGTGATCCCGAATGCGGACGCCTTGTCGATAGCGGTGGTCACGGCTACGAAGTGCTGGGCGACGGCCTCCTCCGAGCCCAGCGCGTCGATGAGGGCGCCTCGAGCGGTGCGGGCATTGGTCAGCGTCTCGGAGGTCGTGAACGTCTTGGAGACCACGATGTACAGGGTCTCCGCCTGGTCGAGGTCGGCGATCGAGCGCGCGATGTCGGCGCCGTCGACGTTCGAGACGAAGCGAACCTCGAGGTCATCGTGGCGAAACGCTCGCAACGCCTGGTAGGACATGGCGGGCCCGAGGTCCGACCCGCCAATCCCGATGTTGACGACGTTGCGGATCCTGCGACCGTCGTGACCACGCCACTGGCCGGTGCGGACCTGCTCGGCGAAGATGCTCGCGCGCTCGAGAACCTCGTGGACCTTGGGCACGACGTCGTCGCCGTCCACCTCGATCGAGGTGCCGGCGGGTGCTCTCAGGGCAACGTGGAGCACCGACCGTGCCTCGGTCACGTTGATCGGATCGCCTCGGAACATCGAGGCAATGGCCCCCTCGACGTCGCGTGCCCGGGCCAGGTCGATCAGCGCGGTCGTCGCGGGCGCGTCGAGCACGTTCTTGGAGTAGTCGAGGAGCAGGCCATCGACCTCGGCCGACATCGTCGTCGAGCGGCTCGGGTCGGCGGAGAACAGGTCGCGAAGCGTGGAAGCGGCCAGGCGATCACCGTGGCGTGCCACGCTGTCCCACTCGGGCAGCTCCACCAGCGAGCGGCTATCGGGGTAGGTCACGGTGTCGCCTGTATGACGCCCGTGCGGAGCTGCTCGGACACGCTGCCCAGGAGTGCGGTCCACGCCTCCTCGAACAGGCGAACTGCAGCATCTTCGAGTCCAGCGACGACGGTGGCGTAGTCGATGCCCGCTGCAGCGAGGTCAGTCAGCACCCGAGCTGATGCTTCGAGCTCGTCGGTGATCGTGTCCCGCTCGACCTGCCCGTGGTCGGCAACGGCCAGGAGCGTCGCCTCAGGCATCGTGTTCACGCAGCCCTCCGCAGCCAGCCCGACGACGTACATCGTGTCGTCGTATGCGGGGTTCTTGACCCCGGTCGACGCCCACAGCGGCCGTTGCGGTCGGGCGCCCAGCGCCTCGAGCGCGGCCCAGCGCTGCGACCCGAGCATCGAGAGGAAGCACTCGTAGGCCAGACGCGCGTTCGCCAGGCCCGCTTTTCCGCCCAGGCCGCTACGCCCCAGCTGCTCCAGCCGAGCATCGATGTCGGAGTCGAGACGCGAGACGAAGAAGGATGCCACGGAAGCGATCTGGGCAAGGTCATGTCCGTTGGCCTGTGCTCGTTCGAGCCCGGTGAGGAACGCGTCGATGACCTCGCGGTAGCGAGTGAGTGAGAAGATGAGGGTCACGTTGACACTGATGCCTTCGGCCAGGACGTCGGCGATCGCTCTGAGGCCGGCGTCGGTGGCGGGGATCTTGATGAGGACGTTGGGTCGATCCACCAGCCATCGCAAGGCTTTGGCTTCGGCGACGGTTGCCTCCGTCTCGTGTGCACTGCGCGGATCGACCTCGATCGAGACGTACCCGTCGCGGCCGTCGGTCGCGTCGAACACTGGGCGCAGCACGTCGCACGCCCAGCGCACGTCGTATGTCGTGAGTGCGCGGACCGCTTCCTCCGGAGTCGCCTTCATGCTCGCCAGCTCGCGCAGGTGGTCGGCGTAGGCCGCACTATTGGATAGTGCGCCGCGGAAGATGGCCGGGTTGGTCGTGACGCCCACGACGTGGTGCGAGCGGACCAGCTCGGCGAGGCTCCCACTACGAAGCCGCTCGCGGGACAGGTCGTCGAGCCAGATGGACACCCCCGCGGCGGAGACGGCTGCAAGGCGATCGTCGGATGAAGCGGACATGATGGTTGGCTCTTTCGATTGCATGGTGCGTCCCAGGCTCAGGCGGTCGTGCTCGTGGCGTGGCCGCCGAATTGCTGGCGCAGCGCAGCGACCATCTTCATGGCAGGGCTGTCGTCCTGACGCGAGGCGAAACGCGCGTACATGGCGGAAGTGATTGCCGGCAGCGGGACCGCGTGGTCGAGCGCAGCCTCGATCGTCCAGCGCCCTTCACCCGAGTCGTCAGCGTATCCCCGTGTCGCGTCGAGGTGTTCGTCGTCCTCGAGAGCGCGTACGGCCAGGTCGAGAAGCCAGGACCGGATGACCGTGCCGTGCTTCCAGGACTTGAACACATCGCGCACGTCCGTCACCAGGGGCGCCCGCTCGAGGAGCTCCCACCCTTCGGCCAAGGACTGCATCATGCCGTACTCGATGCCGTTGTGAACCATCTTGGCGAAGTGGCCGGCGCCCACCGGACCCGCGTGGACGAAGCCACCGCCCTCATCGGGCGTGAGGGCATCGAAGATCGGCTCGACCACGGCCATGTGCTCGGCGGCGCCGCCGCACATGAGTGCGTAACCCTCGGTGAGGCCCCATACTCCGCCACTGACGCCGCAGTCGACGAATCCGATCCCGTTCGCTCCAAGGACCTCAGCGTGCCTCTCGTCGTCGGTGTAACGGGAATTTCCACCGTCGACGACCAGGTCACCTGCGGACAGGTTCTCCGCCAAGGCTTCGATGGTGCTGTGCGTGGGCTGGCCGGCAGGGACCATGACCCAGACCAGGCGGGGGCGCGGCAAGGCAAGGACGAGCTCCTTCAAGGAGGCGACGTCGCTCACCTCGGACGCCGGGTCGAAGCCGACGACGTGATGTCCCGCCTTGCGGATGCGCTGCGCCATGTTCGCGCCCATGCGACCCAGGCCGATGATGCCGATTGATGTCATGTGTCCTCGATGTGAACGGGCGTCGCCCGCGTTGTCAGTTGTCGTCGAAATCCACTTGCAGGCAGAGCGGAATCCCCTCGTCCGCGGATTCCGCCGTCAGGGCCTCGTGCCCGTGCATGCCTCAGTCCTCTCCGACCGGCTGTTCGGTGCAGCGGGAGAAGACCTCAAGGGGCGCCGTGGACTCGACGAAGTCGATGGTGCGATCCCGTGACTGCATCACGACCGAGTGGGTGGTGACGTGGGAGAGCGACGAGCGAGGGCCGCGCAGCAGGTCGCCGTCGGTCACGCCGGTTGCGACGAAGATGACGTCGCGGCCAGACACGAGGTCCTCGGTGCTCAGGACGAGGTCGAGGTCGTGGCCCGCCTCCAGAGCCTTCCGGCGTTCGGTGTTGTCGCGTGGCCGCAACCGGCCCTGGATGACCCCGCCTAGGGTCCGGATCGCGCATGCTGCCAGAACACCTTCTGGAGTGCCGCCCGCTCCCACGAGCAGGTCGATCGGTGACCCTGGAGTCGCTGCTGCGATCGCCCCCGCAACGTCACCGTCGCTCAGGAGCGCCACACGCGCGCCCGTGGCGCGCAGCTCCGCCACGAGGTCCTCGTGCCGGGGACGATCCAGGACGGCAACCGTGATTTCGGGAGCTGAGCGCCCCTTCGCGCGAGCCACTGCCCGCACGTTGTCGCTCACCGGACGCGTGAGGTCCACGTAGGACGCCGCGTCTGCGTCGGTAACCAGCTTGTCCATGTAGAAGACTGCCGAAGGGTCGTACATCGCGCCCGGCTCGGCCACCGCCAGCACCGACAGTGCTCCGCCGAGCCCGTTGGCCGTCAGCCGCGTGCCATCGATCGGATCAACAGCCACGTCGCAAGAGGTCGTCGCCGACAGCTGTCCGACCTGTTCGCCGTTGAACAGCATCGGAGCGTCGTCCTTCTCCCCTTCTCCGATCACGACCGTGCCGTTGACCGGAACGCTTCGGAGCAGCCGACGCATGGTGGTCACCGCGGCCGCATCGGCGTCGTTCTTGCTGCCGCGACCTACCCAGCTCGACGCGGCGGCGGCTGCGCCTTGGGTCACGCGCACGAGCTCGAAGGCCAGCGACCAGTCCAAGGGCGTCAGCAAGTCTGCCGACGGGGCGTGGCCGGGGGCCAGCTTTGCATTGCTCATTACTCACCTCTGCGCGTTTTCGTGCAACATGACGCACGCTAACATGCGTCCACGGCCTCGTAAAGGGGTGATCTCGCGCAAGTCCATCCAGGATGGAGGTGACCGAGGTGTGAGCGCGCTATGGTGGGCGAAGACGTGCACGGGGAAAGTTTTGGAAGGGACGAGGTTGCCGACCGCCAGCGCGCGACGGCGCGAGATCTTGGAACGGGTCACCGCTGACGGGTACGTCGGGGCTCACGAGCTGGCGACCTCCCTCGGCGTCAACCCCTCGACGATCCGACGGGACCTGGACTCACTCGCCAAGGCGGGGCAGCTGCAACGCACCCACGGCGGTGCGCGCTTGGTCGCCGATGGCTCCCAGGACATCCCCTACGCCCGCAAGATCACCCAGCGCGTCGAGGAGAAGACCGAGATCGCGAAGCTGGCGGCCTCGTTCGTGCGCGTTGGCGACGTCGTCATCCTCGACAGCGGCTCGACGACCTATCAGATCGCACTCGCGCTACGGGGCCAGCGGATCACCGTCATCACCAACGACCTACGCATCGCCAAGCTCGTCGCGACCGATTCGGAGGCACGCCTGCTCGTGACCGGCGGAGAGTTGCTCGGCTCGGTGTTCACCCTTGTGGGGGACCGGGCCCTGAGCTTCTTCGACGACCTCAGTGCGGACTGGACCTTCCTGGGTGCCGATGCCGTGGACCGGACGGCCGGCATCACCAACACCAACACTCTTGAAGTGCCTATCAAGCGCGCCATGATCGCGGCGGCCGAGAACACCTTGGTCGTGGTGGACAGCAGCAAGTTCGGCCAGCGAGCCCTGGCGCGTGTGGCGTCCGCTGACGACGTCCGAGGCATCGTGACCGACGCCGGCATCGGCGAGGCCGACCGGCTCCACTACGCGGACAAGCTCCTCATCAGCTGACCAGGTGGTGGCCGCGCTCCGTCGCGTGACCTCTGTTCTCCACAGGACCTTGATGTCGCCACCCTCGTTAAGTCGAATACCCACGGGGGACTGCTTCGAGCGAGCCACTTCGTTGACGATGGCGGCGAGGACCTCCACTGCGTATGCGGAGTCGCGACCGCCGGAGTAGACGCCCTCCAGTCCCCGCAGCAAGTCGACGATGCCTTCGACGAGATCGGCTGCCGCACGGTCGTCACCATCGATGGGGACACCGCACTCGAACGCACCGACCTGGGCGAACGCGAGACGTTCGCTGTGCAACTGTGGTAACGCGCCGACGACCCGGGATCCGGGGAAGACGGCGGCCGATGCAGGAGTCCCGGCCGTTGAGCTACCCAAGCTCGCCGCTCGCGGCGGTCTGGAGAACGTAGCCTACGGGATCTATCGGGTGCCGGATGCGCCTGCCAGCGCGTTCGATCAGTTCGCCGAGGCGCTGCTACGTGCCGGTGAGGGGTCCTACCTCCATGGAGACTCGGTGCTCGCCTTGTTGGGGCTCGCCGATGTGAACCCTCGACGGATCAGGGTCGCGGTCCGAAAGCGCACCCGGCCGAAGCTGCCGCCGTTCATCGAGCTAACACTGGTGAGGGGCGATGTCGTGACGACGCAGTACGGAGGTCTCGAGTCGCAACGCCTTGCGGACGCGATCCTCGAGTGCCGCGGGCGCATCGAGCGGAGCCGTCTGCTGGATGCTGCCGAGGAAGCGCGAAGGGAAGGCCTGATGACCACCAAAGAGTGGCAGCGGGTCAGGAAGGAAATTCGATCGTGAGCTACGCCGATGTGCCGAACAGCGTCCGGTCGTTGGAGCAGCGCATCCGCAACCTCGAGGGCACAGAGGAACTCGCCATTCGGCGACGCGTCGGCATGTCGCTCGTCGTGGTCGGTCAGATGTTCCCGAGGGAGCCGTCAAGGGCGGCAGCGCGATGGCGCTTCGATACGGTCGCGGCACTCGGTTCACCCAGGATCTCGACGCTGCTCGCGTGCAGCCGTTGGCTGGGTTCCGTAGCGACTTCGCGGATTCGCTGGCTGTTGGTTGAACGGGCTTCACCGGCAGGCTTATCGAGAGGGCTGCACCCCGGCCGATTGGCGTCCCAACGGCATATGTCATGCAGCCGTTCGACGTGAAGCTCGACTACCGCGGTAGGCCGTGGTGCACAGTGACGTTCGAGATCGGCCACAACGAGATCGGCGATGCGGATGAGCCGGAATGCCACCTCGCCGTTCCTTCGGCTCGCGCTGGCGCTGCCGCGGCCTCGACTACGCCTCGCCATCAGGCTGATTGAGTCTCTGGAGGTCGTGCCTGACTCAGGAAAGCCGACTGAGCGCGAGGCATGACCGATCAAGTTGTCCACTATCGCCTTGCGGACGCCGAGCTCCGGGAGGACGGACGAAGGCCCCGACCGGCGGTCGGGGCCTTCGCGGCAGAGAGCGCCTGGCTACTTGGTGTCAGTGATGGTCAAGGTCTCCGCGGCGGCCGCACCGGCGTACAGCGAGGTCAGGATGTAGGCGGTCCCCGAGGGGATCGTGCCGGCCTCGTTGGCGGACCCGGTGGCGTACGACGCAAGCTGCACGCAGTCGGCGTCGTACAGGTAGACGTCGGCGTCGATCGCGGTCGGGCCGGAGGTGAGCGCGAAGGCGTGCTGGCCGTCGCCGGCTTCACCCTTCAGCACGGTGACGTGACCGTCCGAGTCCTGGCTGGCCGGCGGCACCGTGCAGGTGTTCTCGAGCTCGGTGCCCACGACGCCGGGGGAGACGACGTTGGCCGGGTTGCCTGCGGCGATGGTGAAGGTGTCGGTGACCGGCGGGTCGAGCGGCGGCGGGGGCGGCGGCGTCAGGCCGGACACGGTGTTGCTGAAGACCTGGATGTCTCCGACCTGGACGTTGCTCTTGGTGTTGCCCAGGGGCTCGTCGGCCCAGAACCGGATGTAGGCCGCCTTGGTGGGCGTCGGGAGCTTGAAGGTCTTGTAGTGCAGGTCCGGTGCCACAGGACGAGGTGCCTGGTAGCCGAAGGCATTCGTGCCGCCGACGGGTTGGGTCTTCCAGTTCACCCCGTCGGTGCTGGTCTGCAGGGTGAAGCTCTTCAGCCCCTCGAACCTGCTGTTGGTGTAGGCGCTGATCTGCACCGAGCTGACGACGGCCTCCTTGGCCAGCCTGATCACGGTGCTGGTGCCCTTCGGCGTCTTCCAGGAGGAGGCCTCGGTGTCGTCCATGGCCGCGGTCGAGCCGCCGGTCACCGACGTGGCGCCGAAGGTCTTGGACGCCAGGTTCGGGGCGAGGGACAGGGTCTTGGTCACGGTCTGTCCCTTCGTGACGGTGACGCCGTCGAAGGTGCGTGAGCCGAAGCCAGGTGCCTGGACGGTGATCGGGTAGGTGGCCTGGGTGGCCGTGATGCGGAAGGCGCCGTTCGGGCCGGTCGTGACGACGGGCGTGGCGCGCGCCTCGAACCTGCCGAGCATGATGCGCGCATTCTCGACGGGCTTGCCGGTCGAGGCGTTGAGCACGGTGCCACTGATGGTGCCGTTGAGGCTCGGGTTGCGGTTCTCGAAGCCCGGGACTCCGTTGGTGTCGTTGCCGCCGGTCGGGTCGGAGTCCGACACGGTGTCATGTGCGGTGACTCCCATGCCTCGCTGCGCGAAGACGGAGTAGACGGTGTCGACGAGCGCGTCGAAGTCGGCCCGGGCGTGGTAGCGGTTGTCGAGCGCGGTCATGATCGCCGTGCGCTCGTCGAGCATGGACGGGTTGTTCGGGCTGAGCGGCATCGCGTCCGTGACGAGGTGCTCGGCGATGTCGGAGCCCTCCTGCATGCCGTACTTGGCGCGCAGCGCCTTGCTCATCTGCCACAGCATCGCGGTCCAGATCTCGCCGTCGGCGTGCACCTCGGGACCGACCAGGTCGTAGCCGATGTCGCCGAAGGTGGTGGGGTTCGCGTCGTAGGCCCAGTTCCTGATCCCGCGTGACTTGTTGCCGGTCACGTAGCCGCCGAGGACCGAGTCGGTCTGGTAGCCCTCGCGCGTCAGGTGGTCGAGGGCGTACCAGTCGCCCCAGCCCTCGCCCATCGAGCCGGACTGGTGGGTGGCCAATGAGCCGTCCTCGGTGCCGACGTAGCGGTTGGAGAGGCCGTGCGAGTACTCGTGCTGGATGACGCCGGCGTCCAGGTCGCCGTCGGCGCAGGGGCCCTCGAAGGCGTCGTCGATCGGCTCCCACAAGAACATGCCGCTCCACGGCGGGATGCCGTCGGGGAGGGTGAGCATGTAGGCGTTGTCACGACCCGTGTACGTCGGACTGCCGCCCGAGAGCGCACCGGCCTGCACGAGGCCCTGGATCGCGTCGCCGCCCTGGCCGCCGGTCCCGGCGCCGTCGGCGAGCTGGAAGTTGCCGGCGGACTCCGTGAAGCCGAGCTTGTAGTACTCGTCGTGGATCCGGTTGTGCTGGTAGAAGAGATTGGTGCTGGCTGCCTCCTGGTCCTGCGGGTAGGAGGTCGGGTCGCACTTCGACTGGCCCCAGTGGTCGGCGAAGACGTAGTCGAACTGGCCGGTCGGGCTGATCGGACGCGGACCCTGGTCCGCGGGCACCTCGAAGTTGGACCAGTTCGCGTGCGCGTTCGCGTTGTTGCCCAAGGTGGTGACGCCAGTGCCGACGAGGCCGGTCGGGTCGACGTACCCGCCGGGGGACTCCGCGGTGGCGCCGAAGGACACGTGGCGAGGCTGACCACCCGCCGGTGCGCCCGGGTAGTTGTCGTAGATGGTGCCCCCGGCCTCGTGGTCGACGAGGCTGCTCTTGTAGAGCTGCTTGCCGGTCTCCGCGTCGACGACGACCTGGTAGGCCTCGTCCAGCCGCTCGACGAACAGCACCGAGTACGCCGCACGGGCACCGTCCGACGCGGGGAAGGCTGCCTTCTTGACGTACGACGACCCCGCGAACGGCCCCTTCGCGAACACGTCGTAGCCGGCGATCGTGCCGGTCTTGGACGCGACGAAGCTCAGTGCGCCGCCCAGCCTGCCGGCGACGCCTTCCAGCGCCTGTGCGGGCGAGAGCGTGAAGGAGCCGACGAGCCCGGTCGATCGCACCGTCTCGCCGGTGTAGCTGAGCACGGAGCCGTCCTTCTGGACGACGACACCGAGCGAGCCACCGCGCACGGCGGAGATGCCGCCGAAGGTCTGGGTGAACTGCACGACATGGGTGTCGGTGCCAGGCAGCACGTGGTCGCGCCGCAGGCGAAGCGCGGCGATGTCGGCGCTGCTCAGGCCGAGCGCATCCTTGTGTGCCTCCAGCCAGCCCTTCGCGATGTCGAGGGCGCTGCCCGAGGCGGGACCGGAGAGGGTCTTGCCGAGGGCGGGGGTGAGCGTGCGGGGCGTGCCGAAGCGCGCATCCCAGGTGGCGCGGGTCCCGGGACTCGCCTCAACGATCGCCGCGACAGCCGCCGCCTGGGCCGTGGTCGGCTTCACGAGCGCACCGGCGCGGGCATCGCTGATGCTCGTGTCGGGAGCGGCCCCGGTGACGCTCGACGTGACCGCCGAGGCGTGCGGGGCGAGGCCGAGAGCGACCAGTGCGGCCGCGGCGGTCATGGCGGCCAGTGCCGGCGTGGTGCGGGCTTTCCGCATGCGGTCATCCTCCGGGGTGGGCGCGGAGCGTCGGTTGTCCGCGCAGATGTCCCCTCAACGCCGCAGCGGACACTGCGTTACGCCTAACGGGGGGATCAGGCGGGGACCGGGCGCGGATCGGGCGCGGATCAGCGCAGGAGCGGATCGCGTCGTGGTCGTCGCCGCCGCCGCGACACCGCTGTGACACCGCAGATCCGAACCTTTACTGGTCAAACGCTTGACCACGTGTGACCCATGCCACTACTGTCCTGATCAATCGTTTGAGCAAGGAGCTTCGGTGCCTGATTCCGTGTTCTTCCAGCCGGCCCAGGGGTGGGTGGGCGACGTCATCCCGTTCAGTCGGGACGGCGAGCTCCTGCTCTACTACCTGCTCGAGCACCGTGAGACGCCGAAGCCCGGCACGTCGTGGGCGCTGGTCTCGACGCGAGACCTGGTCACCTTCGAGGACCGTGGGATCGCATTGCTCCATGGCACCGAGGCCGAGGCCGACTTCAACGCCTACACCGGCAGCATCATCGAGGACGAGCAGGGCGTCCATCACCTGTTCTACACCGCTCAGAATCCGGCGCGCCTCGGCGAGGACGGTCTCCCGCTGCAGCTCGTCGCGCACGCGACGAGCAGAGACGGCATGGTCACCTGGGACAAGCACCCGGAGCACACGTTCGGTGCGCCGGAGGGCTACGAGTCGGCCGACTGGCGTGACCCGTTCGTCTTCGCCGACCCCTCGACCGGCGTCTGGCGGATGCTGATGGCCGCCCGCCACCGGAGCGGACCGGAACGCCGTCGGGGTGTCATCGCTCAGCTGACCTCCCGCGACCTGGTCACCTGGGAGCCGGCCGAGCCGTTCTGGGATCCCGGGCGCTACGTCACCCACGAGTGTCCCGAGGTCTTCTCGATCGGGAAGTGGTGGTATCTGGTCTACTCGGAGTTCTCCGAGTCCTTCACCACCCGCTACCGCATCGCCCACAGCCCGGACGGCCCCTGGATGGTGCCCGACCGGGACACGATCGACGGACGCGCGTTCTACGCGGCCAAGTCGGCGGAGCTCGGCGGTCGTCGCATCTTCGCCGGCTGGATCGCGAGTCGCGAGGGCGACGTCGACGACGGTGCCTGGCAGTGGGCCGGCACGATGTCGCTGCTCGAGGCGCGCGCGGCGTGGGACGGCTCTCTCGCGTTCTCCGTGCCGCAGGAGGTCATCGACACCTTCGACGAGCGCCTGGACGTCGGGCTGGCCCCCACCGGCCTCGAGGCGCCTGACGGCTACAGCGCCGTCATCGGCACCGAGCCGCTGCCGGCACAGTGCTACATCCGTGCGGAGATCGAGCTCGAGGCCGGGACGACCGAATGCGGCCTCCTGCTGCGCTCCAGCGAGGACGGCGACCACGGGTACGTCGTACGCCTCGAGCCCCGCCGTCAACGGATGGTCTTCGACCGCTGGCCCCGGCAGCGCACCGGCCCGGCCCAGTGGCAGATCTCGGGCGATGTCCCGCATGTCATCGAGCTCGAGCGGCCGGCTGATCTGACGGCCACGTCGCACGTGCTCGAGGTCCTCCTCGACGGCAACCTGGCCGTCATCGTCCTCGACCGGCAGGTCAGTCTCAGCACCCGCCTGTACGACGACACCCACGACCGCCTCGGCATCTTCGTCGGCGAGGGCGCAGGGAAGTTCCAGAGCATCACCGTCAGTCGGCGCACCACCACCTGAGCCGCGTTCGGGCGCGACGATTCATCTCAAAAGGAGAGGCAACCGAAATGAAGAAGACACTGTGGTCGGCCGCCGCTGCGCTCGCGGTCGCCCTCACGGCCACCGCGTGCGGCGGCGGCAGCGGCACCGGCGCCAGCCCGACCGACGTGAACCCGAAGGGCCAGATAAAGCCGCATGAGATCTCCTGGCTGCTGTCCCGGCCCGCCGACGGCGCCGTCATCAAGACGATGGAGAGCCTCGCCGGCGACTACGCCAAGGACCACCCGGGCTTCAAGCTCAACCTCATCACGACGCCCGACCGGCCCTCCTACATCCAGAAGTACGAGACGCTGGCCGCGGCCAACAAGCTGCCCGAGCTCTTCGACACCGACGCCACGCCCTTCGCGGAGAAGCTCGCCAAGCAAGGCCGCATGATCGACGCGGACAAGCTCCTCAAGAGCCTGGGCGTCTACGACAACTACCGGCCCTCCGCGCTCGACTATCAGCGCTTCGACGACGGCGGCCTCTCCATGGTCCCGTTCGAGTACGGCATCGAGGTGTTCTGGTACAACAAGGCGCTCCTGGCGAAGGCAGGCGTCTCCGTGCCGACCTCCCTGGACGACTTCCCGGCCATGTGCACCGCCCTGCGCAAGTCCGGCGTGACCCCGATCGCCCTGGACGGGCAGGACCAGTGGCCCCTCGAGCGCTACATGGCCTACCAGCCGTTCCGCGTCGCCGGCCCGGACTACATCAAGAAGCTCAAGACCGGAGACGCCAGCTTCGCCGACCCCGCGGGCAAGAAGGCCGCGACCTGGCTCAGCGACCTCGGCAAGTCCAAGTGCTTCGAGGACGGCTTCTCCTCTGTCGGCTACGCCGACGCCCAGGCGCTGTTCACCTCGGGCAAGGCCGCCGTCTACGGCATCGGCTCCTGGGAGCTGGGCAGCCTCGCCACCGATGCGCTCGACCCGGCGGTGCGCAACGACGTCGACTACTTCACGCTGCCGACGGTCTCCGGATCGGTCACCGATCCCAACGAGTACGTCGCCCCCTCGGGCATCGGCATGGCCGTCAACGCGAAGACCTTCGACCCGCTGGTGCGCGACTTCCTCAAGTTCGCGCTCAGCAAGTATCCGGCGGCGTACGCCGCGACCGGTGCGCTCGGCCCGACGACGACCCCCGCTCCGACCATCCCGAGCAACGCGACCCCGATCTACAGCAAGGCGGTCGCGGATGCTGACAAGGTGGGCAAGCGGCTGGCGATGCCCTGGGACACCCAGCTCGACCCGACCACCAACACGACACTGCAGCAGCAGCTGACGCTCCTGGTGCAGGGGCAGGTGACACCGGACGAGTTCGTCTCCACCATGGACAAGGCGCTCGACCAGAACGCCCCCAAGTACTTCAAGTGAACCTGACGTGAGACAGGGGAGCCGGCCGCCCGGCCGGCTCCCCTCGAAGAAGGGACCACCCGTGCTTCCGCACCGCTCCAGGCTCTCCGTCCTGGTCTTCCTGCTGCCGCCCCTCCTGCTCTACGGCGCCGCGGTGCTGCTGCCGATCCTGCAGTCGCTGTTCCTCAGCTTCTTCTCCTGGGACGGCATCACCGGCATGGAGTTCGTCGGCCTGTCGAACTACACCCACATGCTGCGCCACGACCCGAGCTTCTGGACCACGTTCGGCAACCAGCTCGGCTACGTCGTGATCTGTCTCGTCCTCCAGCTCGGCGGCGGCCTGGTGGTCGCCACGCTGCTGGCGTCGCTGACCCGCGGACGCGAGGTCATCAAGGTCCTCTACTTGATGCCCGCCGTCATCTCGACGGTCGCCATCGCGTTCCTCTTCCAGCGGATCTACGCCACCGACGGGCTGATCAACTCGATCCTCCACGCCGTCGGGCTGGGCGGCCTGGCCCGCCCGTGGCTCTCCGACGTCCACACCGTCCTCGCCGCCGTCTCGGCGCCTGAGGGCTGGCGCTTCATCGGCACCTACATGGTCATCATCTACGCCGCCCTCATCGCCGTTCCGAAGGAGCTCGAGGAGGCGGCCCGGCTTGACGGCGCGAACCGGTGGCAGCTGTTCGCGCACATCCGGTTCCCCTACATCCGGCCGGTGTGGCTGACCACGACGATCATGGCGACGACGTACGCCCTGCGCGGCTTCGACATCCCCTACCTGCTCACCAACGGCGGCCCCGGCCAGTCCTCGGAGCTGGTGACGACCTACATGTACAAGACGGCCTTCACCAGCACCGACTACGGCTATGCGAGCACCCTGTCGGTGTTCATCGTCGTCGAGTGCCTGGTCGCGGTCGGACTGATCGTGCTGCTCCTGCGGCGGAAGGCCGAGTCATGACCACCCAGCTGATCGAGCGCCGCCGCGCCGACAGGCGCACGCCACCGACGGCGCCCCCGAGGCCAAGCCGCCTCGACTACCACCACATCGCGTCCCGCGTGCTCGTCGCGCTGCTCGTCGTCATCCAGGTCTACCCCCTCGTGTGGCTGTTCTCGACAAGCCTGCGCGACGCCCACGACTTCACCACCAACAACCCGTTCGGGCTGCCCCACTCGTTCACCCTCGACAACTTCCGGCGCGCCTTCGGCCAAGGCGACCTCCCGCGCTACATCACCAACAGCGTGATCGTGACCGCCGGCGCCGACCTCCTCATCGTCGTCTGCGGGATGATGGGCGCCTACGCGATCGAGGTCCTGGGCTTCCGGGGGAGCCGGGTCGTCCGAGCCATCTTCCTGCTGGGCATCATCGTTCCCGTGCAGGTCGCGTTGGTGCCGCTCTTCATCGACTACTCCAAGGTGGGACTGCTCGACACCTACCAGTCGATGATCATCCCGCTGGCCGGCTTCTCGCTGCCGATGTCGATCTACCTGTTCTCGTCGTTCTTCGGCTACATCTCACGCGAGACCTACGAGGCCGCCTCACTCGACGGCGCCGGGCCCTACCGGATCTTCTCGACGATCACGCTGCCGCTGTCGGTCAACACCATCGTCACGGTGGTGATGGTCAACAGCATCTTCATCTGGAACGACTTCATCTTCGCCAACACCTTCGTCCTCTCGGAGAGCCTCAAGACGATTCCGCTGGGACTGCAGAACTACATCGGCGCGATGGGCAAGACCGACTGGACCGCTACGTTCGCTGCTGTATGCGTCACGGTCACACCTCTGCTACTGGTGTTCCTGGTGCTGAACAAGGCGATGATCTACGGACTCGAGAGCGGTGCGAACAAAGGATGAGACGGACGGACGCGGAGTCACCGCGAGCGGTCACGATGCGCGACGTCGCCGAGGCGGCGGGTGTCTCGGTCTCGGCCGTCTCCCTCGTCCTCAACAACAAGAAGGGAGCCCGGATCGGGCCCGAGGCCCGGCAGCGGATCCAGGACGCCATCGCTCGGCTCGGCTATCGCCCCAACGCGATGGCCAAGGACCTCGTCAAGGGGCAGTCGCGGTTCATCGGGCTGGTCGCCGACGCGATCGCGTCGACCCCCTTCGCCGGCCAGATCATCCATGGTGCGCAGGACGAGGCGTGGAAGCACGGCTTCGTCCTCCTCGTCGTCAACACCGAGGGCAACTCCGACGCCGAGCACGAGGCGATCGCGATGCTGCTCGAGCACAAGGTGCGGGGCGTCCTCTACTCCACGTGGTATCACCGCGAGGTCGACGTACCTGCGGCCCTCAGCGAGAGCGACTGCGTGCTCGTGAACTGCTATGCGGCCGCCGACCTCCCAGCGGTGGTCCCGGACGAGGTCGCCGGCGGACGCGACGCGACCCAGCTCCTCCTCGACCAGGGGCACCGGCGGATCGGGTTCATCAACACCACCACGCCCTCACCCGCGCACGACGGCCGGCTCCAGGGCTACCGCGAGGCGCTGGCCGCGGCCGGCATCGACGTCGACCCCGCTGTGGTCGTCGACGCCCATCCGGAGCAGGAGGGCGGGTACGACGCCACCGGCCGACTCCTCGACGAAGGCGTGACCGGCATCTTCTGTCACAACGACCGGGTCGCGATGGGCCTCTACGACGGGCTGCGCGACCGGGGCCTCACCGTCCCTGATGACATCTCCGTCGTCGGCTTCGACAACCAGGAGGTCATCGCGGCCCACCTCCGTCCACCGCTGTCGACCGTCGCGCTGCCCCACTACGAGCTCGGCGTTGCCGGCATCCGCGTCCTCCTCGGTCTCGACACGCCGTCGGGAGACGGACGGGTCCTGGTCGGCTGCCCGCCGATCCAGCGGGCCTCCGTCGCCCGCCCCGCGGCCGTGCCGACCGTCGGAGAGCCGAGGTGACGGTGGCGGTCGACCCGCACCTGCCCGCCGTCCACCTGAGGCCCCCGCGCAACTGGCTCAACGATCCCAACGGGCTCCTCTTCCACGACGGCTGGTATCACGTCTTCTTCCAGTACAACCCCGACAGCGCGCGGCACGCGAACACTCACTGGGGCCACCTCCGCAGCCGTGACCTCCTGCGCTGGGAGCTGATGCCGGTCGCCCTCGCCCCCACGCCCGGCGGCGAGGACTCCGACGGGGTGTGGTCCGGCAACGCCGTCAGCACCGACGACGGTCTCGTGGCGTTCTACTCCGCCAAGCGGAACGATCGCTGGTGGCAGCCCGTCGCGGCCGCCACATCGGCGGATGGCGTCGTGTTCTCCAAGCGGCCCGGGCTCGTCATCGCGGAGCCGCCGCCCGAGACCGTGATGTTCCGCGACCCCTACGTCTGGCGCGACGGCGAGCGCTGGCGGATGCTCGTCGGCGCAGCGCTCTCGGACGGGCGAGGCGCCGCGATCCAGTACTTCTCCGACGACCTTCACCGATGGGAGCACGGCGGCTGCTTCCTCGCGCAGGCGCCCACACCTCTGCCGGGCGGGGGCGACACCGAGGAGGGCTGGGAGTGCGTGCAGTACGCCGACTTCGGCGTCCAACGAGGGGCTGTCCTCCTCAGCGCCTGGGATCCCGAGGACGGTGCGGGCCGCACCGCGGTGTACGTCGGCCGCGACCGGGGCGACCGCTTCCAGGCCACGGCCCCGCGACGGTTCGACCACGGGCCGGACTTCTATGCCCCGGCGTTGCTGCATGCCCCCGACGGCCGCTGGCTGGTGTGGGGCTGGGTGTGGGAGGCCCGGGACGAGCCGCGGGTGGGTGCCGTCAGCTCGTGGGCCGACGAGGTCGGCTGGGCCGGGATGATCTCGCTGCCGAGGGAGGTCACGCTGACGGCTGACAGGGTCGCGCAGCGGCCGGCCCGTGAGGTGGAGTCGCTGCGTGCCGATCTGGTCGCCGAGATGTCGGGGCCCGTCGAGGGCGCAGCCGTGCTCGGCGAAGTGCCGCGCTGCGTCGACGTGGTCGCCGGCCTCGGCTGGTCGCCGGACGGTCGCGCGGCGGCCGGGCTGCGGCTGCTCACGTCGGCCGACGGGCGGGAGCGGGTCGACGTACGTCTTGATCCAGGCACGGGTGAGGTGGTCATCGACCGCTCGTCGGCGTCGCGGGACCCGCGGGCCAAGGGCGGCACCTGGCGCATCGCCTCGGGCGCCGCGCCCGGCGACGTCGTCGAGGTGCGGATGGTCGTCGACCACTCCGTCGTCGAGGTGTTCCTCGGCACCGGCGAGGCCGCGACGATGCGGTTCTACCCGGTGGGGGCCGAGCCGTGGCGACTGAGCGCCGTCACCTGCGGCGAGGGCGAGGCCCAGTGCACCGTGAGTGTCTGGGCGCTCGTCCCGCTCGTCATCACTGGCTGAGCGCGGGGAGGCAAGGAACGCCTCGGGATCAGCCCAGTCCTCGCGCCGCGACCAGCCTCCGAGACTTCGACCGTGAGGATGGATCAGCGCCGACGTGCGCGCGCCGCGAAGTCGTCGAGCGCGGTGGTGACCTCGGAGGCGACCCAGGCGGTGTATCGCTGAACTCCGGCGGCCAGTTCGTCTCCGCAATCACGATCGCCGAGATCGAGAGCGGCGTGCATCCTCGCGATGAACCGGGTGCCTGAGCATGCGCCGCTGGACGGCGCTCTCATCGCGGCGGTCGCGCGGGTCAACGACATGACGATCGGGACCCGAAACACGAAGCACGTCGAACCGCTCGGTGCTCAGCTCGTCGATCCGTGGACGACGAAAGCCTCGTGAGACGACTCGCTCAGCAGTCCTCGAGACGACGGCCCGCGCACACGCCGGACAGACCAGGCTGCGATCGTCTGCTGGAAGTCCAGGGTCCAGAAGTACGTCCACGTCATCGCGGATCGTCCGCACAGCGTCTGTAGTGTGCGGGGCGTGACGACGGTGATCGGAGCCACGGGGTTCTGCCGCGAGCTGCGACCTTCCACCACCGAGAAGGCGTGAGCCAAGGTGGAGGAGTTGCTCATCGCGGCCAACCCGGACCCGGACTCGCGGCTGGGCTACCTGCTGCGGGTGCCGCTCGGCGGCGGGATGGTCTTCCGCACCTCGGGGACCTGGCCACGCACCAAAGCCTTGTACTGCCATCCGATGCCGCCTGAGACATGGCCGGCCGACGCCGAGATCGTCGAACGCGTCGCCGTGCGGTCCTGCCAGCGCCGCGGTGCGGCCATCGACCTCGTGCTGGACCGAGCCAGAGAGAACCGTTCGCAGCTGGTGTTCACCACCGCGCGTGGCCGCGAGGTCGTCTTCTGGCAGTCACCGCGGACCCGCAAGCAGGCGCGTCCGAACGTACGCACGCCCACCGCTCGAGCCTCGGGAATCGCCGACCTGGAGATCGTCGTCGACTCTCACGAGCAGTATCCCTATCGGTTCACCGGCCAGCAGGTCCAGACCACCAAGCGTGCGTTGCCGTGCGGCGACTACGGCCTCGCCCTCGACGGACGGCTCGTGGCCGCGGTCGAACGCAAGTCGTTGGCCGACCTGGTCTCGAGCCTGACCAGCGGGAGACTGCGCTACGCCCTTGCCGAGCTCGCCGCACTGCCCCGGGCCGCCGTCGTCGTCGAGGACCGCTACTCGGCCATCTTCAAGCTCGACCGAGTCCGCCCGGCCCAGATCGCCGACGGCCTCGCCGAGCTGCAGGTCCGATGGCCGAACGTGGCGATCGTGTTCTGCGAGACGCGTCCGTTGGCCGAGGAGTGGACCTACCGGTTCCTCGCCGCCTCCCGTGTCTGGGCCGAGACCGAGACCGCCGCCGTCGAGCGGATCCCCACACTCGAGCTCGCGGCGACCGAGCTCCACAGCGCCCCCGACGCGCCAGAGCCCTCCACCGCCGAGGTGCGTGCCTGGGCCCGGGCCGCCGGCCTCGCGGTGCCGGACCGAGGCCGACTACGGCCGGAGGTCTGGGATGCCTGGAGAGCCGCGCAGGACCGATAGCGACATCTCTGACGCGTCAGCCGCGCGTCACCCTGGGCGCGACGCGCTCTCCGGGCCTCGCCCGGCGATGACTCGCGCCGCTGCCCGCAAGTGGTCTGAACGGGCCGATTTCCTGGCGGCGGATCTGCCCGTTGAGACCAGTTCCGGCCGCCCGCCTCGGGGACGGCGCCTGCCGACCGGGTGGGGGCCCGTCTTGACGAGCGCGCGCCCTCAGCCGGGCGGGCCGGCTCCGAGCCGCCCCCGCCTGGCGCCACCTGCCCAAGCCGACCTCCGCCCCGCGGTGATCTACGTCTCCGCGTACGCACGGGAGACACCGTCGACGGTGCTTGCGACCGCGATCCAACAGGACTAAGAAGCCTGAAGGAGGTGCGCGATGGCCGAGATCGTGGTCAACGGCGAACCTCGCGCGCTCGACGGGGCTCCGCTGCACACCAATGTGCTGGACTTCGTGCGCGGATGCGGGCTGACGGGCGCGAAGGAGGGCTGCGCGGAGGGGGAGTGCGGCGCGTGCGCGGTGATGGTCGCTCGGCCGGCCGCTGACGGCTCGGACACGACCGAGTGGACGGCGGTGAACTCATGCCTCATCCCCGCCGCCGCCCTCGACGGCCAGGAGGTCGTGACCGCCGAGGGCCTCGGCACCCCAGAGACGCTGCACCCCGTCCAGCGGGAGCTGGCGGTGCGGGGCGGCTCGCAGTGTGGCTACTGCACGCCGGGCTTCGTATGCTCGATGGCCGCTGAGTACTACCGGACCGGCCGGGCGGCGACGAACGCCACGGGCCCACGCGGCGGCGGTCGCGAGAACCACGTCGAGAACGACATCGAGAACCACATCGAGAACCACATCGAGAACCACATCGAGAACCACATCGAGAACCACATCGACGGTCACGGAGAGCACAGCGCTGAGGCCGGCCCGAACGGGTTCGACCTGCATGCGATCAGTGGGAACCTGTGCCGCTGCACGGGCTATCGGCCCATCAAGGATGCCGCGTTCGCGCTGGGGATCCCGGCCGACGGAGACCTACTTGCCGCCAGACGCGCCACAGCTGCGCCCACCCCGGCACACACCCAGCTCCGTGACGGCGAGACGAGATTCGTCCGGCCGACGACGCTGGCCGAGGCACTCAGGGTCCTGCGTGAGCACGAGGACGCGGTCGTCGTCGCGGGCAGCACGGACTGGGGCGTTGAGGTCAACCTGCGGGGTCGTCGGGCCGGCCTGGCCGTGGCCATCGATCGACTCCCCGAACTGCGCGGCTTCACCGTCGGCGACACCGAGATCGGTCTCGGCGCCGCCCTGACCCTGAGTGAGATCGAGCGACGGTTGGACGGGAGGGTGCCGCTGATCGAGGAGCTGATGCCGCAGTTCGCGTCCCCGCTGATCCGCAACTCGGCCACCCTGGGCGGGAACCTGGGGACCGGTTCGCCGATCGGGGACTGCCCGCCGGTGCTGCTGGCGCTCGAGGCCTCGGTCGTCCTCGCCTCGGCGAAGGGGACGCGGACGGTGCCAGCGGCGGCGTACTTCACCGGCTATCGGCAGTCCGTGCTCGAGCTGGGTGAGCTCATCACCGAGGTCGTGATCCCCCTGCCGGTCAGCAGCGTCACGGGGTTCCACAAGATCGCCAAGCGGCGCTTCGACGACATCTCCTCGGTCGCCATCGCCTATGCCATCGACGTCGTGGACGGCATGGTCGGCAAGGCGCGGATCGGGCTCGGTGGGGTCGCCGCCACACCGATCCGGGCGCTTGCCACCGAGGCGGCCCTCGAGGGCCGCCCGTGGAGCGAGGAGACGATCGAGACGGCGGCACGCGTGATGGCGGGTGAGGGTACGCCGATCTCCGACCAGCGCGCCAGCGCCGCCTACCGCGCTGCGATGCTCGGCCAGTCGTTGCGCAAGCTCTTCGCCGAGGTGACGACATGACCACCACCGAGCCGAGCAGGACTGGCGCGACCAGGGCCGGCCCGGTAGCGACGAGCCCGCTCTCGCGCCGGCCGGAGAACGCGGTCGTCGGCGAGGCCCTCCACCACGAGGCCGCGGCCCTGCACGTGACCGGTCAGGCCCTCTACACCGACGACCTGGTCGGTCGCGCCAACGACGTCCTGCATGCCCACCCGGTCCAGGCGACGGTGACCCACGCGCGGGTGACGAGGTTGGAGGTGGGGCCGGCGTACGGCGTCGATGGCGTGGTCCGCGTCCTGACCGCGGCCGATGTGCCGGGGGTCAACGATGCCGGGATCAAGCATGATGAGCCGCTGTTCCCGACTGAGGTGATGTATCACGGCCATGCTGTGGCCTGGGTGCTCGGCGAGACCCTCGAGGCGGCGCGCCGGGGAGCGGCGGCTGTCGACGTCACCTACGAGGAGCTTCCCGCGTTGGTCACCGTCGAGGAGGCGATCGCTGCCGGCAGCTTCCAGGGCGCCCAGCCGACTCTGGCGCGGGGTGACGCCACCGCAGGACTCCAGCGCGCAAGCCATGTCTTCGAGGGCACGACCGTCATGGCGGGACAGGAGCACTTCTATCTCGAGACGCACTGCTCGCTGGCGTACGTCGACGAGAACGGCCAGGTCTTCGTCCAGTCCAGCACCCAGCACCCGAGTGAGACACAGGAGATCGTCGCCCACGTGCTGGGCCTGGCCAGTCACCACGTCACGGTCCAGTGCCTGCGGATGGGGGGCGGCTTCGGCGGCAAGGAGATGCAGCCGCACGGGCTGGCCGCGATCGCCGCTTTGGGTGCCACCTTGACCGGGCGCCCGGTGCGGCTCCGGCTGACCCGCGCCCAGGACATGTCGATGACCGGGAAGCGGCACGGCTTCCATGCGACGTGGAAGGTGGGCTTCGACGACGAGGGGCTCTTCACCGGGCTCGAGGCCACGCTGACCTCGGACGGCGGCTGGAGTCTGGACCTCTCCGAGCCGGTGCTCTCGCGGGCCTTGTGTCACGTCGACAACGCCTACTGGATCCCCGACATCGCGGTGCACGGGCGGATCGCGAAGACCAACAAGACCTCGCAGACGGCGTTCCGTGGCTTCGGCGGCCCCCAGGGCATGCTGGTGATCGAGGACATCATCGGCCGCTGCGCCCCGGCCCTCGGGATCGCGCCGGCCGAGCTGCGCCGCCGCAACTTCTATGTCGAGGGCCAGGCCACGCCCTACGGTCAAGCGGTCCGCCACCCCCAGCGACTGGTGGCGGCGTGGGACCAGGTCACCGAGACCGCCTCCCTCGACGCACGCCGCGCCGAGATCGACCAGTGGAACACGGCTCATCCGCACCGCAAGCGGGGTCTGGCGATCACGCCGGTGAAGTTCGGCATCTCGTTCAACTTCACTGCGTTCAACCAGGCGGGCGCGCTGGTGCACGTCTACAAGGACGGCTCGGTGCTGATCAACCATGGCGGCACCGAGATGGGGCAGGGGCTGCACACCAAGATGCTGCAGGTGGCTGCCACCGCACTCGGCGTCCCGCTGGCGAAGGTCAGACTCGCCCCGACCCGCACCGACAAGGTCCCGAACACCTCCGCCACGGCTGCCTCCTCGGGCACGGATCTCAACGGCGGCGCTGTCAAGGACGCCTGCGAGCAGATCCTGGAACGCTTGGTCCCGGTGCGCGCAGACCTTACCGACGCCTCCTGGGAGGAGCTCGTCTCCGCGGCGTACTTCCGTCGCATCCAGCTGTGGGCGGCCGGCTACTTCGCCACCCCGGGCCTGAGCTGGGATCCGGCGAAGGTGCGCGGGACGCCGTTCAAGTACTTCGCCTACGGCGTGGCCGCCGCTGAGGTCGAGGTGGACGGGTTCACCGGCGCCTATACGACCCGCCGGGTCGACATCGTCCACGACGTGGGCGACTCGCTCTCGCCGTTGATCGACCTGGGCCAGATCGAGGGCGGGTTCGTCCAGGGTGCCGGCTGGCTGACGCTCGAGGATCTCCGGTGGGACGAGACCGACGGTCCCGGTCGGGGCCGGCTGACGACGAATGCGGCCTCGACCTACAAGGTGCCCGCGCTCTCGGAGATGCCGACCGTCCTCAACGTCGCGCTGCTGGAGCGGGCCCACGAGGACGGCGTCGTCTACGGCTCGAAGGCCGTCGGCGAGCCGCCTCTGATGCTCGCGTTCAGCGTGCGCGAGGCGCTCCGCGACGCGTGTGCGGCCTTCGGGCCGCCCGGTCGGTCCGTCGAGCTCGCCTCACCGGCCACACCTGAGGCGGTCTACTGGGCGCTCGACGCGGCGCGCGAGGCGGCCCGCGACGCAGGCCGAGACACCCCCCGCGACACCCCCCGAGACACCACCCGAGACACCAACCCAGACGCCACCTGGGGCGCCCCATGAGCACCTGGATCGAGGCGATCCGCCACCTGAGGAGCACCCGGGAGGCCGGTGTGCTGGTGACCGTGACGGAGGTCCGCGGCCACGCACCACGCGACGCAGGCGCGAAGATGGTGGTCTCGGCCTCCGAGAGCTGGGGCAGCATCGGCGGCGGGAACGTCGAGGAGGAGGCGATCCAGAGGGCCCGCGCGCTCATGGAGTCCGACGCGAGCAGGCCGACGACCTTCACCGCCAACCTCTCCGACAAGGCGCCCCTCCAGCATGGCGTCCAGTGCTGCGGCGGCGAGGTGGCGGTGCTCCTCGAACCGCTCCCGGTCGTGGCCTCGGTGGCGATCTTCGGCATGGGGCACGTCGGCCTGGAGCTCGCGCGCATCCTGGCCCGGCACGACATCGAGCTCCACCTGGTCGACTCCCGTGAGGGGCACCTGACCGCAGACGCGCTCGCGCCCTTGGGTGACGCGGTCGCGGCCGTCCACCCGCACCTCGTGCCGGTCATCCCGGAGCTGGTGCTGGCCGATCTGCCGCGCGGCACCGACGTCCTCGTGCTCACCCACGACCACGCCGAGGACCTCGCGATCATCGACGCTGCCTTGCGCAGCAACCATCTGGGCTCGATCGGTCTCATCGGATCCTCGGCGAAGTGGACCCGGTTCCGGTCGCAGCTCGCCGCCGCGGGCCTCACCGCCGAGGAGATCGATCGTGTGCAGACCCCGGTCGGGATGCGGGGCCTCACCACCAGCAAGGAGCCGGCCGCCATCGCGTTGTCGGTGGCCGCTGCTTGGCTGAGCTCTCGCGAACACGCGCCGGCAGGGAAGGACTGAGATGCCTGCATCACAGACGAAGCGCGTCACCGTCGGCGGCCTCCGGGTCGCCGCCGTGCTCGACGAGTTCGTCCGGGACGAGGCGCTGCCGGGCTCGGGGATCGACGAGCAGGCGTTCTGGGTCGGCCTCGAGGCGATCATCGAGGAGTTCGCACCTCGCAACCGTGCGCTTCTCGCCCGACGGGACGAGCTGCAACGTCAGCTGGACGAGTGGCACACCGCCCATCCAGGCCCGGTCACCGACCAGGCTGAATACGTCCGGCGGCTCCGCGACATCGGCTATCTCGTCGACGAGCCGGAGGACGTGCAGATCCTCACCGACGACGTCGACCCGGAGGTCGCGGTCCAGGCCGGGCCGCAGCTCGTCGTGCCCCTGCTCAACGCCCGGTTCGCGGTCAATGCCGCCAACGCCCGGTGGGGCTCGCTCTACGACGCGCTCTACGGCACCGACGTCATTCCCGAGAGCGGCGGGATGGAGAGGGGCACGTCCTACAACCCGGTGCGGGGCGCGGAGGTCATCGCGCACGGCAGGGCCTTCCTCGACGAGCACTTCGGCCTGGCCATCGGGAGTCACGCCGATGCGCACAGCTACTCGATCGCTGAGGGAGCACTGCGGGTGGAGCTGAAGGAGGGCACCACCGGGCTCGCCGACCCTCAGCAGTACGTCGGCCATCGCGGCGACCCCGATCGCCCCGACGCGGTCCTCCTCGTCCATCACGGCCTCCACGTCGAGCTCCAGATCGACCGGAGCGACCCGGTGGGGCAGGACGACGCCGCCGGCGTGAAGGACCTACTGGTTGAGGCGGCGGTCTCGACGATCATGGACCTGGAGGACTCGGTCGCCGCCGTGGACGCCGAGGACAAGGTCCTCGGCTACCGCAACTGGCTCCAGCTGATGCAGGGCACCCTCAGCGAGCAGGTCACGAAAGGCGGGACGACGTTTCAGCGCACGCTGGCGCAGGACCGGGCGTACGACGGCCCGGACGGCAACGTCGTCGTGCCAGGGCGCTCGCTGCTCTTCATCCGCCAGGTCGGCCACCTGATGACGACCGACGCGATCCTCGACGCCGACGGCAACGAGGTCGGTGAGGGCATCCTCGACGCGATCATGACCGCACTGTGCAGCTTGCCCGACCTGCAGGGCCGCAGCACCTTGCGGAACTCGCGCACCGGCTCGATGTATGCCGTGAAGCCCAAGATGCACGGCCCCGACGAGGTCACGTTCACCGATGATCTCTTCTCGGCCGTCGAGGACCTCCTCGGACTCGACCGGTTCACGATCAAGCTCGGCATCATGGACGAGGAGCGGCGGACGTCGGCCAACCTCAAGGCCTGCATCCATGCAGCGCGACACCGGGTGGCGTTCATCAACACCGGATTCCTCGACCGCACCGGCGACGAGCTTCACACCTCCATGCTCGGTGGCGCGATGGTCCGCAAGGGCGAGATGAGGACCACCGACTGGATCGAGGCGTACGAGGCACAGAACGTCGACATCGGCCTGGAGTGCGGCCTCCACGGGAAGGCGCAGATCGGCAAGGGCATGTGGGCGATGCCCGACGAGATGGCTGCGATGCTCGAGCAGAAGATCGCCCACCCGCAGGCCGGTGCGTCGTGTGCGTGGGTCCCATCGCCCTCCGCCGCGACCTTGCATGCGCTGCACTACCACCAGGTCGACGTCGCCGCCCGCCAGCGCGAGCTGTCCGGTCGCCGCCGCACGACGCTGGAGCAGCTGCTGACGGTCCCTCTCGCCGGGTCGGCGGATTGGACCGAGGAGGAGCGCACTGCCGAGATCGAGAACAACCTCCAGGGCATCCTCGGCTACGTGAAGCGGTGGGTCGACGAGGGAGTCGGCTGCTCCAAGGTGCCCGACATCCATGGCATCGCGCTCATGGAGGACCGTGCCACCTGCCGCATCTCCTCCCAGCACGTCGCCAACTGGCTGCGGCACGGCGTGGTCACCGTCGACGAGGTCGAGGCCGCCTTGCGGCGCATGGCGGACGTGGTCGACCAGCAGAACGCCGGTCCCGGGTACGTCCCGATGGGACCGGCGTACGACGGCGAGGCGTTCGGCGCCGCCCATGACCTCGTGTTCCACGGGACCGAGCAGCCATCCGGCTACACCGAGCCGATCCTGCACCGGCGTCGGCGCGCCGTGAAGGCTCGCCAGCGGTCCGAGGGCGCATGAGGCGCGGCGAATGACGACGGGTGACGTGGCGGGTGACGTGGCGGGTGACGTGGCGGGTGACGTGGCGGGTGACGTGGCGGGTGACGTGGCGGGGCGCCTGGCGGGGCGCCTGGCGGGGCGCATGGCGGGGCGCATGGCGGGGCGCATGGAGCTCGGCGCGGTGGCCGACCGCCTGGCCGGCGAGCTGGATGCCCGGCTGGCGGCGGCGGACGCGGCACTGGCCGGCGGCTACCCCGGGGAGCGACCGGGCCGGCAGCCCGTCCACACCGTGTATGTGCCGGCCGACCGGTTCGAGCCAGGTCTGGTCGGTGTCTACGGAGCGACGGCGTTGCGGGCGATCGAGGAGCACGACGACGCCTTCGCGACGATCGTGGGGGACGCCGACATCGTCGCTCGTGTCCGCGCGAAGCTTGCCCGCGAGCCGGTCGAGGACCTCAGGATCGACTTCGAGGACGGCTATGTCGGGAGGAGCGATGCCGACGAGGACGCCGACGTCGTCCGAGCCGCGACCGCGCTGGCCGCGAGCCAGCGGGCCGGTGAGGCAGCCCCGTTCAACGGCATCCGGGTCAAGTGCCTCGAGGCCGCGACTCGGCGTCGCGCCATCCGGACGCTGGCGGAGTTCATCGCGACGCTCGTGGGCGCAGGCGGCAGCATGGAGGGCTGGGTGGTCACGCTGCCGAAGGTGACCAGCGTCGACCAGGTCGAGGCCATGGTCCACGCGTGCGAGGTGCTGGAGCACGAGCTGGGCCTCGCCGCCGGCAGCCTACGGTTCGAGATCCAGGTCGAGACCCCGCAGTCGATCCTCGGCTCCGACGGGACCGCCCTGGTGGCCCGGATGGTGCATGCCGCCGGCGACCGCGTGACCGGGCTGCACTACGGCACCTACGACTACTCGGCCTTCTGCGGGATCGTCGCCGAGCAGCAGTCGATGGAGCACCCGGTCGCCGACCACGCCAAGCTCGTCATGCAGGCAGCCGCGGCGGGCACCGGCGTCCGGCTCTCCGACGGCTCCACCAACATCCTCCCGATCGGCGACGCTGAGGCCATCGCGGCCGCGTGGGCCAACCATCACCGGTTGGTCCGGCGCTCGCTCGAGCGCGGCTACTACCAGGGCTGGGACCTCCACCCGGCGCAGCTCCCGACGCGGTACGCCGCCACCTATGCGTTCTACCGGGAAGGACTTCCGCGCGCCCTCACGCGGCTGGCGGCGTACACGCGCAGCGGCGCCAGCACAGACCTGGGCACCGAGACAGGCGAAGAGGCAGGCAACGAGACCGGCGGTGGTGGCACCGTGCCCGTTGGCGCTGTGCCGGGCGGCGCTGTGCCGGGCGGCGCTGTGCCGGGCGGCGCTGTGCCGGGTGGCACCGTGCCCGGGGGCAGTGTGTCGGGCGCCGTCGCCGACGAGCCGGCGACGGCGCGCGCACTGGCGGCGTACGTCCTCCGTGGCCTGGACTGTGGCGCCGTCGACGAGCACGAGGTGCTCGGCGCGACCTCACTCGATCCGGCCCGGTTGCAGACCCTCGCTCACTACAGCGTGAGGAGCTCGTCATGAAGCCGATCCTCGGTGCCAACCAGTACGGCAAGGCGGAGAGCCGCGTCGTCCGGATCGTCCGCGACACTGCGCGCCACGAGATCCATGACCTGAACGTGTCGACGTCACTGCGCGGCGACTTCGCTGCGGCGCACACGCTCGGCGATCAGTCCCAGGTCCTGCCGACCGACACTCAGAAGAACACCGCCTTCGCCTACGCGAAGATCCACGGTGTCGACTCGATCGAGAGCTACGCGATCGCCTTGGGCAGCCGCCTCCTGGAGGCCACGCCCGCCGCGGAGCAGGCGCAGGTCCGTGTCGAGGAGTATGCCTGGGACCGCCTCGGCGACCACTCCTTCGTGCGACGCGGCGGCGGGGTCCGCACCGCGGTCGTGACGGTCAGCAGGACGGCGACGCACGTGATCTCCGGCGTGCGCGACCTGGTCGTCCTCAACTCCACCGACTCGGAGTTCAAGGGGTTCCTGACCGACGAGTTCACCACCCTCGCCGAGGCTGACGACCGTATCCTCGCCACCGCCCTGGTGGCGCGCTGGCGGCACACCAGGACCGAGGGCGTCGACTGGAACGCGTCCTACGACGAGGCGCTCAGCACCTTGCTGCAGACCTTCGCCGGGACCTACTCGCGCGCGCTGCAGGAGACGCTCCACGCCATGGGCACGGCCCTGCTCACCAGCCTGCCGGAGCTGGCCGAGGTGCGCTTCTCGGCGCCCAACAAGCACCACTTCCTGGTCGACTTCAGCGGCTTCGACGTCGAGGGGCTGACGAACGACGGTGAGGTCTTCATCGCCGCCGATCGTCCGTACGGGCTGATCGAGGCCGAGGTGGTCCGCCCCGACGCGCCGCCTGCGGGCGACGCCTGGCTCGCCGTGCCGGCCTTCTGTTGAGACGGGTGTCTGCTGATGACAGTCCTGCTGACCTCAGGCCGGCTGATCGTGAGGGAGTGCTGATGGCCGTCACCACGACTCGGGAGACGTTGCTGGAGTGCCTGTCTGTCCCGCGCTGGGCCGATGAGGTGCTCGCGGGCCAGCCCTACGCGGACCGGGAGGCACTCCTCGCCGCCGCCGCGGAGGCGGCCAACGTGCTGAGCGACGCCGAGCTCGACCAAGCACTCGCCGGGCATCCCCGGATCGGCGAGCGCGGCGGCGCGCGGTCGCAGGCGGAGCAGTCGGGCGTCGACCCGGGGACCGGCGACACGGCCGCTCGACTGGCGGCGGGGAACGCCGCCTACGAGCAGCGGTTCGATCGGGTGTTCCTGATCCGCGCCGCCGGCCGCAGCGCGGATGAGATCCTCGACGAGCTGGACCGCCGCATGCTGAACGACGACGCCACCGAGCGCGCCGAGACCGTCGCCAACCTGCGCGAGATCGCCCTTCTCAGATTGGAGCAGGCCCTGTGAGCACCCTCTCGACCCACGCACTCGACACGGCCACCGGTCGGCCGGCAGCGGGTGTCGCGGTGCGGCTCGAGACCCGTGACGGCCGGTCGTTGGGCGCGGCCACCACCGACTCCGACGGCCGGGTCTCCCACCTGGGCCCACCGCGACTCGACCCCGGCGACTACACGCTCCGCTTCGACACCGGCGCCTACGTGGACGGCTTCTACCCTGAGGTGGCGGTGACCTTCACGGTGACCGACGCCGACGAGCATTACCACGTGCCGCTGCTCCTGAGTCCCTTCGGCTACTCGACCTACCGTGGCAGCTGACCTCGACCTCGTCGTCCAGGCCCGGCGCGCCATCGTCGCCGGGCAGGACAGAGCCGTGGCGGTCGGCGTACGCGACGGCCGGATCGTCGCGATCACCCCCGTCGCCGACGCTCCTCCCGCCCGGACGGTGGTGCGGCTCGAGGACGATGAGGTGCTGCTGCCGGGCCTGGTCGACACCCACGTCCACGTCAACGAGCCCGGCCGCACCGAGTGGGAGGGCTTCGCGACCGCGACGCGGGCGGCGGCGGCCGGGGGTGTCACCACGATCCTCGACATGCCGCTCAACTCGGTCCCGCCGACCACCACTGTCGCCCACCTGCGAACCAAGCAGGACGCCGCGCACGGGCAGGTCCACGTCGACGTCGGGTTCTGGGGTGGGGCGGTGCCGGACAACCTCGCCGACCTGGCGCAGCTCGACCAGGCGGGGGTGTTCGGCTTCAAGTGCTTCCTGCTCGACTCCGGAGTCGAGGAGTTCGGCCACCTGGAGCCGGAGGCCTTCGCCCTGGCCATGAAGGAGACCGCACGTCTGGGCGCGTTGATGGTCGTGCACGCCGAGGACGGCCGGCTCCTCGACGAGACCGCCTTGAGCGGGGCGAGCTATGCCGGCTTCCTCGCCTCCCGGCCCCACGAGGCCGAGGACTCGGCGATCCGGCTGGTGATCGACCAGGCGCGGGCGACCGGCGGCCGCGCCCACATCGTGCACCTGAGCAGCGCGAGCGCCGTGCCCGAGCTGAGAGACGCCCGCGCTCACGGCGTCGACGTGAGCGTCGAGACCTGTCCGCACTACCTCACCTTCGACGCCGAGCACATCGCCGACGGGGCCACGGAGCTCAAGTGCTGTCCGCCGATCCGTGAGGCCGCGAACCGCGAGGCACTGTGGGCCGCCCTGTCGGCCGGTGAGGTGGACTTCGTCGTCTCGGACCACTCGCCGTGCACCGCCGACCTCAAGCAACGCGGCGGTGGTGACTTCGGTCAGGCGTGGGGAGGGATCGCCTCACTCCAGCTCGGCCTCCCGGTGGTCTGGACCGAGGCCCGCGACCGCGGTCACTCCCTCGCCGACCTCGTCGGCTGGATGGCCACGGCCCCGGCCGACCGCGTCGGCCTCCCGCACAAGGGCCGGATCGCGCTCGGCGCGGACGCCGACCTGGTGAGGTTCGCACCCGACGAGCGCTTCACCGTCGACGTCGCGGCACTGCACCATCGCAATCCCGTCTCGGCCTACACCGGCCGCTCCCTGACCGGCGTCGTTCGCGAGACCTGGCTTCGAGGCGTGTCGACGGATGACCGCGAGCCGCGAGGGACTCTGCTGAGAAGAGGTCGCCGATGACGGACAAGACCCGCTACCACGTGCCACGCGGCGGGCTCCCGCCGCAGAGCGCGCTCACGACCGACCGGGCCAGGTTCACCGAGGCGTACGCCGTCATCCCGGCGCGCACCCTCAGCGACATCACCGCCTCCTATCTGCCAGGGTGGACGAGCACCCGTCTATGGGTGCTCGCCCGACCACTGTCCGGCTTCGCCGAGACCTTCAGCCAGTACGTCGTAGAGGTCTCGCCCGACGGCGGATCGGATGCGCCGGAGTCCAACCGCGACGTCGAAGCCGTGCTGTTCGTGGTCGACGGAGCCCTCGCCCTCACCATCGGCGACGACAAGCACGAGCTCGAGCCCGGCGGCTACGCCTACCTGCCGCCCGGCGCTTCGTGGACGCTCCACAACCGCACCGACGCGACGGCGACCTTCCACTGGATCCGCAAGCGCTACCAACGCGCTGAGGGTCTCGACGTGCCCGAGGCCTTCGTGACCCGCGAACAGGACATCGCCCCGCTGGAGATGCCCGGCACCGACGGCGCGTGGTCGACCACCAGGTTCGTCGACATCGCCGACCTGCGCCACGACATGCACGTCAACATCGTCAACTTCGCCCCGGGAGGTGCGATCCCCTTCCCCGAGACCCACGTGATGGAGCACGGGCTCTACGTCCTCGAGGGGAAGGCCGTCTACCTTCTCAACACCGACTGGGTCGAGGTCGAGGCGGGCGACTTCATGTGGCTGCGGGCGTTCTGCCCGCAGGCCTGCTACGCGGGAGGCCCCGGCCCGTTCCGCTACCTGCTCTACAAGGACGTCAACCGGCACGTCGGGATCTGATCGGAGGAGGAGCGATGACGACGAACGACTCGAGCGCTGCGGACATGATCCGTGTGAAGGGCGACCAGGACGCTCTGGAGCGGGCCGTGGAGCTGGCGATCCTCAACGTGAACGACGGTGGTGGCCCGTTCGGAGCGGTGATCGTCCGTGACGGGGCGGTGCTGTCCATCGGCCAGAACCGCGTCACCCGCGACAACGACCCCACCGCGCACGCGGAGGTCGTCGCGATCCGTCGCGCCTGCCAGGCGCTGGGCCACTTCGCGCTGTCCGGCTGCACGCTCTACACCTCCTGCGAGCCGTGCCCGCTCTGTCTCTCGGCGTCTCTGTGGGCGCGCCTGGATCGCGTCGTGTTCGCCGCGGACCGCCACGACGCCGCCCGCGGAGGCTTCGACGACGGTGCGTTCTACGACCAGTTCGCCCGCCCGGCGGCGTCCTGGACGCTTCCCGTCGTCGAGGAGAACCGCCTGCCCAACGCGGTCGCTCCCTTCGACGCCTGGCTCGCCGACCCGGCGAGGGTCCGCTACTGACGCCGACCCGGAGGCAAATTCTCGGGTCCGTTTCTCCGATGGCGTTGACACCGTCGCGCGCCTCGTGGATAACTGTGCACATAAGTGTATCCACTTGAGGAGCTGGGCATGACCGCTGTGCAACCTCGACCGGAGGGCGGCCCGTCGACGACGGGCACGCCGCTCAAGGTCTCCTCCACCGACGACCCCGCTGTGCTCGCCGAGCAGCACAGCGACGACTACAGCAACCACGTCGTCCCTCTGACCGCCCGAGTGGGCAGGTGGCAGCTCGCGATGTCCTTCTGGTCGCTGCTGAGCGCGATGGTGTGGCTCTTCTACGGCGCGCTGGCTGCGGCTCTCTACGGCACGGGCAATGCCATCGTGGCGCTGGTCGTGTCGGCCGCGCTCTACTCCGTGTGGAACGTGTTCTTCACACGCTGGAGCATTCGCTCGGGCCTGAACAGCACACCGTTGTCGCGCCGCATGTTCGGCGTCGTCGGCGCATCGCTGACCGCACTGCTCGTGGCCGCGAACGTCACCTACTACGCGGTCTTCGAGAGCAGCACGCTCGCCGTCGCGTTCCATCACTACACGCCCGGCATGAGCATCAAGTGGTGGTATCTGATCGTCGTCGTCGCGATGCTGCCGCTGATGCTGGGCGGCGTGCAGAGCTGGATGGCGAAGTTCAACGGGCTTCTGCTCCCGCTCTACGTCGTCGGCGTCGCCGCGGCGATCATCGCCGCGGTCGTGAGGTTCCACCCCGGGGGCGCGTGGCTGCACTTCGCGGGAGTGGTGCCGCCGGCCGCCCGGACGGCACCCGGCTGGCTGCACGGGGTCTGCCTCTACTTCGGACTGTTCCTGATGATGCCCGTCTCGACCGACTTCGCGCGCTTCGGTCGCAAGGAGGACGAGAGGTTCCACTCCGTCGTGACGTTCGGCCCGGTGTTCTATGCCTGGCTCTACGTCGTCAACGGCCTCGTCGGCATCTTCCTCGTCCAGGCGGCCGCCACCGACCCGACCTCGGAGACCGGTGTCGTGCAGGGCATCCTGGCGAGCCTCGGCGTCGCCGGTCTGATCTTCATCGTGGTCTCGCAGGCCCGCATCAACAGCCTCAACTACTACGAGTCGTCGGCCAACTGGGACCGGTTCGTCTCCACGGTGTCGCCGCTGAGGATCCCGCGCTGGGTCTACGTCATGCTCGTCTCGGCCGTCGTGTTCGTGCTGATGCTCACCGACGTGTTCAGCTGGCTGCTCAAGGCGGTCAGCTGGCAGGGCGACTTCTTCGCGGCGTGGGTCGGCATCGTCACCGTCCACATGGTCCTGAGCAAGGACAGGATCGAGGACGCCGAGTTCCGTGCGGGCCGCCTGCCGCGCTTCACCTGGGGCCTGGCGGTGTGGATCGCCACCGCCGGCCTGGGGATCTGGCTGACCCAGACGCAGACGGGCCGCTGGCACGACCTCGCCCCCCTCGTGGTGCTCGTCTCCAGCGCCGTCCTCTACGCCGTCGTGAAGGTCGCACTGCCCGTCAGGCGCACGACTCATCCCGACGTTCGCGACGAGGTGGCCGACCTGTGGCGCAGCTACGTCGAGTGCGAGGAGTGTGGGAGGTCGTACGTCGCGGTCGAGGCGGACCGTGAGGCGCGGACGGGCCGACCGACATGCGACGCCTGTGCGACCAACGCGCGCGTCATCAGGCTGCGGAGCTGAGCGTCGTCTCGCATGAAGACACATCCGGATCCACTGGGAGGAACCATGACGGAGACACTGTCCTCGACCCGACCGCTGTCGGTGAGCAGCCCGGAGCACGTCGAGGCCTATGACTTCCTGCTCTACGAGGCCGAGCTCCTCGACGACCTCCAGGAGCGGGCGTGGCTGGAGACCCTGGTCAGCAAGGACGTGGTCTACCAGCTGCCGCTGCGCGAGACCGTCGAGCGGGCCCGCGGCCGCGGCTTCGTCGACGGCACCTACCACCTCAACGAGAACTACGGCTCGCTGAGCAGCAAGGTCGCGCGGAACGAGACCACGTACGCCTGGGCCGAGGATCCGCCCTCGCGGATGCGGCACTTCGTCTCGAACGTGCGCGTCCGGCGCACGGGGGATCCCGACCTGCTCGAGGTGCGCAGCAACGTCCTGATCTACCGCACGCGCCAAGACCAGACCACGCCGCAGATCCTCTCCGGGGAGCGGCACGACCTGCTCCGCCGTGAGAGCGGCGAGCTCAAGCTGCTGAAGCGTGAGGTCCTTCTCGACCTGACGGTGATCGGCACCCACAACCTCTCGCTCTTCTTCTGATCAGCCAAGGAGTCGCGCTCATGACGACCACCCACGAGCCCGCTGCCGGGGCGAGCACGCTGCCGCCTCAGGTCGACAAGCTCATCGGCCAGCTCGAGACCGGCCTGCCCGAAGGCGAAGTCCCTGCGGGGATCTTCGGCAACCCGCAGGTCTACCAGGCGGAGCTGCGCAAGATCTTCGGTCGCTGCTGGGTCTACCTGGCCCACGAGTCCGAGATCGAGGCGAACGGCGACTACGTCGTCCGCAAGATCGGCGAGGACAACTTCATCGTCTCCCGTGATGAGGGCGGCGAGATCCACGTCCTCTTCGACGCCTGCCGCCACCGAGGGGTGCAGGTCTGTCGCGCCGACTCGGGCAACACCTCGCACTTCCGCTGCCCGTATCACGGGTGGACCTACGGCACCGACGGCAGGCTGGTGGGTGCCCCGCTGTGGCGCAACGCCTTCGGCGGCATGTCGAAGGAGGGCAACGGCTTGACGCCCGCCGCCAAGGTCGCCTCCTTCCACGGGCTGATCTTCGCAACCCTCGACCCGACCGCTCCGACTCTGGAGGACTACCTCGGCGGCATGGCGTGGTATCTCGACCTGCTGTTCGGGCTGAACGAGGACGGCATGGAGGTGCTCGGCGCGCCACAACGGTTCGTTGTGGACGCGAACTGGAAGTCGGGCGCGGACAACTTCTCCGGCGACGACTACCACCTCGGCACCCTGCACCGCTCCGTCTGGGAGATCGGCGCCTTCCCGGTCCCGTTCCGCGAGAACATGATGGGCTATCACATCCAAGCGGCGCCCGGGCACTCGCTGTCGTTCTCGATGGCGGACGACCCCGATGAGCCGGGACCGAAGTTCTTCGGGTTCCCCGACGACCTCGCCGCCACCTTCGACACGAGCCGCATCAGCGAGCACCAGCTCGAGATCGCTCGCCGTTCGCGCGTCCTGGTCGGCAACGTGTTCCCCAACTTCTCCATGCTCGCGCTGCCCATGACCGAGGACGGTGCAGCCCATGCCCCGACCGGTGTGGTGACGATCCGCACGTGGCAGCCCAAGGGCCCCGGCCAGATCGAGATCTGGAACTGGTTCCTCGCCTACAAGGGCATGACCGCCGAGCAGAAGGACCGCGCCTACCGTGCGGGACTCGGCACCTTCTCGGTCGGCGGTGCCTTCGAGATGGACGACACCGAGCCGTGGATCACCGTCGGCCGCACCGGCAGGTCGGTGGCCGCCGAGCTGCTGGACTTCTCGCTCAACTACCAGATGGGCATGGAGGGCATCGGCATCGCCCACAGGGTCGATGACTGGCCCGGCCCCGGCGTCGCCTACTGGACGCGCTACGAGGAGGGGGTCCAGCGCAACATGTATCGCTACTACGCGGCCATGATGCGTGCCGAGCGCGGTGAATGGCCCGAGACGGAGCTGCGATGATGACCGTGGCGCCGTGGGACACGGAGGTCGCCGCGCGCTACCGCGCCGGTGGCCTGGGCGGGACCCTGACGCCGCGGGGGCGGTTCGCCATTGTGGTGGTGGACCTGCAGAACGGGTTCACCGACCCGGAGTGCGGACCAGGGTTCGAGCTCTCGGACGAGGTCGCGGCGACGCGGATGCTGCTCGAGCGTGCCCGGGCCGTAGGGGTCCCGGCGTACTTCTCGGCGATCTCGTTCGCCGCCGACGAGCTCGACTGCGTGTGGCTCGAGAAGATGCCGGTCATGCGGGAGCTCACCGCGGGCAGCCGTTGGGAGCAGATCGACGCGCGCCTCGGCGGGGTCGACCCGGAGCGGGTCGTGGTCAAGCAGACGGCGTCGGCCTTCGCCGGCACCGATCTGGCGACCCGGCTGCGCGCCGAGCAGGTCGGCACCGTCATCGTCGTCGGAGCCACCACATCGGGCTGCGTGAGGGCCACGGCGGTCGACGCATGCGCGCACGACCTCGTCACCTACGTCGTGCGCGAGGCCGTCGGCGATCGCGAGACCGGCCCGCATGAGGCCGCCCTCCTCGACCTGGACGCGAAGTATGCCGACGTGATCGACCTCGAGACGGCCCTGGACCTGCTGGGAGCTCCCTCGTGAGCGTGGTGCAGGAGCTGGCCCCCGCCATCGGAGCGCGCGTCGTCGCCGGCACGCCGGCGCGGCTGGTGCTCCGCGAGGACGAGCTCTCCGACGGCCTCGCCGGAGAGCTCGCACGAGGGTTCTTCGGGCGCGCACCTGCCGTCCGCGTCGAGGACATCGTCAGCGAGCTCGAGGCGGCGGGGCTGCAGGGCCGAGGCGGCGCAGGCTTCCCCGCCTCGATCAAGTGGCGGTCGGTCGCCGACGTGTCCGGTCGGAAGGTCGTCGTCGCCAACGGCCACGAGGGGGAGCCCGCATCGGCGAAGGACGCCTGGCTGATGACGCACCGGCCGCACCTCGTGCTCGACGGGCTCATCCTGGCCGCCACCGCCGTGGCCGCCGATCGGGCCATCGTCTACGTCTCCCACCCGGACGTCGTCGAGGCGACCGTGCGCGCGGTGGCCGAGGTCGACGCCGCCGGCCTGGTGCCCGCCGGCCTTCGGTTGGAGGTCTTCGGTGCCACCGGTGGGTACGTCGCCGGCGAGGAGACCGCCGTGTGCCGTGCGATCAGCGGTGGCCCGGCGCTCCCGCTGGTGAAGCCGCCGCGACCCTCGGAGTCCGGCGTCGACGGCTTGCCGACGTTGGTGGCCAACGTCGAGACACTGGCGCACGCCGCCTGGATCCGCCGTCACGGCGCCGAGGCCTTCCGTGCCGCCGGCACCGAGGCCTCGCCCGGCACGGCGCTGTTCACCGCGGCGGGCTCCTGTCGGGAGGGCGGAGTGTTCGAGGCGGAGCTCGGGACGACCCTCGGGGCGCTTGCCGAGGCGGCCGGCGGAGTGCCGAACGGACTCCGCGGGGTGCTGATGGGCGGGTGGTTCGGAGGCTATCTGCGCGGCGACCGCGCGTCCCTCCGCTGCTGCTACCAGGAGGTCCGCGACGCAGGCAGTGGCTTGGGCTGCGCGGCGATCACCTTCGTCTCCGGCAGTGACGACGTGCTCCGCACCGCGGCCGACCTCGGCGAATGGTACGAGCAGGAGTCGGCCCGCCAGTGCGGCGTGTGCCGCAACGGCACCCGGGCCATCCGCGACACCCTGCGCAGCGTCGCCGACGGCGATCCGAACCCGGACCACCGCGCCAACCTCGCTCGGTGGGGTGAGCAGCTCGTCCGCCGCGGCGCGTGTGCCTTCCTGGACGGCGCGGCAACGCTCGCCCGCACCGTCGCCGAGGAGCTCGAGCAGACGCCCTCGGTCTTCCAACAACGCCGTGACCCGACAGAGGGAGAGAACTGATGAAGGCAACCGTCGATGCCACCAAGTGCGAGGCCTACGGCACCTGTGCCGAGCTCTGCCCGAGTGTCTTCCAGCTCGACGAGTGGGGCTACGCGTCCCTCGTCGGCGACGGTGAGGTGCCGACGGGCGACGAGGCCAGGGCCACGGAGGCTGCCGCCTCCTGTCCCGAGCACGCGATCACGCTGGTCGACTGAGCCGCGCGCCAGCGGCCGAACGCAAGCCAACCAACAAGAAGGAGACTCCGGTGGATCTCGGACTCCAGGGTGCGATCGCCCTCGTCACCGCCGCCTCGCGGGGCATCGGCGCCGCAGTGGCGGATCGCCTCGCGCGTGAGGGGATGACGGTCGTGGCGACGTCGCGCACCGTCGGCGCGCCCACCATCCGGGGTGGGGGTGGTGTGTTGCCGCGGGCCCACGACCTGGGCGACGCCGCCGCCACGGAGACCCTCGTCGCCGATGTGGTCGCCGAGCACGCCCGTTTGGATGTGCTCGTCCTCAACACCCCCGGCCCGCCGATCACGCCCGTCCTCGACACGACGTGGGCCGCCTGGGAGGCGGCACACGACCTGTTGCTGCGCCCGGTGGTCCAGCTCGCGCTCGCCGGCGCACGCCAGATGAAGGAGCAGGGCGGCGGCGTGATCGTCCTGCTCACCTCCACCTGGGTCGTGCAGCCGGCCACGGGCGGCGTGCTCTCGGCGGCGTACCGGGCGGCGGCGTCCGCCTTCGCCAAGACCCTGGCGGCCGAGGTCGCGCCGTACGGCGTCCGCGTCGTCCATGTCATGCCCGGGGCCACCGGCACCGACCGCATGCAGAGCATCGTCGCGGCGAAGTCGGCCAAGAACTCCACCTCGGTCGAGGACGAGATCGCAGCCGTCGTCCGAGACATCCCCCTGGGCCGCTGGGCAGAGGCGGAGGAGATCGCCGACGCCGTCGCGTTCCTCGCCTCCCGGCGTGCCGCCTTCATCACCGGAGCCACCCTCGCCGTCGACGGCGGCGCGATCCGCTCCGTGAACTGACCACCTTCAACCAAGGAGACACACCATGCCCAAGACGCTCGAGGAGCTCTTCGTCGACCAGTTCACGCTGTGCGGCGTCACCGCCGACGAGACGGTCGCCGTCATCAGCGAGGTCGGCAAGAAGCAGACGTACGTCGACGCCGCGATCGGGGCGTCACGCCAGCTCGGTGCCGGTGTGCTCGTGTTGACCGCCTCCAGCCTCTCGGCGCCGCTGCTGCCGCCGTACCAGGGTGACGGGCGTGAAGTCCCCGCACTGCTGGCCGCCGCTGCCGAGTGCGACTTCGTCGTCGACGTGACCGAGGAGGGGCTGATCCACTCCGACGTCCGCACGCGCATCACCGGCAACGGCAAGCGCATGCTGTTCATCGCCGAGCCGGAGAACGTCCTGGAGCGGCTCATGGGTGACGAGGGCCTGCGGGCGGTCGTGGAGAAGGGCGGCGCGAAGCTGAGGGCCGGCTCCACCCTCCACGTCACCAGCGCGGCGGGCACCGACGTGACCGCCGACATCTCGGGCGAGGACCTGCCGATCACCCACCAGTGGGGCTTCGTCGACGCCGAGCACCGGTGGGACCACTGGCCAAGCGGCTTCGTGGCCTGCTTCCCGCGCGACCGGACGGCCCAGGGCCAGATCGTTCTGCAGCCCGGTGACGTCCTCATCCCGTGGCAGCGCTACGTCCGCGACGACGTCACCATGACGATCGACGAGGGGTTCATCACCGACATCAAGGGCGGCGTCGACGCCTTCATCCTGCGCGACTACATGGAGGCCTGGAACGACCCGGAGGTGTACGCGGTCTCCCACATGGGCTGGGGTGTGCACCCGATCGCCCGCTGGTCCGCGTTCGACGTCTACGAGCCGCGCTCGCTCTACGGCCAGGAGCTGCGTTCCACGTCCGGCAACTTCATGTGGTCCACCGGTCCCAACCGGTTCGTCGGTCGCGAGACGCCGGCCCACCTGGACATCCCCATGCGCAGCTGCACGGTGGAGGTCGACGGGGTCGCCGTGGTCGTCGACGGCACCCTCGTGGAGGACTGACGTCATGACCGAGCGAGCTGACATCGAGCAGGCCATCCTGCGCCTCGGTCGCGAGCCCGAGCTCCTCGCGCAGGTGAAGGCCGCGCCAGACAGTGCCGGCGAGGTGCTCGGCATCGACCAGGACTGGGCCGAGACCATCCTGGCGGGAGACCGCGACCGGCTGCGCTCGGCCGGACTCAACGACGGCATCACGATCCTGGTCAGCCGCTGGTTCTCCGACGACCTCGGCGACTCGACCAGCCACGGCCGCTTCACCGTCGACGCCTCCGTGCCGCTGCCGGCGTCGTCCTTGCCGCAAGGGCTCGTCTTCGCTGGCGGATGCTCGCACGTCCCCGACGTCCTGGCGCGCCCCGAGATCGACCCGGCGGACGCGGTCGAGCGGCTGCTGGCCGGCTACGCCCGCCTCGCCGAGGACATCAAGGCCGCCGAGCCCGACGTGCTGCTGGTGACGGCCGACTGCCACTTCCAGAGCTTCGCGACCGGCCACTTCGTGATCGGGGAGGCAGGCGAGCACCACGGCTCGATGGAGTTCTTCAAGCGCCCCGACCTGGACCTGCACCTGACCGGTCACCCGAAGCTCGCCCATGGCCTGGCCGAGGCCGCTCGCGCCGCCGGGATCGAGGTCGAGCAGGCGGCCCGGGTGGACCTCGACCACGGGCTGATCGTCCCGCTGCGGCTCATGCTGCCGCGACCCGATCTGCCGGTCATCCCGATCATCACCCAGCCCGCGCGGATGTTCTCGCCGTACAACGCTCGCGCGCTCGGCATCGCTTTCCGGTCGGCGATCGAGCAGTCGGGGCTGCGCGTGGCGATGCTCGCCACCGGCGGGCTCTCCCACTTCCTCGATCCGGGCAAGTTCGGTGAGGTGGACCAGGAGTTCGACACCTACGTGCTCGACATGCTCCGGGCCGGTCGCGGTCTCGACCTCGGCTCACTGGAGCCCTACCCGCTGCTCGACCACGGTCAGTACGAGTTCATGAACTGGCTGATCATGCTCGGCATCGTCGGCCCTGGCGTGCGTGGAGACGTCTACTCCTATGAGCCCATGGAGGCGTCCGGTGGAGGCTGGACGGTCGTCCGCATGGACCTCGAGGTCGCCGAGCTCGCGACCATGCCGTCCGCCGCTACGGTGGCGGGCTGAGCCATGCGCCGAACACTCCGGGTAGGGCTGTCCCAGTGGCACGCCACCTCCGACGTCGAGGCCAACCTCGCCACCGCTCTGCAAGCCGTGGCCGAGGCCGCCGGTGCCGGGGCGGAGCTCGTGCTGCTTCCGGAGAACGGGCTCATGCTCGCCGGCAACGTGGCGATGCGCGAGCGGGCCTTCCGTGAGGACTCACCCGAGCTCGGAAAGATGGGGGCCGCGGCGGCCGAGCACGGTGTCGCGGTCGTGCTGGGCGGCGCGAAGCTCGCCACCGATGAGGGCATCGTCAACGCCGCGCTGGTCTGGGACGCAAACGGCGAGCTGGCGGGTCGCTACGACAAGATCCACCTCTTCGACGCACACATCGACGGCCAGTCGTTCGAGGCGAGCAGCGTCGAGCGGGCGGGCCGGACACCGGTTCTCCTCGACATCGACGGCGTGTCGGTGGGGTTGACGATCTGCTACGACGTCCGCTTCCCCGAGCTCTATCGGACGCTGGCCCAGGCCGGAGCGGCAGTCGTCCTCGTGCCCGCGGCGTTCACCCACACCACCGGGTCAGCCCACTGGCACACGCTGCTGCGCGCTCGGGCGATCGAGAACGCCTGCTACGTCGTTGCGTCCGCCACCGTGCGCGGTGCGGACGAGAGCGAGCGGGCGGCCGATGCCTTCGAGACGTTCGGCCACGCCCTCGCCGTGGGGCCGTGGGGCGAGATCCTGGCCGACCTCGGGGACGCCGCCTACGCCGTGCAGGTCGTGGAGCTGGACCTCGCGACGGTGCCCCAGGTGCGGGACAAGCTGCCTGTGCTGCGTCAGGGTAACCCTGCGGCGTACGCGACGGCGCCGGCGAGCATCGACGTCAACGGCATGAGGAGGACAGATGGGTGACCCTGACGCCCTGCAGGGTGTGGTCGAGACCGGCGACTGGGTCGGCATCGGCAACGAGTTCACCGGCGCTCAGGTCCGCAAGGTCTGGACCCGCAACGGCGAGCGTCTGCAGGTCTACATCCCGTCCCGAGGCACGACGATCCTCCTCGATGCCATGCAGCTGGAGATCATCGCGGCCCAGGACGCCAGCCAGTTCAGCCAGCTCTTCGCCCGCAAGCTGGGCAGCGAGCACGCGGCCGGCCTGCCCGGCCTCGACGAGCAGACCGGAGGAAGCGAAGCATGAGCGTCCCGAAGCGCCCCGGGAACGTCGTCGACGGCGTCGTGGAGACCCTGCGCGAGCGGATCGTCTCGGGTCAGATCCCGCCGGGCGTCCGCATCTCCCAGCAGCAGCTGGCCGAAGAGCTGCAGGTCTCGCGCACCCCGCTGCGTGAGGCGATGCAGCGCCTTGCCACCGAGGGGCTGCTCGTCGGGGAGGCCAACAGGGGCATGGTCGTGGCGCCGGTCCAGCTGTCCGACGTCGAGGACGCCTACGCGCTTCGGCTGCTGGTGGAGCCGCCGACGGTCGCTGCGATCACCGACAGCGTCACCGCCGATGACCTCGATGCGATGGCCGAGGCGTTGGCCGACATGGAGGAGCCGACCATCGGCACCAAGGCGTTCCAAGATGCGCACTTCCGCTACCACGCTGTGCTCCTCGATCGGTATCCGCCGTACGCCGATGAGCTGATCCACCAGCTGCACCGCACGATCTACCGCCAACAGCGGCTCTACTTCTCACGGCCGCCTGCGGTCGCCGACTTCCTGTGGCTCGACCGCGCCTTCTTGGAGGCGCTGCAGGCACGCAAGGGGGAGCTGGCCCGGCACATCCTGGAGTTCCACCTCCTCGACGCGGCCTTGGGCCTCGTGCTCGACATCGACCCCGACTTCGCCTTCGAGTCGCTCGCCGTCACGTTGCGGGGCCTCGGCATCGCCGTGCCCGACCTCGGGCGCACACCGGTACGGCTGCCCCTGAGCCTGACGTGGACACGGGAGGTGTCCGAGGACCTGCCCGCCCTTCTCAAGACCTCCAACCTCGAGCACTCCGCAACGGCGGACTGACCCCCTGAACGATTCGAACGGAGACCCATGCCCGACTCGACCACAGCTGCACCGCGCGCCTTGCGCGTGGGCCTCATCGTGCCCAGCTCCAACACCACGATGGAGACGGAGGTGCCGGCGATCCTGCGCGCCCACGAGCAGATCAGCGATGACCGGTTCACCTTCCACTCGGCCCGGGTGCGGATGAAGCACGTCACGCAGGAGGAGCTCACCGCCATGGACGAGAACGCGGGCGTCGCCGCCGCGCAGCTGGCCGACGCGGACGTGGACGTGATGGGGTATGCGTGCCTCGTGGCGACGATGTCCCAGGGACCGGGCCATCACCATGTCTCGGAGGAGCGCCTCGGACGGATCGCTCTCGACGAGACCGGACGGCGCATCCCGGTCGTCGCCTCCGCCGGTGCCGTCGTGGAGGCGTTGCACCACCTGAGCGCCAAGAGGATCGCGGTCATCACGCCCTACATGAAGCCGCTGACCGAGACCGTGTGCGGCTACATCGAGCACGAGGGCTACGAGGTGGTCGACTCCATCAGCCTCGAGGTCTCCGACAACCTCGCGGTCGGCCGGCTCGACCCGACCCGGCTGCTCGACCTGGCGCATCGCGTCGACACCTCCGACGCCGACGCGCTGGTGCTCTCTGCATGCGTCCAGATGCCGTCGCTTCCGGTGCTTCAGCAGGTCCAGGACCGGTTCGAGATCCCGGTGATCTCGGCAGCCGCCGCCACTGCCTGGCGGATCATGTCCGAGCTCGGCCTGGAGCCGGTGGCGCCCGGCGCGGGCAGGCTGCTGGCGCCCGCAGGAGTGTGACGGATGCTCCACGAAGCGGAGTCGTCGCCCGCGACGGTGCTCGCCGTCGGCCTGGGCGACGCGAGTCTCGCCGCCGTACGCCACGCGACCGCAGGCCCGCGAGCTGCGAGCCTGACGACCGTCGAGGATGCCCACCGTGCCCGTGACTGGCTGGCCCGGCATCGGTCGGCGACCGTGCTGGTGGTCGCGCGGTTCCACGAGGCCGACGCGTGGGGGCTCTGCTCGCTGCTGGTCACCCTCCTCGAGCGTTCGAAGGCGGTCCCCGTGGTCGTGGTCTCGCCAGTTCCTCGTCCCTCGCTCCCCGTCCTGATCACGGACCATCCCGGTCTGGTCGTGGTCGACCCGGCCGACCAGCTTGTGCTGTGCGCGACCGTGGAGACCGCTCTCGAGCGTTGCGGCACGCACGTGTCGACGCCGATCTGAAAGGAAGGCCCATGGGAGCACTGGACGACAAGGTGGTCGTCTTCACCGGCTGCGGGGCCGGGATCGGCCGTGCGACGCTGACGCGGTTCGTCGCCGAAGGGGCGAAGGTGGTCGCCGTCGACATCCTGCCGGCCGTGGAGACCCTCCCGGCCGACCTCGGCGACGCGGTCGTGGCCGTGCAGGGCGACGTCTCCGACTGGGAGGTCAACCGCCGCGCTGCCCGGACGGCGGTCGAGACCTGGGGGCGGATCGACGTCTTCGTCGGCAACGCCGGCATCTTCGACGGCATGGCGCCGTTGGAGGAGATCGAGGGCGAGCGCCTCTCGCAGGCGTTCCACGAGCTGTACGCCGTCAACGTCCTCGGCCCGCTGCTCGGCGTGCGGGCCTGCGCCGACCAGCTGATCGAGCGGGGAGGGTCGGTGATCATCACGGGCTCCTTCGCCGGGGCGAACACCGGCGGCGGCGGGATCCTCTACACGTCCTCGAAGCACGCGCTGCACGGTGTGATCCGTCAGCTGGCCTATGAGCTCGCCCCGACCGTGCGGGTCAACGGCGTCGCGCCGGGGGTCGCGGCGACCCAGATGCGTGGCATCACCTCCTTGGGCCAGACCTCCGGCGAGGCCGTCATCGACGGCACTCGCGAGGTCCTGCCCCTGCAGGAGGTCCCTGACTTCGACGCGTACGCCGCGATGTACACGCTCCTCGCCTCCGATGAGGCGGCCGCGATGACCGGCTCGATCGTCACCATCGACAGCGGACTGGGCATCCGGGGCATCGCGAAGCCCGGCGGCCGGGTCGGTCGCTAGGAACGCCCGATCGAGGAGATCCGTCATGGGCTGCGCCTCCTCAACGTCTGGATCCACAACTGCCCACACTTCTCCGCCACCGTCTGAGCAGGGAAGACCGTCACCACACCGGAAGGAAGCGCAGATGAAGCCTCCGAAGTTCGACTACCGAAGTCCTGAGACCGTTGCCGAGGTGATCGGCCTTCTGGCCGAGTTCCGTGACGACGCGTCCGTGCTGGCCGGCGGCCAGAGCCTGCTGCCCCTGCTGAACATGCGCCTGGCCAGACCCGACGTGCTGGTCGACCTCGGCCGCGTGCAGGATCTGGACACCATCGACGTCCAGCCCGACCGCATCGTCGTCGGTGCCGGTGTCCGACTCGCCCGGCTGGAGCGTGACCCGGACGTGCGAGACGCCTTGCCGGTGATCGCCCAGGCCATCGGGTTCGTGGCTCATCCGCAGATCCGCAACCGCACCACTGTCGGTGGCACTCTCTGTCACGCTGACCCGGCGGCGGAGCTGCCCTGCGTGGCGGTGGCCCTCGGAGCCGTGCTGTGTCTGCGGTCGGCCAGAGGCGAGCGGCGAGTCGAGGCGGCCGACTTCTTCGAGTCGGTCTTCATGACTGCTCGGCAGCCGGACGAGCTCCTGGTGGCGGTGGAGTTTCCTCGTGACCCGGCGCTGCGCTTCGTCTACGACGAGGTCGCACGCCGCCACGGCGACTTCCCCTTCGTGGGCCTGTGTCTCGGCGTCCAGCGTGACGGCTCGGCCATCACGGCAGCTCGGGCCGCCGCGGCAGGAGTGGCCGACCGCCCGCTGCGGTTGGGCGCCTTGGAGGCGGCGCTCACCGGCGCCTCGACCGCGGCCGGCATCGAGGCGGCCGCGACGGCTGCCACGGACGAGACCGATCCCCCGGACGACCAGCACGGCACGGCGGCGTTCCGACGCTCCCTGCTGCGCAGGCTGGTCCGCACGCTCGCGCACGACCTGATGGAGGTGGCGGCATGACCGAGCAGTCCCGCGTCATCCGGATGACGCTCAACGGCTCCGCGCACGAGGTGGACGTGCCCGTCCGCACGCTGCTCAGCGACCACCTGCGCCACGGGGCTGGTCTCACCGGCACGCACGTCGGGTGTGAGCAAGGGGTGTGCGGGGCCTGCACCGTGCTCGTCGACGGCGAGCCGATGCGGTCGTGCCTGATGCTCGCCGTCCAGGCCGATGGTCGCAACATCGAGACGGTCGAGTCGCTGGCCCAGGGAGAGGAGCTGTCCGGCTTCCAGCGTGCCATGCGTGACCAGCACGGCCTGCAGTGCGGGTTCTGCACCCCGGGCATCTTGATGAGCGTCGCGGCAGCCGAACGCCGCGGCAGCAGCGCTGAGGAGACGGAGACGGAGGTGCTCGGCGGCCACGTCTGCCGCTGCACCGGCTACGTCGGCATCCGGGCAGCGATCCGACAGTGCTGGAGCGAGAAGGGAGCCCGCGCATGACCACCACCGAGACCCCCGCCGCCGAGGCCCCTCCCGCCACGGCCGCCGAGTCACTGATCGGCGCTCGCGTTCCGCGGGTCCAGGACGAGCGGCTTCTGCGCGGCAAGGGCCGGTACGCCGACGACGTCAGCGAAGCCGGCGTCCTCCATGCCGCCGTCGTCCGCAGCCCGATCGCGGCCGGCCAGGTCACGGCCTTCGACACCACTCAGGCCGAGGCCCTGGAGGGCGTCGTCCTTGTCCTGGGGCCCGACGAGATCGCCGCACTGACCGACCCGGTTGCGTCAAGCTGGCTCCTGTGGGGCCAGCAGCTGACCCACGTGCCGATCGTCGACCGGGCGATCCGGTACGTCGGCCAGCCCATCGCCGTGGTGGTCGCGTCCTCGCGGGCCCTCGCGGAGGATGCGTTGGAGCTGATCGACGTCGAGTACGACGACCGACCGGCCGTGATCGGCCTGGACGCCGCTCGCGCCGAGGACGCCGCGCTGGTCTACCCCTCGCTCGGCAGCAACCAGGTCGGCTCCTTCCAGTTCGGCCCGCCGCAGGAGCTGCTCGAGGACGTCTTCGCCGGCGCGGCACACGTCGTCGACCGGACCTTCACGGTGCCGCGCATCAGCCACAGCCCCCTGGAGCCTCGCGGCCTGGTCGCCGAATGGGTGGAGGCGACCCAGCAGCTGAGCGTGCACAGCAGCACGCAGGTTCCGCATGCGGTCCGGCAGGAGCTGGCGTGCGTGCTGCGTCTGCGCCAGGACCAGGTCCGCGTGGTCGCCGCCGACGTGGGCGGTGCCTTCGGGCAGAAGACCTCGCTGTTCCCCGACGAGGCGATGGTGTGTCTCGCGGCGATGCGGCTCGGACGCACCGTCAAGTGGATCGAGGACCGTGTGGAGGCCCTGACCGCGAGCTATCAGGGCCGCGGACAGGTCACCCGCGCGAGGCTCGGCCTCGACGCCGACGGGCGGTTCCTCGTGATCCACGCGGACATGCACGGTGACGTGGGCGCCTTCACCAGCACCACGACCGGAGGCACCGGCCCGTTCCAGGTCGCCGGGCTGATGCTCGAGGGGCCGTACCGGTTCGACATCGCCGCCTCGACCGTCACCGCCTGGTACACCAACGCCGTCCCCACGGGCGCGTTCCGCGGCTACGGCATGCAGGAGGCGACGTTCATCCGCGAGCGACTGGTCGACGAAGCGGCGCGGGAGCTCGGCACGGATCCCGTCGAGCTGCGCCGGCGCAACATGATCCAGCCCGACCAGCTGCCGCACGTCACCAACACCCAGGTGCCCTATGACAACGGCGACTACCCCCGGGTGCTCGACCGTGCCGTCGCGCTGGCATCCGCCGGTGCGCGGCCGAGCAAGGATCGGGTGCGCCGCGGCATCGGCTACTCCTCCATGGTGGAGATCACCGGCTTCGCGCCGAGCGCTCTGCTGGAGCTCTACCACATCCACTGGAGCGGCTACGAGACCAGCACCATCCGGGTCAACGAGGACGGCACGGTGACGGTCTTCTCCGGAGCCACGTCGATCGGGCAGGGCATCGAGACCTCGCTCGCCCAGGTGGCCGCCGAGAGGCTCGGCGTACCTCTGGAGTGGGTGCGCGTCCAGCTCGGCGACACCCTCACTTCGCCGTACTCGAACATGGGCTCGCAGGCGAGCCGCGGGCTGGCTCTCGCGGGTGGCGCGCTGTGGAAGGCCGCTGCGACGCTGCGCGAGCGGATGCACGCCCTCGCCTCCGCCTACCTGGAGGCGTCGCCGGAGGACGTCACCTTCTCCGAGGGGGAGTTCCGCAGCGCAGCCGGGACCACCATCGCCTGGCGCGAGGTCGCCCACCGCGGCTGGATGGGCTGGCGACGGCGCGCCGACGACGTGATCCGGCTCGAGGAGACGGTGGAGTACGACCCGGCCAGCATCACCTTCGGATACGCCACCCACGCGGCGCAGGTCGCCGTCGACCTCGACACGGGCAAGGTCGACATCGAGGACTACTGGGTCGTCCATGACTCGGGAGTGGTCGTCAACCCCCTCGTCGGCGACGGGCAGATCATCGGCGGAGTCGCGATGGGCATCGGCGCCGCGCTGCTGGAGGAGTCGACGTTCTCACCGGACGGCCAGCCGACGGCGACGACGTACCTCGACTACATCGTGCCGATCTCCGAGGACGTCCCCGACCTCGTGCTCGACCACATCGTCACACCCAGCGAGCTCACCCCCGGCGGGTTCAAGGGCATCGGGGAGAGCGGGACCATCCCGCCGCCTGCCGCAATCGCCAACGCCGTCGCCGCCGCCGTGCCCGAGATCGCTGCCCAGGTCGTTGCCATCCCACTGAGCCCGACCCGCGTCTGGTCGATGCTCGACGCCGCCGGCCTCACCCGTTGAGCAACCTGACGGAGGAAGTTCTGACATGCAGCTGAAGCACTCCTTCACCGTCCCCGTGCCGATCGACGAGGCCTGGCGCGTCCTGCTCGACCTCGAGCGCATCGTGCCGGCTCTGCCGGGCGCGTCATTGGGTGATCATGGCGACGACACCTTCACCGGGCAGGTGAAGGTGAAGATCGGCTCGATCCAGATGGCCTACAAGGGCCAAGGCACGTTCACTGAGCGGAACGAGGCGGACCACCGCATCGTCATCGAGGCGGCCGGCAAGGATGCGCGTGGTGCGGGGACCGCACAGGCAGCCATCAGCTGCACGCTGAGTCCGGACGGGCCGCACACAAGGGCCGATGTGGTCACCGATCTCGCACTGACGGGGCGACCGGCCCAGTTCGGCCGGGGTCTCGTCAACGATGTCGGCGGGAAGATCCTCGACCAGTTCGCGGTGAACCTCAGCGCGGCACTTCAGGCCGACTCCGCGCCTCAGGCCGCGGCGCCCGAGATGCGAGTAGGAGGGACGCCCGCGGCGAGCGGGGAGGCGAGACCGATCGGTGGGGCTGCCGCCGCGGCCTCGACGCCACCCCGCGCGCCGGTGACCGAGGCGGAGCCGCTGGATCTGATGAGCGTGGCGGGCGCCGCTCTGGCCAAGCGGGCCGCGGCGGTGGGTGTCGTGGTCCTGGCGCTCGTCGTGGGTCTGCTGATCGGCCGCCGTAGCTCCCGCTGACGCACTCCGCGACGCACTCCGCGACGCACTCCGCGACGCGCTCACGCGGGCGGGTCGGTCGCGGGTGCGGACGCCTCGCGCACGTCCGTCGGTCCCGGTGGGGAAGGGGCCTTCGTCCCTCGGGTGGCTCGCTTGCGCCCCTGTCATCGACCCGCGGACGAGGACACCGTGGAGGCGTCGACGTGTGAGGCGTCGCCGAGGAGGTGGGTGTCGATGAGGGCCATCGAGGTCTCCGGGCTCGTCAAGGACTTCGGACACGGGACGCGAGCCCTCGACCATCTCGACCTCGAGGTGGAGACGGGGGAGGTGCACGGCTTCCTCGGCCCCAACGGCGCGGGGAAGACCACGACGATCCGGGTCCTGCTCGGCTTGCTGCGGGCCGATGCGGGGCGCGTGGTCCTGCTGGGCGGTGACCCGTGGCGCGACGCCGTGGCGTTGCACCGACGTCTGGCCTACGTGCCCGGCGAGGTGAACCTGTGGCCGAACCTCACCGGCGGTGAGGTGATCGACCTGCTCGGCGACCTGCGCGGGGGACTCGACGAGGCTCGTCGGGCCGAGCTGCTCGAGCGCTTCCAGCTCGACCCGACCAAGAAGATCCGCGCCTATTCCAAGGGCAACCGGCAGAAGGTCGCCCTGGTGGCGGCGTTCTCCTCGGCTGTCGAGCTCTACCTGCTGGATGAGCCCACGTCGGGCTTGGACCCGCTGATGGAGGCGGTCTTCCAGGATGTCGTGCAGGAGCTGCGGGCTGCGGGACGCAGCATCCTGCTGTCCAGCCACATCCTCTCCGAGGTGGAGGCGCTGTGCGATCGCGTCACGATCATCCGCGCCGGCCGGGCTGCGGAGTCGGGCACCTTCGAGGAGCTGCGGCACCTCACCCGAACGTCGGTGGTGGTCGACACGGTCAAGCCGATGCCGGCCGTCGCCGCGTGGCCCGGCGTCCATGACGCCCGCGTGGCCGACGGTCATGCGGAGTTCAGCGTCGAGCCCGGCGAGCTGAACCAGGTGCTCGAGCACCTGGTCCGCCTGGAGGTGCGGTCGATGACCACCTCACCGCCGACCTTGGAGGAGCTGTTCCTGCGCCACTACGGCGAGGACCTCTCAGCCTCGTCGCCCGACCGGGATGACGAGGTGGTGAGGGTGCGGTGAGCGGCTTCAGCGGCACGCTCCGGCTTGTCCGGCTCGCGCTCCGCCGCGACCGGGTGATGCTGCCGGCGTGGATCCTCGGCATGGCGGCGTTCCTCGCTGCGACGACGGCCCTGTTCGAGAGCACCTACACCGCGCACCCCGAGCTGCTGCGGCCTGACACCCAGGTCGTGGTGGAGAACCCCGGCATGAGGGTGCTCGGCCTGGTGACGGGCGCCAGCGTCGGCGGCTACACCATGCATCGCGACGGCCTCACCCTGGCGGTCCTCGCGGCGATGATGAGCGTGTTGGCGGTGGTCCGCCACACCCGCCAGGCCGAAGAGCTCGGTCGCGAGGAGACGCTCGCCGCCGGAGTCGTCGGGCGCTATGCGTCACTGACGGCCGCGGTGGTGGTCGCCCTTGCGGCCGACGTCGCCCTGGCCCTGGCGCTCGCCGTCGCCATGGCAGCCACCGGCCAGCCTGTGGTCGGGTCCGTCGTGGCGGGCACGTCGATCGCGCTGGTGGGCGTCGTGTTCACCGGCGTCGCGGCCCTCACGTGCCAGCTGGCGTCCACCACCCGTGGCGCGACGGGTCTCGCGAGCGCCGCCCTCGGGGCTGCGTTCCTGCTCTCGGCGCTGGGCAACATGCTCGGGACGGTCGACTCCGCCGCCCTTCGGGTCGGCAGCGCGTGGCCGACGTGGCTCTCCCCGATCGGCTGGGGACAGCAGATGCGTCCGTTCGCCGACGACCTGTGGTGGCCGCTGGGCGTGGCCGTGGTGTCGACGGCCCTCCTGTTCGGCGGCGCCGTCGTCCTCGTGGACAGACGTGACGTGGGCCGCGGCTTGTGGCCGGAGCGTCGAGGTGCGGCCCGCGCGAGCTCGGCTCTGCTCAGTCCCACGGGTCTGGTCTGGCGCCTGCAACGCGGCACGCTGCTGGGATGGGCGGTCGGACTGCTCGGCTTCGGGCTGGTCTTCGGGGCGCTGGCTGACCGCATCGAGGGCCTGAAGGGGGCCGCCACCGAGTGGTACGAGGCCTTCGGTGGCAACGCGGACCTCCTCGGCGCCTACTGGGCCTCGATGCTGCAGATCGCGGGCATGGCCGTCTCCATCTACGTCGTCACGCTGATGCTCAGGCTCCATCACGACGAGTCCGACGGCACCCTCGAGCCCGTGCTCGGCACGGCCGTCTCCCGGTTGCGCTGGCTGGCGGCGTACGCCGTCAACGCGCTGGTCGGCGCCATCCTGCTGATGCTCGTCTTCGCGCTCGCCATGGGCGTCACCGGCGGCCAGGCCGTCGGTGGGACCGCCTCACTGCTGCGCGATCTGGTCGGCGCCGCACTCGTCCAGCTGCCCGCCATCGCCGTGCTCGGAGCGACCGTCGTCGCGCTGCTCATGCTGCTGCCGCGGTGGTCGGTCGGCCTGTCCTGGCTGCTCGTCGTGCTCTCCGTCGTGGTCGGTCCGATGTTCGGCCCGTCGCTCGGCCTGCCGACCTGGCTCCTCGACCTCTCGCCGTTCACCCATGTGCCGAACGCGCCCGCCGTCGCGATCAGCTACGGACCGGTCGTGGGTCTGTGCCTGACCAGTGTCCTGGTGGCCGCGGCGGGCGCCGTCGCGCTGCGCCGGCGGAATCTCGCGCTGCCGGCGTGAGGTGAGAATCGCTCGTGGGTGTCCGTCGGGGTGACTCGTCAGCCCGCGTCGAAGTGCCCAGTTTGTCAGCGTCCAAATGCCTAATAGGAGGGTGTCCATCTGCTAGGTTAGGCCATATGCGCTACCGCCGCAGGGTCGTCGACTCAGTGTTGGACGAGCTCTTCCCTCATCTGGCCGCCATCGCACTGGAAGGCGCCAAGGGCGTCGGCAAGACCGCTACCGCACTGCAGCGGGCCCGGACGTCGATCTTGCTAGATCTTGCGGGACAGCGCGAGATCGTCGACGCCGACCTCGACTACGTGACGAAAGTCGAGTCGCCGGTGCTGATCGATGAGTGGCAGCTCGCACCGGCCGTGTGGGATCGGGTCCGCAGGGCTGTCGATGAGGACGCCCGAGGGGGCCGGTTTCTCCTTGCAGGATCTGCCGGCGTCGCGCCTGGTGTGCGCGTCCACTCCGGCGCAGGGCGCATCGTCAGCCTCATCATGCGCCCCCTCTCGATGGCCGAACGCGGAATCGCTGGGCCGACGGTGTCCCTGGCGCAGCTGCTCACGGGGAGCAAGCCGGCGATCTCTGGTCGCACTGACATCGACCTCTCCGCGTATGTCGAGGAGATCCTGGCCTCTGGTTTCCCGGGCCTACGTGATCTCCCGGAACGGGCGCGCACCATCCAGCTCGACAGCTACCTCTCCCGCATCGTCGAGAGGGAGCTGCCGGAGAACGGCTTCCACGTGCGCCGTCCGCACGCTCTCCGCGGCTGGTTGGCGGCCTATGCGGCGGCGACCTCGACCGACGCGGCCTACTCCAAGATCCTCGATGCCGCCACCGGGGGGATGACCGACAAGCCTTCCCGCGCCACGGTCGACAACTATCGTGAGCATCTCAGCCGAATCTACGTCCTCGACCCGATCCCCGCCTGGGTGCCGACGTTCAACCCGCTCAAGCGGCTCACGCTGTCACCCAAGCACCATCTGGTCGATCCCGCGCTCGCTGCGCGCCTCGTCGGCGTCGGCAGGGCGGGTCTGCTGCAGGGGACTGGCGATCGGGTCGCAGCGACCAGCGGGACGTGGCTGGGCGCGCTGTATGAGTCGCTGGTTGCGCAGAGCGTCAGGGTCTACGCCGCGGCGGCGTCCGCGCACGTGGGCCATCTCCGCACCAAGGAGACCGACCACGAGATCGACCTGATCGTCGAAGGGGAGGACCGCCGAGTCGTCGCCATCGAGGTGAAGCTCAGCGAGTCGGTCAGCGACAAGGACGTCCGCCATCTCAACTGGCTGCACGCCCAGATCGGCGACCGGGTTGCTGACCGTGTCCTCGTCAACACCGGCAAGCTGGCCTACCGGCGGCCCGACGGCGTGGCCGTGGTCCCGTTGGCGCTGCTGGGTCCGTAGTCGCCCTCGCCCTGCGATGCCCGAAGGGGCCGTCACCAGAGGCAACCCTGAGGAACTTGCCGACGTGCGTGCGCACCGGCTCGATCGAGCGGAGCCTCCAAGACGATGGCCGCCGAGCGCAGCGCCAGAGCGCCCGCGAAGGGTCGGTCGGCAGCCCGATACCCTGCGTGACCATGGCTTCCGCAGCGTCGTGGCGCACGTATGAGGCTTCGTCGCTGCCCCGCGTCCTGGCTGCCGCGTTGGAGGCGTTCGCGGAGGAGGGCTACGAGGGGACGAGCATCCGCGACATCGGTGCACGGGCCGGCCTGTCGGTGCCCGGGCTCTACCACCATCACCGCTCCAAGCAGGAGATCCTGGCGACGCTGATGGAGACGGTCCTCGAGGACCTGCTCGCCCGCTGCCGGTCTTCTCTGGAATCCGCTGGCGACGACCCGTCCGCACGGTTCGACGCGGTCGTCGAGTGTCTGCTCCGCTTCCACATGTTCCGTAGAGCCGAGGCGTTCGTCGCCTCGACGGAGCTGCGGAGCCTCGAACCCGAGAACCGGGCGCGGTGCGTCGCCCTGCGCGACCAGGTGCAGCGCCTGGTGACGGACGTCGTGGAGGACGGGCGTGCTCAGGGCGTGTTCACCACGCCGTACCCCGTCGACGCCGCGCGGGCGGTCGCGACCCTGTGCGTCGGCGTGGCCTCCTGGTATCGCGCGGACGGGGCGCTCGGTCCCGATGAGCTGGTCGCGCGCCACACGATCTTGCTGCGCGACCTCGTCGGAGCACCGCGCACGGTCTGACCCCTCGTTGCGCTCGGCCGATCTTGACCCGGCGCCGCTGTGCTGGCACCCTGACCGAGCGACTGATCGGTCTAAAAGAGGAGGTACGGTGGCAGACGTCGACGCGCTGGTGACAGCGACTCGAGAGCTCGTCCGGGCGGAGGTCCTGCCGGTCGACGACGAATTCGACGGCAACATCGACGCCGCCGGCGGCGAGGTGCTCCGCGAGCGCCTGCAGGCCTCCGCACGGAGCGCCGGACTCCTGACGCCGCACGGGCCCACCGAGTACGGCGGTCTCGGCCTGTCGATGTCGGAGCGGGCGCCCGTCTTCGAGGAGGCCGGCTACTCGCTCTTCGGGCCGGTCGCCCTCAACATCAACGCCCCCGACGAGGGCAACGTCCACCTCCTCGACCATGTCGCCGTCGGCGCCCAGCGTGAGCGCTACCTGGCGCCGCTGGTGCGAGGGGAGTGGCGCTCGGCCTTCGCGATGACCGAGCCCGCCCCCGGCGCCGGCGCGGACCCGGCGGCGCTGACGACGCGCGCCGAGAAGGTCGACGGCGGCTGGCTGATCAACGGCCGCAAGTACTTCATCACCGGCGCCGACGGAGCCGGCTGCTTCATCATCATGGCCCGCACGAGCGGCGAGCCGGGCCAGAGCGGCGGCGCCACGATGTTCCTGGCGCCGGCCGACCGCGACGGGATCAAGGTGGTCCGGCACCTGAACACGATGGACAAGTCGATGCTCGGCGGTCACTGTGAGATGGCCTTCACCGACGTCTTCGTCCCCGACGAGGACGTGCTGGGAGCGGTCGACGAGGGCTTCCGCTACGCGCAGGTGCGCCTCGGGCCCGCCCGGATGACGCACGTCATGCGGTGGACCGGCGCGGCCCGTCGTGCCCACGAGGTCGCGGTCGGGTACGCCGCCGACCGGCAGCTCTTCGGCTCTCGCCTCGCCGACCTCGGCATGGCGCAGCAGCTCATCGCCGACAACGAGATCGACCTGGCGGCCACCCGGGCGCTGCTGCGCGAGGCCTGCGCGGAGCTGGACGCCGGCGGCCGGGCCTCGAAGGCGACCTCGATCGCGAAGACGTTCGCCGCCGAGGCGCTCGGCCGGGTCGTGGACCGGGCCACCCAGCTCTGTGGCGGCCTCGGGGTCTCCAGCGACCTGCCCGTGGCCAAGATCGCTCGCGAGCTGCGCCCCTTCCGCATCTACGACGGCCCCTCCGAGGTGCACCGCTGGGCGATCGCCAAGCGTGCGGTCCGAGAGCTCGGCCGGTGAGCGGCGTGAGGGACGTGACGGACGCGACCGACGCGACCGACCCGACCGACGCCACGAAGGCGACCGCCCTTTCCGCGGAGGAGCTCGACGGCATCGCGGCGGTGATGCGCGAGGCCGGCGTCGACGTCGGCTCCCTGTCGGCGGAGCTGATCGCCGGCGGTCGCTCGAACCTGACGTTCCGACTGACCGATGGGGACGCACGGTGGGTGATGCGGACGCCACCACGCGCCGGCCGCACGCCGTCGGCACACGACGTCGCCCGTGAGTACCGCGTGACCGCCGCGCTCGGTGCGACCGACGTGCCGGTGGCTCGCGCGGTCGTGCTGTGCGAGGACGACGCCCTTCTCGGCGGCCCGTTCGCGATCGCCGACTTCGTCTCGGGCCGCACGATCCAGACCCGCCGCTCGCTCGAGGAGCTCGACGACGCGACGCTCGCAGCGACGCTGCGCGCTCTCGTCGACACGCTCGCCCGGCTGCACCGCGTCGACCATGTCGCCGTCGGGCTGGAGCGGTTCGGTCGCCCGGACGCCTACGCCGAGCGGCAGCTCAAGCGCTGGTCGGGACAGTGGGACCTCGTCGGCGCCGAGGAGCTGCGGCCCCTGGCGACTGAGGTCGCCACCCGGCTGGGCGAGGGCCTTCCCGAGCAGCGCAGCACCGGAGTCGTCCACGGGGACTTCCGCATCGACAACACCATCCTCGACCTCGCCGGCGCTGAGCCGCGCGTGACGGCGGTCGTCGACTGGGAGCTGTCCACGATCGGTGACCCCGTGGCCGACGTGGCCATGATGTGCGCCTACCGACACCCCGTCTTCGACCTCATCGTCGGCGAGCCGAGCGCGTGGACCAGCGACCGACTGCCGGACGTGGCGGCGCTCGCTGCGGCGTACCAGGCCGCCGGTGGCGTGCCCCTGGAGCACTGGGAGCGTCATCTCGCCCTGGCCTACTTCAAGGTCGGGGTGATCGCTGCCGGCATCGACCACCGCCAGCGCGCCGGCGGTCCGTCCGGCACGGGCTTCGACACCGCCGGGGAGTCGGTGCCGATCTATCTGGAGCTGGCGCGCGACGCGCTGGACGGTCGCGCCTGACCGGAGTCGCTCAGCCGGTCCGCAGCTCGAGCACGAACCAGACCGTGGTGCCGTCGTCGTCGGGCTCCGAGCCCCAGCGGCTGCTCAGCGCCTCGACGATCTGGAGACCTCGGCCGGCGACGGGCAGCGCCTCGTCGGGGTCGAGTAGGCCGGGCTGGTGGCCGAGGGGACTGCCCTCGTCGCGCACGGCGACGCGGATCTCGTCCTCGTCGACGCTCACCTGCACGTACGACGCCGCCCCCGTGTGCAGGACGGCGTTGGTGGTGATCTCCGAGAGGCAGAGCGCGGCGTCGTCGATCGTGTCCTCGTCGACCGCCTGTTGGCGCAGCATCTCGCGGAGGTGTCGGCGCGCAAGGCCGACTCCCGTGGCGCCCTCGATGCGGAGACCGGTCACGACACCGGAGTCCCCGACACCGGTGTCACCCGAGCCGGCCTCGCCCTGCTCGCTGGCAGGGCGCGCTCGGGGTCGTGCCCGGAGGAGGTCCTCAGCAGCGGCGGCGGCGACATCGAGGACCGCCGTCTGCAGCTGCGGCTGGAAGCCCGCGGCGTCGTCGACGTAGACGACGACTCCGCCGACGAGGCTGTCCAGGTGTGCGAGCGGCTGCGCGATGAGCGCAACCGTCGCGGTGCCGTCCTGTCGGCCGACGAAGTCGGGGAAGCGCTCGTCGAGCTCCTTGAGTGTGCCGGCGATCGGACGACCCGACCGCACGACCGCCGTGAGCGGAACGTCGTCGTAGGCGTCGATGTAGCACCAGTCGACGACGTCTCCGTCACGGTCGGAGGCGGTGAAGCGCAGCCGGCGCCCGGCGCCCTCGGTCAGCGCCAGACCTGCGCGGTGCACCCCCGGCAGTGCGACGAGCGTGGCGAGGGCCCGCCTCGCGACCGCGTCGACGGTGACGGGTCGCTCCGACACGCCCTCCATAGCACCGGATCATAGGCGTCGGCGCCGACCCCGACGTACCTGTGGTTGCATGGCGCCACGATGTGCCCTCACTTCCCTCATGCCCACGCCCACGCCCACGCCCACGCCCAGGACAAGGTGCAGCACGTCGACCTCGAGTCGGCCTTCACCGTCGACTCCTCGCGGGTCACCTTCGGCGCCGGCTCGCTGCACGAGGTCGGTGACCGCGTGGCCGGCCACCTGAGGGACGGGGGCCGGGTCGCGCTGTTCACCGACGCGCGGCTCAGGGCCACCGAGTGGTACGACGACGTGCTCGCCGCCCTGCGCCGGCGCCATCTCGAGGTGGTCGTCTTCGACGGCGTCCTCGTCGAGCCGACCGATGCGTCCATCGGCGAGGCCGTGGCCTTCGCGCGTGAGTCGGATGTCGATGGGTTCGTCTCCCTCGGCGGTGGCTCGGTGATCGACACCGCCAAGCTCGCCAACCTCCTCGCCACCCATCCCGGCGACCTCCTCGACTACGTGAACGCCCCGCTCGGGGCGGGTCGGCCCGTCCCAGGCCCGCTGAAGCCGCACGTGGCGTGTCCGACGACCAGCGGCACCGGCAGCGAGGTCACGGGGATCGCGATCTTCGACCTGCTCAGCGCTCACGCGAAGACCGGCGTCTCGAGCGCTCGGCTCCGGCCGACCGAGGCGGTCGTCGACCCGCGCACGACGGCGTCGCTGCCGGCCGACGTGGTGGCCAGCAGCGGGCTGGACGTGCTCTGTCACGCGGTGGAGTCGCTGACGGCGCGGCCCTACACGGCGCGACCCGCCTCGAGCCCGGCGACGAGCCGGCCGGCGAGCCAGGGCGCCAACCCGTGGAGCGACCTCGGCGCGCGCGAGGCGATCGAGCTGATCGGCCGCTTCCTGCGCCGCGCGGTCCGCGACCCGCGTGACGAGGAGGCGCGGCACCGGATGATGTGGGCGGCCACCCTCGCCGGGATCGCCTTCGGCAACGCGGGCGTGCACGTGCCGCACGCGATGGCCTACGCCGTCGCCGGCCGGCTGCATGACATCGGGGGCACCTACCGCCCGGCGGGCTACCCACCCGACGCTGCCTTGGTCCCGCACGGATTCGCGGTCGCCGTCAGCGCCCCCGCGGCGTTCCGGGCCCTCGCGCCGACGGCACCGTTCCGCCACCTCGAGGCGGCCCGGCTGCTCGGGGGCGAGGTCGCGGGCGTCCGACCCGCCGAGGCGGGCGACGTCCTCGCCGAGACGATGGCCGACCTGATGCGCGATATCGGGGCACCCAACGGCCTCCGGGGAGTCGGCTACACGCTCGAGGACGTCCCCGACCTGGTGAAGGGCGCCGCCCCTCAGCGCCGTCTGCTCGACAACGCCCCGAGCCCGGTGCAGGAGGCCGAGCTCGACACCATCTTCCGTGCGGCGCTGAGGTGCTGGTGACCGGCTCCGCCGGCGGTGCGCCGGGCCGGCCGGCGTACCTCGACTATCCCCATCACGCACAGCTGACCACACGGTGGAGGGACAACGACGTCTACGGCCACGTCAACAACGTCACCTACTACAGCTACTTCGACACGGTCGCGAACGCCTACCTCATCGAGCACGGCGGCCTCGCAATCGAGAGCTCGCCGGTGATCGGCGTGGTGGTCGAGTCGGGGTGCCACTACCACGCGTCGGTGGCCTACCCCCAGCGGCTGCGGGCTGGTCTGCGCGTCGACCGGCTCGGCAACCGCTCGGTCACCTACGGCATCGCGATCTTCACCGAAGAGTCTGACGAGGCGGCCGCCCACGGGCACGTCGTGCACGTGTTCGTCGACCGTGACACCCGCACGTCCGTCCCGATCCCCGGCCGGCTTCGCGAGGCGCTGGCGGCGATCGCGGTCTGACGGCCGGGCTTCCTACCTCGACGAACCGTCCACGACCCGGCCCGTACCCTCGACCGCGTGAACATCGTGGTTCTGACCGGTGCGGGGATCTCCGCGGAGAGCGGGGTGCCGACCTTCCGGGCGGAGGACGGCCTCTGGGAGGGGCATCGGGTCGAGGACGTGGCCACGCCCGAGGCGTTCGAGCGCGACCCCGAGACGGTGCAGCGGTTCTACGACGCGCGGCGCGCCCATCTGGGGACCGTCGAGCCCAACCCGGCTCATCTGGCGCTCGCCGAGCTCGAACAGCACTCGGAGCACGACGTCCTGGTCGTCACCCAGAACGTCGACGACCTGCACGAGCGGGCCGGATCGCGCAGCGTCGTGCACATGCACGGCGAGCTGCTGAGCGCCTGGTGCCTGGCCTGCGAGGGCCGGTTCCGCTGGGAGGCCGCGCTCCTCGACCAGCCGGCCTGCCCCGGCTGCGGCGATCAGGCGATGCGACCCGACATCGTCTGGTTCGGCGAGTTCCCCTACGAGATGGACCACATCGAGGCGGCCCTCCGGCGCGCGGACCTGTTCGTCTCGATCGGCACGAGCGGGGCCGTCTACCCGGCGGCGGGGTTCGTGCAGTCCGCTCGTGCGTACGGCGCCCGCACCCTCGAGCTCAACCTCGAGCCCTCCCAGGGGACGGTCCTCTTCGACGAGCACCGGCACGGACCCGCAGGCACGGTCGTCCCCGCCTGGGTGGCCTCGCTGACCAGGTGATCGGCGTCTGTCCGTCGGGGTAGTGCCCGTGGGGGGCCGTCCGCCCGGGGTAGTACGGGACGATTCCGACCATTACCGGCCAGTAGACCGCGGGAAACGTCCCGAACTACCCCGAGCAACGCGACCTCACGAGTTGAGCAGCGCCCCGGCGTGCGGGGGGAGGGTGAGGTCGGAGCCGTCGTACGCCGCCCCCACCGGTGTCGCGAAGCGCAGCCGCATCCCGGGCGCGGGCAGCGTGGCCGGCGTGTCGCCGAAGTTCACGGCGATGAGCGTCTCCCCGCGTCGCAGCGTGAACACCCGTGTCGCCTCGTCGGCGGTGCACGCCACTCGCGTGAAGTCGGGGTCGGTGATGTCGGGCAGCTCGCGTCGCAGGTCGGCGAGCATCCGGTAGACCTCCAGCAGGCGGGCGCCGCGCCCCGACGAGGCCTCCGACCAGCTGAGCTTCGAACGGCCGAAGGTCTCGGGGTCCTGCGGGTCGGGGACGTTCGCGGGATCCCACCCATGCGCGGCGAACTCGGCGATCCGCCCCTCCGCGGTCGCGCGGCCCAGCTCAGGCTCGGGGTGGGAGGTGAAGAACTGGAACGGCGTCGAGGCCGCGAACTCCTCGCCCATGAACAGCATCGGCGTGAACGGTCCGCACAGCGTCAGCAGGGCCGCGCACGCCAACTGGTCGTCGTCGAGATGAGCGCTGAGCCGGTCACCGATGGCGCGGTTGCCGATCTGGTCGTGGTTCTGGTTCGCGACGACGAGCCGCCAGGTCGGCATCGTCGCCCGGTCGACCGGCCGTCCGTGAGTCCGGCAGCGGAAGGACGACCACGTGCCGTCGTGGAAGAAGCCGCGCTCGCACACCTTCGCGAGAGCCGACAGCGGCTCGAAGTCGGCGTAGTAGCCCTGCGTCTCCCCGGTCAGCGCGACGTGCAGCGCATGGTGGAAGTCGTCGCTCCACTGCGCGTCGAGCCCGCGGCCACCGGCCTCGCGAGGGGTCACCATCCGCGCGTCGTTGAGGTCCGACTCCGCGATCAGGGTGAGCGGCCGTCCCTGGTGCGCCGACAGGGCAGCGACCTCGATCGCCATCTCCTCCAGGAGATGGGTCGGCGAGGCGTCGGCCAACGCGTGCACGGCATCGAGCCGCAGCCCGTCGACGTGGTAGTCGAGCAGCCACATCCGGACGTTGTCGAGGATGTAGCGGCGTACCTCCTCACCACCCGGGCCGTCGAGGTTGACCAGGTCGCCCCAGGTGTTGCGTCCCTCCTTGAGGTAGGGGCCGAAGAGGGGCAGGTAGTTCCCGGACGGGCCGAGGTGGTTGTAGACGACGTCCTGGATGATGCCGAGGCCCGCGGCATGACAGGCATCGACGAAGCGCTGGTACGCCGCGGGGCCGCCGTACTCCTCGTGCACGGCGTGCCACAGGACGCCGTCATAGCCCCAGTTGTGGGTGCCGTTGAACGCGTTGACCGGCAGCAGCTCGACGAAGTCGACGCCGATCGACCGGAGATGGCCGAGCCGCTCGGCGGCCGCGTCGAGGGTGCCCTCGGGAGTGAAGGTGCCGAGGTGCAGCTCGTAGATCACCGACCCCGCCAGCTGACGGCCGGTCCAGTGGCCGTCGCCCCAGTCGTACGCCGACGCGTCGAACGTCCGCGACAGCGCATGGACCCCGTCGGGCTGTCGGCGCGACCGAGGGTCCGGCCTCGGCGTCGGGTCGTTGTCGAGAAGATAGCCGTAGTCGAGGTCGGCGTCAGGGTCCGACCCGGCGCCAGGTATCGGCCCCGTGGGCGTCCACCAGTCGTCGTCCCCGCGGGTCATGTCCACGGTCTCCCCGCCGACGACCAGTCGGACCTGCTCGGGGCGGGGCGCCCAGACGTCGAAGCGTGCGCGCGTCGGACGGGCCGTCATGCCTGCACCCTCACCAGCAGTGCGACGGGGTAGATCGCGAGCAGGCAGCCGAGCTGGCCCGTCGTGGTCTCGGCTCCGGTGAGCTCGTCGCGCCAGCGGCCGGGCGGGAGCTCCAGACGCGTGCCCTGCCAGCCGCCCGCGCGCTCGAGTCCGAGGGGGAGGCGGGTCGCGACCGTGAGCGCGCCGCCACGGTCGAACGCGACGACGTGGTCGGCGCCCGGTCCGGTGGCCGGCACCGGCGCATATCCGGTGAACAGCTCAGGCCGGTCGCGGCGCAGCGTGAGGGCGCGGTGCACGAGGTGGAGCTTCGCCGCGCCCGGGTCTTCGACGGAGTCGGTCGGAGGTGGCGGCGTGTCCAGGGAGCGAAACAGCTTCGCCCGCAGGTCGAGGTCGACCGGTCGCCGGTTGTCGGGGTCGACGAGGCTCTGCTCCCACAGCTCGCTGCCCTGGTAGACGTCGGGCACGCCCGGCATCGTCAGGGCGAGCAGCTTGGCGGCGAGCGCGTTCGACCAGCCGGGCCGGGTGATCCGCGCGAGGAACGGCTCGATCACGCTGCGGACCCGCTGGTCGTCGTACAGGCTGTCGACGAAGGCGTGCACGCCCTCCTCGTACGGCTCGTCGACCTCCGTCCACGTGGTGTGGTCGCCGGCCTCCCGCATCGCCTTCTCGGCGTAGGCGTGCAACCGCTCACGCGACACCGGCCAGGCGCCCAGCGCCGCCTGCAGCAGCAGGGACGCGAAGCCCGGGTCCGGCGGCGACGTCAGGCCGAGGACCGCGTCGAGCGCGCCTGCCCACTCGCCCGGCAGCTCCGCCAGCACGCCGATGCGAGCGCGGACGTCCTCTCCGCGCTTGGTGTCGTGCGTGGACAGCGTCGTCATCGCGTGAGGCCACCGTTCCTGCCGCCGCGTCATCGCCTCGTGGAAGTCCGCCACCGACGAGGAGAAGTGCGAGGGGTCGCCGCCCACCTCGTTGAGCGAGGTCAGCCGCGACCAGCGGTAGAACGCGCAGTCCTCGACCCCCTTGGCCATCACCATGCCGCTGGTCTGCTGGAAGCGCCGCGCGGGCTGGGACCAGGGGTCGGCGAGCACCGGCAGCAGCAGGTCGTACGTCGCCGCCAGGTCGGGTCGGTGGATCCGGGCACGGGTGAACGCCTCGTCGAGGTGCTCGCGACCCTCGGGCAGGTAGGAGCGGTAGACACCGAAGCAGGCGAGCAGCTCGGCGACCGCGTCCGCGACCGCCGCGAACGAGCCGGCGGGACCGTCGACCGCGTCGAGACGTTGCAGCTCCCGGGTGATCCGCCTGACCTCGGAGTTCAGGATCGTGTCGGCCACCTGCCGCTTGAGGTCGCGGGTCATCGTCTGCCACTCGACAGGGGCGCCACGGAGGCGACTCTCGAGCTCGTCGAGTGGCTGCTCGCCCGTCGGGTCGGTCAGGACGCGGTCGACGAGGGCGAGCGCGTCGTAGCCCGTCGTGCCGGCGGTCGCCCAGTCGGCGGGCAGCTCCTCGCCCGTCTCGAGGATCTTCTCGACCAGGACGTAGGCACCGCCGGTGAGCGCCGCCAGGTCGTCGAGGTAGCGGCGCGGGTCGCGCAGGCCGTCAGGGTGGTCGACACGCAGGCCGTCGACGAGGCCCTCGTCGAACCACCGCTTGATCTCCACGTGGGTCTCCGCGAACACCTCCGGATCCTCGACCCGCACCGCCGCCAGCGTGTTGACCGCGAAGAAGCGCCGGTAGTTCAGGCCCTCGTCGGCGACATGCCAGTTGACCAGCTCGTAGTGCTGGCGGTCGTGGACGTCGTTCGGGTCCTGTCCCGGCTGACCGGGATCCCAGGTGCCGGGAGCGATCGGGTAGCGGTGGTCGTGGTAGAGCAGCTCGCCTCCTTCGGGGGTCTCGACGAGCCGCAGGTTCGCGATCGGGCCGCCCGCGCTGTCGGGATCGGCCACGGGCTGGTCGTCGTCGCCGACGACGGGGATGCGGATCCGCCCCTGGCCGGCGGCCCAGTCGACGTCGAAGGCGTTCGCATGCTCCGACTCACGGCCGAGCCGGAGGACGTCCCACCACCAGGGGTCCTCCGCGGGCGTGGCGACGCCGACATGGTTCGGCACGATGTCGACGAGGACCCCCATGCCCAGGCGTCGCGCCTCCTGCGAGACCGCGGCGAGCCCCTCAGGGCCGCCGCGGTCGGGGTCGATGCGGTCGAAGGCCACCACGTCGTACCCGTGGTCGCTGCCCGGCTCGGCGGCGAGTAGGGGCGAGAGGTAGACCCAGTCCACGCCCAGGTCGTGGAGGTACGGCAGCCGCCGGGCCGCCTCGAAGAGGTTGAAGTCGTGGGTGATCTGCAGCCGGTAGGTGCTGGCCGGGATGCGCATCATCCCTCCTTGCCCGCTCCTGGGGTGTTGGGTTTGCTGCCGGACTGGCCGGACTGGCCGGTCTGGTTCGTCTGGCCGGACTGAGCCGCGACCGACGCGGCGACCGACAGGTCGGGTGCCACCTCGGGCTCCTTGTGCTCACGGAGGACGACGACCGAGTTGGCCGCCAGTGTCAGCACCGAGCCGCTGACGAGCGTCCCGCGGTCGCCGGCGGCGCCGCCGGTGTCGATGATGACGTCCCAGTCGACGGCGTACTCGTCCGTCGGCAGGACGACCTCCAGCTCGTCGCCGGCGTTGAAGTAGAGCACGAAGTGGTCGTCGACGATCCGCTCGCCGCGGCTGTCGGTCCCCGCGATGCCCTGGCCATTGAGATACATGCCGAGCGCCTGCCCGCCGTCCCACTCGCCGTCCTCCATCGGCTTGCCCGACGGTGCGAGCCAGACGATGTCGTTGAGACGGTCGCCCTCGCCGCCGACGATCGGCGTGCGGACGGTGTGGCCGGTGAAGAAGCGCCGGCGCCGGAAGGTCGGGTGGGAGCGCCGCAGCCGGATCAGGGCCGCAGTGAACTCCACCAGGGGCATGTCCGCCTCGTCCCAGTGCACCCAGCTCAGCTCGTTGTCCTGGGCGTAGACGTTGTTGTTGCCCTGCTGGGTCCGGCCCAGCTCGTCGCCGTGCAGGATCATCGGCACCCCTTGGCTCAGCAGGAGCGTCGCCAGCAGGTTGCGCTGCGACTTGGCCCGCTCGGCCAGGATGGCAGGGTCGTTGGTCGGACCTTCGGCGTCGTGGTTCCAGGACCGGTTGTGGCTCTCGCCGTCGTTGTTGTCCTCGCCGTTCGCCTCGTTGTGCTTCTCGTTGTAGGAGACGAGGTCTCGCAGCGTGAAGCCGTCGTGGGCGGTGACGAAGTTGATCGACGCGAACGGGCGGCGGCCGCTGTGCTCGTAGAGGTCCGACGACCCCGCGAGGCGGGAGGCGAACTCCCCCAGCGACGGCTCGCCGCGCCAGAAGTCCCGGACGGTGTCGCGGAACTTGCCGTTCCACTCGGTCCACTGCGGGGGGAAGCCGCCGACCTGGTAGCCGCCCGGGCCGATGTCCCATGGCTCGGCGATCAGCTTGACCCGGGAGACGACCGGGTCCTGCTGCACGAGCTCGAAGAAGGATGAGAGCCGGTCGACGTCGTAGAACTCGCGCGCCAGTGTCGCCGCCAGGTCGAACCTGAAGCCGTCGACGTGCATCTCGGTCACCCAGTAGCGCAGCGAGTCCATGATCAGCTGCAGCGCGTGCGGCTGCCGCACGTTGAGGCTGTTCCCGGTGCCGGTGTAGTCCATGTAGTACCGCTTGTCGTCTTCGACGAGGCGGTAGTACGCCGGGTTGTCGATGCCCTTGAAGGAGAGCGTGGGGCCGAGGTGGTTGCCCTCGGCGGTGTGGTTGTAGACGACGTCGAGGATGACCTCGATGCCGGCGTTGTGCAGGGTCTTCACCATCTGCTTGAACTCCTGCACCTGCTGGCCGGCGGCGCCCTCCGGTTGGCTGGAGTACGCCGCATGGGGCGCGAAGAAGCCCAGCGTGTTGTAGCCCCAGTAGTTGCGCAGGCCCTTCTGCAGCAGGGTGTCGTCCTGGACGAACTGGTGGACCGGCATGAGCTCGATCGCGGTGATGCCGAGCTTCGTCAGGTGCTCGATGGTGGCCGGGTGCGCGACGCCGGCGTACGTCCCTCGCAGGTCCTCCGGCACGTCGGGGTGGAGCTGGGTGAGCCCCTTGATGTGCGCTTCGTAGATCACCGACTCGTTGTAGGGGTAGGCCAGCCGCCGGTCGCCCTCCCAGTCGAAGAAAGGGTTCACCACGACTCCCAGCATCATGTGCGGGGCGGAGTCGTCGTCGTTGCGCTCCTCAGGCGCGTCGAACTGGTAGCCGAAGAGACTCTGGTCCCAGTCGATCTCGCCGTACGTCGCCTTCGCGTAGGGGTCGAGGAGCAGCTTGTTCGGGTTGCACCGCAGACCCTGCATCGGGTCCCAGGGACCGTGGACGCGGTAGCCGTAGCGCTGCCCCGGCTGCACCTGTGGCAGGTAGCAGTGCCACACGAAGGCGTCGACCTCGGTCACCTCGACTCGCGTCTCGGTGCCGTCATTGTCGAAGAGGCAGAGCTCCACCCGCTCGGCGACCTCGCTGAAGAGCGCGAAGTTGGTTCCGCTCCCGTCGAACGTCGCACCAAGGGGGTAGGGCTGCCCGGGCCAGACGTCCACGGGTTCGATCATGCCGCTCAGTAACCATCGAAGGGAATGATCAACGCCCAGATCGCCTTGTCTTTGCACGTGACGACCACCACGGGGATCAGCAGGCGCGACGTCGGACTGCGCAGCGAGCGTGGGCCGATCCTCCTGGCCGTGATGCTCAGCACAGGGCTGGTCGCGATCGATGCGACGATCCTGGCGACGGCGGTGCCGAGCGTCGTGGCGGACCTGGGTGGGTTCACGCAGTTCCCGTGGCTGTTCTCGATCTATCTGCTCGCGCAGGCGGTCACGGTGCCGATCTACGGCAAGCTCGCCGACGTCCTCGGGCGCAAGCCGGTGATGCTGCTGGGCATCGGGCTGTTCCTCGGCGGCTCGCTGCTGTGCGGGGTGGCGTGGGGCATGGCGCCGCTGATCGTCTTCCGGGCGATCCAGGGCCTCGGTGCCGGTGCGGTGCAGCCGATGGGCATGACGATCGTCGGCGACATCTACACGATGGAGGAGCGGGCGAAGGTCCAGGGCTACATCGCGAGCGTCTGGGCGACCGCATCCCTCGTCGGACCCACTCTCGGGGGCGTCTTCTCCGACTACCTGAGCTGGCGCTGGATCTTCTTCGTCAACCTGCCGCTCGGCCTCGTCGCCCTCTGGCTGCTCCAGCGGGACTTCCACGAGCGGGTCGAGCGGCGCCGCCACAGTGTCGACGTGCTCGGCGCCCTGCTGCTGACCGGCGGGGGCATTCTGCTGCTCCTCGGCCTGCTCGAGGGTGGCCAGCGCTGGGCGTGGGACTCGGCCGCGAGCATCGCGGTCTTCGTCTCGGCAGCCTTGCTGCTCGTCGGCTTCGTGGTGGTCGAGACCAGGGCCGCCGAGCCGGTGCTGCCGCTGTGGGTCTTCCGACGGCGCACGCTCAACGCGGCGAACGCGGGCAGCCTGCTGGTCGGGTGCGTGATGCTCGGGCTCTCCTCCTACGTCCCGCTCTTCGCGCAGGGCGTGCTGGGCACCGGGGCGGTGGTCGCCGGTCTCGCGCTCGCGGCGATGACCCTCGGATGGCCGCTCGCGGCGAGCAACTCGGGCCGACTGTTCCTCACGGTCGGCTTCCGGGTGACGACGCTGATCGGCGCCGTCGCGACGACCGTCGGCGGGTTGCTGCTGCTGACGGTGAACGGCGCCAGCCCCGTGTGGTGGCTGGCCGTGCCGAACTTCGTCATGGGGGTCGGCTTCGGCCTCGTTGTGAGCCCCGGGGTCATCGCCGCGCAGTCCAGCGTGGGCTGGCGCGACCGCGGCGTCGTCACCGGGGCCAACATGTTCGCCCGCAGCGTCGGCAGCGCCGTCGGCGTCGCTGTCTTCGGCGCGATCGCCAACGGCGTCGTCCGCTCCCACACGGGCTCGTCCGCCGGCCTTCAGCACTTGAGCGCCGACGTCCTCGAGCCGGCCGTGCACGCCGTCTTCGCGGCTGCGGCGGGGATCGCCGTACTCCTGCTGCTGGCTGCCGCCGCCATGCCCAAGCGGGTGGTCTCGCCCGAGGTCTCGCCTGAGGCGTCCCCCGAGGTTACGGACGAGTAACTTGTCGGGGTAGCATGGCGCGCATGCAGCGCGACATCTACGACGAGGACCACGAGGACTTCCGGGCCTCGGTGCGCCAGTGGCTCGAGCGTTCGGTCATCCCGAACACCGACAAGTACATCGCCGAGAAGGCCCTTCCGCGCGAGTTCTGGCTCGAGGCGGGGGCGAACGGGTTCCTGGGTCTGTCGATCCCGGAGGAGTACGGCGGCGCCGGCGCCGGGGACTTCCGCTTCAACGCGATCCTCGAGGAGGAGCTCGCGAAGATCGGGGCGGCGTACCCGACCTGCGTCGGCATCCACGTCGACATCACCGCGCCCTACATCGTCGAGCTCGGCACGCCCGAGCAGAAGGAGCGGTGGCTCCCGGGTGTGGCGTCCGGCGAGATCCTGCTCGCCATCGGCATGACCGAGCCGGGCGGCGGCTCCGACCTCGCCGCGCTGAAGACCACCGCCGTCCGTGACGGCGACGAGTGGGTCATCAACGGCTCGAAGACGTTCATCACCAACGGCTACTCGGCCGACCTCATCGTCGTCGCCGCGCGCACCGACCCCGAGAAGGGCGCCAAGGGCATCACCCTCTTCGGCGTCGAGGCGACCAAGGAGGGCTTCAGCCGCGGCCGCAAGCTCGACAAGGTCGGCATGGAGGAGTCCGACACCGCCGAGCTCTTCTTCTCCAACGTCCGCGTCACCGACGCCGAGGTCATCGGCGAGCTGAACATGGGCTTCATCCACATGATGCAGAAGCTCCCGCAGGAGCGGATCTCGTGCGCGGTCGCCAACACCCACCACGCCAAGCAGATCCTCGTCGAGACGCTGCAGTACGCCAAGGACCGGAAGGCCTTCGGCCAGTCGATCGGCAACTTCCAGCACAACAAGTTCCTCCTCGCTGAGCTGTTCACCCAGATCGAGGTGTGCGAGGCCTACATCGACAAGTGCGTCTCCGCGCACACCCGCGGCGAGCTGACCTCGACCGAGGCCGCCAAGGCCAAGTGGTGGTCGTCCCAGACGCAGTCGGAGGTGCTCGACCACTGCGTCCAGCTGCACGGCGGCTACGGTTTCATGAACGAATACCGCGTCGCCCGCGCCTGGCGCGACGCCCGCGTCACAAAGATCTGGGCCGGCTCCAACGAGATCATGAAGGAGCTCATCGGCCGCGAGCTGGGCCTGTAGCGGCGACCGGGCGGAGTACCCGGTTCACCGGGTACTCCGCCCGCCGCCTCGGTGAGCCCAGCCTCACCTTCTTTGCGACCGGTGCCGGCGCCTGGGACCATGGAGACATGGCTTCCCAAGCGCTCGCGGCGGACCACACGGAGCCGCAGGGCCTCGGCCTGAACAACCGGCTCAACTGGCTGCGCGCCGGCGTGCTCGGCGCGAACGACGGCATCGTCTCCGTCGCCGGCATCGTCATGGGCGTCGCCGGCGCGACGAGCGACCGCACCTCCATCCTCATCGCGGGCGTCGCGGGGCTGGTCGCGGGTGCGCTCAGCATGGCCGCCGGCGAGTACGTCTCCGTCTCCACTCAGCGCGACGCCGAGCTCGCCCTCCTCGACAAGGAGCGGCGCGAGCTGCACGAGATGCCGGAGGAGGAGTTCGCCGAGCTGGAGGAGATCCTCCAGTCCAAGGGGCTCACCGACGACGTCGCCCACCAGGTCGCCGTTCAGCTCACCGAGCGCAACGCCCTCAAGGCCCATGCCGTGCTCGAGCTGGGCATCGACCCCGACGACATCACGAACCCGTGGCACGCTGCCGGCGCCTCGATGCTCGCCTTCACGATCGGCGCGCTCCTGCCCCTGCTCACGATCCTCCTGCCGGATCCTTGGCGCATCTGGGTCACCGTCGTCGCCGTCGTCATCGCTCTCGCGATCACGGGCTGGACCAGCGCCCGGCTCGGCTACGCCCACCCCGTGCGGGCGGCGCTCCGCAACGTCGGCGGGGGAGCACTGGCGATGGCGGTCACCTACCTCATCGGGAGCCTGCTCGGCACCACGATCGGCTGATGCGCCTCTTCGCGGCCCTGATCCCGCCCGAGCGTGCCCTGGAGGATCTCGACGAGTTCCTGGATGTACGCCGCGAGGCGGGACCGTTCCGGTGGACCCAGATCGACCAGGTCCACGTCACACTGGCGTTCCTCGCCGACGTGCCCGACCGGGCGCTGGAGGAGCTGGTCGAGCGGCTCGGACGGGCCGCGGCCCGGCGTACGCCGTTCACCACCGCCGTCACCGGCGGCGGCGCCTTCCCCGACGCCGCCCGCGCCCGGGTGCTGTGGGCGGGCCTCGAGCTCGACGAGACCGGTCGCACCGAGCTGAGCCGCCTGGCCACGGGGGCCCGCGCTGCGGCCAGCAAGAGCGGCATCGCCGTCGACGGCCAGCGGTTCCGCCCCCACCTCACTGTCGCGCGGCTGGGTCGGCCGCAGGAGGTGACGAAGTGGGTGAGGCTGCTCGACGCCTACCGAGGCCCGTCGTGGCATGCCGACACCGTCAGCCTGGTGCAGTCCCACCTCGGTGAGGGCGCAGGCAACCGGCCGCGCTACGAGGTCGTCGCCGAACTGCCGCTGCGCTCTGCTTGATTGCGCTCGCTCCGCTCGCGCGGCCGCGGCGCCCGCCAGGTCTCGCCTTCCTCCGCTCCGTTCGGTCGCTGGCGCTCCCTCCCTGCGCTGCGTCCAGGCAAGACCGGCGCCGCGGCGGGGCTTGATTGCGCTCGCTCCGCTCGCGCGGCCGCGGCGCCCGCCAGGTCTCGCCTTCCTCCGCTCCGTTCGGTCGCTGGCGCTCCCTCCCTGCGCTGCGTCCAGGCAAGACCGGCGCCGCGGCGGTGCTTGATTGCGCTACTGCGCGAGGCCGTAGAGCCGGTCGCCGGCGTCGCCGAGCCCTGGGACGATGTAGCCCTTGTCGTTGAGCTTCTCGTCCAGCGCCGCGGTGACGATGGTGACGGGGATGTCGATGCCGGCCAGGCCTGCCTCGAGGTTCGCCAGCCCCTCGGGGGCCGAGAGCAGGGTGATGCAGGTGATGTGGTCGGCGCCGCGGTCGACGAGGAACCGGATCGCGGCTGCCAGGGTGCCACCGGTCGCGAGCATCGGGTCGAGCACATAGCACTGACGGCCGGACAGGTCCTCGGGGAGCCGTTCGGCATACGTCGTCGCCTGCAGCGTCTCCTCGTTGCGCACCATCCCGAGGAAGCCGACCTCGCCCGTTGGCAGCAGCCGCATCATCCCGTCCAGCATGCCGAGGCCGGCGCGGAGGATCGGGACCACGAGTGGCGTGGGCCGCGCGAGGCGCACACCGGTCGTCGGCGCCACCGGCGTCCTGATCTCGTGTGCCTCGACGCGGACCTCGCGGGTCGCCTCATAGGCCAGCAGGGTCACCAGCTCGTCGGCCAGCGCGCGGAACGTCGGCGAGTCGGTCGTCTCGTCTCTCAGGCGCGTCAGCTTGTGCGCGACGAGCGGGTGGTCGACGACGTGGGTGCGCATGGGCGGAACACTATCGGTGCGCCAGGACGGTCAAAGGGGGTTGGCGCGTCGCGCTGTGGATGTCAGGCTGGTGCCATGTCGGGTGAGATGGAAGGGGTCGACTTCGCCCTCGCGGTCTACCGCGAGGAGGGAGTCTGGCAGGTCCAGGAGATCGCGCATGACCTCCTGAGCGATGTCGAGACACTGGCGCACGCGCTGCGCCGCTTCCCAGGCGACGGCGGCGCCGTCGGCCTCATCGGCATCGACGAGGACTTCTTCGTCGTCGTCCGGGTGGTCGGTGCCAGCGTCAGCGTGCTGCTCTCCGACGTCACCGCCGCCGACGAGTGGGAGCTCGCCGCGAGCGTCGTGGAGCACCTCAACCTCCCGATGCCCGAGGAGGACGACGATCCCGAGCCCGCCGGCGATCTCGGCCTGCTCGCTGATGCCGGCATGACCGCGATGGACATGGCGGTGCTGCTCGACGACGAGGAGCTCTATCCCGACGAGATGCTCTCCGAGGTCGCCCGCCGGCTCGGCTTCGGCAAGCTCTTCGACGACGCGGTGGGTCTCACCAGCGCCTGAGCCGCCCAGGACGTCATACGATCCGGTTGCCATGGCAGCCACCCCGTATGACGTCGCGATGCGGGAGGCCTTGGCCGAGGCACGCGCGGCGCTGTCCACCGGGGACGTCCCGATCGGCGCCGTCGTCCTCGATCCGGGCGGCGAGGTGATCGGCCGAGGCCGCAACGTGCGCGAGGCGGCGGCCGACCCGACGGGGCACGCCGAGGTGGTCGCGCTCCGTGAGGCGGCGGCGCATCAGGGGGAGTGGCGCCTCGAGGGATGCACGCTCGTGGTGACACTCGAGCCGTGCACGATGTGCGCGGGCGCCCTCGTCCTCGCGCGGGTCAGGCGGCTGGTCTTCGGTGCCTTCGACGACAAGGCGGGCGCGGTCGGGTCGCTCTGGGACGTCGTACGCGATCGGCGCCTCAACCACCGGCCCGAGGTCGTCGCCGGCGTGCTGGCCGACGAGTCGACGGCGCTGCTCGAGGAGTTCTTCCGCGGCCAGCGCTGATGCGCCGGCCCGCGGCGAACAGGTGGGACATCCCCGTGAAGCGCATCTGAACGCGCCGAGCGGACGCAGATGACCACCGCTCAGGGGCGGCTCGGCCCGGGAGCGGCGGTCATCTGCGTCCGCTCGGCGACCAGCAGGTCAGCTTGTGACCCCGGGCAGCCAGTGGCTCGTGCCGCGGATGTGTGCCTCGACCGTGTCGGCGGCGATGGCGCCGTCCCCGTCGACGATCGCGGAGTGGATCGCGTGGTGCTCCTCGCGCAGACCGGGACGCACCTGCGTCCACTCCTCGCCGAGCTGCTCGAGCCCGCGGAGGATCGGACGGCGTGTGGAGTCGCGGATGGCGATGGTCATGTCCGCGACGAGCCGGTTGCCGCCGGCTTCCGCCATGGCGATGTGAAACTCGGTGTCCAGGTCGTTGAACCGCTCGCGGTCGATGTCGTCGTCGTCCATCGCCACCAGGAGCTCGTGCATCCGCGCGATCTGCTCTTCGTTGGCGTGGGCGGCCGCGAGGCTGGCCGAGAACCGCTCGAGCATGACCCGAGCCTCGACGACGTCGGCCATGGGGAAGTTCGCGAGGGCGACGTGGAGGCGGAGCAGCCGGTTCAGCGCCTCGGAGGGGACCGCCGAGACCACCGTGCCGGCGTCGGGTCCGGACCCCACAGAGGAGCGCACCACACCTTGGGCCTCGAGGGTGCGGATCGCTTCGCGTACGGCGGCCCGCGACACCTGCAGTCGCGCCGCGAGGTCACGCTCCGCCGGCAGCCGTTCGCCCACGCGGAGGGTGCCCGACAGGATCTGCTCCTCGACCTGGTCGACCACCAGCTCGTAGGCCCGGCTGCGCGCGACAGGACGCCAGGCGGCCTCACTCATCGGATCTCCTCGCTCCTCGCCCGCGCCGTTCTTGACCCTGCACAGCTCGACGCTGCACAGCTTGACGTTGGGCAGCCGTCACCTTACAGTCACGAGTCTGTGGTCTGACCACACAGAGGTCAAGGCGGGAAGGTGGTCCGAATGGCGGCCAGCGAGAAGGGGGCTGGTGCGATGCGGGTCGCCCTGATGGTCACGTGCATCAACGACGCGCTCTACCCGCGCACCGGTCAGGCGGTGGTGACGCTGCTGCGTCGCCTCGGCGTGGAGGTCGAGTTCCCGGAGGCGCAGACCTGTTGTGCGCAGCCGATGGTCAACACCGGCTATCTCGACGAGGCCGTGCCCGTGGTGCGGACCTTCGTCGACGCCTTCGCCGGGTACGACGCCGTGGTGACTCCGTCCGGGTCGTGTGCCGGCTCCGCGCGTCACCAGCACTCCATCGTGGCCCGACGCTCCGGCGACGCCGGCCTGGTGAGGGCGGTCGAGCAGACGTCGCCCCAGGTCTATGAGCTGTCCGAGTTCCTCGTCGACGTGCTCGGCGTGACCGACGTGGGGGCGTACTTCCCGCACACGGTCACCTACCACCCGACCTGCCACTCCCTGCGGATGCTCGGGGTCGGCGACCGGCCGCGGCAGTTGCTGGAGAACGTCCGCGGGCTGACCCTCGTCGACCTTCCCGCGGCCGAGGTGTGCTGCGGCTTCGGCGGGACGTTCGCCGTCAAGAACGCCGACACCTCGATCGCGATGGGCTCCGACAAGGTGCGGCACGTGCGGGACACCGGCGCCGAGGTGCTGGTGGCGGGCGACAACTCCTGCCTGACCCACATCGGGGGGCTGATGACCCGTCAGCGGGCCGGCGTACGCGCTGTGCACCTCGCCGAGATCCTCGCCTCGACCGAGGCCGACCCCGGTGGTCGAGTAGCGAGCGCCAGCGATCCTCGGAGGTCGAGTGCGAGCGCCAGCGATCCTCGGAGGTCGAGTGCGAGCGCCAGCGAGCGTATCGAGACCCGTATCGAGACCCGGGAGTCTGAGCGATGAGCGGCACCTTCGTGGGGATGCCGACCTTTCCCGTGGCGGCCCGGGAGGCGCTCGGCAATGCCCAGCTCCGACACAACCTCGCCCACGCGACCAGCACGATCCGTGCCAAGCGGGCCCGACTCGTCGAGGAGGTCACCGAGTCGATGGGCGGCACCTCCGGCTGGGAGGAGCTCCGGCTGGCCGGCGCGGCGGTCAAGGAGGCGGCGCTGCTCGACCTCGACCAGCAGCTGATCAGGCTCGAGGAGACCCTCACAGCCAACGGCGCGACCGTGCACTGGGCGCGCGACGCGGACGAAGCGTGCCGCATCGTCGCCGACGTCGCCCAGCGTCACGGCGTCGACGAGGTCGTCAAGGTCAAGTCGATGGTCACCCAGGAGATCGGCCTCAACGAGGCGCTCGAGGCGAAGGGGATCGCGGCCTGGGAGACCGACCTCGCCGAGCTCATCGTCCAGCTCGGCCACGACCTCCCGTCCCACACCCTGGTGCCGGCGATCCACCGCAACCGTGCGGAGATCCGGGAGATCTTCCTGCGCGAGATGAAGAAGGTCGGCCGTCCCGCTCCCGACGACCTGACCGACGAGCCCGCGGTGCTCGCTGCCGCGGCGCGCGAGCACCTGCGCGAGAAGTTCCTGCGCGCCAAGGTCGGCGTCTCCGGCGCCAACTTCGCCGTCGCGGAGACGGGCACGCTGGTCGTCGTCGAGTCCGAGGGCAACGGTCGGATGTGCCTGACGCTGCCCGAGGTGCTGGTCTCCGTCGTCGGCATCGAGAAGGTCGTCGCGCGCTGGGAGGACCTCGACCCGCTGCTCCGGCTCCTCCCGCGCTCCTCGACCGGCGAGAGGATGAACCCCTACACCTCGACGTGGTCCGGCGTCCATGCCCGAGAAGGCGACCTGAGCGACGGGCCGGCCGAGGTCCATGTGGTGCTCCTCGACAACGGCCGCACCAACGCCCTGGCCGACCAGGTCGGACGGCAGGCCCTGCGCTGCATCCGGTGCTCGGCCTGCCTCAACGTCTGCCCGGTCTACGAGCGCACCGGTGGGCACTCCTACGGCTCGGTCTACCCCGGTCCGATCGGCGCGATCCTCAATCCGCTGCTCAAGGGCATCGGCGGCGACGACCAGGTGGACTCGCTGCCGTACGCCTCCTCCCTCTGCGGCGCCTGCTTCGAGGTCTGCCCGGTGCGCATCGACATCCCGTCGGTCCTCGTCGACCAGCGCGCGAAGGTCGTCGACGCCCATCGAGCCAAGAAGGGGGTCCGCATGCCGAAGGCCGAGGTGGTCGCCTTCAAGGGCGCGGCGATCGCGCTCGGGGACGCGCGCAAGTTGCGGTTCGGGGAGCGGTTCACGCGGTTGGGGCTCGGCATCGGGCGGCGCTTCGGCGCCTCGGCCTGGACCGCCGCCCGGGACCTCCCGCCGGCGCCGCAGGAGTCGTTCCGCGCGTGGTGGAAGCGGACCGACGGAGGACGGGCGAACGGGGGCGCCCGATGAGCGCCCGCGACGACATCCTGGGCCGCGTCCGCGCGGCGCTCGCCGACGTCTCCGACATCCCGGCCCAGCCGGCCGCCCCCCGGCGTACGCCGCCCCGCGACGTGCTCGGCCTCTTCGCCGAGCGGGTGGCCGACTACCGCGCCACGGTCGTGAGGTGTACGCCGGACACGCTCGCCTCCGCCGTCGCCGACGCACTCCCGGCCGGTGCCTCTGTGATCGTCCCCGGCGGCCTGTCGGTCGACGTCCAAGGCGCCGTTGTGGACGACGGGACGCTGACCGCCCATGACCTCAACCTGATCGACGCGGTGGTCACCGCCGCCGCCGTGGGCATCGCCGAGACCGGCACGATCGTGCTCGACCACGGCCCCGACCAGGGCCGCCGCGCCATCACCCTGGTGCCCGACACCCACGTCTGCATCGTCCGTGCCGACCAGGTCGTCGTCGACGTCCCGGACGCCATCGCGCTGCTCGGCCCGGCGGTGGCCGCCGGGAGCCCGCTGACCTGGATCAGCGGCCCTTCCGCCACCAGCGACATCGAGCTCAGCCGGGTCGAGGGCGTGCACGGTCCGCGCAACCTCCACGTGGTCATCGTCGAGCGTGCCGCGGGGGTGCCGAGCGTCTGAGGCGATTTCGTTCGGTACGCCGTTCTCCGGTAGCCTCACCGGCGGTGACGTGTCCGAGCGGCCTAAGGAGAACGCCTCGAAAGCGTTTGTGGGCGCAAGTCCACCGAGGGTTCAAATCCCTCCGTCACCGCCAGGGGCTGGACACGAGATTCCTCGGGTCGAGTCACGAATGAGGAAACGACGCCGGTTCCGGCTCCGATGAGGGGCTGGGATCGGCGTCGTAGCCGTTTCGGTGGCTCGAGACCGCCGTGAGCCAAAAGCGCGCTGCCCAGGTTCGCTGGTCATGCCCGCGCGGCTCGCCTGTTCGAGAGGCGGAAGCCGCTGAGGGTCGGTCGGCAAGGGAGGGGTCTCACGCGCCCCGTATTGCCCTGCCGATAGAGACGATGTAGGTTGAATCAAGACAAGAGGAGTTGATTCACGATGCAGGCCCCCACCTTTGGCCCCCGGGTCAAGGCCGCACGCGACCGCGCCCACCTCGACCAGCGCGAACTCGCCGCCGCGTCGGGTGTCTCGCAGTCCGCGCTCAGTCGCATCGAGAACGGCAGCAAGACGCCCACCATCCCCGAACTGATCAAGATCGCTGCCGGTATCGGCACCACCCTCGGCGACCTCACCGGACAGTCTCCGGTCCGCGACCGGCTCGTGTACGCCGCGCGCACAACCAACGACGCCGCTGCCGAGGCGATGAAGGACCGGCTGGCCTTCTACCTAGAGATGGACGCCCACTTCGAGGACCTCGGTTACTCGGCCACAGCATGATCAGCACAGCCGACCCTGGCGGGATGGCTGCCCAGGCCAAGGCCGCTGCAGAGGCATTCCGACGCGACCAGCACCTGGGCAACGCCCCGATCGCTGACCTCGTCACCGTCCTCGAAGGTGTCCCGAACGTTCACGTCGCGATCGAACCCGCCATCGACGACGAACAACACGGCATGCGGGCCACCGATCCGAACCGTGGCGTCACCGTCCTCGCCGCGAGCGCCACCCCACACGCCGTCCGTCTCCGCTCGACACTGGCCCACGAACTGGGCCACCACATCTTCAACGACCCAACCCCCGCCGTCTGGTCAGAGAACACGCCTGAAGAACGCCGCGCCACCGAGTTCGCACGCCACCTGCTCATCCCACAGGAAGGGCTGATCGACCTCCTCGGGGCTCCCGGCACGATCGAGGTCACCGACGCCGTCCTGTCGAAGGTCGTCGAACGCTTCGCCGTCTCCCCCGGCATGGCGGCGATCCAACTCCGCGAGGCAGGGTTCATCAACGCCTCGGCCGTAGAACGGCTCGGCAGGCTGACCACCCGAGTCCTCGCAACACGCTACGGCTGGCTTCCGCTGTACCGGCAATGGTCCGACGACTCCAACCAGCCGCGCCCGCCCCGCCGGATCGTCGCTGTCGCCATCGATGCCTACTTGGCACACGACGCCACGATCGCGACCGTCGCGAACCTGCACGGCATGGTCACACCGCAGATGCGCGCAGAGTTCGACGCTGCCGGAGTCAACCCGGAAGAGCCCGAAGACGTACAGCCTGACATCGACGAACTCGGCGAAGGTGCACCCGTCGACTGGAGTTCCCTTGACGCATGGGATGACACCGACCCAGAAGACGAGGCCCGGTGACGCGCAAGCCACCCTTCATCATCGACGCCGGACCTGCTCTCAACTTCCTCTCCAAGGGCCACCAGAACCTCCTCATCAACGCCGTCAGGCGTCAGACGATCAACGCCCCGCAGTCCGTTGAGGCCGAGGTGTTGCGGAACGCCCGCAAGACCAGGAAGTTCAAGGGAGCCGAAGGTCGATGGAAGAACATGAAGCCCCACTGGCTCACAGTCCTATCCGACGACGCAACTGACCTGAACCTCCTCAACGCCGCGCAGATCCTCCTCAACGTGCCCCTCGAAGAGCGCCTCGACGAGGGCGACGACCTCGGCGAAACCATGGTCGTGCTCCACGCCTACGTGCGTGCCAGACAAGGCACCGTCGTATACGTCATCATCGACGACGCCGGAGGCAGGACCTTCGCCAACAAGGCCATCGCCAACCTCGCCCGCCACAAGGCCGCAGGCAGGCCAGTCGGCAGCATGTACATCGTTCGCACCCCCGACCTCATCGAACGTCGCCTCAACTCCGACGACATCCCCGACATCGCCACCCTCGAAGCGATCTGGGCCGACATCGCACCGCTCGACGACGGCCTCGAAGACGACCTCAGTATGACCGGCCTCCTCACATCGCCCGAATGGAACCGGCCGCGCAAGAAGTAGGGGCTGCCTGCATCGCATCTCGCCGACGCCCCGCATGTCGGTGTTCGGCCCGCGACCGAGCCGGGGAATCCGGGGGAGCCGGACGGGGATCCCACATCGCGCACGGTCGTTCGTGCAGGTCAACGGAACTCGTGTCCAGCCCGCCAGCCAGTGCGATGTCTCAGGACATCGCGGACAGCGGACCTACGGAGACGTAGGTCCGCTGTTCGTTTTCGGGGTGTCTTGCGTGGGGTCCGCAGCTGGGCTGGAAGTCGAGGGTGAGGTCGCGGAAGAGCTCGTGTTTGGCATTTCAGGCGCACGAAGTGGTCCTCGGGAAGGCGGAGCCCTGTGCGTCAGTGGGAGGCAACCCCGGGGACCAGGATGACCGGCGCCTCGGTGTGGCCGGCGACGAGCACCCGGGGAATCAGTCAGCGGCCATCTCGGTGCAGTAGACCGCCCACTCGCGGTCGAGGGCTACTCCTGAGTCATCCGCCAGTGCGGCTGACCGGAGCTTCGCCACGATCGTCGCTCCTTCGGGATGCCCACGAAGCCTCTCTGCGGCTTGCATGAGGACGTCGAACGACGCCTGGCCGTGCTCCCACGTTGCGCCGTAACCCTTCAGCACGGACTGGCATCGGATGATCTCGCAGGCCAGGTCGTAGTCGGTGGCGGCCACGCTCTCCGCGCGGTCGAGCCACCGGTCGATGGCATCCTGCTCGCGCCCGAAGCGCAGCGACATGGCTCGGAGCGGTCGCACCCGAGCCGTGACCCAGAGCGAGGTGAAGCCGAGGATGCCCGTCGTGTTCACGACCATCCCCCTTCGCGTCACGCGACCGACGATCCGGTGGAAGACCGCCGAGCGCGCCAGCAGTCGACCCAGCGGGGCGGGCAGCGTGTCAGTGATCTCTTGGACTTGAGGGTGTAGATATTCCCGCACGTTCAGCAGTTGCCCAGGAGCCGCCCTTGCCTCGTCACGGACAGCCTCGAGCCGCCGGCGGCGGATCTTCTGATGCGCTACCTGGATGGTGTCCTGATAGCACATCCAGAGCGCGATGTGCCGCGCAGACTCGAGGGTGAGCGGCGCCCCCGCGTGGGGTCGAATCTCGTGGGCGGCGAACCGTGCGACGCGCGAGAGGTACCGATCGGTGTAACGCTCGTCCTGGAAGACCGCCGTACGGACACACCCGTGCAGCAGCATCGACCGCGCGGCGAGAGGGAACTCACTGGCGACCCGTGCGGCGTGACGCTTGAGGCGCGGCCCGACGAGTCGCTCCGGCTCGGTTGCCGCCACCGCCTCTCGGGTCTGCTCCGTCTGCTCAGCCGCCTGTTCCGCGGGATCCACGGGGCGTCGTCTGCTGATCGTGACCGGCACGGGGTGCGAGGCGTCGGTGGGTGGCTGGGGCGATGGCGCTCGGGCCTTGTCGTAACCGGAGGAGAACGCGATCAAGGAGGCGTCGACGCCTTTGCCGGCTTCGCGTATCGCCTGTTCGAAGTGGTCGCGCGTCAACGGCAAGGCGCCCGACCCCGCCAGAGCGCCGAGCAGAGCTGCGCTGATGACGCTCCCTGCGTCCTCGGCGAGCTTCATGAAGTCGGCAGTGATCAGCCGGCGCGATCCGACGCGTGCGGCTTCGAGCAGTTGACCGGCGTCGACCCGACCGTCTCCCAGCGCCAGCCGCTCGTCCATGGCGTAGACGCGGTTGGTCGACGCGATCAAGGTGGTCCGGTCGGGGGTCGAGAATCCTCGTTGTACGGCGCGCCCCGCCTCCATCAGCTCAGAGGCGATGACGATGTCGACCTCACCGGGTGTGGGGAACAAGCTGAGGACCGGCGCGCTGCGGGTCTCGTCGCCCGTCGTCGACTGCTCCGACGCGAACAGCTCGACGTAGTACACGGTCGCGCCCGTGCGCTGTGCGACACCGGCCACCGAGGTGCTCTGGGCGACATGCCCGGCTCTCTCGCCGGCGGCCACGATCCAGTCCGCCAGCACGCCGCCACCCTCACCGCCCATCGCGAGGATCGCGATCGTGAACGGTCGCCGCCCGCTCGACCAACTGGTCATCAGGCGGGCACCTCGTAGCGTTCAGCACGTCGTTCGATCCGCCGGGACAGGCCGCCGATCCAACGCCCGCGCAGCCGGGCGATCGCGCGATCGCGTCGATTCGGGTTGTGGACGAGGTCGCTGCGGTAGAACGACGGACAGAGGGAGGCCGCGTGGGCGTTCGCGCCGCAGACGCCGCAGCCGACGCATGAGTCGAGCACCGTCGCGACAGGGTGCGTCCGCATCGGATCCGGGTTGGGCTTGATGGTCAGGGACGGGCAACCCGAGACGCGGATGCAGGCGTGGTCGCCGGTGCACGTGTCGGCATCCACTCCGAACCGCTCCTTCACGACCCGCCGGCCGTCCTTGATCGCCTGCGCCTGCTGGGGCCTCACTCGTCGCTGGCGGTTCAACTGGCACTCGCTCTGCGCAATGACCACCTTCGGTCCGAGCGTCCGCGTCGTCAGGGCCGTGACGAAGAGGTCGCGCAGCTCCGCGACCTTGTAGGTGTTCGTCACCGTCTTCGCCCAGGCGACGCCGACTCCCCGCACGGCCCTCTCGATCGGGTGGCGCGTCGAGCGGAGGGCGTTCTCAGCCTGGGATGAGAGCACGTCCTGGCCGCCGGTCGCGGCACTGTAGGCATTGTCGACCACGAGGACGAGTTGGTCGTTCTGGTTGAAGACGGCGTTGCCGATGCCGCTGGTGAGACCGTTGTGCCAGAACCCGCCGTCTCCCATCACGGCAATCGTGCCGCGATCTGCGCCGGTGGAGTTGAGGGCGGCGGCGCCAGCCGAGCCGAGCCCGTAGCCCATGGTCGTGGCGCCGAGATTGAAAGGCTCGTTGATCGCGAAGAGATGGCAGCCGATGTCTGCGCTGACGTGGTGCTGCTTGCCGACCTCCTTCTCGGCCAGCTTCAGGGCGCTGAAGATCGGCCGTTCCGGGCAGCCTGTGCACAGTCCCGGCGGCCGAGCTCGGACCAGCTGCGCGGCGACTCGGGGAGCGAAGGGGCTCGCCGGGTCGTCCTCAGGGAGGAGCAGCGCAGGTGCCCCATCGATCACGTCCGGCACATACCGTCGGAGGAACGCGTCGACCCCCCGCGTGACCGCAGTGGCGGTGTACTCCCCTGCGACGGGAAGCATGTCCTTGCCGTGCAGCGCCACCGGCGACCCGGCTCGGCGGAGGATCGCGTTCAGGTTCTGCTCGAGGTAGTCCGGCTGACCTTCCTCGACGAGGAGGATCGCTCGCTTGTCCGCGCAGAACTCGAGGATCTCCTCGTCGACCACCGGGTAGGTCACGTTCATGACGTAGATCGGCACGCGGGTCTTGCCGAAGGCGTCGGAGCAGCCGAGCAGCTCCAGCCCGCGATTGAGCGTGTTGTAGAGACCTCCCTGAACGATGATGCCCACGTCAGCCGAGCCCGCGCCCAGCACCTCGTTGAGGCCATGCCGCCTGATGTAGTCCACGGCGGCGGGCCATCGATCTCGGATCTTCTCCTGCTCATGCTGGAAGCTCGCGGGCGGAAGCACGATCCGGTCCAGCCTCCGGGCCGGGTTCTGAACGGCATCGGTGACCGTCATGGGAGGTCGTCGGTTGTCCTTGGCCGTGAAGCTGCCGTAGAGGTGACAGGAGCGCAGCCGCAGCTGCAACATCACCGGGGTACAGCTCGCCTCCGACAGCTCGAAGCCGGTCTCGACCGCACCGACGATCGCGCCGATGCTCGGACGCGGGTCCAGCAGCCACATCTGCGACTTCATCGCGAAGGCGTGCGACCGCTCCTGCATGATGCTGGACCCCTCACCGTAGTCCTCGCCCACGATGATCAAGGCTCCGCCGGTGACGCCGCCACTGGAGAGGTTGGCCAACGCGTCCGAGGCGACGTTCGTCCCCACCGTCGACTTGAAGGTGATCGCGCCCCGAAGCGGGTGGTGGACCGACGCGGCCAGCATGGCGGCCGCCGTCGCCTCGGACGCACTGTTCTCGAAGTAGACGCCGAGCTCGTCGAGGATCTCGTGCGCGTCGCCGAGGACATCCATGAGGTGCGAGATCGGGGCTCCCTGATAGCCGCCGACGTAGGCGACACCCGACTGCAGGAGAGCCTTGGTCACCGCGACGATCCCTTCGCCTGAGAACGTCGACCCTGCCCCGGCACGTAGCTGGAGCACCTCCTGCGTGAACGAACGCTCGGCCATGAAGACACTCCTCTCGCGACAGGTCAGGCGGGGACGAAGGCGGACACCCGTGCGGGCGAGCCGGTGCCTCCCACGATCCGCAAGGGGGACACGACGAGGAGCGCGCCGGTGTGGGGAAGCCGGTCGAGGCTCTGCAGCTGGGTCAGGCCGTACTTGTCGGCGCCGAGCAGGTGATGATGAACAGGGAACGGCGGATCCAACCTGGCCGCCTGCCCGGCGTCAATGCCGACCGTCTCCACCCCGAAGCCTGTGATCGGCGACGCGGCCAGCCATTCGGCGCCCGCCGCGCTGACGCCCGGCGTGTGGGGACCCTCCTCGTCGGCGTTCGCGAACGCGGCGGGGTCGCCGCCGTACTGGCTCCAGCCGGTTCGGAACAAGAGCCACGCGCCTTCCGGCAGCGGACCGTGCGCGGTCACATGGGCCTCGAAGTGCTCGGGTCCGAGGAGCAGGTCGGGGTCGGCATCGACCTCGGCCGTGAGGTCGATGACCACAGCCGGTCCGATGAGTCGCTGCAGGGGGATCTGGTCGACCGAAGCACCGCCGCGGCCAGTGACCCAGTGGATCGGTGCGTCCAGATGGGTGCCGGTGTGCTCACCGGTGCGGATGTTGTTCCAGCTCCAGAACGGGCCGTCGGCGTCGAAGTCGCTGATCTTCTCCAGAGCCAGAGGGACCGTGTTGGCGAAGGGTGGCGGAAGCTGCAGCACGGGGGTTTGCGGAGAGAGAGGTGCCGTGAGGTCGACGACGACCACCTCGCCACTCGCGAGCGCCGCACGCATATTCTCGATCGCGCTCATCATCAGGGCCTCTCAGCGGACTCGCGGAGGGCGTCCTCGCGCTGCCGCAGCTCGAGCGCAAGGACATTGTTGCCCTCCTTGAGGTGCTGTCCGTCGTCGACGCGGCGGATCACGAGGTAGGCGACCCCGAGGACGACGAAGAACGGCAGGCCGAACTGCCACGCCGGGTCAAGGCCGTCGATCTGCGTCGTGGACCACAGCACGGCAAGGAGAGCGGCCGTCACGATGCCGGACGTCACCGGCGCGCCCCACAGCTGGAGGGGGGACGGCGGAAGGCCGAGCTGACGACGCTTGATGCGGAATGCGAGGTGGGTCGCCAGGATGAGGATCCAGACCACGATCGCCGCGAACACCGAGATGCCGAACAGCACCAGGTACGCCTGGGAGCTCTGGTTCCACGAGAGGACGATCGCGATCAACATGCCCATCCCGGACAGCAGCAGGGCGAGACGGGGCACGCCGGTCGCCGACAGGCGCCCCGTCCACCGCGGAGCCAGCCCGTGGGACGCGAGCGAGTGGAGCATGCGCGTCGTGAGGTAGAGATTGGTGTTCGCACTCGAGAGCGCCGCAGTCAGGACGACGAAGTTCATGATGGTCGCGGCCGCCGGGATCCCGGCCGTGGTGAACACCTTGACGAACGGGCTTGCTGTCAGGGCGCCGCCCTCGGCGGTGACCGTCCAGGGCACCACGGTGACCATGACGAGGACCGCCAGGATGTAGAAGGTGGCGAGCCTGAACACCATCGCCCGCGCTGCGCGCGGGATGTCACGCTCCGGGTCCTCGGACTCGGCGGCCGTCACCGAGACGACCTCCGTGCCGATGTAGCTGAACAGGACGAAGACCATCGCTGTCGCGAGCCCGGAGATCCCGTGTGGCATGAAGCCGCCGTGGTCGTGCAGGTTGCCGACACCCGTCGCAGGGTGGTGAGGGAGGCCGATGAAGATCAGCACGAGCCCGAGCAGGATGAACAGGCAGATCGCCGTCACCTTGACCATCGCGAACCAGTATTCGACCTCGCCGAACACGCCGACGGCGATCGAGTTGACGACCAGAACGACGGCGGAGAAGACCAGAACCGGCAGCCACAGCGGTAGTGAGGGCCACCAGTACTGGGTGTAGATCCCGGCCGCGATCATCTCGCCGCCGATCGCGATCGCCTGCATCGCCCAGTACGTCCACCGCAACACGAAACCCGCTCCGGCGCCCAGGTACGCGTGGGCGATCGCGCCGAACGCGCCGGCGGTCGGGTGGACGACCACCATCTCGGCGAGGGCCCATGCGATCACCAGCGCGACGAGGCCGCACAAGGTGTAGGCGATGATCACCGCGGGCCCGGCCTGCGAGACCGCGAAGGTCGAGCCGAGGAAGAGCCCGGTGCCGATGGCACCACCGATCCCCAGCATGGTGACGTGGCGGGTCTTGAGCTCGCGACGAAGGCCGCTCACGGATTGCTCGGACATGGCAGGTCCCCCTTTTCAGTTCGCCCGGTAGTCGCGCAGCACCGTGAGGAACCTCTCGACGTCGGAGTGGGTGTTGTAGTAATGGAAGGAGAGGCGGACGACCTCGCCGCGCGGGCTCGACGAGATGCGGTGCTTGCGGAGGTGGGCCTCGAGTCGCTCTGGGTCGTCGTCACGCAGCGCCACCTGCGGGCCGCGGCGCTCGTCCGTGGCCGGGGAGCACACGGTCCGGCCCATCGCCATGAGCTCCTCGTGCAGATGCCGTGACAGACCGGCCACGTGCTCGCGCACGACTCGCGGGTCGAGCTCTGCGAGGAGGCTCAGTCCGGCGACAGCTGCATACACCGAAGGCACGGCCGGCGTCCCGGCCTCGAAGCGCCGGGCGTGCTCGGGATGGTCCAGGTGGCGAGGGTCGAACGCGTATGGATCCACCCGCCCGAACCATCCGGTCAGGGTCGGGGCCTGGTCATCGTGGAGACCCGGCCGCACGTAGAGGAACGCCAGCCCCGGCAGGCCCAGCGCGTACTTCAACGTTCCGGTGACCAGGTAGTCGCAGCCCAGCTCGGTCACGTCGATCGGCTCCACGCCGAAGCCCTGGTAAGCATCGACGAACACCCGCGCTCCGGCCTCGTGCGCCTGGGCGGCAATCGCCGCCACCGGCATCCGCAACCCGTTGCGATAGGAGATGAGCGGCGTCGAGACCAGCTTGGTGTCGGATCCGATGGCGACCTCGTAGTCCTCGACATCCACCTGCCAGTCGTGGTCGGAGACGAAGCGCACCTGCGCTCCGCGTTGTCGCTGCGCGAGCCAGACGTGCGCGACGGAGGGGAACTCCATGTCGGTCGTGACCACCACCGGGCGATCGCCCCACGACTGGGTGGAGGCCACCTGATAGGCGCCTTCGGACGCCGAGGCCACGAGAGCGATGTCATCGGTCGAGGCGCCGATGGAGGCAGCGAAGAGCTCCCGGGCACGGTGCACCTGGGTCATCCAGACATCCCAGGCGGCACCGCGATCGAGCAATGTCTGGTGGTAGTCGCGTTGCGAGGCGCTGACAAGGTCGCTCAAGGCGCCCTGACTGCAGCTGGCCAGATGGACGAGCTCGTCCAGACCTGGGAAGTTGTCGCGGAAGGCGGCGGGAGACATGGATGTCCTTTCGATCGAGGCTCAGCTGGACGGCAGGCTGAGCCGGCCCTCGGGGATCACAGCGATGCCGGAGATCTCGACCATCGCCTCGGGTTGCCAGAGGGCCGTGACGCCGATGCCGGCCATCGCGGGGTAGGTGGGTCCGGCGAGCTCGCGCCACACGGCGCCTATCTCGCGGCTGCGGGCCTGGTAGCCGGGGATGTCGGTGAGGTAGATCGTGACCGAGACGAGGTCGGCCGCGACCCCGCCGACCTCGGCCAGGGTCGCCAGGACATTGCTCAACGCTTGTCGGAACTGCTCGACGATCCCACCCGCCACGATCCGCATGTCGCGGTCGAGTGCGGTCTGCCCGGCGAGGTGCAGCGACGTCCCGATCAGTGTGCCGTGCGAGAAGCCGCGCGGCACGGGCAATGCGCCTGGGTTCACGGGCATCGCCGCGTGGTGGGTCGTCATCGGTTGCTCTCCTGACGGTCAAGCCCCAGGACCTAGTGCCTAGTGGCGGCGGTCACGCTAGCAAGCCATTGACAGTTAGGCAACGAACGTGGAGAAATTGTCACATCACGTCAAGAAGGGAGGTGCCCCTTGCGCTTGGCAACCATCGCCACGGCGGAGGCCACGACGGCGGCCGTACTGCTCGACGGCACCTGGCACGCGCTCCCGTTCCCGGACCTCTCGGCCCTCTTCGCCGCCGGTCCCGTCAACGCGGGGCGACTACGTGCGCATGCGTGCAGGGGGATCGAGGGGGCGCGCCTGGTCCTGCCCCTGCCGAGTCCGAGCAAGGTGATCTGCTGCGGCCTGAACTACGGCGACCACATCGCTGAGACGGGTCGTGCCGCCCCTCGATATCCCACCCTGTTCGCGAAGTACGCGGACACCCTGACGGGCCCGACGGATCCGGTCGCATTTCCGGTCGGTCTCGACGTCGACTGGGAGGCGGAGCTCGCCGTGGTGGTCGGGGACACGCTCCGCGACGCCTCTCCCTGCGCCGCGCGTGGGGCGATCGCTGGATACACCGTCGCCAACGACCTCTCGGTCCGTGACTGGCAACGCCGCACGCCCCAGTGGTTTCAGGGCAAGGCGTGGGATGCCACGACGCCGCTCGGGCCCGTCGTGGTCACCGCTGACGAGCTGGATCCCGCCGGCGGGCTCGCTGTTGTGTGCCGGGTCAACGGTGTCGAGCGCCAGCGTGGCGACACCAGGATGCTCGTCTTCGACTGTGCCGCACTGCTGTCGTACATCTCGACCTTCACCGTCCTCCGGCCGGGCGACGTCGTCCTCACCGGCACACCGGGAGGGGTCGGCATGGGCATGACGCCGCCGGCCTACCTCGCCGCCGGCGACGTCGTCGAGACCGAGATCCCCGGGATCGGGACCTTGCGCAACATCGTCAACTTCAACGTCGAGAGAACAGGCGGAACACGGCCATGACAGTCGACCCCGCTGGGCACAAGCCTGGTGCCCCCAGCACGAGGACCGAGGAGCCTGCAGCGGTTCCCGTCCTTCCCTTCGTGACGCGAGCCGGCGACGAGCCGCGGACGACGGGGCAGTCCGAGGGGGCGACCCGGATCAGCGGGGTCAGCATCCAACACACGCCGGCCACGAGGCTCTGGTTCGGCAAGGTGGTCAACCTCGCCGGGTACCGCTCGGTGCCGCATCACCACGGCAAGGCGGAGACCGGCGGATATGTGCTGTCAGGTCGTGCTCGGCTCTACTTCGGTGAACGGTTCGAGGACTACCTCGACATGTCCGAGGGCGATTGGGTGTTCGTCCCACCTCACCTCCCTCACATCGAGTGCAATCTTGACCGCAACAGGCCCTTGACCTGGATGACGACGCGTACGCCGGAGAACATCGTGGTCAATCTGGCGCAGGTCCACGACGGATCATTGCCGGGCTGGCTGGGTCGTCCATGAACGTGACGTCCAGGATCTTCACCGAGGCGATCGCACTCGAGCCGGCGAGCGACCCGGCTTACGACGTCGCGTTCGGAGCGAGCACTCAACCCTGCCCGTGGCCCAAGGCCTACGGTGGCGACCTGGTGGCGCAGGCACTCGCGGCGGCCATGCGCTCCGTCGACGGGAGCAGACTTCCGCACTCGATGCACTCCTACTTCCTTCGACCCGCCGACGTCGAGGGCGACGTGCGATACGAGGTCGAGGTGCTCCGCGACGGACGCGGCTACAGCACTCGCCACGTGCGTGGACTCCAGCACGGGAAGGTCGTCTACACCTGTCTGACGAGCTTCGCCTCGAGTTGGTCGGGCCGGGAGGTGAGGACCGCCGTTCCGACCGGGGTGCCGGCCCCGGACACGCTGCCGAGCGCCGCTGACTACCTGGCCTCCAGGCAGGGAGGCACGCTGACTCCCAGCAGCAAGGCGTACTGGTCACACGGTCGCAGCTTCGACATCAGGCATGTGCCAGGACCGGTCTACCTGACCATCGACGGTGATCATGGGCCTCATCAGGCGACGTGGATCCGTGCGTTCGACCCGCTTCGAGGCGTGCAGGGGCTCTCTGCCGCGCAGCGGGACCTGGCAGCACTGGCCTACGTCTGCGACTACACCATCCTGGAGCCCGTGCTCCGGACCGCTGGCCTCCCCTGGGCGACCCCCGGCCTCACCACCGCCAGCCTGGACCACGCCATGTGGATCCATGGTGTGCCCGAGCCGGGCGCCCTCGACGGCTGGCTCCTCTACACCCAGCAGGCACTGGGCACTCGATCCGGCCGGGGGCTGGGAAGTGGACAGTTCTTCGACTCCAACGGCCACCATCTGGCGACGGTCGTGCAGGAAGGTCTCATCCGGGTCGAGGCGGACGCCCCCGACGCGAGGCAGGCGACATGAGGATCGCGATCGTCGGAGGGGGTCCCGGCGGCCTCTACTTCGCCGCGCTGATGAAGTCGCTCGACCCACGCCACGACGTGACCGTCTGGGAGCGAAATGCCCCGGACGACACCTTCGGCTTCGGAGTGGTCTTCTCCGACGAGACCCTCGGAGGCATCAACGGGGCCGATCAGGTGGTCCACGATCGCATGGAGCGCCGATTCGCCCGCTGGACCGACATCGATGTGGTCGTGGACGGCCGCCTCTTCACCGTCGGCGGTCAAGGCTTCGCGGCGATGGGTCGCAAGGACCTGCTCCAGATCCTCCAGGAACGTGCGGCCGAGCTCGGTGTGCACGTGCACTACCGCACGGAGGCTCCGGATCCCGATGAGCTTCGGGTCTCCTACGACCTGGTGGTCGCGGCAGACGGACTCAACTCCGCGATCCGGGCCCGATACGCAGACGCGTTCGGGCCGCACCTCGACCTGCGGCACAACAAGTACATCTGGTTCGGGACTGATCTGGTGTTCGAGGCGTTCCAGTTCTTCGTCAAGCCGACGGAGTGGGGAACGATGCAGGTCCACGGATACCCCTATTCGGCAGAGCTGTCGACGTTCATCGTCGAGATGCACGAGGACGTGTGGCGTCGTGCGGGATTCGCTCGCACGGAGAGCGAGTCGTTCCCGCCGGGCACCTCCGACGACTATGCCGTCGCACGCCTCAGGGAGATCTTCGCCGAGGAGCTGGGTGGTCATCGGATCCTGACGAACAACTCCAAGTGGCTCAACTTCCAGACCGTCCGCAACGAGCGATGGCACGATGGCAATGTCGTCCTCCTCGGCGATGCCGCGCACACCGCTCACTTCTCCATCGGCTCCGGCACGAAGCTGGCGATGGAGGATGCGCTCACCCTGGCTGCATGCCTGCACGAGCATCGGGCGGTTGACGATGCCTTGGCGGCGTACGAGTTCGAGAGGCGGCCAGTGGTCGAGTCGACCCAACGGGCGGCGCAGGCGTCGTTGGAGTGGTTCGAGAACATCGGCAGCTACGCCGAGCAGGAACCTGCGCAGTTCGTGTTCAACCTGCTCACCCGCTCGCGCCGGATCACCTTCGAGAACCTCAAGGAGCGCGATGCGAGATTCGCAGCGCACATCGCGGCCGACTTCGCGCGACGGCACGGTGGCGACATCGGGGCGCCAGCCATGTTCCAACCGGTGACCATCGGAGCACTCGAGCTCAAGAATCGGGTGATGGTCTCCGCGATGGACATGTACACCGCGACGGACGGTTTCCCGGGTGAGTTCCACCTCGTCCATCTCGGCTCGAAGGCGATGGGAGGGGCGGGGTTGGTCATGACGGAGATGACCTGCGTCTCTCCGGAAGGTCGAATCACGCCTGGCTGTCCCGGTCTGTGGAGCGACGACCACCGCGACGCCTGGCGACGCGTGACGGACTTCGTCCACGAGCACTCCTCGGCCAAGATCGGCGTGCAGCTCGGCCACTCCGGGCGCAAGGGGTCGACGAGGCTCATGTGGGAGGGCATCGACGAGCCCCTCGCGGCGGGCAATTGGGAGGTCATCGGCCCCTCCCCGATCCCCTACGGGGCCGGATGCCATGTTCCGCGTGAGGTTTCCCGGGCTGACATGGACAAGGTGGTGGCCGACTTCGTCGGCGCCACACGCCGGGCCGTCTCAGCCGGGTTCGACCTGATCGAGGTGCATGCTGCGCACGGATACCTGCTGAGCTCCTTCCTGTCGCCGGTCGCCAACCACCGCACGGATGCCTACGGAGGATCACTCGAGAACCGGTTGAGGTTCCCGCTGGAGGTGTTCCGCGCCGTCCGCGACGAAGCGCCGGCAGAGATCCCGGTCATCGTCCGTGTCTCGGCGACCGACTGGATGCCGGGTGGCAACACCGACCACGACGGCGTCGAGATAGCTCGTGCATTCATCGCCCTCGGTGCCGCCGCCATCGACGTCTCCTCAGGCCAGGTGGCCAAGGCGGAGAAGCCTGCGTTCGGACGTTCGTATCAAACCCCGTTCGCTGACAAGATCCGCCACAGCGTGGCCGAGCGCGCCGATGTCAGGGTCATCGCCGTCGGAGCCATCTCGAGCTACGACGACGTGAACTCCATCCTGCTCGCCGGGAGGGCCGACATCTGCGCCCTCGGACGGCCGCACCTCTATGACCCGAACTGGACGTTGCACGCGGCGGCCGAGCAGTCTTATCGCGGCGCGGGCGCGGACTGGCCGATCCCTTGGAGTGCCGGCCGACGCAAGCCGCCTGCGTCACGGACCGACAAGGTCCCACCTCGACTGCAGCTGCTCCGTCCGAACGAGGCGGAGGCGGTTCATCTGCGATGGTCTCCGGGCTCGGAAGAGGACTCGGGGGCCGCCGCAGTCGACGCAGGCGAGTGATCCATCACCCGCCACGGTCAGGCACAATGCTGCTGGTGAGCAAGCGCGCGCCGACCGCGGCGATGAGTCAGAAGACGCATGAAGAAGGGGCGATCAATCGGGCCAAGGCTCGGCGGTCGAGGACCGTGCTCGTCAGTTTCCTGGGCGCCGTCGTGCGGTCGAAGGGCAACTGGATGCCCATCGCTGGGACCGTCGACCTCATGTCGACGTTGGGCGTGGACGCGCCTGGAGTACGCACGACCGTGTCTCGCGCTAAGAAGAACGGACTGCTCGACTCCGAGGCTCGCTTCGGAGCACGTGGCTATTCCTTGACACCGCTGGCGCTCGAGTTGCTGGCGAAGGGCGACGAAGTGATCTGGCACGCGCGGGCCCCCGCAGCGGTCGAAGACGGCTGGTGCATCGTCAACGTGTCGGTGCCGGAGTCGCTCAGCAAGAAGCGCCACCAGCTTCGGAGTCGCCTGTCCTCGATCGGGTTCGGAAACGTCGGGACGGCGATGTGGATCGCCCCCGCACGCACGAGACCCGAACTCGAACGTGTCATCGGCGAGCTCGACCTGGCGGAGTTCTGCGCTGTCTTCGTCGGCGACTATGTCGCCGGTCAGGAGCTGGCAGGGTTGGTCGCGAAGAGCTGGGACCTCGTCGGCATCGACCGGCGCTACCGCCAGTTCCTGGCGCAGTTCACGCCAGCATTGATCGAGGCAGAGAGCCCGAACCTGCGTCCGGAGCGGGCATTCGTCCTCTATCTCGAGGTGGTCAACGCGTGGCGACCCCTGCCATTCGAAGATCCGGGACTGCCCCGAGACCTCCTACCGGTGGAGTGGGCTGCCCCGGAGGCGACGACGCTCTTCGAGCGTTTCGTCGAACTGTTGGAGGCTTCGGCGTTGGATCATGCGGGCCGGTTCTGGCCGTCCGACCCACTCGCCTCTCCCGCGACCGGCTGACCGACGATGACCCGCACCCGGTGGGTCCGCACCACCGACCGCGCCAGATCAGCGACCGGGAGCAGGAACCAGGTGCCATCGGGCACAGGCCACCTTGGCGTTCTCGACGGGGCCGTCGGTGCTCTCCAGGACATCGCGCCACTTGACCTCGGCCAGTGCGCCGCATTGCGAGCAGAGTGTCGTGTTCGATGTCGTTCTCCCTCGGTCAAGGGCTTCGGAACAGGAGCCCCGCGGACCGTTGCGTGATACGCCGGACCCGATTCGATACCCGCAGACGTCGAGAACGTGTAGAACGGCCCCGTCGGGACAGCTGCCGGGGCGGCCGGTGTGTTCAAGAGCGTGGGGGAGAAGGAGGCCGAGCGCCGCCAGCGCGGGACCGAGCGAGACCGGGTCGAGGCGGCCCGCTCCGAGCGGGAGCGAGCCGAGAAGGAAGCGCGTGAGCGAGACGCCTGGCTCGCCACGCCGGTCGGTGCGGTGACGGCCGCCAAGCACGCCGGCCAGCGCTTCCTCGAGTCCAGCTGCAGGGGTCGGCGGCCACGTCAAGGCGTCGGGAGGCGTCGCCAGCGGACACCGCACAGCCAGCAGCTCGGCGGCGGTGCTCACCCACATCGCGGACGTCGGCTGGCGCCTCGAGCACACGAGCTACCTCTCCATGGTCACCGGCGAGACGAGCAGTGAGCGGGTCTTCCTCAGCGGCCAGCACGTCGCCGGCTCCGGTGTGACGGTCAGGGTGTATCTCTTCCGCAACGTCAGCGGGTAGTGGGCAGGCTCAGAAGCGCACGGTGAAGTCCAGCGTGACCCGGAGACCACGCTGAGCTTCACAAGGCGTCAGGGTGCCGGCAGACCCATCCGTCGAACCGCCAGCTCGATCGCGCCGCGGAGCTCGGCACGCGTGCCGAGCGCGGCAGGAGTCACCACGAGGGCATCGGCCGTGGCCTGCAGCGCATAGCGGCGTACGGCCTCCTCGACGCCCTCCACGAAGCAGCGGTTGCCGGAGCCGAGCTCGCCGCCGACGATGACGGCCGTCGGGTTGGTCAGGTTGCACAGATCGCTCACGGCACGCCCGAGCACCCGACCGGACTCCTCCAGGATCCGGCGCGTCACCGCGTCGGCGGTGCCGTCGATCGGCACGTCCTCGGCGCTCAGACCGGGGTGGGTGTGGGCGACCTGCTCTCGGACGGAGTTCACCGACACCACGGCCTCGAGGCAGCCGCGGTTGCCGCACCGGCACAGCTCCGAGCGGTCGGCGAGGTTCGTGTGCCCGATCTCGCCCGCGAGTCCGGTGCCGCCGCGGTAGAGCGCGCCGTCGAGGACGAGGCTCGCGCCGATGCCGTGTGAGGACTTGATGTAGAGGAAGTGCCGGTGGGAGCGGCCGGCGCCGGCGTACAGCTCGCCCATCGCGCCCAACGCTGCGTCGTTCTCCACGTGCACCGGCACGCCGATGCGTCGGCCGAGCTCCGTGGCGGGGGATCGGCCCACCCAGCCGGAGAGGATCGTCGGCGACTGCACGAGGCCGGAACGGACGTCGATGGGTCCGGGGATCCCGGCCACGACGGCCTCGAGGTCGCCGAGACCCTTGTCGCGCCGAAGCTCGGCCAGCAGGTCAGCTGCCGCGTCCATCGCCTCCTCCGCCGCCAGATCGACGTCGAGGACGGCTCGACGATCGCCCAGCAGGTGGCCGGACGCGTCGGCGACGGCGACATGCAGGTGGTTGTGTCCGAAGTCGATGCCCGCGACGGGTCCCCCGTTGGCCAGCAGCCGTGTCCCGGGGCGGCCGCTCCCCGTGCCGGGGCCCTTCGGCTCGGCGTCGGTCTCGGTGATCGTCTGCTCGGCGAGCAGGGTCGCGACCGCCGCGTTGACGGCGCTGCGCGACATGCCGGACATCCGCGTGAGCTCCGCACGGGTGACTCCGCCCCCGTGGCGGATCAGGCGCAGCAGCTCCGCACGGGTCCGGTCGCGCGGTGACGGGGTGGTGGGCACGAGCCGAACTGTAGGCGAGGGTGCGTACTTCTCGCGGGACTTCACACCTGATTTTATGCGCTAAAACACACATAAAAGCAAGGAAAAGTAATTTCTTTCGGGTCGTTGACGTCAGTAAAACCGCCCTTTACCGTGAGCGGCGTCACGTTCGCTCGGGCGGGCCCGCCGCCCATGAGTTGTCAGAGAGGACGACTCCATGCGCCAACCACCACGTCGTGTGCTCACACGGGGACTGGCCGTGCTCGCCACGGGCTGTCTCGGCCTTTCCTGTCGCGACTGCGACCGCAGCCACCACCAACCCGGGCGTCTCGGCGCTGGAGTCCGCCAACGCCGCACTCTCGCAGCGGGCCGCCACCGAGGGCATGGTGCTCCTCGAGAACCACGACCACGCGCTGCCGATGGCCTCCAGCGGCAACGTCGCGCTCTACGGCGTCGGCGCCTACGTCACCGTCAAGGGCGGGACCGGGTCGGGGGCCGTCAACAACCGGTCGAACGTCACCGTCCGCCAGGGGCTCGAGGCCGCGGGCTACACGATCACCACCAGCCCGGACTACTGGAACGCGATGACCTCGGCGTTCAACACCAAGTACCCGCCGAACCCGAACGGCGGCGTGCTCGCGGCGGCGCCGGACTACTCCTCGGTCGAGCAGCCGCTCACTGCCATCACGCGGAAGCCGACGGCTCCGACCGACACGGCGATCTTCGTGGTCGCGCGCAACTCCGGCGAGGGCGCGGACCGCAAGTCGGGACAGGGCGACTACCTGTTGACCGACACCGAGCGGGCGAACATCGAGCTGCTCGGTCAGACGTACAGGCACGTCGTCGTCGTCCTCAACACCGGCGGCGTCATGGACACCGAGTTCTTCAAGGACATCAACGCCTCCGAGACCGACCCGGCCGGGGGCACCGCGCTCGACTCCCTGCTCCTGATGAGCCAGGCAGGCGAGCAAGGCGGCGCCGCCCTCGTCCAGGTCCTCGACGGCGAGGTCAGCCCGTCCGGCAAGCTCACCGACACCTGGGCCTCGGCGTATGCCGACTACCCGGCGGCGGCCACCTTCGGCAACAACGACGGCACGGGCAACGACGAGAGCTACAGCGAGGGCGTCTACGTCGGCTACCGCTACTTCGACTCCTTCTACAAGAACATCGACGCGGCGCACCCCGAGAGCGTCGTCAACTACCCGTTCGGCTACGGGCTGTCCTACACCGACTTCAACATCGACCCGCTCAGCGTCACTGCCGACATGAGCAAGGTGAGCGTCAAGGCACGCGTCACCAACGTCGGCAAGAGCTACAGCGGCAAGCAGGTCGTCGAGGTCTACGTCTCGGCTCCGCAGACGGGTCTCGACAAGCCGTACCAGGAGCTCAAGGGCTACACGAAGACCGACACCCTCGCCCCTGGCGACTCCCAGACCGTCACGATCACCTTCGACACCACCTCGCTGGCCTCCTTCGACGAGGACACCGCACGGTGGGTGATGGACAAGGGCGAGTACGTCGTGCGGGTCGGCGACTCCTCGCGCAACACCCAGGTCGCGACCCGGCTCGAGCTCGGCGCCGACACCCCGACCGAGCTCGACAACCACGAGCTCAACGACCAGGCACCCGCCACCGCGCTGACCAGCGACCCGGCCGACTTCTATGGGTACGCCGACGAGGCTGAGCAGATGGCGGCCGCTCCGAAGGTCACCCTCGACACCAGCGGCTTCGCGCCGAAGGACGCCCGCTCGCCGTACGAGCAGAGCGTCGCCGTGCCGAGCTCGCAGCCCTACGACGCGATCGACCGCGGCAAGGTCTCCAGCGTCACGACCTACCTCGACTCGAAGCAGACCAGCTGGGAGGGCACCGGCGCGCCGTACGCCGCCAAGGCGGGTGAGACCATCAAGCAGGTCGACACCGACCCGGCCAGCACGCTCTACGACGTGGCCGCCGGGCGGACCACGATGGAGCAGTTCGTCGCCAAGCTGAACGTGACACAGCTCGCCAACATCGTCGAAGGCGCGAACGTCGGCGGGACCACCCCCTCCGCGATCGGTGCCGCCGGCTACACGACCGCGAAGTACGAGAGCCTCGGCATCCCGGGGATGGCCCTCTCCGACGGCCCGGCCGGACTGCGACTCACGCAGCAGATCAACACCACGCCGAAGACCTACCAGTGGGAGACGGCGTGGCCGATCGGCACCATGCTCGCCCAGACCTGGAACCGTGCGCTGATCCAGGAGGTCGGCGACGCGGTGGGCAAGGAGATGATCGAGGCCGGCGTCACCCTGTGGCTCGCCCCCGGCATGAACCTGCACCGTGACCCGCTCAACGGCCGCAACTTCGAGTACTACTCCGAGGACCCGCTGGTCGCCGGCCTCACGGCGGCAGCCACGAGCCTCGGTGTGCAGAGCAACCCGGGCGTCGGCGTGACGATCAAGCACTTCGCGTTCAACAACCAGGAGACGCGCCGCAGTGGCGGCAACTCCGTCGTCGGCGAGCGTGCGGCGCGGGAGCTCGAGCTGAAGTCCTTCGAGATCGCCGTGACCACGGCGCAGCCGATGGCCGTGATGAGCTCCTACAACCGGATCAACGGCACCTATGCGGCCGAGAACTACGACCTGCTCACCGACATCCTGCGCGGCGAGTGGGGCTTCAAGGGCCTGGTGATGACCGACTGGGGCGGCAGCCACAGCGCGACGGCGACGATGTACTCGGGCAACGATCTCATCGAGCCCGGCAATGCCCCGCAGAACGTCATCAACGCCATCGAGAAGCAGGCGCCGACCATCGATGTCGCCGGTCTCCCGGTCTACACCAAGACGGTCACGCCCACCCGGACGACGTACTCCTGGCAGTTCGGCGGTCTCACGCCTTCGGCCAGCGGCGCCGAGACGATCTCCACGACGATCGACGGCAGCACCGACCTGAGCAAGCAGCCGGCCTCCGGCACGGCGACCGTCGACGCGATCAACAACATGACGTTCGCGGCCGACGCGAAGCTCGGCTCGGTCGACGACGCCTACAAGTACGTGCAGTCGCTGCTCTCCGGCGCCGCACTGACCACGGCCCAGAAGGCCGCGATCACGCTGACCAACGTCGTCCACGCCACTCCGGGTGACGGCACAACGCCGGTCACGGCCTACACCGTCGTGGTGAAGGGCAACTACACCGCCACCAGCTACCCGATGCGGCTCGGCGACCTCCAGCGCAGCGCGATGCGGATCCTGAACGTCGTGAGCCAGTCGGCGCCGTTCGCCCAGTTGGCCAAGAACCAGGGCGTCTCTGGCGTGAAGGTGGCGAGCTACGACGCCCAGTTCGACCTGCCGCAGCTCGTCGGCTCCTCGGCGGCGGGCGTGGTCAAGGCGCCGAGCGGGACGCCGCCGATCGTGTCCATCTCGACGACCCCGGCGCCGAGCGGCGGCTGGCTCACCGGCCCCGTCTCGGTCACGGTGAGCGTGGGCAACGACGGGGACCAGGCCTACATCGGCGTCGACGGCGGCGAGACCCGGCCCTACACCGACCCCCTCGAGATCACCGGCGACGGGATCCACACGGTGCGAGTGTTCGCCACCGACGGTGCCGGCCACTTCAGTCGGGTCCAGGAGCTCGTGGTCCGGATCGACACCACGGCGCCGACCGTCACCGCGACCGGATCCGGCGGCCGGCTCGTCCTGTCGGCCTCCGACCAGGTGTCGGGTGTCAAGCAGATCCAGTACTCGACCGATGGCGGCCGACACTGGGCGGCGTACGGCGCCCCGGTCCAGGTGCGGGGGACGTCGCAGACCTTCGCCTACCGCGCCGTCGACCGGGCCGGGAACACCAGCGCGCCGCAGACGATCACCGTGAAGGGCGCGCTGAGCCTGAGCACGCCGGTCGTGACCGGAGCGCACAAGGCGGGTCGCAGGCTGCGAGTGAGCGTCCAGACGACGCCGGGTGCCACCGTTCGCTACCAGTGGCTCCGCAACGGGCGAGCCATCGCCCACGCCACCGGCGTGACCTACAAGGTGCGGCGCGCTGACCGCGGCACGAAGGTCGCGGTGCGAGTGACGGAGACCGCGTCCGGCCTTGTCGGCGTCGCGAAGACCTCGAAGGTGGTGAGGATCACGCGGTAGGCGCTCTCCGCCACGATTCCGAGTGAAGCCCAGCGTGACCTCCCGGTCACGCTGGGCTTCACCACGCGCGGATCACGCCGGGCAGGACACGCAGGTCCGCGCCGTGGGCCTCGCCTCGAGCCGCTCCGTCGGGATGGGGCGGCCGCAGCGCTCGCACACCCCGTAGGTCCCTGCCTCCAGCCGACGCATCGCCGCGTCGGCGTCCTCGAGCCGCTGACGGGCCTGCGCGATCAGCGTGGCGACCTGGGAGCGCTCGAACGCGATGGTGGCGCCCTCAGGGTCATGCTCGTCGTCGGCGTTGGTCGACTGCGAAGCCTCGATGATCTCCCGGAAGTCGCCGGTCAGCTCGGCCAGGCGGCGTCGAGCGCGGTCCAGGTCCGCGAGGAGGCGTGCGCGCACCAGCTCCATCCGAACAGTCTGGTCCGGGCGCCCAAGGGCCTGGCATCCGAGACCACCGGCGTCATCTCGCCCGAGCCTCGCCCGAGCCTCGCCCGCGCCCCAACGGCGGAGTCACGACAGTGGGGCCCCGGCCGTCGAGGGCTGATCGTGTCCAGGCATGCTCATCCGCACAGACACCCTCAGAAACCCCGCAGGCGACACGGCGGCCGGCCGATGGTAAATCCTGGGAGCGGGGGAACCCATCACATGGAGGAGCCACGTGGGAGCGCCACATCGGGAGACCGACTCGGCCGACGCGCGCCGAGCGAGCTGGGCTCGCCGCGCCGTACGCGCTCTCACCGGTGCGCGCACCCTCAGCGTTGAGGCCCTCGAGACCGACATGCGGCCTGATGAGCGCGACGCCGACCCGGTGACGGGGCTGTTGCACTACGAGCCCATCGACGCGACCGTCCTCGGTCCCAGCACGGGCGCGGTCCTGGTCGTCGAGGCCGAGAGCTATCTGATCACCACCCACGTGGTGGGCGCCGATGAAGGCGAGCTGCTCCTCATGGAGGCCGCGGAGAGGGTCCAGTGGGTGGCGGCGGAGCTCGAGGGACAGGTACGCCGCATGAGCGGGCCCTACTTCCTCGTGCTGGTGCCCAGCGCGGATGAGTGCCGACTCCATGACGTCGTCAGCCACCTCGCGGTCGTCCCGGACCGTCCAGCGTCCACCGACGCCGGCGCCCTGACAGTCGGCGTCGCGGTCGGGCCGCGGGACGGGGCCGACGTGCCGTCGCTCGTCCGGGCGGCGATGGTCGCCCTCGCGCACGGCAAGCGGGAGCACCCGGGCACCGCGGTGTTCTTCGAGCCCGAGATGGCCGAGGAGGCGCGTGACCGCTTCACCGTCGGTCGAGCGCTGCGGGCCGCGATCGAGCGACGGGAGATCGACCTGGTCTTCCAGCCGCAGCTGGACCTCCGTACCGGAGCGGTCGTCGGCGTCGAAGTGCTCGCCCGTTGGGTCGACGGTGTCCACGGCCCGATCTCGCCGGCCCGGTTCGTGAAGATCGCCGAACAGCTCGGCATGGGACGGGCGCTGGACCGGCTGGTGTTCGAGAAGGCGCTGGAGCAGCTGTGCGCCTGGGACGCCGCCGGCGTCCACATCCCGCGGATGTCGATCAACGCCTCGCCCGACTCGCTCCGCGCCGGACCGGTGCCCCAGGCGATGCAGGCGCTCGTGCGTCGTCACGGCATCGCGCCCGGACGGATCACCGTCGAGCTCATCGAGAGCCGGCTCCTCGACGCCGACACGGGTGTCAGCACGCTGCGCCAGCTGCGGGAGCAGGGAATCCGCGTGAGCCTCGACGACTTCGGCACGGGCTATGCCTCCTTCAGCCAGCTGGTCACCCTCCCGATCGACGAGCTGAAGATCGACCGCTCGTTCCTGTCCGACTCCGACGACCCCGTCACCAGCGGCGCCGTGATCGGGGCGATCGTCCGGGTGGGCAAGACGCTCGGCCTCGATGTCGTGGCCGAGGGCATCGAGCGGGTCGAGCAGGCCGAGCTGCTCCGCTCGTTGAGCTGCCCGGTGGGCCAGGGCTACCTCTACTCGCCGCCGCTCACCGCGGAGAAGCTCGTCGACTGGCTCGCGGCGCGACCGCAGCCGGACGCCGCGCTGCCCACCGCTGCGCCCTCGACGCCGACCTGAGCACCGTCAGCGGCTGATGCCGACCATGCGGCCGACCGACCTGAGCCGGTGGTGGGCCAGAGCGGCGCGGGCGGCGTTCATGCCGGCGGCGCCGTGTACGCCGCCCCCGGGGTGGGCCGAAGCCGACCCGAGGTACAGGCCGCGGATCCCCGTCTCGGCGCGTCCGAGGCCGGGCACCGGGCGGAAGACCAGCTGCTGATGGAGCTGCGCGGTGCCGCCGTTGATCGCGCCGCCGACGAGGTTCGCATCACGCTCTTCGAGCTCCCGCGGCCCCAGCACGCGGCGCGCGAGGATCAGATCGCCGAAGCCGGGCGCGAGACCCTCGAGGCGTGCCTGCATGCGGTCGGCGTACCGCTCGGTCTCCGCGTCGTCCCAGCGCCCCGTGAGCCCGTCGGGGCCGGCGTCGCGCTCGACGACCTGGGGCACGTGGCTGTAGGCCCACGCCGACTCCGTGCCCGCCGGCGAGCGGGTGGGGTCGCTGGTCGTCATCTGGCCCACGAGGAGGAACGGCTGGTCGGGCACGGTGCGACCGCTGATCTGCTGGCCGGTCCGGCTGAGCTCGTCGACCGACGACGCGACGTGGACGGTGCCGGGCGGATGCGGCGGCGCGGTGCGCCAGGGGATGGGCCCGGAGAGCGCCCAGTCCACCTTCACCGTGCCGGGATCCAGCTCGAAGCCGCGCATGCCCTTGGCGACGCGCGGTGGCAGCTGCTCGGTCGGCACCAGTCCTCCGAAGAGCCGGGAGGCGATCACGTCGGCGACGACCACGGGGGCGGCGTACCGCTCCCCTCCGGCAGTCCGCACGGCGCGGACCTCACGTCCCTCCACCTCGACGTCGGTCACCTCGGCTCCGCAGCGCAGCTCGCCCCCACGGCCGCGGAACCGGCTGGCCAACGCCTCAGCCAGCCGGCCGGCGCCGCCCTCGGGCACCGGGAAGCCGACCGTCTGCCCGAGCATCGTCATGAGGATCCCGAACATCGCCGACCCGGGCGCGGACATCGGGATGTCGGCGTGGGCGGCGTTCCCGGCGATGAGCAGCCGCGCCCCCTCACCGGCGAACCTGAGGCGTCCGAAGTCCGCCACCGGCATCAGCAGGTCGCGGACGAGCCCGAGCCCGCCGGCGCCGGGGACGCGGAGCAGCGCGGCCAGACCGTGCCGGACCGGCGGGAAGGGGGACAGGAGCGCTCGAACGACCTGGCCGCCGATGCGGTCCCACTGCCGGCACAGCTCCAGCCATGCCTCACCGTCGCCAGGCGCGAGCGCGTCGAGGCTCGCGGCGGTCACGTCGCGGTCGCGGTGCAGCAGCGCCCATCCGGCGTCCGGCACGTGGTGGGCGACGACAGCGGGCGCATGCCGCCAGACGAGGCCGTGCTCCTCGAGCCGGAGCGAGCTGATCGTGGGCGACGCCGCCGAGAGCGGGTAGAAGGAGCTGAAGGTGTCGTGGACGAACCCGTCGTGCACCTCGCGGTCGCTGCGCACAGCACCGCCGGGCGTGGGCTGAGCCTCGAGCACGAGGACCGACCAGCCGGCGTCGACGAGGTGGTTGGCGGCGACGAGGCCGTTGGGCCCGGCGCCGATGACGATGGCGTCGTACGACGTCACGAACGGCCCTCGGCCAGCATGGCCAGGCGGGCGAGCGTCTCGACGTTGCGGACGTGCAGCGCGCTGGACCGCAGCGGCTTCGGCAGCAGCGATCCCGGACCGTGGGTGAGGTCCTCTTCGATGGTGATCTCGCTTCCCCGTGTCGCGCCGTGAGTCGCCGGCTTCACGGTGATGATGACGCGTGCCTCGCCGAGCGGCCAAGCGCGCGCCTGCAGCTCCAGCCTCTGCCCGGGCTCGCAGGCGATCACCTCGGTGTGGTCGTTGCTGACCACCGGCCAGACGCCGACCGAGTGGTGCAGCCGCGAGCCGGGCTGCGGCCAGGTTGCGTCCACGTCGCGAATCCGGCAGGCGCCCACCACCCAAAGGGGGAAGAGCCAGCCGTCGGCGAGCACCTCCCACACCTTGTCAGGGGTGGTCGCGGCGGTCTTCGAGGTCACGGCCATGCGGGCCCGGTGTCCCGGGAGGGGTGCCCCTAACCTCGCCGGTCGCGCACCTCGCCTCGAGCTCGACCATCGCCTCGGCGAGCACGACCGTGTCCCGGGGATGGTGGGCGGAAAGGGACAGGAGCGTGCCCAGAGACTCCACCAGCACGTGGAAGTCCTCCTCGTCCGATGCGCTCACGACCGCGTCAACGACGGGGCCGCGGTGGGCGTTACGTGGCGTGTTACGTGGCGTGTTACGTGGCGTGTTACGTGGCGTGTTATGTGGCGTATCGGGCGGCGAGGGCGGCGGCGCGGGCGCCGTACCCGGAGCCGTTGAGCGCCGCGTGCACCAGGAGCGGGAAGAGCTGGTGCAGACCGATCCGGTCCTCCCAGCCGTCGGTGAGCGGGTAGGTCTCCTGGTAGGCGTCGACGAGCCGCTCCAGCTGCGGCAGCCCGAAGAGCAACAGCATCGCCAGGTCCATCTCGCGGTGGCCGCCGTACACCGCCGGGTCGATCACCCAGGCGCGGCCGTCGGCGCCCCACACGACGTTCCCGTTCCACAGGTCGCCGTGGAGGCGTGCAGGTGGCTCGATCGGCAGCAGCCCCTCGAGGCGCGGTACGACGGCCTCGATCCTCCGAGTCTCGTCGTCCTCGAGCGCACCGCGGTCATGGGCGAGCTTGAGATAGGGGAGAAGCCGCCGCGTCGCGTAGAACTCAGGCCACGTCGGCGTCGGTCGGTTCGGGAGGGGCAGCGTGGCGATGAAGCCGTCGGCGTCGAGGCCGTAGCCGTCACACGGGCGCCGGTGCGCGGTCGCCAACGCGCGGCCGAGCGTCTCGGCGCCCTCGCCGGTGGGCTTGCCGGGCTCGATCCACCGCAGGACCAGGCAGTCGTCCGCGGCGGCGAGCAGCTCCGGGACCGGCAGGCCCGCCTCGTCCAGCAAAGCCAGGCCGCGTGCCTCCGCGCGGAAGAAACCCTCCGGCGGGTGGGGGAGCGTCTTGACCAGCACGACGCTCCCGTCGTTGAGACGGAGCTTGGTCGCACGAGCGACGTCACCGCCGGCGACCGGTGAGGTGGCGACGACGGGCGTGCCGAGGAGCTCCTCAGCACGCCGCGCCACCACCGACGCCCGGCTCACTGCTCGCGCAGCTCCGCGGTGAGGTCGGTGGTGAGATTGGTGGCGAGATCCGTGGTGGGGTGGGGGGCGCCGTCGGTGGCGCCGTCGGAGGCGGGGTCGGAGGCGAGCACCGCGGCGAGCTCGGCGGCCAGGGCCTTCGTCGTTCGCTCCACCATGGCCAGCACCTCCTCGAAGCCGTCGTCGCCACCGTAATAGGGGTCCGGAACCTCGCCGCCCGCGCCCACGGGATCGAAGTCGCGGAAGAGCCGCACCCGGTCGCGGCGTCCGCCGAGGTCGCTCAGGTTCGCCTCGTCCATCGCGAGGACGAGGTCGAAGCGGTCCAGCCAGTCCGCCCCGACCTGCTGGGCGCGGTGCCGGCTCGGGTCGTAGCCGTGGCGCCTCAACGTGCTCGCCGCCCGGTCGTCCATGGGCCGGCCGACGTGCCAGTCGCCGGTGCCGGCGCTGCGCACCTCGATGCGGTCGTCGGTCTCGAGCCGGTGCTGGAGCACGACGTCGGCCATCGGCGAGCGGCAGATGTTGCCGAGGCAGACGAGCGCGACGGCGTACCGTCCCGGCACGCGCGGCGGCGGGATCCGCACCCCCGTCACCGGTCGAGGACCTTGTCGACGAGCCAGGTGACGATCGTGATGATGATGGCGCCGGCGACCGCGGCCCAGAAGCCGTCGACCTCGAAGCCGATCCCGAGCTTGCCGGCCAGCCAGCCGGTGAGCAGGAGCATCGCGGCGTTGAGGACGAGCAGGAAGAGACCGAGCGTCAAGATGATGATCGGCAGGCTGAGCAGCTTCAGGATCGGCTTCACGAACGAGCTGACGACCCCGAGGATGATCGCAACGCCGATGAGCGGCAGCAGCTTGTGCCGGATCTCGGCGCCGCCGGTGCTGGGGCCGGTGAAGCTGATCCCGTCGATCAGCCACGTCGCGACCGCCAGGGCGACCGCGTTGCTGACGAGCCAGCCGAGGAGTCTCACGGCGGCCAGTCAAGCACAGCGCCGATGGGCGGCCGCGGCCTCCCGATGCACGGCGTACCCGGCCGCCGGACCCTCCACCGCGCTGTTCCGGACCCGCGGGCGCGGCCCGGCCATGCGCCGCGCGGGAGCGACACGCCGGAGGGTTCGGCGTGTCTCGCCCGGATCGCGCAGCGGCGGGCCGCGCCACGGGGGCGGCGGGTGCGCCGTACCCGAAGGCCGGGCCCCCGGCCATGCGCCGCGCAGGTCCGGCCCGGCCATGCGCCGCGCAGGTCCGGCCCGGCCATGCCCCGCGCGGGAGCGACACGCCGGAGGGTTCGGCATGTCTCGCCCGGATCGCGCAGCGGCGGGCCGCGCCACGGGAGCGGCGGGTGCGCCGTGGGCGCCGTACCCGACGGCCGCGCCTGGCCATGCGCCGCGCGGGTCCGGCCCGGCCATGCGCCGCGCGGGCCCGGCCCGGCCATGCGCCGCGCGGGGGCGACACGCCGCAGGGTACGGCGTGTCGCGCTGATCAGGCGCAGCGAGCGGCCGCCGCGGCGGCGTCTGCCATGCGGGCCATGACCCAAGCAGGACGGTGGATCACCTGCCGCCACGTGAAGCGCAGGACCAACCAGCCGTCCAGGGTGAGGAGGGTGTAGCGCTCGCAGTCGCGCTCGAAGTCGGCCTGGCGCTTGCCGTGGAACTCCCATGACTCGGCCTCGATCACGATGCCGCGCAAGGGGTCTGCCAGATCGGGGTGGAGCACGGTGCCGTCGATCTCGACGCGATATTGGGGGATGACGCTCAACCCCGCCTCGATCGCCAGTGCTCGGGTGGCCGACTCGAAGGCGTTGGCCGCCTTGCCGTCGGCGTAGGAGGCGACGGTCCGCACGGCAGTCCCGCGAGCTCCCGTGAAGGCAGCGGCCGCGCCGGTCAGCTGCGACGGCGTGACATCGCGGTGGCGTAGCGCCGAGTCGGCCACCGCCAGCGCGTCGCCGAACGACAGGTCCGCTGCGCACATCAGCACGGTCTGCAGCTTGGTGGTGGCCCACCCGTGGATGACCTCTCTGGGGAGGTCGAGGCGACGGAGGTCGGCACCCTCGATCTCCGGCAGGGCGCGACCGCGAGGCACGGCGAGCTGCGGCCGATCAGGAGGAAGTCGGACCTCCCAGCCCCAGTGAGCCGCCGCGCTCAGATGGGTGACGAAGGCGTTGTGCTCATGAGCCTGGCGAAGCGCGTCCTCGACGACCGGCAGGGCGTAGCGGTTGCGGCCGATGCGGACAACCTCGCGACGGTCCACTGCGGTGCGGAGGGCACGGCGCGAGATGTTCGCCAGCAGCGTGCCGGTGTCAGCGACTCCGCCGAGGTGCACGAGCAGGGTTACCAGATCCACGCCGCGAGTCTGCGGCAGGTCGCGCCTTGGTGGCGGTGCTCATCCACAGGCACACACGCGCGTCACGGTCATCCACCGGCCCGGCCATGCGCCGTGCGGAAGCGACACGCCGAAGAGTGCGGCGTGTCGCGCCGGGACCGTGCAGTGGCGGGCCGCGCTATGTGAGCGGCCGATGCGCCCGCGCGGTCCCGACCCGCGGGCCCGGGCCCGCCCATGCGCCGCGCGGAGGCGACACGCCGAGGGGTGCGGCGTGTCGCGCCGGGACCGTGCAGTGGCGGGCCGCGCTATGTGAGCGGCCGATGCGGCCGCGCGGTCCCGACCCGCGGGCCCGGGCCCGCCCATGCGCCGCGCGGAGGCGACACGCCGAGGGGTACGGCGTGTCGCGCCGGGACACTGCAGTGGCGGGCCGCGCTACGTGAGCGGCCACGCGCCGCGCGCTTTCCGCGGGCCGCGCCCACGGGAGCGGCCGATGCGCCCGCGCGGTCCCCTACCCGCGGGCCCGGGCCCGCGGGCCGGGCCCGCCCATGCGCCGCGCGGAGGCGACACGCCGGAGGGTACGGCGTGTCGCGCCGGGACCGTACAGCGGCGGGCCGGGCTGCGCGAGCGGCCATGCGCCGCGCGGGCCCCAGCGGCGCCGGCCGGGCGTCAGTCGGGGACGCGCGTGCGCTGGGCGAGCCGGATCACGCGGTCGTTGGCCTCGGGCTCGCCGATGGAGACTCTGACCCCGTCACCGCCGAGCGGACGCACCGTGATGCCGTCGGCCTCGGCCGCCGCGACGAACTCACTGATCCGGTCGGGCCCCATCGCGAACCAGACGAAGTTGCCTTGGGCATCGGGAAGCTCCCAGCCCGCGGCTCGGACCGCGTCCACCACGCGGGAGCGCTCGGCGACCAGCGCCTCGACGCGCTTCTCGAGCTCGGGACGGGCCTGCAACGAGGCGACCGCCGCGGCCTGTGCGACGAGGTTGACGCCGAAGGGGAGCGTGACCGCACGCAGAGCTGCGGCGACGGGCGGCCGCGCGATCGCGTAGCCGACGCGGAAGCCGGCGAGACCGTACGCCTTCGAGAACGTCCGCACGACGGCGACGTTCTCGCGGGAGCGGTAGGTCGCGAGGCCGTCGACCGGGTCGGCGATGCGGACGAACTCGACGTAGGCCTCGTCGAGCACCGCTAGCACCTCGTCCGGCACGCGGTCGAGGAAGCCGTCGAGCTCGGTCTGGGTGAGCGCAGGTCCGGTCGGGTTGTTGGGGCTGCACAGCAGCACGACCTTCGTCCGCGGCCCGATCGCCGCCACCATCGCGTCGAGATCGTGTCGCCCGTCGGGTCTCGTCGGCACCTGGACGGAGGAGGCCCCCGCGGCGACGGCCGCGATCGGGTAGGCCTCGAAGGACCGCCAGGCGTAGACCACCTCGTCGCCCGGCTCGCAGAACGCCGTGAGAAGCCCATAGATCAGCCCCGTCGACCCGGTCGCGACGGCGAGGTCGGTGACCGGAACGCCGTATGTCTCGGCGAGCGCCGCGTAGAGCGCCGTGTTGCCCATGTCGGGGTATCGGTTCATCTGCGCCGCCGCCCAGACGGCCGCCTCCAGCACACCGGGCAGTGGCGGGTAGGGGTTCTCGTTGGAGGAGAGCTTGTAGGCGTCGGCCGCGGCGGGCTTGCCGGCGACGTACGACGGCATGGCGGCGACGCTCGGGCGGGGTTGCGGACCGGTCACGGGCTCAGCGTAGGAGGCGCCGCAGACTCAGCGTCGGAAGTCGCGCACCAGGAGCCGGCGCAGCCCGATCAGCAGCACTCCGATCGCCACGCCGATGACCGCCCCGGTGGTGTTGTCGATGACGTCCGTGACGTCGCAGGCCCGGTCGAGGCGCGCGACGACGAGCTGGGTCCACTCGATCGCTGCGGAGTAGGCCGCGAGCGCCACCAACCCGAGCGGCACGGTGACCCACGCATGGCGCCAGCGGCTCGCGACCACGACCAGCAGCACCCCGGACGGGATGAAGAGGACCGTGTTGAGCAGGCGCTGGCCGCTGGCGAAGATCCAGAACCCATCCGGGGCCGGCCCGCCGATGTCCCAGGAGCACGTGGTGAGACGTCCTTCGGCGGGCACGATGCCAGGGGCTCCGTACGCCGGGATGAGCGTCACCAGCCCGATGACGGCGATCGTCCAGAGCAGTCCCGCGACCGCCCAGGCCGTCCCCCAGCCGACCCAGCGGGTGAGCGCGGCGGCCGCAAGGGCGAGAACCGCGCCGGCGAGGAGTGCGCCCAGGAGCATGAACGCGACGCCGCCGAACGGAAACACGCCTCGACCTTAGGGGGCGGGGGTGAGCGAGGGGCTGGCTGGATAACGTGCGTGACATGACCCAGGACCTGAAGCCGGCGTACGTCGAGAAGGGGCAGGACTTCAACCGCGACATGCGCTACATCCCCGACCGGATCACCCGGGGCGCCCGGGTGCCCGAGCGTGGACCGGCGACGGTGCCGCTGTGGCCGGTCGAGCCGGGGCGCTACCGGCTGGTGGCGGCCCGGGCCTGCCCGTGGGCGAACCGCTCGATCATCGTGCGACGGCTCCTCGGCCTCGAGGACGTCATCTCCCTCGGCACGCCCGGTCCCGTCCACGACAAGCGGAGCTGGGCGTTCAACCTCGACCCGGACGGCCGTGACCCGGTCCTCGGCATCGAGCGGCTCCAGGAGGCCTACCTCGAGCGCTATCCAGACTATCCGCGCGGGATCACTGTGCCGGCCATCGTCGACATCCCGACCGGCCAGGTGGTCACCAACGACTTCCCGTGGATCACCCACGACCTCTTCTTCGAGTGGCAGGAGTTCCACGCCGACGGTGCGCCCGACCTGTGGCCCGCGCACCTCCGCGAGGAGATGGACACGGTGATGGAGCGGATCTTCGTGGAGGTGAACAACGGGGTCTACCGCTGCGGCTTCGCCGGCTCCCAGGAGGCGTACGACGCTGCGTACACCCGACTGTGGGACGCGATGGACTGGCTCGAGGAGCGGCTCGCCGACCGTCGCTACCTGATGGGGGACACCCTCACCGAGGCCGACATTCGGCTCTACACGACGCTGGCGCGCTTCGACGCCGTCTACCACGGCCACTTCAAGTGCAACCGCAACAAGCTCACCGAGATGCCGGTGCTGTGGGCCTACGCCCGCGACCTCTACCAGACGCCGGGCTTCGGCGAGAACACCGACTTCGACCAGATCAAGGCGCACTACTACGTCGTGCACCACGACATCAACCCGTCCGGGATCATCCCGAAGGGTCCGGACACCTCGGTCTGGCTCGAGCCTCACGGGCGCGGCTGATCCTGCGACGAACGCCACTGTGCACCGCGTCACGTCAGTTCGATGCGGATGCGGCGTTCGCGCTAAGTTGGGGACAACCCGCCTGTGGGCCAGGTCACACGCTCCGCACCACCCCCGCGGCGGCGTCGACTGTCAGGAGTGCGGCGTCCGGTGATCCCGGCAGGCCGCCTGAGGTTTGAGGAGAGCGCACCGTGCCCGACGCCCCTTCTGACACGAATTTCGTGCAGCTGCTGACCCCCGAGGGAGAGCGGGTCGAGCACCCGGCCTACTCCTTCAACGGTGACGACGAGACCGTTCGCGGGCTCTATCGCGACATGGTCCTGACCCGCCGCCTCGACGTCGAGGCGACCGCACTGCAACGCCACGGCGAGCTGGGCATCTGGGCCCAGCTCCTCGGCCAGGAGGCCGCTCAGATCGGCGCCGGCCGGGCCCTGCGCCCGCAGGACTACGTCTTCCCGACCTACCGCGAGCATGGCGTCGCCTGGTGCCGTGGTGTCGACCCGCTGCGCCTGCTGGGGCTCTTCCGGGGCGTCGACTTCGGCGGGTGGAACCCGTCCGACCACAACTTCAACCTCTACACGATCGTGATCGGCGCACAGACGCTGCACGCGACGGGCTACGCGATGGGCGTCCAGCGTGACGGTGCCGTCGGCACCGGCGACCCCGAGCGGGACACCGCCGTCGTCGCCCATCTCGGCGACGGCGCCACCTCGCAGGGCGACGTCAACGAGGCGTTCGTCTTCGCCGCCTCCTACCAGGCCCCGGTCGTCTTCTTCTGTCAGAACAACCAGTGGGCGATCTCCGAGCCGACCACGCGTCAGTCCGTCATCCCGCTCTACCGCCGCGCTGACGGCTTCGGCTTCCCGGGTGTCCGTGTCGACGGCAACGACGTGCTGGCGACGTACGCCGTCATGCAGTCGGCCCTCCAACGGGCCCGTGACGGTGGCGGTCCGACGTTCGTCGAGGCGTTCACCTACCGGATGGGCGCTCACACCACCACGGACGACCCGACCCGCTACCGGCACTCCGACGAGGTCGAGCACTGGAAGCTGCGCGACCCGATCGCCCGCGTGGAGGCCTACCTGCGGCGCAACGGCCTGGCCGAGGGGTCCTTCTTCGACGAGGTGGCGGCTGAGGCCGAGGCGCTGGGCGTCCATCTCCGCGAAGGCTGCCGGGCGCTGCCCGAGCCTGTCGTGACCGACCTGTTCGACCGTGTGTACACCGAGATCCCCGACGAGCTCGCCGCTCAGCGCGACGAGTACAGCGACTACCTGGCCTCGTTCGAGGAGGCTGCGCGATGACCACCATGAAGCTCACGCTCGCCAAGGCCCTCAACGCCGGTCTGCGCAAGGCGATGGAGGACGACCCGAAGGTCGTCCTCATGGGCGAGGACATCGGTGTGCTCGGCGGCGTCTTCCGGGTCACCGACGGCCTGCAGAAGGACTTCGGCGAGGACCGCGTCGTCGACTCGCCGCTGGCCGAGTCCGGCATCGTCGGGACCGCGGTCGGCATGGCGCTGCGCGGCTACAAGCCGGTCGTGGAGATCCAGTTCGACGGCTTCGTCTACCCCGCCTATGACCAGATCGTCGCGCAGGTCGCGAAGTTCCACTTCCGCTCTGGCGGCCGGATCCCGATGCCGATCGTGATCCGGATCCCGTTCGGCGGCGGCATCGGTGCCGTCGAGCACCACAGCGAGTCGCCGGAGGCGCAGTTCGCCCACACGCCGGGCCTCAAGGTCGTGGCATGCTCCAACCCCGCCGACGCCTATTGGATGATCCAGCAGGCGATCTCCTCGCCGGACCCGGTGATCTTCCTGGAGCCGAAGCGGCAGTATCACGCCGGTGCCGTCGAGGTCGACCTCGACGCGACCCCGGAGCCGCTCTTCACCGCCAAGGTGGCCCGCCAGGGCGACGACGTCACGGTGTGCGCCTACGGGCCGACCGTCGGTGTGGCGCTCCGCGCGGCGGACGCTGCGGCGGCCGAGGGCCGCTCGCTGGAGGTCATCGACCTGCGCACCCTCTCGCCGCTCGACATGGGACCCGTCGAGGAGTCCGTACGCCGCACCGGCCGCTGCGTCGTCGTCCACGAGGCCCACGCCAACCTCGGCCTCGGTGCCGAGCTGGCGGCCCGGCTCACCGAGTCGTGCTTCTACTCGCTCGAGGCCCCCGTGCTGCGTGTCGGCGGCCTCGACACGCCCTACCCGCCCGCCCGCGCCGAGCACCAGTGGCTGCCGGATCTCGACCGGGTGCTCGACGCCGTGGACAGGAGCTTCGCGTGGTGAACGCCCAGGAGTTCAAGCTCCCCGACGTCGGTGAGGGCCTCGTCGAGGCCGAGCTCGTCTCCTGGCGGGTCGCGGTCGGCGACACCGTCCAGGTCAACGACATCGTCTGCGAGATCGAGACCGCCAAGTCGGTCGTCGAGCTGCCCTCCCCCTACGCGGGCATCGTCGAGGCGCTCCTCGTCGAGGTCGGCACGACCGTCGAGGTCGGCACCCCGATCATCCGGATCGGCAGCGGCGCGCATCCGACGGAGTTCGTGCCGGCGGCGGCGTCCGAACGGCCGCATGTCCAGCCGGCCGCGGCCGAGTCCGCGGGGGACTCGCCCGGCACCCTCGTCGGCTACGGACCTCGCGAGGCGGCGACCCAGCGGCGCGCGCGGCGTACGTCGTCCTCGCGCCCCGGTGGCCAGGCCGCCGGCACGACCGGGCCGGTGCTCGCCAAGCCGCCGGTGCGGCTGGCCGCGCGTGAGGCCGGCATCGACCTGCGCACGGTGACCCCGACCGGGCCGAACGGAGATGTCACGCGCGAGGACCTCGCGGGTGTCGGCCCCGGCGCGACGTCCTACGAGTCGGCTGCTCCGGCGGCCAGGTCGCATGACGTCCCGTCGCCGGTCTACACCGGTCGGGTCACCCGGGAGCCGATCAAGGGCGTCCGCAAGATGATGGGCCAGGCCATGACGGCCAGCGCCTTCACGATCCCGCACGTCTCGGTCTGGACGACCGTCGACGTCACCGAGACCACGCGGCTGGTGGCACGGCTGAAGCAGGACCCGGCGTACGCCGGCGTGCGCGTCAGCCCCCTGCTGGTGCTCGCCCGCGCGGTCACCGAGGCGCTCCGCAAGCACCCGTTGCTCAACGCGGTGTGGGACGAGCCGGCGCAGGAGGTCGTGCTGCGCCACTACGTCAACCTCGGCATCGCGGCGGCCACGCCTCGGGGTCTGGTCGTGCCGAACATCAAGGACGCCGACCTGATGAGCGGACCTGACCTCGGGCGGGCCATCAACGCGCTCACCGACGTCGCTCGGGACGGGAAGACGCAGCCGGCCGAGCAGCAGGGCGGGACGTTCACGATCAGCAACGTCGGGCCCTTCGGCATGGAGGGCGGCACGCCGATCATCAACCCCGGCGAGTCGGCGATCCTCTGCTTCGGCGCGGTCTCGAAGCGCCCGTGGGTCGTCTCGGTCGACGGCGAGGACCGGCTGGCCGTGCGCGACGTCTGCACGTTCGCGCTGTCCTTCGACCACCGTCACATCGACGGGGCGACCGGCTCGGCGTTCCTGAACGAGGTCGCCGACACCATGCGCGACCCGTCGCAGATGTTCGCCTGACACGCGCCGAACGGGCGCAGATGTTCGCCTGACACGCGCTGAGCGGGCGCAGATGACCACACCGCGTGGGCATGTGCGTCTGTTCGGCGGGCCGGGCGCGGGCATCTGCGTCTGCTCGGCGGGCCGGGCGCGGGCATCTGCGTCTGCTCGGCGGGCTGGGCGTGGGCATGTGGGTCTGCTCACGCGTAGCGGGCGGCCCTGCTCGCCGGTGAGCCAGGACCGACGGCGAGCAGCGCCGTCAGCTCGGCCTCGATGACGGCGCCGACCCGCAGACAGAACTCGTCGGGCTCGTCCGCTGCGTCGGGCATCTCGGGGATGATCCGGTCGACGATGCCGCGCTGGGCGAGGTCGAGGGCGAGCACCTGCTGGGCGCGGGCGATGTCGGGCGCGTGGCGGGTGTCGCCGTGCACGATCGCCGAGGCGCCCTCGGGCGGGAGCGGCGAGAGCCAGGCGTGCTGCGCCGCGATCACGCGGTCGGCGGGCAGGAACGCCAACGCTCCGCCCCCGTTGCCCTCCCCGAGCATGAGGCAGAGCGTCGGTGCCTGCACCGAGACGAGGCCGTCGATGCAGCGAGCGATCTCGCCGGCGAGGCCGCCGTTCTCCGCCTCGGGGGACAGGGCGGCGCCTCGGGTGTCGATGACGGTGAGGACCGGCAGGCCGAGGTCCTCGGCGAGCCGCAGTCCGCGCTGGGCCTCCCGAAGCGCCTGCGGCCCGAACGCCTGCTGCGCCTGCTCGCGGCGGTCCTGGGCGAGCAGCACGCAGGGCGCGTCGCCGAACCGCGCGAGCGCGATGATCAGCGCCGGGTCGCGCTCCCCTTGGCCGGTTCCGTTGAGGGGGACGACGTCCGCGGCCGCGGTCTTGAGCAGGCGGCGTACGCCGGGGCGGTCCATGCGGCGCGACCGAGTGACGGCGTCCCAGGTCTCGATGGGGGTCTCGATACGCTCGCTGGCGCTCGCTACTCGACCTGCGGGATCGCTGGCGCTCGCTACTCGACCTGTGGGATCGCTGGCGCTCGCTACTCGACCGCCGGGAGCGGGGCGCGTCTGCAGGATCGTCAGAGCGCGGTCGAGGATCCCGGCGATCTCGTCGGGTGGCAGGACGGCGTCGATGATGCCGTGGGCGTAGAGGTTCTCGGCGACCTGGACGCCGGCAGGGAACGGATGTCCGTTGAGCAGCTCGTAGACCTTCGGACCGAGGAAGCCGAGCAGCGCGCCGGGCTCGCCGACGGTGACGTGGCCGAGCGACCCCCACGATGCCATCACGCCGCCGGTCGTCGGGTGGCGCAGGTAGACGAGGTAGGGCAGGCCGGCGGCCTTGTGCGCTGAGACGGCCTCGGTGATCCGCACCATCTGCACGAAGGCGGGCGTGCCCTCCTGCATCCGAGTGCCGCCGGAGGCGGGTGCGGCGAGCAGCGGCAGACGCTCCGTGGTCGCGCGCTTCACCGCAGACACCAACCGGTCGGCGGAGTCCCGGCCGATGGACCCGGCCAGGAAGCCGAACTCGCTCACCAGGACCGCGACGCGGCGGCCGAGCATCGTGCCCTCGCCGGTCAGCACTGACTCGTCGACACCGGTCCGCTCGCAGGCGGCGCGGAGCTCGGCGGCGTACGACTCCGACACGCCGACCCGGGCCGGAGGAGTGTCCCAGGAGACCCAGGAGCCATCGTCGAGGACGAGGTCGATGAGCTCGCGAGCCGAGAGTCGGGGCATGCCCGGAGCGTAGCGACAGGGCCCCTCAGCCCTGGCCGCCGTCGATGCGCACCTCGGACCAGTCCAGCCCGTCGAGGTTGACGACGATGGCCTCCTGCGTCGTGCGGGCGATGACGACGACGGCCTCCTCGTCGGGGTCGGGGTTCTCCTCGCGGTGCGGCACCCACGGCGGGACGAAGACGTAGTCGCCCGGAGCGGTCTCGATCCGGGTCTCGACGGGCTCGTCACCGTCGATGTCGAGGAACACGAAGACCGGGTTGCCGGAGACGATGTAGATCGCCGTCTCCGAGGCGCCGTGGTGGTGGTTGGCCGACGCGGTGGCACCGGGCACGTGGGTCTGGCCCATCCACAGGTGGCGGGCGCCCACGGTCTTGCCGCTGACCGCCTCGAGCCGACGCATCCCGCTGGTCTGGGTCGTCTGGTCGACGAGGCCGCTGGGGGCGATGTGGTGCAGCTGCCGGTGGAACGGGTCGATGTCGGCGGGGACGAGCACGCCGCTCGGCGAGCGCACGAAGTCGCCCGATGCTGACTTGTCGGCGGGGACGTGAAGAGGGGACGACATCTCAGGCTCCCTGGGCTAGCGGCTGAACGGGTCGAGGAACATCGTGGGCGCCGAGCAGGCGACGCAGCGCTTCGGCCACCTCTCCCACGATGCCACGGTCGACGGCCCGAGCGGCGCACACGTAGAGCGGCAGCGGCTCCGGCGTGGGGAGGTCCGGGCGGGCGATGAGCCCTTCGGGCGTCTGGCCGAGCGTCGCCAGGAGGGCGACGCCCACTCCGGCGCCGACGGCCGCCTGGACGCCGGCGAGCTGGATCGCCTCGGCCCCGATCACGGCGGGGATGGCGTGCTGGGCCAGTGTCTCGAGCGCGCGAGTGCGCAGCGCGCACGGGTTGTCGAAGGCGACCACGGGGACGGGCAGGCCGGCCGCGGGCCGCCGCCAGTGGGGTGCCGCATACCAGGTCAGGGCCAGCTCGCCGACGTGGATCGCCCCCGGCTCCTCGGAAGCGTTGAGGAGCAGCGCCAGGTCCAGGCTGCCGGAGCGGATCGCCTCGCGCAGCTTGGTGCCCCGGTCGAGGCGGAAGCGCAGGCGGCGTACGTCGCCCAGCTCTGCGGCCAGGAAGGGGAGTAGCTGCGCGGCCGCATGCTCGGTCGAGCCGATGGCGACGGCGTCGTCCACGGCTGTCATGCCGAGCTCCTGGAGGGTCTCGTCGTGCAGCGCGAGGATCCGGCGGGCGCGGCCGAGAAGCTGCTCGCCCGCGGCGGTGAACCGCGACCCGCGGCCGTGGCGCTCGACCAACGGGCGGCCGACCGCCGCCTCCAAGCGCCGCACGTGCTGGCTGATCGCGGCCTGGCTCAGATGCAGGCTGTCGGCGGCGCGCTGGAACCCGCCGGCGTCCGCGACAGCCACGAGGCTGCGCAACGGCGCGATGTCCAACACGGCAGTCATGTCGATCAGACTACTAGACAATTGACCACGTCTCGTGATCGGTCCACATTGCCAAGAGTCATTGGACTTCTTCGCTTAAGTCGATCAATCTTGTAGACATGACTCGTCGCACTCTCAAGCTCGGCGCCGTCCTCCTCGGCGTCGGTGGTCCCGGCCAGCACGCCACCTGGCTCAACCCGGAGATCCCGGCGAACGCCAGCGTCGACGTCCGGTGGTACATCGCCCGCGCCCACGAGGCCGAGGCGGCGAAGTTCGACCATGTCTTCATCGTCGACAGCCAGTTCATCACCCCGGACTCGCCGAACCACTACCTCAGCCGGCTCGAGCCGCTGACGCTGCTGTCGGCGATCGCCGTGCACACGACCCACATCGGGCTGGTCGGCACGCTCACCACGTCGTACAACGAGCCGTTCAACGTCGCGCGCCGGCTCTCCTCGCTCGACCACATCAGCGGCGGACGCGCCGGCTGGAACGTCGTCACCAGCGGCGACGCGGGCACCGCGGGCAACTACAGCCGCGACGAGCACTTCGACTACCCGACCCGATACGGGCGCGCGCTCGAGCACGTCCGCGTCGCCCAGGGCCTGTGGGACTCCTACGAGGCGGACGCCCTGCCGCGAGACAGGGAGCGCGGCGTCTTCCTCGACCCGACGAAGCTGCACCGGCTCGACCACCGGGGCGAGTTCTTCTCGGTGGTCGGCCCGCTCAACCTCGAGCGCTCCCCCCAGGGGCAGCCGGTGATCTTCCAGGCCGGCGACTCCGAGGAGGGGCGCGACCTGGGCGCAAGCATCGCCGACGCCGTCTTCACCCATGTCACCTCGCTCGAGCAGGCCCAGGCCTTCCGCGCCGAGCTGCGCGCACGGGCGGCCGCGAAGGGTCGCGATCCCGAGGGGGTGCTCATCGTGCCCGGTCTGTCTCCCGTCATCGCCGACACTGACGAGGAGGCACGCGCGAAGCAGGACGCGATCCTCGGCAGCAAGAGCTTCGAGCGGGCGCTGCGCGAGCTGGGCCGGCCGTTCGGCTGGCACGACTTCACGCAGTACGACCTCGACGCGCCCTTCCCCGAGCTGCCCGACGAGGTCGGCAAGACGAGCTTCCGGACCCAGGCCGACGCGATCAAGAAGCACGCCGCCGACCACGGGCTGACGCTGCGCCAGGTGGTCGAGCACTACGGCCAGGCCTTCAGCTCGCCCTTCGTCGGCTCACCGCGGACCGTCGCCGACGCGATCGAGGAGTGGTTCGAGGCCGGCGCCTTCGACGGCATCAACATCTCGGTGAACGCGCCCAGCGAGTTCGCCCTCTTCACCGAGCGGGTCCTGCCGATCCTCCGCGAGCGCGGCGTCGTCCGCAGCGAGTACGAGGCCACGACGCTCCGCGGCAACCTCGGCCTGCCGATCCCGGAGAACCGGCACACCGCTGCACGGCGCGCGGCAGCGACCGCGGCAGCGACCGCAGCATCGGCCGCGGCAGCAGCCCCCGAGCCCGCCACTGAGCAGCGAGCCCCTGAGCCGGCGCTCCGCTGAGCCTCCCCCCAGGTCCATCCCTAGAAGAACCCATCCCGAGAGAGAACCACCATGACCCCCACGCCTGCCCGGCGCTCACGGCCCGCCGTCCTCGTCCTCGTCCTCGCGGCGCTCGCACTGTTGCTCACCGCGTGCGGCGGCGGCGCGTCCGGCGCGGGCGGCAAGGGCGGCACCGCGACCCTCAAGTGGGCCTCGTCCTACTTCCCGACCCACTGGGACCCGGTCGTCGGGGGCAGCGGTGCCCAGTTCCGCGAGCTCGCGCTCGTCTACGCCTCGCTCACCAAGACCGACGAGAAGGGCAACGCCGTCCCGGACCTCGCCCAGAGCTGGGACTACAACGCCAAGGGCGACGAGGTCACCTTCCACCTGCGCCCGGGCCTGACCTTCAGTGATGGCGAGCCGCTCAACGCCGCGGCCGTCAAGGCGGCGATCGACCGCGCGAAGGGCCAGAAGAACTCCGCTCTCTTCGGTGACCTGACCACCATCAAGGACGTCACCACCAGCGGCGACACCGACGTCGTCGTGCACCTGGCCCAGGTCGACTACCAGATCCCGCTGCTGCTCGGCGAGCGCGTCCTCCAGGTCGCCAGCCCGAAGGCCGCCGCCGACCCCGAGAAGCTGGACCAGAGCCCCGTCGGCGCGGGCCCCTTCATCGCCGAGCAGATCATCCCGGGCACCAAGGCGGTCTTCAAGAAGAACCCGCACTACTGGGACGCCGCCAACATTCACATCGTCAAGGTCGAGCTGACCTCCGCGCCCGACGCCGCCACCGTGGTGTCCGGCCTGAAGACCGGCGTCTACAACTTCGCCGACATCGCGCCGTCACAAGCCGACGCGGCCAAGAAGGCAGGCCTCGACGTCTTCGTCCAGCCCGGCTTCAACGCGAGCAACATCAGTCTCAATGTGAACAAGTCTCCGTTCAACGACCCGAAGGTGGTGGACGCGGTCCGCTACGCGACCAACCGGCAGGAGTTCGTAGACAAGCTGACCTTCGGCTACGGGTCGGTGACCAACCAGCCGTTCCCGTCGAACTACGTCGCCTACGACCCTCAGTCCAAGGACCTCTACGCCTACGACCCGGCCAAGGCCAAGCAGCTCCTCGCCGAGGCGGGCTACAAGCCCGGGGCCATCAAGCTCGACCTCGTCATCGGTTCCGAGGACCCCGCGGCCGAGATCGTCCAGTCGCAGCTGGCTGCGGTCGGCATCACCGTGAACATCAAGGTCGACAAGAACTGGGCCACTCCGTTCTTCGCCAAGCAGCTGACGTTCTCGCTCTACGGCACCACCGGTCGTGACTCCGCCGTGCAGACACTGACCGCGCACTTCGGCCCCCACGGCCCGCTCAACCTCAGCAGCCCGTACGAGCCGGCCGGCTTCGAAGCAGCCGTCGCGAAGGTGCGCCAGACGCCGCTCGACGCCCCCGACTACCAGTCGGTCCTCCAGGCGGCCACCCGCGCCGGCCTGCAGAGCCGGGCGCTCGTCTTCACCTACGAGTCGCCCAACCTCCTCGCCAAGTCCAGCTCGATCTCGGACCTGCCGAAGAACCCGGCCCACCTCGACTGGACCGGCGTCACGATCGGGGACCGTCCGTGATCTCCCCGACCAGGGTGCGGCTGGCCACCGGCCGCATCCTGGTCACCCTCCTGAGATCGGTCCTGATCTTCGCTCCGGTCTTCCTGGTCGCGACCTTCGTGACCTTCGCCCTCCGGTCGCTGAGTGGGCTCAGCCCTGCGCGCATCCAGCTCGGCGAGCAGGCCACCCCCGAGGCGATCGGTCAGGTCGAGAGCCAGTGGGGGCTGGACCGGCCATTCCTCGCGCAGTACTGGACCTGGTTCACCGACGTCCTCCACGGCGACCTGGGCATCAGCTGGGTCAACGGCGCCGACATCTCCACTCTCATCGGGCTCGGTCTCGGCGTCAGCCTCTCGGTCGCGACGCTCGCGCTGGTGATCGGCATCGTGGGCGGATTCACGCTGGGGACGCTCGCGGCCCTGCGCCGTACGACGTGGGTGGACCGGGCCATCACCGGCTTCACCACCCTCATGTCGGTGGTGCCGCCCTTCGTGGTCGGCATCGTGCTGGTGACCGTCTTCGCGGTCGGCCTCGGCTGGTTCCCGTCGGCGGGCTACTCGCCGGCGGCCGACGGCATCGGGCCCTGGCTCGCGCACATCACGCTGCCGGCCCTGGCGTTGAGCCTGGACGTGGTCGCCGACGTCGCGCGGCAGCTGCGCAGTGGGCTCATCGCGGCCTACCGCGAGAACTATGTGACCGGAGCGGTCGTGCGGGGTCTCGGACCGCACCGGATCTTCTTCCGGCACGTCCTGCGCAACGGCGTCGGTCCGGCCCTGGCCGTCCTCGGTCTCAAGTTCCCCGCACTCATCGGCGGCTCGGTCGTCACCGAGTGGATCTTCGGGCTGCAGGGCTTCGGTCGGTTCGCCAACGACTCCGCCCAGCAGGGCGACGTCCCCGGCGTCCAAGGCGTGCTCGTCGTCTCGATCGTGCTGGTCGTCGCGTTCAACCTCATCGTCAATCTCGTCCTGGCTCGGGTCACCCCGGCCTCCCAGCGGGGGGTGTGAGGAGTGGTACGACGCGTGCTCTCCCTGCCCACCGGCCGGATCGCCGTGGCGGTCCTGGGGCTGGTCGCCCTCCTCGCGGCCTTCGGCCCGGCCCTGGCGCCCCATGACCCGCTGCTCGGCAGCGACGAGCAGCTCGCCGGAGCGTCGCTGCAGCACTGGCTCGGCACGGACTATCTCGGGCGCGACATCCTGAGCCGCCTGCTCGACGGCTCGCGGGTCAGCGTGCTCGGCTCCCTGGAGGTCGCGGCGATCGCGCTGGTCGTCGGCTCGGTGCCAGGCATCCTCTCCGTCTATCTGGGCCGCGCCTTCGAATGGGCGACGCTGCGGCTCGTCGACACGCTGGTCGCCCTGCCGTTCCTGCTCTTCGCCGTCGCCGTCACGGCGCTGCTGGGCAACGGCATCACCCAGGCCATGCTCGTGACGGGCTTCCTCGTCTCGCCGCTCTTCTACCGCGTCTCGCGCGCGGCCACGCTCGCCGTGGCCCGATCGCCGTACGTCGAGGCGGCGATCGTCTCCGGTGCGTCGGTCGGCTGGGTCGTGCGCCGTCACGTCTGGGCGAAGGTCCTGCCGCCGATCGCCGTGGCACTGGCCCAGACCGTCGGGGTCGGCTTCATCATCGTCTCGAGCCTCACCTTCCTCGGCATCGGCGTCCAGCCGCCGGCGCCGACCTGGGGCGGGCTGCTCGCCTCGGATCTCAACTACCTCGACCAGAAGCCGTGGGCGCCCGTCGCGCCCGCCGTCCTCATCGTCGCGACCGTGTGGGCGAGCAACGTCCTCGCCGACGCGATCCGCGACGTCTCGGGGGAGGCGGGCCGCGCGTTCGTCAACCACCGTCGGGTCAGGGCCAACCGGCTCGACCCACAGCTCTCCCAGGAAGGTGCGCGATGACCGCCGTCTCCGCGAGCCCGCTTGCCGGCGCTCCTGCTGCCCCCGTGGCCGAGCCGGTCCTGCGAGTGCGCGATCTGCACATCCGCAACGACGTCGACGGACGCGAGATCGTCCACGGGGTCGACCTCGAGCTGCGGGCGGCGGAGGTCGTCGGCATCGTGGGTGAGTCGGGCAGCGGCAAGACGCTGACCTGCCGCGCGGCGCTCGGCATCCTGCCGGAGCACGTCGTGATCTCGCGCGGCTCGGTGGAGATCACCGGGCGCGACATCTCCACCCTCGGCCCGGCCGAGTGGACCCGCCTGCGTGGCGCCACCATCAGCGCCGTCTTCCAGGACCCGGCGTCCTACCTCAATCCCTCCCTCACGGTCGGCTCGCAGATCGCTGAGGTCGTGCGGGTCAAGCAGGCGCTCAGACGTCGACAGGCCAAGGAGCGGGCCATCGAGCTCCTCGGTGCCGTTCGGCTGCGCGACCCGGGCCGCGTCTACGGGCAGTACGCCTTCGAGCTCTCCGGGGGCATGCTTCAGCGGGTCCTCATCGCGGCGGCCATCGCCGCCGACCCGCAGGTCCTCATCGCCGACGAGGCGACCACGGCGCTCGACGTCACCGTCCAAGCCGAGATCCTCGACCTCCTCGCCGACCTGCGTGCCTCGACGGGTCTGGCGCTCGTCGTCGTCTCCCACGACCTCGCCGTGGTCGGCCAGCTGTGTGACGAGGTGCTGGTCATGCGACAGGGCGAGGTCGTCGAGCAGGGGCCGACCGCCCAGGTGCTCCATGAGCCGCGACACGAGTACACCCGGCTGCTCGTCGACGAGCATGAGGAGTACGGGCTGCACCGGTTCCTGGAGGTGGGCCATGTCTGAGCGGACCGTCCTCGAGGTCGAGGGCCTCGACGTCCACTACGGTCACCGGCGCCATCGCCGCCAGGCGCTGAGCGGGGTCTCGCTGTCGGTGCGCCCCGGGGAGATCCTCGGCCTCATCGGAGAGACCGGATCGGGCAAGTCCACCTTCGCCCGCGCCGTTCTCGGACTGGTCGAGCCCTCGGCCGGGCGCGTCGTCATCGACGGCGAGGACGTGTCCCGCCACTCCGAGCGACAGTGGCGGCGGCTGCGGCGCCGGGGCGTCGTCCAGTATGTCTTCCAGGACCCGCTCCGCAGTCTCGACCCCGACCTCACCATCGCCGACTCGCTCACCGAGCCACTGCTCATCCAGGGCATCGGTCGCACAGAGGCGCTCGCCCGCGCACGGGGCTTCCTCGAGCGGGTGCGGCTGGACGCCGACCTGCTCGACCGACTGCCGGGCGAGCTCTCCGGCGGCCAGCGGCAGCGCGTCGCCGTCGCGCGGGCGCTGGTGACAGGACCCTCGCTGGTCATCCTCGACGAGCCCGTCAGCGCGCTCGACTCCGCCAATCGCGTGCAGGTCCTGGAGATCCTCAAGGAGCTCCGGTCGGCCGGCGTCGCCCTGGTCTTCATCTCCCACGACCTCGGCTCGGTCGCCGGGATCACCGACCGCATCGCCGTGCTCTACCAGGGCGAGCTCGTCGAGTCCGGGCGCACCAGGGACGTCATCGGCTCCCCCCAGCACGCCTACACCCGGCTGCTCGTCAGCTCCGCCCCGACGCTCCGCTCCGGCGCGGCCGACCGCGCCGAGCGCGAGGCGTTGCGCCGGCTGCTGCACGCCTGACCCACATCTCCCTCGAGAGGAAACGCATGACTCGCAAGCTCCACCTCGCGCTGCACCCGTACGGCGTCGGCGGTCCCGGCCAGCACGGCCTCTGGAAGGACCCCCGCGTCGCCAAGGACGCGAGCATCGACATCAACTACTACATCCGGCAGGCGCAGGCGGCCGAGCATGCGCTCTTCGACGCGCTCTTCATCGTCGACAGCCAGTTCATCAACGCCACCTACCCGGCGCACTACCTCAACCGGCTCGAACCGCTGACGCTGCTCTCGGCGGTCGCGACGCACACCCGGCACATCGGCCTCGTCGGCACCGCCAGCTCGACGTACAACTCGCCCTTCAACCTCGCCCGACGCTTCGCCTCCCTCGACCTCATCAGCGGCGGCCGTGCCGGCTGGAACGTGGTGACCAGCTTCGACACGGGCGTCTCGAAGAACTTCGGTCTCGACGAGCACTTGGACTACAGCACGCGCTACGCACGGGCGCTGGAGTTCGTGGAGGTCGCCCGGGGTCTGTGGGACTCCTACGAGGACGACGCGTTCCCGGCCGACGTCGAGGGCAACGTCTTCCTGGACCCGGCCAAGCTGCACGCGCTCGACCACGTCGGCGAGCACTTCCGCGTGGCCGGCCCGCTCAACATCTCCCGGTCCGCCCAAGGGCAGCCGGTCATCTTCCAGGCCGGCGTCTCCGAGGAGGGCCGCGACCTGGCGGCCCGGGTCGCGGAGGGGATCTACGCCCCCGGCGGCTCCTTGGCGCAGGCGCAGGCCTACTACGCCGACATCAAGCAGCGCACGGCCTCCTACGGCCGCGACCCGGACCACATCAAGATCTTCATCCACGGCGGGCCGGTCGTCGGCGCGACTGACGAGGCGGCGCGACGTCGCGAGCGTGAGATCTTCGAGGAGGACAACGACTTCGAGCGCAACCTGGCGCTCCTCGGCCGCGGGTTCGGCGCCCACGACTTCAGCCAGTACGACCCCGATGCGCCGTTCCCCGACGTCGCCCATCTCGCCGAACGGGGCGGTCGCACGGGCGCTGCCCGCCTCATCGAGCGCGCTCGGGCGGACGGCCTGACTCTGCGTCAGATCGTCGACACCTTCAACGAGTTCAAGGCCTCGCCGTTCGTCGGATCACCGACGACGGTGGCCGACACCATCGAGCACTGGTTCCGCGCCGGCACCTTCGACGGGATCAACCTCGCGTTCCGCACCGAGGAGGAGCTGGCCCTGTTCGTCGACGGCGTCGTCCCGCTCCTCCAGCAGCGCGGGCTGTTCCGCACCGAGTACGAGGCCGACACCCTCCGCGGGAACCTCGGCCTTCCCGTCCCCGAGAACCGCCACGCCCACGCCCGAGCCCAGCTGGCAGGAGTATGAGATGACGACGACCATCGAGAAGCCCGACGCGCCGCAGATCCGGACCGTCGAGCCCGGCCACACCGACTACCTCGCGCCCGAGGGCCTGCGCACCCGCGGGACGGTCGTCGTGGTGCCCGGCCGGGGCGAGAGCCGGCTGACCTACGCCCGGCTGGGCAGGCGGCTGGCGGCGGACGCCTACCGCGTGCGCGTCATCGACCCGCCCGTCATCGACGGGACCGACGTCGCTGCGTCCCTCATCGCCTTCCGCGACGAGCTCGGCCGCGCCGTGCAGGACGCGGTCACCGGTGACGCCGTCGCGGCGCCCATCGTGCTGGTGGGCGCCGACACCGGAGCAGCGGCCGTGGCCGCCGTCGTGGCGAAGCTCGGCCGCGACGTCACCTGGCGGCCGGAGGCGGTCGTCCTGGCCGGCCTGCCGGCCAAGGACGCCCGTGCGGGCCAGAGCTGGGACGAGGAGCTCGACGTCCGCACCGCCTGCCCGATGCACCGCGGCCTGCTTGCTGAGGACGTCTCCGTGGCCCGCGGCGCACTCGACATCCCCGTCGCCCCGGGCCTCCTCGACTCGGCGTACGCCGACAAGGCCCCCCTGCCCCACCTCCTCCTCGTTGGCGACGCCGACCCGTTGGCGGACCGTGCGGCGCTGACCCGTCTCGCGAAGTCGCTGTCCCGGGCCCGCCTCTCGGTCGTGCGCGACGGGCACCACGACGTGCTCAACGACCTCCAGCACCGCTCGGTCGCCGCAGAGATCGTCGGCTTCCTCGAGGCGCTGCGCACCGACCTGGTGCCCGCCGTCTCCGTGGAGGCCAGCGCGTGGTGAAGGCTTCCGCGGTCCCCACCGGGCGTCCCAGGTTCCCCACCAACCAGGACCTCGACCCGGTCCGGCTCCGGCAGGCATTCGGCGTCTTCCCGAGCGGCGTCGTCGCCGTGGCCGCCGAGGTCGACGGGCGGCTCGTCGGCCTCGCCGCCAGCTCGTTCACCTCGGTCTCGCTCGACCCGCCCCTCATCTCGTTCTCGATCGCGAACTCCTCCAAGACCTGGCCCGACCTGCGCCGCGCCGGGCATCTCGGCGTGACGGTCCTCGCTGACCACCAGGGTGCAGCCGCGCGGCAGCTCGCCGGTCCTGTGGAGCGGCGGTTCGACGGGATCGAGGTGGGCCTCAGCGACGACGGGGCGGTCACCCTCGCCGACGGGCTGGCCCGCTTCGAGACGACGATCTACCGCGAGGTCGAGGCCGGCGACCACACCATCGTGCTGCTGCGCCTGCACGCGGTCGAGCACGCGGACCACTCCCTGCCGCTCGTCTTCCATCGCAGCGGGTTCGGCCGGCTCCAGGAGACGGCCTGAGAACGCGGGCGCCTGTTCGTCGAGGTATGCAGACGAGTCGTCAGTTCCCATGTCGAGTTCCGCCCGGGGAGTGCGCATTCGGCTGCATACCTCGACGAACAGACCGTCGCCGGCTCAACGCTGCAGGGGACTGCGCGGCGACATCAGCCACTGCTGGAAGAACGACCGCAGGTCGCGTCCGGTCTGCTGCTGGATCCACGCGAGATAGTCGTCGCGGCCGGTCGAGCCCTCCGCGCGCACAGCGGGCCACTGCCGCACCAGCCGCCAGAACGTGTCGTCGCCGACCATCCTGCGCAGGCGCTCCCACATGAGGGCAGGGCCGTAGTAGACGTTGAGCTCGGCGAAGTGGTCGCGCTTGTAGGCGCCCGGTGGGCCCGCGGTGCGACGTGAGTCGATCTCGTCGGTGTTCCATGTCGAGAACGAGTCGCCCGGCGGCAGGTCCCAGTCCTCGTCCTGCCACGCGCCCTGCAGATACATCGCCATGCCCTCGTTCATCCAGACGTCACGCCAGTCCGAGGGCGTCACCTCGTCGCCGTACCACTGGTGGGCCATCTCATGGATGAGGACGTCCGGCTCGCTGTCGGCGGGGTCGCGGCCGAGGGTGATCATCGTCTGCGTCTCCATGCCGCTGTCGCCGTCGACGAGCACGAAGCCGAGCGATCCGAAGGGGAAGGGGCCGAGCCGCTTCTCCAGCCAGCCCAGCAGCATCGGTGCCTGCTGCAGGCTGTGGAGGAGCTCGGCGTCGTCGGCGGTCGTCCAGTAGGAGATCGGCAGGCCGCCCGGCCCCGTCGCCGTCGTCTCCTGGTAGGGCCCGACGGCGAGGGTGATGAGGTAGGCCGCCGCCGGCTCGTCGAGGTGCCACGCGGTCTTGGTCCGACCGTCCTGCGTGGACCGGTGCGTCAGGGTGCCGTTGCTGACGCCGACCATCGGCGCCGGTGCGTCGATGCTGATGTCGTAGAGCGCCTTGTCGGCGGGCTGGTCGTTGACGGCGTACCAAGTGAAGGCGCCGTACGGCTCCTGCATGGTCCACAGGCCGCCCTGGTCGTCGACGGTGAGGCCCAGCGTCGGGGTGTCGCGTCGGCTGCTCGGCATGGCGACAGGCGTGGGGGTGCCGGCGTAGGTGAGCGCGAGCGTGTAGTCGTGGCCCGCGACGAACCGGCCGTGGACGACGAGGTCCTTCCCGGGATGGTCGACGTCTGCCACCGTGCCGTCGAGGGTGACCTTCGACGCCACCATGGCAGCGGAGAGGTCGAGCTGGACGTGGTCGCCGGTCGTCGTCGCGCGGAACAGCAGCGTCTCATGGCCGGTCAGCGTCTTCGAGGGCTTGTCCCAGGAGAGGTCGAGGGCGTAGTGCAGCGCGTCCACGCTCGGGTCGCCGACCTCCGGATAGACGGAGTCCTCGACGGGGGTGGAGCGAGCATCGGCGTACGACGCCGCCGTGGTCGCCGTGCTCGCCGAGGCGGAGGCGCTCTGGTGGTTCCTCTGCGCGGTGTCGGCCCTGTCGCTGCAGGCCGCGGCTCCGGCCGCCAGCGTCAGGGCGAGAGCGAGCGCCGCACCGCGCCTCATCGCGCCCCCTTCCACCGGACCGATCGCACCCGTCGGACCGGGACCGGATGCCATCATGCCTGGCCGCCCGCGAAAACGGGTCGACGTCGCCGATAGCCTCGACCGAGTGAGTGCCACCATCCAGACCTCCGGCCTTGCGGCGGGGCACGGCGCCACGGCGCTCTTCGACGGGCTCGACCTGGTGATCGCCCCCGGTGACGTCATCGGTCTCGTCGGGCCCAACGGCGCGGGCAAGTCGACGCTGCTGCGGGTGTTGGCGGGCATCCATCCGCCCGAGGACGGCGCCGTCGCGGTCAGCCCGCCCGCGGCGACGATCGGCTACCTGCCCCAGGAGCCGGATCGCCGACCGGGTGAGACCGTCCGCGGGTTTCTCGCCCGCCGCACCGGCGTGGCCGACGCGCAGATCGCCTTCGACGCGGCCACCGAGCGGTTCAGCTCGGGCGCGCCGGGTGCGGACGAGGAGTACGCCCACGCCCTCGAGCGCTGGCTCGCGCTGGGGGCGGCGGACCTCGACGAGCGCGCCGCGGCGGTGGCGGCGGACCTCGGCCTCGGGGTCGACCTCGACCAGGAGATGACCAGCCTGAGCGGCGGACAGGCGGCCCGGGCCAACCTGGCCGCCCTGCTGCTCAGCCGCTACGACGTCTTCCTGCTCGACGAGCCGACCAACGACCTCGACCTCGACGGTCTGGAGCGGCTCGAGCGGTTCGTCCGCGAGCTGCGAGCGCCGGTCGTCATCGTGAGCCACGACCGCGAGTTCCTCGCCCGCACCATCAACCGGGTCGTCGAGCTCGACCTGCATCAGCATCAGGTCAACCTCTACGGCGGCGGCTACGACGCCTACCTGCACGAGCGCGAGATCTCGCGCCAGCACGCGCGCGACGCCTTCGAAGAGTACGCCGGGAAGCTGGCCGATCTCTCCGGTCGCATCCAGACCCAGCGAGCATGGGCCAACCAGGGCGTCCGCAACGCTCGTCGCTCCATCAACGACGAGCCCGACAAGTCGATCCGGCGTTTCCGTGCGGAGTCTGCCGAGAAGCAGGCCTCGAAGGTCCGCCAGTCCGAGCGCGCGATCGAGCGGCTCGAGCGCGACGCGGTCGAAGAGCCGCGCAAGGAGTGGGACCTGCGCATGGAGATCGCCGTGGCGCCGCGCTCGGGGACGCGGACGGCCGTGCTGCGCGACGCGGTCGTGCGGCGTCGCTCGGTGTCGGGCGGCGAGTTCACTCTGGGCCCGGTCAGTCTCGAGATCGGCTGGGCCGAGAAGGTGGCCATCACCGGGCCGAACGGGTCGGGCAAGTCGACGCTGCTCGGCGCCCTGCTCGGGCGGATCCCTCTCGACGAGGGCACCGCGTCTCTCGGCCCGGGCGTCGTGGTCGGCGAGGTCGACCAGGCACGTGCGCTCTTCGAAGGAGCCGAGCCGCTCGTCGACGCGTTCCGTGAGCATGCCCCCGACCTCGCTCCGGAGGAGATCCGCACCCTGCTGGCGAAGTTCGGCCTCAAGGCCGACCACGTCCTGCGTCCCGCCGCCACGCTGAGCCCGGGGGAGCGCACCCGCGCGGCGCTGGCCCTCCTCCAGGCTCGCGGCGTCAACCTCCTCGTCCTCGACGAGCCGACGAACCACCTCGATCTGCCCGCCATCGAGCAGCTCGAGTCGGCGCTGGACGCCTACCCGGGGACGCTCCTCCTCGTCACGCATGACCGGCGCATGCTCGCCGCGGTGCATACGACGCGGCAGTTGCGGGTCGAGGCCGGGCGAGTGACGGCCTTGTGAGTGCCAGCGTGACCTGGGGGTCACGCTGGCACTCACAAGGCGCGATCATGCTGGTGAGACGGACTCGGGTCGTTCCCCTCACTCGACAGCAGCACGACGGTCCGGTCGACGTGCTCCTCCGGTCTGGTGTCGTTGCGGCCGTCGCGCCCGCACTTCCCGATGTCGGTGTCCGCGAGATCGACGCGGAGGGCCGCTGGCTGTTGCCGGGGCTCTGGGACGCCCACGTCCATCTCGGGCAGTGGGCGCTCGCCTCGCGCCGGCTCGATCTCAGGGATGCGCGTTCACCGGAGGAAGCGCTCGCGCTGGTGGCCTCGGCGGTAGATGCCGCCGACGGTCGGCCGGTCGTAGGCATGGGCCACAGGGCCGGCACCTGGGCTCGAACGGTCACCGTCGCCGAGCTCGACGCGGTGGCCGGCCCGGTCCCGGTCGTGCTCGTCAACGGCGACTTCCACCACGGCTGGCTCAACACCGCTGCGCTCGACGCGCTGGGGCTGCCGCGCCGGCAGGAGGTGGTGGCCGAGAAGGAGTGGTTCGACGCCTACCCGAGGCTCACCGGCCTCGTCGGAGGCCCGACGCCCGAGGACTATCAACGGGTCCTCGCGCAGGCCGCCTCCCGTGGTGTCGTCGGGGTGGTCGACTTCGAGTTCGGCGCGCCGTGGGGCGACTGGGTCGAGCGCTGGGATGAGGGCTGCGACCTGCTGCGCGTGCGCTGGGCGCCGTACGCCGGCACGCTGGATGCGGCCCTCGCCGCCGGCCTGCGGACCGGATCGGAGCTCGCACCCGGGCTCAGCGTGGGGTCGCTCAAGATCATCAGCGACGGGTCGCTGGGCACTCGGACGGCGTGGTGCTGCGAGCCGTACGCCGACACCGGCGGCCACGGAGCCCCCAACCTCTCCGGCGACGAGCTGGGCGATCTGCTGGAGCGCGGTCACGACGCTGGGTTCACGGTCGCCACCCACGCGATCGGCGACCGGGCGCTGAGCGAGGTGCTGGCGTCGTACGCCGCGACCGGCGCCAGCGGGTCGATCGAGCACGCCCAGCTGGTGACCCCTGAGGCGGTCGACGAGCTCGCTCGGCTCGGCCTCAAGGCGCTGGGGGCGTCCGTCGACGGTCGCCAGGTGCACGTCGGGGAGCCCGGTGACCTCATGCTCCTCGACGTCGACCCGCTCGGCGCGTCACCGGCCCAGTTGCGCGACCTCCGCTCGGCGCTGACCGTCGTCGCCGGCCGGGTGGTCTGGGACTCCCGGTGAGCAGACGCAGATGCCCACGCGGGGGCCGGTGAGCAGACGCAGATGGCCGGGCGCCTTGGGCATCTGCGCCCGCTCGGCGGGTTGGTGGTGGGCATCTGCGTCCGCTCGGCGTTGGGCATCTGGGTCTGCTCGGCGGGACCTGCTCAGCCGAGCGCGGCGACCACCAGCCGCGCGACGGCGGCCTGCTCGACGGCGAACGGGTGGAACGGTGCCGCGCCGGGGCCGGTGAGGCCGTTGATCCACGGCTGCGCAGCACAGATGTCGTGGCCGGCACTGGCACTCCAGACATCGACGTACGTCGCCTTCGCCGCTGCCGCCGCCCGCGCGACCGCCTCGCTCAGCCCGCGGTTGACCCCATGCACGAACGGGTAGTCGGCCGCGGCGAACGGCGCCGCCGCGCATCCCGCAGAGGCCGGGACGATCTGCGGGTAGCCCACGAGCAGGATCCGTGCCTTCGGCGCCCTCGCCCGGACGGCACCCACCACGGCGACCAGGTTTCGCTCGATCCTGTCGAGGGCCGGCTTGACGAGGGGTCGCAGGGCGTCGGTGCACGGTGAGCCGGTCGCGGCGGCGGGGTCCCGCTGGAGGCAGCCGCCCATCAGACGGCTGAACAGGTCCAGGTCGTTGCCGCCCAGCCCGATCGTCACCAGGTCGGTGCCCGGGGCGACGGCGTCGAGCTGGCCGGGCAGGCCGCGCATCTGTGACGCTCGGACGTCGCCTGTGTCCGCCGCGCTGCAGCTGACATCGACCAGCTGGCCGACCGGAAGGGCTGCGGCGACCTGGTGCGGGTAGTTGCTGCTCGACCGCAGGCACCCGTCGCTCGACTGGCGGCCCGGGACGCCGGGCGCGGCGGTGTAGGAGTCGCCGAGGGCGGCGTACCTGCTGTAGCGGGGCGCGCGCGAGGAGGCGGCGGGCGGGGCTGGCAGCGTCGCCGAGGCCGACGCCGACGCCGACGCCGACGGCCGTGACGTGGCCGGGTCGTGCGCGGAGGACCCGTCGCAGGCGGACAGCAGAAGACCGGCGAGGCTCCCGACGACGGCCAGCGCCAGCCTCAGCCGTGGACCGGCCGCACGCGACGAGGTCGGCGGGCGTGCGGTCATGCCCCCACGGTAGAGGGCGGATGGTCGCCGCTCTGGCGGGTACGGTCCTGGCGTGAGCAGCCCGGAGAAGACCGGCTCGGCCGGTGGAGGCGAGTCGCTTCTCACCGTCCTCGTGGCGCTCGGCGCCAATGGGCTGCTGGCCATCGCGAAGTCGGCGGCGGCGGCGCTCACCGGCTCGGCCGCGATGGTCGCGGAGGCCGCGCACTCGTGGGCGGACACGGGCAACGAGGTCTTCCTTCTCCTCGCCGAGCGCCGTGGGTCGCGGCCCCGGGACGACGAGCATCCGCGGGGCTATGGAAGGGCGACCTACATCTGGTCGCTCGTCGCAGCGTTCGGCCTCTTCTCCGCGGGCGCCATGGTCTCGATCTGGCACGGGGTCACCGACCTGCTGCACGAGCCGCATGAGGGGTCCACCACCTTCCTCGCGAACTACATCGTGCTCGCCATCGCGTTCGTGCTCGAGGGCATCTCGTTCCTCCAGGCGACCCGCCAGGTGCGCGGCGCGGCCCGTCGACTGCAGCTGCATCCACTCCGATACGTCGACCGCACCTCGAACCCGACGGTGCGTGCGGTCTTCCTCGAGGACTTCGCCGCCCTGCTGGGCATCGGCATCGCCGCGGTCGGCATCGCGCTCCACCAGATGACCGGCCAGGCGGCGTACGACGCCGTCGCCTCCATCCTCATCGGCGTCCTCCTCGCGGTCGTCGCGGTCTTCCTCATGCGCCGCAACATGCAGTACCTCCTCGGCGAGGCCCTCCGCCCCGAGATGCGCGCGGAGCTGCTCGGCCGGCTGCTCGCCCACCCGGAGATCGACCGGATCACCTACCTGCACGTCGAGTACGTCGGCCCCCAGCGCTTCTTCGTCGTCGCCGCTGTCGACCTCGTGGGCGACGACACCGAGTCTCACCTCGCCCTGCGCCTGCGGAAGGTCGAGGCCGACATCGAGACCGAGGACCTCATCGAGGACGCCATCCTCACGCTCGCGCCGCCCGACGAGGCCGCGCTGACGGTCTGATCGCTTCCTCCGGATCGTCGGCCGACGCCTGTCGGATCGGGCCGGTCCTGTTCGTGGAGTGGGTGAGGACACCCACCACGAGGAGCATTCGATGCAGGACAAGCAGGCCCGCTGGCTCGCGCTCTACGCACTCTGCCTGGGCGATCTGATGATCGTCCTGGACACCAACATCGTGAACGTCGCCCTGCCCGCCATCCAGGGCGACCTCGGCTTCACCCCGACCGCTCTGGCATGGGTGGTCAACGCCTACATGCTGACCTTCGGCGGCTTCCTGCTCCTCGGCGGCCGGCTGGGCGACCTCTTCGGCAACCGCCGCGTGTTCCTCGGAGCCGTCGTCGCCTTCACGCTGGCCAGCGTCGCCTGCGGGATTGCGCCGAGCGCCGGCCTGCTCGTCGCGGGCCGCGCGGTGCAGGGTCTCGGCGGGGCGGCCGTCTCGGCGGTCGCGCTCGCGCTCATCATGGGCCTCTTCGACGACGCCGCCGAGCGGACCAAGGCGATGGCGGTCTACGGGTTCGTCATGTCGGGCGGGGGCGCGATCGGCGTCCTCCTCGGCGGTGTCCTCACCGGCTTCGGGACCTGGCACTGGGTCTTCCTGGTCAACGTGCCGATCGGCGTGGTCGTCTGGGTGCTCGGCAGCCGCGTGCTGCCACGCCGCGCAGCCGCCGCCACCGACTCGCGGCTCGACGTGCTCGGCGCCGTCCTCGTCACGCTCGCGCTCGTCCTGCTGGTCTACGGCGTCGTCAACGGACGGGCAGGGCTGCCGTACGTCGGCGGCGGGCTCGCCCTCCTCGCCATCTTCGTCGTCTGGGAGTCGCGGACCGACCACCCCCTGGTGCCGCTGCGGCTCTTCCGGCTGCGCAACCTCGTCGTCGCGCAGGCCGTCGGCGCGCTGTGGGCCGGCGCGATGTTCGCGACCTTCTTCCTGACCTCGCTCTACCTGCAGCAGGTCCTCGGCTACGACGCGCTCGCCGTCGGGCTGGCCTTCCTGCCGACCTCGGTCGTCATGGCGGTCATCTCGCTGCGCTGGTCGGACAGGCTCGTCATCCGCTTCGGCCCCAAGCCGCCGCTCGTGGTCGGTCTCGGGCTGGTCGCGGTCGGGCTCGCGCTGCTGGCGCGGGTGCCCGTCGACGGCGGCTACGTCGTCGACCTGCTCCCCGCGATGCTGCTCACCGGCGTCGGCGCCGGCGTCGCGCTCAACCCGGTCCTCCTCATGGCGATGAGCGACGCGGCGCCCGAGGAGGCCGGCCTCGCCTCCGGTCTCGCGAACACGTCCTTCTCGATGGGCGGCGCGCTTGGGCTCGCGGTCCTCGCCAGCGTCGCGACGTGGCGCACGGGCGCGCTGACCGCGGGTGGTGTCACCCGAGCAGAGGCACTGACCGGCGGGTTCCAGCTCGCGTTCGGCGTCGGGGCCCTCTTCGCCCTCGCGGCGGCCGTCGTCGGCGGTCTTCTTCTTCGGGCCCCCGCCATCCGACCGACCCCGGCCGACAGCGTCTCGCGGGAGGCCGAGCCGGCGGCAGCCGCGTGACTGCCCATCGAGGTATGCAGGCGAATGGTCACTTCCCACGTGGAACTCCGCACGGGAAGTGGCGACTCGGCTGCATACCTCGACGAACAGGCAGAGTCACCCAGCCGCCCTACCCCAGCGCCACCGTGAGCGCCAGCACGGTGGCGGGGTCGTCGAGGCGGTCGCCGTACAGCTCACGCAGCTGCCCCATCCGGTAGCGCACCGTCTGCGGGTGGACGAACAGGTCGGCGGCGACCTCCTCGCGGCGGCCGTGGTGGAGCACCCAGGAGCGCAGCGTCTCGACGAGCTTCTCGGCGGTGCCGGGACGCTGGCCCTCGAGCGGCGCGAGGACGGCCGCGCGCAGGTCCGCCCGGGCCTCCGGGTCGGCGCCGAGCACCAACGGCACGAGGTGCGCCTCGGTGTCCTCGCCCCATCCGGCCTCGCGGACGCGGACCGCGCGGTCGTAGGAGATCTGCGCGTCGCGCCACGGCTTCGCGGGGCCGACCACCGCCCCGCGACCTTCGAGGGTCCGCATGAGCGCCGTACGTCGGTGGCCGTGCGCGTCCGGCACCAGCAGCAACGTGGAGCTGTCCGCGGGGGAGTCCTCGAGGACGAGGGTGTCCTGCGAGACCAGGGCGAGCACCGAGCTGACCTGGGCCGGCGGCACCAGCGCCGCGGTCAACGTCGTCGGGACCGGCCAGCCCGCCCGCTCGGCGGCGTCCTCGAGCACCTCGGTCGTGGCGCCGTTGAGGAGGTGGCGGACCAGCCGCTCGAGCAGTCGTTGCCGCACGCGGCCGGTCGTCGCCAGCTCGTCGCCGTGCCCGGCGACCGAGGCGTCGGAGACCTCGTCGATCCACGCGAAGACCAGCGCCGCGAACTCGACCAGCGCCTCCGGCGGCAGCCCGGCCGCCACCGCCTCGGAGGAGAGCTCGCGCCAGGCGACGCGGGCGCCGATGCGGTACGCCGCCAGCAGTGCCTCGGTCGAGCGACCGCTGCGTGCCTCGCCGCGGCCCAGCTCGTAGGCCCCTTCGAGGGCCTCCGGGGTGGCGGGCACCGACTCCGCGCCGTGGCCCGAGGCGACCGACAGGAAGCCGCCGAGCGCGACGCCGACGGCGGTGCGGATCGTCGCGCCCATCGGCCCGGACAGGGCATCCTGGTAGGACGGGACCTCTGCGATGATGGCGCCGACGACGTCCTCGCCCACGTGCGGCAGCAGCTCCCGGAGCCGTGCCGCGATGTCGGGCGAGAGGGTGATGTCAGGGGATGTAGCGCGACGAAGCGACCGACGAGCCATGGCTTTGTCTCCTGAGAACAAATGTGACGCAGATATTCACGTGCGTCATACATGAGTTTACGCCGATCGATCAGTCACCATGGTGACATGACAGCCGCTGCATACCCTCGCCCCACCGGCGGGCTGACGGCTGCCTGGAGCCGCCTCGGCGAGCGCATCGCGGCTCGCGCGGAGCGGATCGCCCATGCTGCCGTCACGCCGCTGGTGCCCTCGGACTATCTCGACCTGTTCCACCCGCTGCGCGCAGGCGCGGACCTGCGCGCGCGCATCGTGTCCGTGCACCCGGAGACCCGCGACGCCGCCACGATCGTCCTCAAGCCGGGGCGTGACTGGGCGGGCCACGTGCCGGGACAGTATGTGCGGATCGGCATCGACGTCGACGGCGTCCGCCAGTGGCGCGCCTACTCCCTCACGCACGGCCCCCGCGCCGACGGCCACATCTCGATCACCGTCAAGGCGGTGCCGGGCGGCGCTGTGAGCAACCACCTCGTCCACCGGGCGCGGCCGGGCACGCTGGTCCACCTGGAGCAGGCGCAGGGCGAGTTCGTGCTGCCGACTGACCTCGCCGGTCGCAAGCTGCTCTTCGTCACCGCCGGCTCGGGCGTCACGCCCGTCATCGGCATGCTGCGCAACCTCTTCCCGGTCACCGACGAGGGGGTCGTCCACCTCGGCCGCGCCCTCGACATCGTCTGCGTCCACGTCGCGCCCAGCCGGCCCGACTCGATCTTCCTGCGCAACCTGGAGGAGCTGGACCGGGCAGGTGCGATCACGCTCGTCGCGCGGTACGACGACCAGCACGGCGTCCTCGACGTCGACCGGCTCGCGGAGCTGGTGCCGGACCTGGCCGAGCGGACGACGTACGCCTGTGGCCCCGGAGCCCTGCTCGACGCGCTCACGGAGCACCACGACGACCGCGACCTCGAGCTGTTCACCGAGCAGTTCCGCGCGACCACCGTCGTCGTCGGAGACGGCGGCACGGTCCGCTTCGAGGCCCACGGCCACGAGATCGAGGCCGACGCCGCCACCCCCATCCTCGACGCCGCCGAAGAGGCCGGCGTCCTGATGCCGAGCGGATGCCGCATGGGCATCTGCTTCGGCTGCGTCCTGCCGCTGAAGGAGGGTGCCGTGCGCGACCTGCGCAACGGCGACCTGATCGTCGCCAACCCCGGCGAGAGCGACGGGATCCAGATCCAGACCTGCGTCAGCGCCGCCGCCGGCGCCTGCGTCATCGACCACTGACGTCATCGACCACTGAGAGGTAGCCAGATGACCATCATCGAAGAGCCCATCGTCCAGAGCAGCGACAACCCGATCGCCCACCTGTCCCGTGAGGACATCGAGGCGATCGGCGCCGAGCTCGACGCCATCCGCGCCGAGGTCATGGCGACCCGGGGCGAGCGCGACGCGGCATACATCCGTCGCGTCATCAAGACGCAGCGCTACCTCGAGCTCGGCTCCCGCGCGGTCCTGCTCGGCAGCTTCTTCCCGCCCGCCTTCGTCGCCGGCACCGTCGGCCTGAGCGTGGCGAAGATCCTCGACAACATGGAGATCGGCCACAACATCCTCCACGGCCAGTGGGACTGGATGCGCGACCCGAAGATCCACTCGACCACGTGGGAGTGGGACAACGCCGCGACGGCCGAGGGGTGGAAGAAGTCCCACAACGAGGAGCACCACACCTACACCAACATCGTCGGCATGGACAACGACCTCGGCTGGGGTCTGGTCCGAGTCGACGAGGAGCAGCCGTGGAGCCCGAAGTGCCTCGTGCAGCCGTTCTACAACGCCCTCAACATGATCTTCTTCGAATACGGCATCGCCGCGTACGACCTCAAGCTCGGTGACAACATGCGGACGCCGAAGGAGGAGCGCTCGGAGGAGTTCAAGCGCAGCGTGCGCGGGACGCTCAAGAAGATCCGCAAGCAGGCGACCAAGGACTACGTCGTCCACCCGCTGCTCTCGGGCCCCTCGTTCCTCTCGACGCTGGCCGCCAACGTCATCGCCAACGTCGTGCGCAACGTCTGGTCGCACAGCGTCATCATGTGCGGGCACTTCCCCGAGGGCGTCGCCACGTTCGAGCTCGACGAGCTGCCGGAGAACGAGACCCGCGGCGACTGGTACGTGCGCCAGATGCTCGGCTCGGCCAACATCTCCGGCTCCAAGGCCGTCCACCTCCTGAGCGGCAACCTCTCTCACCAGATCGAGCACCACATCTGGCCCGACCTGCCGTCCAACCGCTACGCCGAGGTCGCCCCGAAGGTGCGGGCGATCTTCGAGAAGTACGGGCTGCGCTACCACACCGCGCCCATGCCGGCTCAGGTCTACAGCGCCTGGCACAAGACGGTCCGGCTCGCATTCCCCAACGGCTGGTGGGAGACCACGACGAAGCGCAACCTGCCCTCCCAGCTGCGCCTGGTCGGCAAGATCGTGAAGGCGAAGGGCAAGGACCGTCTGCGGATGCTCAAGGAGCTCGAGGCGCGCGGGTCTGCCGCTCGCTGACTGCTCATCGAGGTATGCAGCCGAGTCGTCACTCCCCGTGCGGAACTCCGACGGGGAGTGCGCATTTCCCTGCATACCTCGACCAGCCAACCCGCGCAGGTCCCGCTTCTCACCCGGATCGGGTCAGGTGCTCGGTGCGCCACGGGCCTAGGTTCGGCCCATGCTCATCCTCGGCATCATCCTGTTCGGCATGCTGGTCGGCGCCGGAGCTCAGCTGATCCTCGGCCGTCACGGCCGCGGGATCGACTGGACGATGGCCTTCGTGGCCGGGCTGGTCGGCTCCTTCGTCGGCGGCCTGCTGATCAGCCTGCTCGCGGGTGACGGCATCCAGTTGCGGGCGAGCGGCATCATCGGGTCGCTCGCCGGTGCCATCATCGTGACACTGGCATGGCGGATGCTTCGTGACCGCAACCGCTCTGCCCCCAGCTGACCCGCGGCGCGCCCTCATCTGACGTGACTCCCGCCCCGGCGCGCCGTCGTCTGACCTGACTCTCGCCGCGGCGCGCCCTCGTCTGGACTGACTGGAGCGAGGGAGGAACGACCGAGCGCAGGGAGGGAAGACGAGGGTCACGAGCGCCGCGGCCGCGCGAGCGGAGCGAGCGCCATCAGCTCAGCGCGGCCGACACCACCGCCCTGGCCTCCTCCTGGACCTGCTGGAGGTGCTGGGGCCCACGGAACGACTCGGCGTAGATCTTGTAGACGTCTTCGGTCCCCGAGGGCCGGGCCGCGAACCAGGCCGACTCGGTCGTCACCTTCAGCCCCCCGATGGCCGCGCCGTTCCCGGGCGCCTTCGTCAGCTTCGACGTGATCGGCTCGCCGGCCAGCTCGGTGGCCGCGACCGCGTCGGGGCTCAGCGCGGCTAGTGCCGCCTTCTCCTCGCGGGTGGCGGGCGCGTCGATGCGCTCGTACGCCGGCTCCCCGAACTGCTCGACCAGCGCGGCGTAGTGCTGCGACGGCGTCTTCCCCGTGGTCGCGAGGATCTCGGAGGCGAGCAGGCACATGACGAGCCCGTCCTTGTCGGTGGTCCACACCGACCCGTCGCGGCGCAGGAACGACGCCCCCGCGCTCTCCTCGCCGCCAAAACCGAAGGACCCGTCGATCAGCCCGGGCACGAACCACTTGAACCCGACCGGCACCTCGACCAGCTGCCGCCCGGTCGAGGCCGCGACCCTGTCGATCATCGAGCTGCTCACCAGCGTCTTGCCGATCCGGGCGGTCGGGGCCCAGGTGCGGCCGCGACCGAAGAGGTACTCGATGGCCACCGACAGGAAGTGGTTGGGGTTCATGAGGCCGGCGTCGGGCGTCACGATCCCGTGCCGGTCCGCATCGGCGTCGTTGCCGGTCGCGAGGTCGTAGTCCTCACGCCGCGCGATCAACGAGGCCATCGCATACGGCGAGGAGCAGTCCATCCGGATCTTCGCGTCCCAGTCCAGCGTCATGAACCGCCAGGTCGGGTCCACGACCGGGTTCACGACGGTCAGGTCCAGCCGGTGCTGCTCCGCGATCCGCGCCCAGTACTCCACCGAGGCGCCCCCCAGCGGATCGGCGCCGATGCGGACGCCGGCGAGCCGGATGCCCTCGAGGTCGACGACGGTGGGCAGGGCGTCGACGTACCCGCCGAGGAAGTCGTAGGTCTCGACCTGGCGGGCCGCGCGCTCGTACGGCGTCCTCAGGACCTTCTTCAGACCCTTCCTGATCAGCTTGTTCGCACGCTTCGCGATCCATGCCGTCGCATCAGAATCGGCCGGGCCGCCGTGGGGAGGGTTGTACTTGAAGCCGCCGTCGCCCGGCGGGTTGTGCGACGGGGTGATCACGATGCCGTCGGCCAGACCGGACGACCTCTCGCTGGCCGATCCCGTCGAGACCTTGCCCTTGTTCGCCGTCAGGATGGCGAGCGAGACCGCAGGTGTCGGCTGGTAGCCGTCCTGCACCAGCACGGTCACGTCGTTGGCGACGAGCACCTCGAGCGCCGAGACGTACGCCGGCGTCGAGAGCGCGTGCGTGTCGCGACCGAGGAACAGCGGGCCGTCGTACCCCTGCTTCGTGCGGTAGTCGCAGATCGCCTGCGTCGTGGCGACGATGTGCGCCTCGTTGAAGGCCGTCCGCAGCGAGGAGCCGCGATGGCCGGAGGTCCCGAACACGACCTGCTGGTCCGGGTCCTCGGAGTCGGGCGTGCGGGAGAAGTACGCCGTCACCAGCTGCGGGATGTCGACGAGGTCGGCCTCTGTGGCCCGTGTGCCTGCGCGCGGATCAGCCATGGGCACATCGTGCCAGCATCGGGCGACGTCGAACCCCCTCTCGCGCACGCCGCTGTCGGGGTAGTTCGGGACGATTCCGACGGTTACTGGCGAGTAGAGCGCGGGGATCGTCCCGAACTACCCTGCCTCCATGGCCCTCGTCACCTGCACGACCACAGACGGCATCGCCCAGGTGCGGCTCGCGCGTCCGGAGAAGCTCAACGCCTTGACGCTGCCGCTGCTGACCGAGCTGATCGCGACGGCACGCCACCTGCGCCACGACCGCACGCTGCGTGCGGTGGTGATCGCCGGCGAGGGCGACTCGTTCTGCGCGGGACTCGACTTCGCCGCCACGCTCAAGCGGCCCGCCGACGTCGCGAAGGCCTTCGTGCCGCGCCCGTGGCGGGGCACCAACACCTTCCAGGAGGCGTGCTGGGCCTGGCGTCGGGTGCCCGTCCCGGTGATCGCCGCCGTGCACGGCCACTGCCTCGGCGGTGGGGTCCAGATCGCGCTGGCGGCCGACTTCCGCTTCGCGACGCCCGACTCGACCTGGTCGGTGCTGGAGGGCAAGTGGGGCATCATCCCGGACATGTCGGGGGTCCAGTCGCTCTCCGAGCTGGTCGGGATCGACACGGCGAAGCGGCTGACGATGACCGCCGAGATGCTCAGCGGGAAGCAGGCCCGCGATCTCGGGCTCATCACCGAGCTCGACGCCGACCCGGTCGCCGCGGCCACCGCCTTCGCCGAGCAGCTGGCGCAGCGCTCGCCGGACGCGCTGGCGGCCGCGAAGCGGCTCTTCGACGACACGTGGCACCGCTCGCCTCGTCGTACCTTCGCTCGCGAGCGGGCCGAGCAGGTCTTCCTGCTCGTCGCCGCCAACACCAAGATCGCCCGTGAGGCGGCGACGAAGCGGATCGCGCCGGTCTACAGGCCGCGGCAGCGGTAACCGGGGCAGGGGAGCCGCTGACGCCTCAGGCCGCGGTCACGGCCAGGCGAGCCCCACGGTCTTCTCGGACAGCTCCCACAGGGCCAGCTGGTCGTCCGTCGAGTGTGACCGAGCGCTGCTGTCCACGACCTCGGCGGGGCCGGCCCACTCGCCGAAGCGGCCCGGTCCGGTGTACGTCCCACCCGGCAGGTCGGCGGTCGCCGCCATGAGGATCGGCCACGCGCCGGCCGTCGGCGTCTGGAACGCGGCTCGCATCACGGTCTCCACGAGCGGCTGCGCGATCGGCAGCCGCTCCAGAGGACCGTTGCGCATGAGCTTCGTCGTCGCGATGCCCGGATGGGCGGCGAGCGCCCGGACCGGCAGTCTGGCCGCGCGCAGCCGGCGGTCGAGCTCGTAGGTGAAGAGGAGGTTGGCGAGCTTCGTCTGGGCGTAGACGCCCCAGGTGCCGACGACGCCGTAGCGTCTGGGCTCGGTCAGCGGATCGCCCAGCGGTGCGGACCGCGCTCCGCGGTGACCGACGGACGAGACCGTCACCACCCGGCCGTCGCCGCTGGCGACCAGCTGCGGCAGGAGCAGGCCGGTGAGGAGGAACGGCCCGAAGTGGTTCGTCGCGAGCTGGATCTCGAGCCCGTCGACGGTGCGGGAGTACGCCGGCGCCATCACGCCCGCGTTGTTGACCAGCACGTCGATCGGGCCCATGTCGGCGGCGCGCGCGGCGGCCTCGCGGACGGCAGACAGGGAGGCGAGGTCGAGCACCAGCCGCTCGATCTCGGCGTCGCGCACCTCGGCCACGAGCCCGAGACGAGCCGCGTCGAGCTTCGCCTGCGAGCGGCCGGCGAGGACGACGCGGGCGCCGCGCCGCGCCAGTTCGAGGGCGGCGGCGTAGCCGATGCCGCCGAGCGTGGGACCGGTCACGAGGGCCGTCCGGCCCGTCTGGTCGGGCATCTGGTCGGGTGTCCACGTCATGGCGCCAGGCTAGGTGGCGACACCAGCGCCGGACCTCAGGCACCCGAGTCCGCGACGCACGGGCCGGCTCGGATCGCTGCCGCGCCCTGCAGACGTCAGTGTGTGTGCTCGAGCAGCGCTGAGCGAGCCTCATCGAGCATTGCAGCAGCGCGAGGGAAGTCGCGCAGCTCGCCACTCAGCAGGTCGAGGGCAGGGACCAGGGAGAGAGGCGGGACCCCGCGCGCGGCGAGGATGCCCGCGGTCCACGTGAGGAAGCCGGTGAACAGGGCGCTCTCGCCGACGTACAGCGCCGCTGCCAGGAAGCCGACGATGTGGGCGAGGTCCTCGGCGGTGTGCTGGCGCTGCAGCTCGGAGTAGTCGCGCATCGCGGGCAGGCGCTCCTCCAGTCCGGCGAACACGGTGCGGACCAGCTGCGCGGAGGTGCGGCTGACCATCGTGTACTCCTGGTCGGCCAGATGCGGAAGGTCGTCGATGGGCTGGTGCGCGTCCTGCAGCGCCTGGGGACGGATGAGCGGCTCGGTCAGCAGCCGGTCCGCAGCGGCGCGTGCGTCAGGCGCCCAGGCCTGCGCGCCCAACAGGCGCGCGTAGCGCCCGTCCGGGCCGAACGCGGCCCCGCCGACCATGACCGGGACGCCGGCGCTCTGGCAGGCGGCGATGGTGGCGTGCGCGACCGGCAGGCGGGTGGGGATCGACCCCGAGAGCGCGACGACATCGGGGCTCGTGCGGTGCAGGTGGGTGATCAGGTGCGGCGTGGGGACCTGGGCACCGAGATAGTCGACGCGGAAGCCGCGCAGCGCGAGCACCTCGGAGAGCAGGCGTGCCGGAAGGGCGTGCCATTCGCCGTCCACGCACGCCACCGTCACCCGGCCGCGATCGGCCGGCGGACGAGCCAGCCGACCGGCCACATGGGTGACCACGCGCTCGTTGATGGCGGTCGCCGCATGCTCCTGGGCGACGCTGATGCTGGCATCGGCCCAGGCGGCGCCGATCCTGCGCTGGACGGCGCCGACCATGTCGAGCAGCACCGACTCCGGGTCGACGCCGCCATCGAGCGCGTCGAGGGCGATGGTCACGGCGGTCGGCTCGTCCACGTCGATGACGGCGTCCCACAGGCGGTCCACCCGGTCGTCGAGCTCGGCACGGCGGCCCTCACCCTGCGGCGCGACGGTGTCGGTCATCGCCACCGGCCTATCCGCGCGTGTACGCGACACGGGCCGAGGCACCCGACGCGGTGGTCGCGGCCGTCATCGGGGCGGTGATCGCGAGCGCCGCCATGTCGTCGTGAGCCGCCTCGCCCAGCCACTGGGTCGCGAGCATGAGCACGTGGGCCACGAGCGCCTCTGCCGGCATGCCGGCGCATTCGCTCAGGGCCCGCCGCAGCCGTGCCTCGCCGAACATCTCCTCGCCCAGCGGGCCGCCGTGCGCCTCGATGATGCCGTCGGTGTAGAGCACGCAGGTCTCCCCGGGGGCCAGCTCGATCGTCTGCGTCGACGCCTCGACGGTGGGAAGGACGCCGATGAGCGAGCCGCGGCCCAGGACCTCCTCGACCCGTCCGTCCCTCCGCACGACCAGCGGCGGAAGGTGACCGGCCCGGGTCAGCCGCACCTTCACCGACGCGCCGTCCCACTGCGACGAGGCGAGGACCAGTGTCGCGAAGCGTTGCTCGTGTGAGCTGAGCAGAGCCGCGTTGAGCAGCTCGAGCATCCGCTGATGGTCGTCCGCCATCGGGAGCAGCGCCTGCAGCGTGTTGCGGATCTTGCCCGTGAGGACCGCCGCCTCGAGGCCCTTGCCGCACACATCGCCGAGCAGGGCGAGCGACCCGCCCCCGTCGAGCGGGTGGACGTCGTAGAAGTCGCCGCCGAGCCGGGAGGTGTCCTGCGCCGGTCGGTAGATGCCCGCGAAGTCCACGCCGTCCACCTGCTGGATCGCCGGGGGAAGCAGCTGGGCGGTGAGGATGTCCGTGATCGAGCTCTGCTCCTCGAAGAGGCGCGCTGCCGACAGCGCCGCACCCACGCGTGCGGCGAACAGCCGGGCCACCGCCTCCTCAGGCTCGGAGAAGACATGCTGCCCGGCGCCTCGCAGGAGGATCAGCGCGCCGGCCGGCACGCCATGGCCGGGGAGGGCTGTGACGACGAGCGATGTCGCCGCGCCGAGCCCGTCAGGGATGATCCACGCCGGCGCTGCTGCCGGGTCGATCCAGCGGGAGGGCACCGGCGGGAAGCCCTTCAGCGCCTCGATGAGGCCCGGCAGGTCCTGCGGCTGGACATCGAGCGCCACCGACCTCGCCCGCTCGCCTCGCACGCACAGGACGGCGGTGTGACGCCCATGCGCCTCGGGCGCCACGATCCACGCGGCATCGGCGAGCCGGCTCGCCGCGAGCTCGGCCGCCACCTCCATGGTCCGCTCGACGTTGAGCGAGGTGAGCAGCTCGTCGGAGACCGTGCGCATGAACTCGGCGCGCTCGCGTTCCTCACGCAGGTCGTCCGCCAGGGCCGCCAGGTCCGTCGTCTCGGTGAGCCACCACATCAGCTGACCGTCGGAGAACGGCACCGCCTGGGCGGCGAAGGTGCGCTCGGCCACCGCGCCGGCGGTCGAGCCGAGGCACGACTCGGCGCGCAGCCCCGGGCTCGGGTGCGCGCTCAGCCCGGCGCTCGCGTCCGCGTCGGCCGGCGAGTCGACCGGCGCGCCGACTTGGGCGTCGACCGGCGCCTCGCGGTGCGCCCGGCCGAGCCAGGCCGGGACGCAGTCGTCCAGCTTGCGGCCGGGCGCCGCGTCCGGGAAGAGCGCGCGGCTGGCAGCGTTCAGCGCGAGGACGGTGCCGTCGGCGGCCACGAGGAGGGCCGGGCTCGGTGCGCTCTCCCACCCGAGGTCCACGCCCGTGGTCGCGGCGTGGCGGTCGGGTTCGATCAGCATGGGGGCACCGGTGGGGTCTCCTGGGGGCAGTGGGGTCCTTTACCCAGTCTCGCAGGCTCAGGCGCCAATGCAAGTCGTCGGTGGCTTTCCGGGGAGGACCCCTCGGTCAGCGGCGGTGCCGCCGGGTCGCGGGCCTGCGGGGACCGATGAACGACGCCACTCTCACCAAGCCGCGGTGGAAGCCCAGTCGTGCTCCGTAGAGAGCCCGAACCGGTCGGCCACCCGGCCGCCGGCGCGACGCGTCGGTGCACGGCTGTCCGCTCCGGCGACAGGTCCAGGCGTGGAAGTAGAGGCGGACGCCGTGCCGGTCAGCCACCACGTCGGCGCCGCCAGGGCCGCACAACCCGGTGCCGTGCCGCGCCAGAAGAGTTCGCTGCGGTCGGCCGCGCCACCGCAGCAGACGGTGACTGCGACGCCACACCGTCGAGTAGCTGCACCGCGAGTAGTCGCCCTGCGACAGGAAGAGGTAGAGCCATCGGCCGTGTCGGACCAGGACCGGGTTCTCGACGACTCCGTGCGCCGCCAGCATGAGGCGACTGCGGCCGCGGGCGTGGAGCCCGCTGCGACCCAACGGCAGCAGGCGGATGGACGACGGCCTGCCGTCGGTCTTGTAGATCAGCAGCACGCGCCCTCGGTCGACGAACACCGACGGGTCGATGGCCCCGATGGTGGGGTACGTCGGCCGGGACCGGCCCCGGTCGAGGATCCGGTCCTCGGCGCGCGGTGCGTGTGCCGCGGGCGGGCAGACCAACGGACGCCGTCCGACCGGGCGGAACCGTCCGGTCGCGGTCCGCGAGGCGGCGACGCCGATGCACCTGCTGCTGCCGCCCATGCCGCGCACGGGAGCGGCGAAGTAGAGGAGCCACCGGCGACCGACATGGGTCACGTCGGCCGCCCAGACCCCGCTGTTCGGCCGCGCCCAGGCCGGGCGGCGGGTCAGGGCCGGGCGAGCCGTGCGCCAATGGATGCCGTCGGAGGAGACGAGCCGCTTGACGCGCGGACCGGTCGCGATGGCGACGTACTGCCGCGGGCCGGCCTGCACCACGCTCGGGTCGGCCATCGACCGGCGTCCGTCCAAGGGGCGGACCGCCCCGGCGTCCGGCACGACCAGGCAGACGAGCGCAGCGACGGTGAGAAGGAGCCGCCAGAGGCGGCGGGGGTGGGGTGAGGACGGGTGGGGCTCGTGGGGCAAGGGTGGTCCAGGGGGCCTCGTGGGTCGGTGGGGCGCCAGAGGCTAACCCGCCGAGGGTCCCCTTCCGGGCAGCATCGCCGCGGACCACCCACGAAATGCCCGAACATTCGATGATGCCTAGAAGGCCGCCTCGTCGAGCTCCATGATCGAGTTGTCGACCGCCTCGGCGATGGCCCGCTCGGCGGAGAGCTTGGGGAGGTTGTACGCCGCGAAGAACTTCGCCGCCGCGACCTTGCCCTCGTAGAAGGCTCTGTCCTTCTCCGAGACCGAGCCGGCGAGCCTCTCGAGGGCCACTTCGCCCTGGCGCAGCATCAGCCACGCGCAGACGACGTCGCCGAGGACCATGAGCAGGCGCGAGGTGTTCTGGGCGACCTTGTAGACGTTGGTGATGTCGCCGGTCGCAGCGCTGGGGTCGGAGGAGAGCAGGTCGTTGAACATGTGGCTCACGATCGCCTCGGCGTCGCCGAGCGCCGTCGCGAGCAGGGTGCGGCTCTCCTTGAGCTCGCCGTGTCCCTCCTCGGCCAGGAACGACTTGATCTCGCCGGCGAGGTGGCCGAGCGCGACGCCCTGGTTCTTGACGATCTTGCGGAAGAAGAAGTCCTGGCCCTGGATGGCCGTGGTGCCCTCGTAGAGCGTGTCGATCTTGGCGTCGCGGACGTACTGCTCGATCGGGTAGTCCTGCAGGAAGCCGGAGCCGCCGAAGGTCTGCAGCGACTCGGTCCCGAGCAGGACCCAGGAGCGCTCGGACCCGTAGCCCTTGACGATCGGGAGCAGCAGGTCGTTCACGTCGACCGCGAGCTTCGCCCGCTCCGAGCCGCTCTCGCCGTTGTGCTTCGCGATCGAGACCTCGTCCTGCCACGTCGCGGTGTAGATCACCAGGGCGCGCATGGCCTCGGCGAACGACTTCTGCACCATGAGCGAGCGGCGTACGTCGGGGTGGTGGGTGATCGTCACCCGCGGCGCGTCCTTCGCCGCGTTGGTGAGGTCGGCGCCCTGGACGCGGCTCTTCGCATACTCGAGCGCGTTGAGGTAGCCGGTCGACAGCGTCGCGATGGCCTTCGTGCCGACCATCATGCGCGCGTTCTCGATGACGTCGAACATCTGGCGGATGCCGTCGTGCACCTCGCCGAGCAGCCATCCCCGAGCAGGCTCGCCGCCGCCGACCTGCGGGTCGCCGAAGGTGAGCTCGCAGGTGTTGGAGACCTTGATGCCCATCTTGTGCTCGACGTTCGTGACGTAGACGCCGTTGCGCTCGCCGGTGAGCTCGCCCGTCTGGTGGTCGAAGTGGTGCTTCGGGACGAGGAAGAGCGACAGACCCTTGGTGCCGGGGCCGCCGACGCCCTCGACGCCCTTGGGCCGGGCCAGGACGAGATGGAGGATGTTCTCCTGGAGGTCGGACTCGGCGCTGGTGATGAAGCGCTTGACGCCGCTGACGTTCCACGACCCGTCCTCGTTGGGCGTGGCGAAGGTCGTGCCGGCGCCCACGTCCGAGCCGGCGTCAGGCTCGGTGAGCACCATCGTGGCGCCCCACAGCCGCTCGACCATGATCTCCGCGATGCGCTTGTCACGGTCGGTGCCGTTGTCGAAGACGACCTTCGAGAAGAACGGGCCGCAGCCATACATCCAGATCGGGGCGTTGGCCCCGAGGATGAACTCGGCCGAGGACCACACCAGGGAGTGCGGCGCGGCGGTGCCGCCGATCTCCGCCGGGGCCTGCAGGCTCCAGAACCCGGCCTCCATCCAGGCGTCGTAGGACTTCTTGAAGGCGGCCGGCACGCTCGCGGTGTGCGTGGCCGGGTCGAAGACCGGCGGGTTCCGGTCGGCCTCGACGAAGGAGGACGCCAGGTCCTCACGGGCGATGCGGTCGATCTCCGCGAGGATCTCCTTGGCGGTGTCGACGTCCAGCTCGGCGTACGGACCGGTGCCCAGGACCTTGTCGCGACCGAAGACCTCGAAGAGGTTGAACTCGACGTCGCGCAGGTTGCTCTTGTAGTGGCTCACTGCTCCACCTTCTCCAGGATCGTGACGGGTGTCGGCGTGGTGGCGATGGGTGCGCTACCGGCCAGTAACATAAAACTATACCCGCGAGTAGGGGTAGGCAAGCCAACGTGGCTGTCGGTTCTCCGGCGCCCCGCTACGGTGTTGAGGGTGCGACGGATCGGAGCGGTGGCCGGACGGGTGCTCGCCGTGCTCGTCCTCGCCCTCGCGCCCTTCGCCGGAGCGGTCGTGGCGGTCCGGCTCGCGCCTCCCGCGCACGTGCGGATCGCCGGTCAGACCGTGACGGTGAAGCCCGTGATCGGGCGGAACACCACCGAGCTGGAGGACGGCGCGATCGTGCGGCCCGAGCACGGTCACGTCGCCCTGCTGGGCGTCGGGAAGGACCTGGGGCTCGACCTCAGCGCGGACTGGAACAACCTGATCCCCCAGGACAAGCAGACGCGTGCCTACCTCACGCAGCTCTTCGACGACCCGACCCCCGCGATGGCCGAGATCCGGGACGCCGCGACTGATCACATCGTGCGATGGGCGTCGATCGGGTTCGCGGGGGTCCTGCTCGTCGAGGTCGCCGCGGTGCTCCTGGTCCGGCAGCGGCGGCGCAAGCTGGCGGCTCTCGACCGGGCGCTGGCGATGGCCGTCTCCGCCCACAACGCCCGGCTCCGGGCATCGGTCGCGACCCTCGGTGCCGTCGCGCTCGTCTCGGTCTACGCGGTGGCCGTGCAGACCCTGGTGCACGACGACGACAAGGTCGTCATCGGCAGCCCGTTCTTCAACGGCACCGCCCTCGCGGGCACCCAGGTCAACGGGCTGGCCGGTGAGGTCGTGCCGTTCCTCTCGGTGCTCGAGCCGCACAGCGCCTTCTACGACAAGGCCTCGGACAACCTCGATGCGGCGATGGCCGGCGTCGACCTGCGCGCCGGCGCGGGCGATGTCCTCTTCATCGAGGCCGAGGACCTCGAGGACGTCAACGGGATGGCGCGCATCGTCGGGCGGACCGCGAAGCTTGCCGGTGCCGACTTCATCACCTACAGCGGCGACCTGACGTTCGCGGGGAAGCCGATCGAGAGCTATCTGATCGACACGATCAACTACTACTCGGGCCGAGTGCCGGTCGAGTTCGCGCCGGGCCTGCACGACACTCCGGCGATCGTGCAGGCGGCCGGCGAGCGCGGGTGGCACGTCGCCGACGGCAAGACCCATGACGTCTCCGGAGTCTCCCTGCTCACGCTCGCCGACCCGCGGGTCTCCACCGTCGGCGACTTCGGCAGCGGCACGGTCCTGCGCCATTCCGACGTCGACGTCGCCGGCTTCGTGCGCAAGGCGATCGAAGAGGCCTGCTCGACGACGCCCGACCTCATCGTGCTGCACGACCACCTGCTCGGTGCCCGGATCGCCTCGGCCGGCTGCCAGAGGGCCGCGGTCATCGACGGGCGCTCGTTCAAGGCGATCGGGGCGCAGCTTCGGTCGACGGCGGCCGGTGGCACCTCGTTGGAGTACACGGTCGGCAGCGCAGGCGGCCACGTCGACACCACGCCCAACCCGGGCGACATCCAGCACCCCGCGACCTTCGCGGCCTTCAGCCTCGACCCCGACAGCGGCGCCATGCACGTCAGCACCATCACCGTGCGGCCGAACGGCGCCGTCCAGGTCACGCGGCCCGTGCCGATCCCGTGAGCCGGCCCCTGCGTCAGGTCGCCAGCCGCTCCCGGCACCACTCCACGAGCGGGCGCATGCCGCGCCAGCCGTCGCGTACGACGTCGGCCAGCTCGGCCGTGTGGATGACCGGCTCGAAGCCGAGCGACCGGCCCACCGTCAGCGACTTGTGTCGCAGCAGCTCGATGCGAGGGTGGTCGGCGTCGAAGCCGCGCGGCGTGGTCTTGAGCGTGTCGCCGCCGATGTCGAAGCCGTCGGCGCGGAGCTCGGCGAGCAGCCCCTCCAGCTCGGGCCCGAAGCGGTCGTGCACGACGGCCGCGCGGAAGGCGGCCAGCCGGTCGCTCGGGGCGTGGTAGAAGCCGCCCCCGAGCCGCACCCCGCGGGGAGAGAGGTCGAGGTAGTAGCCGGTCGCCTCGGCGACGCCGACGAACGCGCCCTGGTGCGTCTTGTAGGGCGTCTTGTCCTTGCTGAACCGCACGTCGCGGTAGGGACGGAAGATCTTCGCGGCGCCGAACTCGGGCTCCAGCGCCGCGGTCAGCGCCTTGAAGGGGGCGAGCACCGACTCGGCGTACACCTGCTTGTGCGCCTCCCAGAAGGACTTGGTGTTGTCGACCTCGAGGTCGTCGTAGAAGTCGAGCGCGGCGACCGGGAAGCCTTCGAACGCAGCGGGCATGAGGGCATGGTCGCAGATGCGCGAAGGCCGGGCCCCGCACGGGGCCCGGCCATCGTGGTCGATCAGGTCTGGTCCCTCAGGCGGTCTCTCAGGCGGCCTCTCAACCCTGGGCGTCGGACCGGACGTGCTCGGCCGCGGACTGGCCCTCGTCCTTGACGCGTGAGGCGGACTCCGCGGCGGTGTCCTTCGCCTGGTCCATCACCTGTCGGTCCTGGGCCCGGTCCTTCACCGAGGCACTCTCGGTCATGGGGTAACCCCCTTCGTCCGTCGTGGGGGCCCCGGCAACCGCAATCCGCGATGGAATTCCGGCTCGTTCTCACTCTCCAAAAGGCAGCCGCCCCGGGGACGACTGCCGGCCAGCAGCCGCACACCCGGGGCGGATCCGGAGCGGATGACGAGGCTCGAACTCGCGACATTCAGCTTGGGAAGCTGACGCTCTACCAACTGAGCTACATCCGCATGCCCGCTGGAGCGGGCGGTGAGGATGCTACCTCACGCGTCGGCTCGATGTGTCAACGGCCCTGTCCGCGGTGTCCCGGGACGGCGCCAGGGATCCCGGGGGGCGGGTCAGCCTCGGGTACCTCGCCTCGACCTCGTCGCCGGAGGAGCGGCCCGTCAGCCGTCGCCTCACCCAGGGGCCGAGGTGCTCCCGAGTCCACTGCCAGTCGGCCGCGCGCTGCTCGCGGCGACCGAGCTGCGGCCGGGGGAGCGGGACCGGTCGCGGCAACGAGTGGGGGACTTCGAGCAGATCGAGCACCCTGACCGCCATCAGCTCGTGTCCGGGGGTCGCCATGTGCAGCCGGTCGACGTCCCAGTAGCCCCAGCTGTCGTACTCGGTCATCCGCCAGTAGTCGACGATGCGCGCCCCATACCGGTCGGCGATCTCGCGGACGAGCTCGTTGTAGTAGGCGAAGCGGCCCCTCATCGGCTTCCAGAAGGCCGAGGCACGGGCGCCGAAGGCGGTCCAGACGAGCACCGTGGCACCGGTCCCGGTGAGTCGGCCGATGGCCTCGTCGTAGGCCGCCATCAGCGCGTCGATGTCGACGGCGGGGCGGAGCAGGTCGTTCGCGCCGGCATAGATCGTGACGAGGTCGGGCGTCAGCCCCAAGGCAGGCTCCAGCTGTTCGGAGAGGATGCTGGCGAGCTTGCGGCCGCGGACGGCGAGGTTGGCGTAGCCGAAGGCAGCGTCGTGCGACGCCAACACCTCGGCGACCCGGTCGGCCCAGCCGCGGACGCCGTTCGGCCTGGCGGGGTCGGGATCGCCCACCCCCTCGGTGAAGGAGTCCCCGAGCGCGACGTATCTGGTGAAGCTGTCTGTCACGGGCAGCATTGTGCGCCGCGGTCTCGACAGGCTCGACCAGCGGGGGAGTCGGCATCGTTCCAGCGGGGGAGTCGGCATCGTTCCAGCGGGGTGCGCTCCGCGATGCGGGCGGCGCTGCATCGGTAGGGTGACCCCCGTGCTGCTGAGCGACAGGGACATCCTGGCCGAGATCGATGCCAAGCGGATCGTCATGGATCCGTGGCAGGAGTCGATGATCCAGCCGTCGAGCATCGACGTGCGCCTCGACCGCTTCTTCCGGGTCTTCGACAACCACAAGTACGCCACGATCGACCCCGCCGTGGACCAGTCGGAGCTGACCCGTCAGGTCGAGACCGAGGGGGATGAGCCGTTCATCCTGCACCCGGGTGAGTTCGTGCTGGGGTCGACGTACGAGACCGTGACCCTCCCCGACGACATCGCCGCGCGCGTCGAGGGGAAGTCCTCGCTCGGCCGGCTCGGGCTGCTGACCCACGCGACGGCCGGCTTCGTCGACCCGGGCTTCTCGGGCCACGTCACGCTCGAGCTCGCCAACGTCGCCACGCTGCCGATCAAGCTCTACCCGGGCATGAAGATCGGGCAGTTCTGCTTCTTCCGCCTGACCTCGCCGAGCGAGCATCCGTACGGCTCGGAGAGGTACGGCAGCCGCTATCAGGGTCAGCGCGGTCCGACTCCGTCACGCAGCTTCCAGAGCTTCCACCGCACGTCGATCTGAGGTCGGTCGGCGAGTACGCCGCCAGCGTGCGTCACCCGCGAGGCCGACGCCGAGCAGAGCCAGCGCGACGACGCCGTCGAGCCACCAGTGGTGACCCGTGGCGGCGACGACGAACATCGTCACGGGCAGGTACAGCACGACGAGCCAGCGCCAGGGACTGCGCGTCGTGCAGAGCACGCCGAGCGCGACGACGGCGGCCCAGCCGACGTGGATGGACGGCATCGCGGCGTACTGATCGCTGACGCCGGTGCCCGGGTCGCCGTAGATCCGGAAGCCGAGGCGCTGGGAGAGGTCGACGAAGCCCAGCTCGGGGATGAAGCGGGGCGGCGCCACGCGCACGAACCGGATGATCAGGCAGCCGAGCGTCACGTAGACCAGCCCGTTGCGCCAGTGCGGATAGGCGTCGCGGTGACGCACCCACAGCCAGATCAGGAACACGACCAGGGCCGGCACATGGAGTGTCGCGTAGTAGGCGTTGACGAGGCGCGCGAGCGAGTCGTGGTGGATCACGGCGTGCTGGAGCCCGATCTCGCTCGGGAGGTGCAGCCTCTGCTGGAGGTGGTCGATCGCGCGGCCGCGGTCGACGGCGCCGGCCTCGTGGGTGAACGGCAGCTGCCGGGCCAGCCGCCAGATCGCATACAGGCCGCCGACCAGGGCGAACTCGCGCAGAGCGGGGATCGAGGCGGTCCGCAGGCGCCCGTCCGGGAGACGCAGCGCCAGGGCCGCGAGCAGCAGCGCCGCGAGGCAGGCAAGGGCTGCTTGATCCCAGGATGGCCATGGCACGGCCACAGTCTGCCCGCTGGCGAGCGCCGCTGGCAGTTCGGCCGGTGCTACGCCCCGATGCCGCCGTCGACGGTGCTCGCCGGACTCCGGCGGGCGTCGGTCTCCGACCGCGGGCTGAACCGGTCGCAGGTCGCCTTCGCGGGCTGCTGGCGGCGCGGTGTGCCGCGCAGAGGCTGACCGGGCTGACCGGGCTGACCGCCGCGCGGCCAGACGAGCCGCGCGATCACAGCGACACCAGCGTGATGTCGCCGCTGCCGCTGTGGACGCGCACCTCGACGTGGTCCTGTCCCGGCGCAGGCTCGCCCAGGTGGGGGAGGGTCGAGGTGATCCGGCCGCTGATGGTCGACACGTCGGTCCACACGGGGATGCCGGCCGGGACGCCCACGCGGATGTCGCCGGAGCCGCCCTTGCCGTTGACGCGGCCCCGCGTGATGGTGTCGACCTCCAGGTCGCCGCTCCCGGTCGTGAGCGAGATGTCACCGGTGGCGCGGTGGACGCGCAGGTCGCCCGAGCCGCTCTTGACGCGCACCGTGCCGCCGACCGAGCCGAGCTCGACGTCGCCCGATCCGAGCGAGGCGACCACGGTGCGTGCTGCGGCGCCGATGGAGACGTCGCCGGAGCCGGACTTGATGCGGACGTCGCCGTCCGTGTCGCCCAGCTGGATGTGTCCCGAGCCGGTCTCGAGGGCCGTCGCGCCCGTCGAGTGCTCGACGTCGATGGCGCCGGAGCCGGTCTGGATGAGCACGGCGCTCAGGTCGCCGGTCACCACGACCTCGGCCGACCCCGTCTTGATGCGCAGGTCGCTGTGGGAGGGCAGGTCGACCGTCACGTCGATGCCGCCGCGTCCGAACAGGCCACGCTGGCGAGGGGCGACGATCATGATCTGGCCGCCGCGCTCCTCGACGCGCGTCTGGTCGGCGTCCAGCCCGGTGACGACGACCTCGGTGGTGTCGCGCTCGCTCGCGCGGACGTCGATGCGGCCGGCGCCGAGCACGGCGAAGAGGCGGGTCGGGCCGGGTGTGTCGAACTGGTGCTCCATGGTGTGCTCCTCGTGGGTTCTCAGGCCCAGCCGGTCATCCGGCGGGGACCTCGGCTCGGGGGTGCTGGCGGCGGGCCGCTCATGAACGGGACGCCGGAGAGATCGATGTCCACGTTGATCCCGCCCTCGCGGGTGGCGCCGCGGATCAGGTTGACGAGCCAGGTGTTCAGGGAGGCTCCGCTGCGGGCGGCGTACTCCTCCGCTCGCGCCTTCACCGACTCCGGGATGCGCAGGGTGATCCGGGCCAAGGACCCCTCGTCCTCCTGGTCGCCGGTGTCGGCCGGTTGCGCATGGGCGGCCTCGGCCGGGACGTCGACGCGGAACTCCAGCTCACGTCCGGCGAGGCGGACCTCGACCGTCCCGGTCGGCAGCTCGGTGGTGATCTCGGCGGCGGCCTGGCTGACCGCCTCCATGAGGGCGAGCCTCGCGCTGGGGTCGAGCGCGTACGACAGCCGCTCGGCGGTCTCGCGCGCCTGCGGCCCGGCTGCCTCCGCGGCGGCCAGCAGGTCGCGACGGAGGCCTTCGACGTACGGCGTGATGTCCATGACTCCACTATGACATCACTGTGACGTCATAGCAATGTCATCAGCATGTCATGGCGACGTCACGGTGACGGCAGGTGTGTCGGACGGCCCTTCCGGGCATGGGAAAGGGCTGGCACTTCGTCGTGCCAGTGCGACATCTGAACCGAGTAGAAAGGTCGTGGACCTATGGCCGCGGCTCCCGTGGTGGCGCTCGCCAGCAAGACGCTCATCGATGCGCACCTCGTTGACTACCTGATGATCGCGATCTACTTCGCGGTCGTGCTGGGGATCGGGTTCCTGGCGAGCCGCCGGGTCTCGGACTCCGTGGACTTCTTCCTGTCGGGCCGCTCGCTGCCGGCCTGGGTGACGGGTCTCGCCTTCATCTCGGCCAACCTGGGTGCCGTCGAGATCATGGGCATGTCAGCCAACGGTGCCCAGTTCGGTCTGCCGTCCGTCCACTACTTCTGGATCGGCGCGATCCCGGCGATGCTGTTCCTCGGCGTCGTCATGATGCCCTTCTACTACGGCTCGAAGGTCCGGTCCGTCCCAGAGTTCATGCGCCGCCGCTTCGGCCCCGGCGCGCACCTGGTCAATGCCCTGTCCTTCGCCATCGCGCAACTGCTGATCGCCGGCATCAACCTGTATCTGCTCGGCTCGATCGTCCATGCACTGCTCGGCTGGCCGTTGTGGATCGCGCTCATCGTCGCGGCGGCGATCGTGCTGTCCTACATCACACTCGGCGGGCTGCGTGCCGCGATCTACAACGAGGTGCTGCAGTTCTTCGTGATCGTCGCCTCGCTCGCACCGCTCACCATCATCGGCCTCCACCGTGTCGGTGGCTGGGGCGGGCTCAAGGACAAGATCACCTCGGCGGCCGGCGCGCACCCGCACGCGATCGCACCGGCGTCCCAACAGCTGCACTCCTGGCCAGGCGACGCGCTCACCGGCTTCAGCTCATCGTTCCTGTCGGTGATCGGCATCGTCTTCGGACTCGGCTTCGTGCTGTCCTTCGGCTACTGGACGACCAACTTCGTCGAGGTGCAGCGCGCGATGGCGTCCGACTCGATCTCGTCGGCGCGCAAGACACCCATCATCGGGTCGTTCCCGAAGATGTTCATCCCCTTCATCACGATCATCCCCGGCATGATCGCGGCCGTCCTCGTCAGCGAGATCGGCAAGGTCAAGGCCGGCGGGTCCGTGGCGGGAGGTGCCTCGGGCACCGGGGTGACGTTCAACGACTCGCTCATCTACCTGATGCGCGACGTGCTGCCGAACGGTCTGCTGGGCCTGGCGATCACCGGCCTACTGGCCGCCTTCATGGCCGGCATGGCGGCCAACATCTCCGCCTTCAACACGGTGTTCTCCTACGACCTGATCCAGACCTACGTGATCAAGGACCGCGAGGACCACTGGTATCTCGGCATCGGCCGCTGGGCCACCGTCGGTGCGACGATCATTGCGATCTTCACCGCGTCGCTGGCGTCGAACTTCTCGAACATCATGAACTACCTGCAGACCCTGTTCGGGTTCTTCAACGCCCCCCTGTTCGCCACCTTCATCCTCGGCATGTTCTGGAAGCGGATGACCGCCACCGCCGGCTGGGTCGGCCTCGTGGCCGGAACGCTGTCCGCCGTGTTGGTGGCCTTCTTGTCGAAGGACGCCTTCGGGTCGGCCTCGTGGGGCGTGCTGAACCTCTCCGGGCAGGGTGCCTCGTTCGTGGCGGCCTCGACTGCCTTCGTGGTCGACATCGCCCTGTCGATGATCGTCTCGCTCATGACGAGACCGAAGCCCAGCGAGGAGCTCGTCGGGCTCGTCTACTCCGAGACGCCGCGCGAGGACCTGGTCGACGCGGCCGAGGCCACCTACCCCTGGTATCGCCGCACCGTGCCGCTCGCCTGCGTCTCGCTGGTGCTCGTCATCCTCCTCAACCTGCTCTTCTGATCGGAGTCCGACATGGCACATGACAACACGGTCGGGACCGCGCGGACCAAGACAGCCGGGCTGTTCGACATCCGCAACGTCATCGGCGGGCTGCTCGCCATCTACGGCGTCATCCTGCTGTTGATGGGCATCTTCGGCAACAAGTCATACGCGAAGACCGGCAACATCAACGCCAACCTCTGGGCTGGCATCATCCTGCTCGTCGTCGGCGTCATCTTCTTGGTGTGGGCGCGCCTGCGGCCTGTAGTCGTCGACGAGGAGGCGGTGGCGGAGATGCGGCACGAGCAGGACGAGCATCCGCAGTGATGTCGGCCGTGGTGTCGGGCACTGACGTCGCGCGCTGGTGTCGCCAGTGGTGTGCGGGCACCGTCGGCACTGATGTTCCTTTCGTTGATGTCTGATGTCCCCTGACCCGGTCGACGTCCTGCGACGGTGGGAGGCCTCCGGTGGCACGTGGGAGGTTCTCTCCCGGTCTGCCACCGGCCTCACCATCGGCCTCTGCACGTGCACCGGGGGCGAGGAGGTCGACCGGCTCGTATCTGACTCGCCCGCCCTGGCGTCGTACGTCGGGAGTCGGGTGCGAAGCGACGACTGAACGACGGCGTCGGTGGTCGGGGGTGAAGTGCCGTGATTCTGAGTTGGTGAGTGACTCGGATCCGCGGCGTTGTCCGGCGCGGGGGTTTGCCGGCGCGGGCGATTCGCGTTGTGCCGTGATTCCGAGTCGTTGGGTGACTCGGATCCTCGGCGAGGTCCGGCGCGGGGGTTTGCCGGCGCGGGCGATTCGCATTGTGCCGTGATTCCGAGTCGTTGAGTGACTCGGATCCTCGGCGCTAGTCGCCGCAGCGGTGACATCGCGTCACCGTGCCACCCCATCCGTGTAGCTGGAGCAGCGCGCCGACCTTGCCGGCCGTGCTGCATGGTCGGTCGAAGACCTGGCCCCAGCCCAGTCGCACCGTGACGCGGCCGGCGGCGACGACGGCATCGAGGTCGCGTTCGAGGTCACGATCGCGCGCCATCGAGCCGTCGTGCCCCAGCCGGCCGTCGAGCTCGACGACGACGCCGAAGCCCGGGTAGTCGACGTCACGGAATCCCGGTCGGCCGACCCCGGTCGGCGCCTGCCGGTGAGGCTGCGGCAGTCCATGGGCACGCTCGATGTCAACGAGATACCCGCGCTCGAGCACCGAGCACGTGCCGTCGCGCACGTCGGTCAGGGCATCGGCCAGAAAGTCGCGTCGGGCAATCCTCGCGCGGGAGCTCAACGTGTCCAGGAGGCGGTCTGGTGTCGTGAGCCTCGCGTTGACAGCGTCGGTCAATCTCCCGATGGCGGTGTGCTCGGTCGACGCGCTTTCGGCGAGTCCGAGCAGGGCCTCTTCCAGTCGCACCCGCGGCGGGCTGGTGTTCCACTGCACCCGGCCTGCGAACCGGCTGAGTCGGCGGATGAGGATGCCCTCACGTCGAGCGACGCTCCGCTTGCGGTCGACGGCGATCTGGATCGGTCCGTCGTCGTTCCTGTCGCGGCGGCCCGGCCCCTCGGCCAGGCGAAGCGCCGAGTCGCCAGTCAGCGCTGCGGGCCACGCATAGAGGACCGCAGCCCAGGCTCGTTGTCGCCACGTCAGTGCGCCCGTGTGGCTCACGTAGACCGCCGGGTGGCCCGTTGCTGCCCACTCCCGCCGCCGCACCCGACGCCTGATGTCATTGACCGTGAAGCCGCAGGCCAGCACCTGCCGTCGCGAGATCACCCCGTCCTGCTGTTCGAGGACCTCGTCGAGGCGCGCCTGATCCGGACGCTCCTCGTCGCGGGCATCGGTCATGGGTCCGATCGTGGTCGAGTTCGCCATCTGCTTTCGGTGGCCGGAGCTGGCCTGTGGAGAAGCCACCTCTACCGGATCCGCGGCGCACCCACCGACCCGGCTCCCGTTGAGTCGGGCGCGACGGCGGTGCGTCATGCGCTGTCGAACAACAGTGCCGTGGATCCGAGTCATGTGATGACTCAGATCCACGGCACTGTTACGTCACGCCGCGTCAGAGGTCGAAGAGCGACCCTCCGGCGTTGATGTCGACGTCCGTGCGGGGCGTGTGAGTCTCACCGGAGGACGACACCGGCTTGCCGCTGGCAGAGGCCCCCTCCGCGGTCACGTCCGAGGACTCGACTGGTTCCGTGCCGACCGACTCGGATAGCTGTGTCGGCTGCTCCGAGGGTGCCGGCGACTCGGCGGGTTCCTCGGCGACGATGTCGGCTGCCTCAGTGCCCGACGTCTCGGGCGCGACCGGCTCGATGGCGACTGCTGGGGCATTGTCCTGGGCGGGGACGCCGTTCGCCGACGAGTCAGCCAATGCGGAGTGCGCGCTCGCGGGCGCTGGCGCTGCGACGACCGCGCCCTCTGGCGCCTCGATGTCGAACAGCGAGCCGACCGACTCGATCTCCACGTCGGTGCGTGGCACGGACGCAACGCCGGACGCAGCGGGGGTCGGCGCACCGTTCGCCGGCGCCGGCTGCGGCGTGCTCTGCGGCGTCCTGGCCGAGTCGACGCCGGCACCGTCGGCCTCGGCTGCCCCCGTCGTCGCGGCTGAGTCGGTCGCTGTTGCGCCCGGCGCCGTTGCGCCCATCGCCGTCTCGCCGGCCGCGGTCAATTCGGCGGAACCTGTCGCGGTCGATGTCGGCAGCGTCGGCGCAGCGGGCGCCGCGGCCGCAGGTGCTGAGACGACGGCACCCTGAGGGGCCTCGATGTCGAACAGTGACGAGAGCACTTCGATGTCGACGTCGGTCCGCGGGGCCGATGCGACGACCGACGCAGTCACGGCCGGCGCCGGCGGTGCGTCAGCAACGGAAGCGGGTGAGGCTTCGATTGACTGGTCACCGCTTGCGGGGGCGGGCGGTGTGTCAGCAACAGAAGCGGGTGAGGCTTCCGTTGGCTGCTCACCGCTCGGGGTCGGCGAGGATGGGATGTCGAACAGCGACCCGCCGGCGTTGAGGTCGACGGCCGGAGCAGCGGGCGCGGCTGCGGGCGGTGCGTCAGCAACCGGAGCAGCAGATGCGTCGGTTGACTGCTCACCGCTCGGGGCCGGCGAAGACGGGATGTCGAACAGCGACCCGCCACTGGCGGCCGCGTTGTTCTCCGACGGGATGTCGAACAGCGACCCGCCGGCCTTGTCCTCGTCAGGCGCCGACGACTCAGACCGTGCCGACGGCTCACCGGGCGGCGTGCTGGGGGTGTCGAAGAGCGATCCGCTGTCACCGAAGAGCGAGCCCCCGGACGAACCCCCAGAGGAAGAGCCGGAGGAACCCCCGGACGACGGCGCCGGCTCAGCAGGAGCCGGCGTGTCGAACAGCGACGAGGCGTCGTCGGGAGCGGCCTCGGACTCAGTGCGCGACGGGGCGGCTGGAGCACTGTCGAAGAGCGACGACCCGCCCGATGCCTTCGCGGCTGGACCGGCGTCGGCGGTGGAGGTGACGGTGTCGGGCGTGACGGTGACGTCACCGGCGGACGGCTCAGCGGCGACAGCAGCAGACCCCACGGTGGCGACACCCGCCCCGGGAGCGAGCTTCGTAGCCATCTCGCCCTTGACCGACGCGAGCAGCATCTGCGCGATGTCGAGCACCTCGACGGACTCGCGGGCGGTGCCGTCGGCCTGGGCGGCGGTCAGCCCGTCGGACAGCATCACTCGGCAGAACGGGCAGCCGACGGCGATCTGGTCGGCCCCGGTGGCGACGGCCTCGTCGGTGCGGTTGCGGTTGATGCGCGAGCCGAGTCGCTCCTCCATCCACATGCGGGCACCGCCGGCGCCGCAGCAGAAGGAGCGCTCGGAGTTGCGGGGCATCTCGGTGAACTCGGCACCGGGCAGCACTTGGAGCAGCTCACGGGGCGGCGAGTAGACCCCGTTGTGGCGACCGATGTAGCACGGGTCGTGGTAGGTGATCGACCGCTGGTGGGCGCCCGCGCCCGACGGCACCGGGGTCAGCCGTCCCTCGCGGACCAGCCGGTTGAGCAGCTGGGTGTGGTGCACGACCTCGAGCTCGATGCCGAAGTCCTTGTACTCGTTCTTCAGCGTGTTGAAGCAGTGCGCGCAGGTCGAGACGACCTTCTTGACGCGGAACTCCTTGAACGTCTCGGCGTTCTGCTGGGCAAGACCCTGGAAGACGAACTCGTTGCCGGCGCGACGGGCCGGGTCGCCGGTGCAGGTCTCGCCGTTGCCGAGGACGCCAAAGCTGACGCCGGCCATGTCGAGCAGCTCGGCCACGGCGCGGGTGGTCTTCTTGGCACGGTCCTCGTAGGCACCGGCGCAGCCGACCCAGAACAGCCAGTCGACCGAGTCGAGCGACTCGAGGTCCTCGCCGACGACCTTGACGTCGAACGGCAGGTCCTTGGCCCAGTCGAGGCGGGCCGTGGAGGACATGTTCCAGGGGTTGCCCTTGTTCTCCAGGCCCTTGAAGAGACCGTTGAGCTCGGAGGGGAAGTTCGACTCCACCAGCACTTGGTAGCGCCGCATGTCCATGATGTGGTCGACGTGCTCGATGTCGACGGGGCACTGCTGGACGCAGGCGCCGCACGACGTACACGACCACAGCACGTCCTCGTCGATGACGAAGCCGCCGTCAGCGGGGTTGTAGAACCAGTCGAGGACCTCGTCGCCGGCCCCGAGGGACGCATCGACATCGCTGTGGCCGATGAGCGGCTTCTGCAGGATCTCGGCCTCGGTGTCGCCGGCCTGGAGGTACGGCGCGGAGGCGTACGCGTGGTCGCGGAGGCTGAGGACGACGTGCTTGGGGGAGAGTGGCTTGGCGGTGTTCCAGGCCGGGCACTGCGACTGGCAGCGGCCGCACTCGGTGCAGGTGGTGAAGTCGAGGATGCCCTTCCAGGAGAAGTCCTGGATCGACCCGGCGCCGAGCCTGGCGTCCTCGTCGAGGTCGTCGATGTCGTCGAGGGTGACGGGCTTGCCGTTCGACACGAGCGGCTTGATGGCGCCCAGGGCGGTGCGGCCGGAGTCCTCGCGCTTGAACCAGATGTTGAACCAGGCGGTGAAGCGGTGCCACGCGATGCCCATCGTCAGGTTCCGGGCGATCACGATGAGCCACACCATCGCGAGCGCGATCTTGAACAGCGCGATGCCGTAGATGATGTTGTGCAGCGTCGAGGACGAGGCAGCCGAGCTGGGGTAGAGGGCGTCGCCGAACCAGGACGCGATCGGGAAGTGGGCCCGGGTCGCCTCGTCGGCGTGCCCCGTGACCTTGGCGAGGTTGAACTCGGCGCCGCGGATGAAGAGGATCGCCGCCCCCTCGAGCAGGGCCATGACCTCGACGAAGTAGGCCTGCCAGAAGGTGGAGCCGAAGAACCGGGAGTCGCGCCCGAGCGAGCGCGGGTGCTTCCGCTGCCGGTAGACGATGAGGTAGACGATGCCGACCGTGCTCAGCAGGCCGATGAGCTCGCTGAACCACTCGTAGGGATACCAGTGGCCGATGATCGGCCACGCGAACTCCGGCGTGAAGAGCTGGAAGTAGGCCGAGAGCACGGCGAACGACAAGAAGATGAACGCCGCGAACACGAACCAGTGCATGACGCCGACGACCGTCCACTGCAGCATCCGCGTGTGGAGCACCGTCTCCTTGAGCATGGTGGCGGTACGCCGGCCCGGGTTGCCGGTGCGCCCCGGGGCGGGCTGGCCGGTCCGGATGACACCGAGCATGCTCCGCACGGCTCTGACCAGCAGCACCACGGCCACGACGGTCAAGGCCAGCGAGACAACGATCGCAAAGGCTTGCATGGGGACTTCGCTCCTCGTCCACTTCTTCAGCCCGCCGCGTCCGGCGAGCGATCCACCACCCTAGGGCGGCCTTCGGGCGAGCGGGAGCCCGGTCCAGAGTGACAAAGATCCTACCGCGCGGTAACTTCGCGCTCCGCCCGTTCAGGTGGGCGCGGTCAGGTGGGCCTGGTCAGGGACCCGAGGCCGGCGGCGGCGTACGTCTCCTTGACCGTCCGCAGGTGGCTCCAGGTGTCGAGGTGGTTGACTCCGCGGATCCCGCGGATCGCCTCGACCGCCTGCACCAGGTCGGTGCGGTCGTAGGCCCCCAGCGTCACGAGCACGTCGAACCGCCCGAGGGTCCGGGCGATGAACGTGACCTCCTGCTGACCGCGCAGGCTCTCGAGGACCTCTTCGGCCGGTCCGTCGAGGCGCAGGCCCATGCCGATCGCGGCCTGACCGTCGAGGCCCGGCTGGCGCACCAGGGCGCCGATGCGGACCACCTGGGAGTCGATGAGGCGCAGGACGCGACGGCGTACGCCGGCCGGCGTGAGGCGAACCGTGTCGGCCAGCTCGACGTACGACGCCCTTCCGTCGCTCTGCAGGGCCCGCAGGAGCGCCATGTCGACGTCGTCGACCTCGTGTCTCACCTCGCCGACCGGGCCGACCACGTCGCGCACCACGTCGACGTAGGTGAGCGTGTCGACACCCTGGACTCCCGGAATCGTGCGCAGCTCGCCGACCGCCCTGTCCACGGCGAGGGGCGAGGAGGTGCGGATCTCCACGGCCACGGCGTGCGGACCGCTCGTGAGGGAGACGAACGGGGTGTCGTCCCGCTCGGCGATCACCTCGGCCACCGGGGCCGCTGGGCCGCGCACGACGAGGGCCACGTGCGCCAGCGAGCCTCGGCCGAGGACGGCCGGGTGGACGACTCCGCGCACGACCACCTGCCCGGAGTCGGTGAGCCGGTGGATCCGCGCCGCGGCCGCGGAGCGCGACAGCCCGACCGCCTCCGCGATCTCGCGGTGCCCCACGCGGCCGTCGTCGCGAAGCATCCGCACGATCGCGTGGTCGATGTCGTCCATGACGGCCCTCCGAGGTCTCGGCGACGGAAAGTCTCTCCGATGAATTTTGGGCTGTGCTCGGCGTCACATTGATACGCGAGAGGCGCATGCGTCACGTCGATACGGCCGTTCGTATCGCCAATGCTGGCAGATCGTGACTATCGATGCCAGCTGTGCGCACGAAGCGTTTGCCACGCTGCCGGTCGTGTTCCTAGATTCTCGCTGTCACGGTTGAGAGGAGTCACGATGGCGAGCCTGACCACAGAGTTGACGGAGGCCGAGGTGCTGACCGCCGCGGATCGACTGGTCGCGGCCTTCGCCGAGACCGACACCGAGGCCTACTTCGGCTGCTTCGCGCCGTCGGCGAGCTTCGTCTTCCACCCGGAGACCGAGCGACTGGACTCCCGCGCGGCGTACGAGGCCCTGTGGGCCGACTGGGTCGGCGCCGGCTGGAGGGTGGAGGAGTGCGAGAGCACCGACCGCCTCGTCCAGATCGTCGGCGACAGCGCCGTCTTCTCCCACAGCGTCCGCACCGTCACCTCCGAGGCGGGGCACCGGACCACGGTGCTCGAGCGCGAGTCCATCGTCTTCGCCCGCGTCGACGGCCGGGTCCTCGCCGTTCACGAGCATCTCTCACCCGCGCCGCAGCTCGCGCAGCAGAAGGAGTCCTGATGTCCGTCCACGAGGCCTACGTGGAGGCGGACCTCGCGCCGCCGAGCATCACCGACGTCGAGCCCCACGGCGTCGAGCCGATCCCCGCGGCCGAGCGGAGCGCGAAGCCGATCGACCTGTTCCGGCTCGTCGTCGTCCCAAGCCAGTTCGTCGGCCTCCCTGGGCGACCTCGCCATCAGGATCGACCTCAGCATCCCGATCGGCCTCGGCCTCGCCGCCCTGCTCTACCCGGCCCTCCTCGTCGCCTTCCCCGAGCCCGCCGACGCGTTCGGCCGCGAGGGGCCGCGACTCGTGCTGGCCGGCCCGGCGCTGACACGCCCATCGTCACGAACGGATGAACCCCGCCATGCCCCCCATCGGTCCCGTCGACAGCTCCCGCGTCCCCCGGTTCGCCGGACCGGCCACCTTCGCCCGACTGCCCCGTCTCGACGAGGTCCGCGCCGCCGACGTCGTGGTCGCCGGAGTGCCCTTCGACGCCGGCGTCTCCTACCGGCCCGGCGCCCGCTTCGGGCCCGCCCACGTCCGGGAGTCCTCGCGCCTGCTGCGGCCCTACCACCCGGCGCTCGACGTCTCCCCGTTCGACGTCGCCCAGGTGGCCGACGCCGGCGACATCGCCGCTAACCCGTTCGCCATCGAGGAGGTCCTGGAGGCCGTCGAGCACGGGGCGCTGACGCTGACCGAGGGAGGTGCGCGGCTGGTGACGATCGGCGGCGACCACACCATCTCGCTCGCGCTGCTCCGGGCCGCCAGGCGGCGCCACGGCGATCTCGCCCTGCTGCACTTCGACGCCCACCTGGACACTTGGGACACCTACTTCGGCGCCGACTACACCCATGGGACGCCGTTCCGCCGCGCGGTCGAGGAGGGGATCCTCGACACCGAGGCCCTGTCCCACGTCGGCACCCGGGGACCGCTCTACGGCAAGAAGGACCTCGAGGACGACCGCCGCTTCGGCTTCGGCATCGTCACCTCCGCAGACGTCTACCACCAGGGTGTCCTGGAGGTGGTCGACCGGCTGCGTCAGCGCATCGGCGACCGGCCGCTCTACGTCTCGATCGACATCGACGTGCTGGACCCCGCTCACGCCCCCGGCACCGGCACGCCCGAGGCCGGCGGCATCACGTCGCGCGAGCTCCTCGAGATCCTCAGAGGGCTGCAGGGGCTCAATCTGGTCGGCGCAGATGTGGTGGAGGTCTCACCCCCGTACGATCACGCTGAGATCACCGGCATCGCCGCCTCGCATGTGGCCTACGACCTGGTCGCGCTGCTCGCGCTGCGCCACCAGGCCGACCAGGGCCCGGCCGAGGCAGCGGCCGCCACCGAGATGGAAGGACAGCGAGCATGAGCCTCTACGCCGTCACCGACCCGGCCACCGGGACGGTCGTCCAGGAGTTCCCCACCGCCACCGACGCCGACATCGAGGCCGCACTCGCCGGGGCGACGACGGCCAGCAAGGGCTGGGCGCGGACGACTACGGTCGCCGAGCGCGCTGCGTTGGTGAAGCGGGTCGGGGAGCTGCACAACGAGCGGAAGGACGACCTCGCTGCGATCATCGTGCGGGAGATGGGCAAGCCGCTCGAGGACGCCGTCGGGGAGGTCGAGTTCAGCGCGGCCATCTATGAGTACTACGCCGACAACGCCGAGAAGATGCTCGCCGACGAGCCCGTCGATCTGCTCGACGGTGGCGGGTCCGCGGTCATCCGCCGCTCGCCGTACGGCGTGCTGCTCGGGATCATGCCGTGGAACTTCCCCTACTACCAGGTGGCCCGGTTCGCCGGACCGAACCTGTGCATCGGCAACACCATCATCCTCAAGCATGCGCCGCAGTGCCCGGAGTCGGCGGCCGCCATCCAGCAGATCTTCGACGACGCCGGCTTCCCCACGGGCGCCTACGTCAACGTCTACGCCACCAACGAGCAGGTCTCGACGATCATCGCCGACCCGCGCGTCGCCGGCATCTCGCTCACCGGCTCCGAGCGCGCCGGCGCCGCCGTAGCCGAGCAGGCCGGCCGGCACCTGAAGAAGGTCGTCCTCGAGCTCGGCGGGTCCGACCCGTTCATCCTGCTCTCGACCGACGACCTCGACGCGACCGTCGAGGCGGCCGTCAGCGCGCGGCTCGACAACACCGGGCAGGCGTGCAACGCGGCCAAGCGGTTCGTCGTCGCCGAGGAGCTCTACGACCCGTTCGTCGAGAAGTTCACCGCGGCCATCAAGGCCGGCGCGGAGGGCATCACGCCGCTCTCCTCGGTCGCCGCCGCCGACCGGCTGCAGGAGCAGGTCGACGCCGCCGTGGAGCAGGGTGCGCACCTGGAGTCGGCCGGCAGGCGCGAGGGTGCGTTCTTCCCGACCGGCGTCCTGACCGGCGTCACCCCGCAGAACGACGTCTACCACCAGGAGCTCTTCGGCCCCGTCGCGATGGTGTTCAAGGCTGCCGACGAGGAGGAGGCCCTGGCGATCGCCAACGACATCCCGTTCGGCCTCGGCTCCTACGTCTTCACGACCGACCCCGAGCAGGCCGAGCGCGTCGCTGACAAGATCGAGGCGGGCATGGTCTTCGTCAACGGCGTCCTCGCCGACGGCGTCGAGCTCCCCTTCGGTGGCATCAAGCGCTCCGGCTTCGGCCGTGAGCTGGGTCGCTACGGCATCGACGAGTTCGTCAACAAGAAGCTGATCCGCACGATCGCCTGATCCGAACGATCGCCGGGGTCGCCGGGGTCGGCTCGGTCGCTGGGGTCAGCACCGCCGGGTCGGCACCGCTGGGGTCGGCACCGCCGGGGCCGCACCGCCGGGGCCGCACCGCCGGGGCCGCACGGTCGCTCGATCGGGGTCCAATGCGGTGACCCCTCCACCACTGAGCTGTGGGTGCCGGGGTCGACGGCACGTTCGGCGCCACGGGCGCGAACGACTGAAGAGGCGCTGCCACTTCGTGAATGTGTTCACGAAGTGGCAGCGCCTCTTCAGTGTCTCGAACGACCCGGGCCGGCCAGGCCTCCGTGGGTCGACGACCCCGGTCTCGAACGACCCGGGTCGGCCAGGCCTCCGTGGGTCGACGGCCGCCGGTCTTGAACGACCCGGGTCGGCCAGGCCGCGTGGATCGACGACCCCTGGCCTCGAACGACCCGCGCCGGTCAGGGCTCCATGCGCCGGTGGGTGCCGCCGGTCTCGTCGACCGGAGCCTCGGTCCGGCCGTCCGTGGTCAGCCCCGTCCGGCCGTCGTCCACGCGGTCGCTCCGGTCGACGACGCCGTCGCCTCGGGCGCCGGTGTAGGTGCCGGCGGTGCCGGCGGTGCCGTCGACACGGGGATCGATGCGGTCGGCCTCGCGCAGGGTGTCCTCCTGGCGCGCCTCCTCATACATCGACGACTGGCGTGCCATGCGGGCCTGCTCCTCGGCGCGCTCCGCCTCGGCTCGGGCCAGCTGGGCCTGCGCCTCGGCCTCCGCCGCGCGGCGCCGCTCCTCGGCGACGTCGGTGTCGCGCTCCGAGGCCTGGGTCCGCAGCTCCGTCGCTCGCTCGGTGAGCTGGTGGTGGCGACGACGGCGCGCAGCCATGACGATGGCGACGACGACGGCGATGACGATGATCGCGACGATGATCCAGATGAGGGTCTGCATTGGTCATCCCTTCCCTTTCATCGCGGCGGTACCCCAGCGGCCGACGAATCAGCCCTGGCCGCGTCGAGATCAGGTCACCGCCTCCGCGGCTCACACCTGGCGAGCGGCGCGAGCCGCCGCGGCACGGGCCTCTGCCGCGCGTGCCTCGGCGGCGTGACGGGGCGACTCGAGGACGTCCTCGACCGGCTCGGTGACGCTGATCGTCGCCGGCTCGGTCGCGACGTACCGCCGCCGTCCGCGGTGAACCGCGAACGCGACCCCGACGACGAGCACAAGGGTGATGATCCAGATGGTCGTCTGCATGGTGCTCCCTTCCTGGGTCGATGCGGTACCCAGCGGGTCAGCTCAGCGCACGCTCCCCGCGGACCGGGACGAGCGGCGCGGCCAGGACGGGGAAGACGGCGGCGAGGGCGAACGCCCAGGAGAAGCCCGCCGCCGTCACGGCCAGCCCGCCCAACGGGGGGACGAGCGAGCTGGTGAGGAACTGCGCGGTGTTCTGGATGCCGAGCGCCCGGCCGCTCCAGAACGGGCCCGCCCGCTCGGCGACGGCCGTGAACGCGAGGCCGTTGTCGGCGACGGTGAGGACGGTGGCGACCACCATGAGCGGCACGGCGACCCACCAGCCGGCGCCGGCCGTCGCGCCGAGCAGCACCATCACCGCGGCGGCCGCCAGCGCCACCCACCGCAGCGGGCGCATCCGGCTTGCGACGACGTCGGAGAGCTGTCCGGCGGCGATCCGGCCCAAGGCCCCGAAGATCTGCGCCACCGCGACGACGGCACCCGCCGCCGCGGCGGACCACTGCCGGTCCTGGACCAGCCAGACGAGGGCGAAGGTCCAGACGACGAACTGCGGCACCACCAGCAGCACGCTCACCGCGTGGATGCGGGCCAGGTAGCGGTCGCCGACATACGGGTTGCCGTGTCCGCGACCGGATCCCGCCGGCCTGGCCGGCCGCGGCGGGTCGATCACCAGCAGCGCGACGACGACCGCCGCCAGAGCGGCTGCCGCCGTCGGCACGACGATGGCCGCATGGATGCCTCGGTGCTGGGCCACCACGGCGATGGTGATCGCCGCGACCCCGACGCCCACGGGCTGCGCCATCTGCCGGATGCCCATCGCCAGGCCGCGTCGCTCGGGTGGGAACCATCCGACGACGACCCGGCCGCTCGCCGAGTTCGCGCTCGCGGCGCTCGCCCCGGCCAGCCCGAGGAGGACGGCGAAGACGACCAGGTTCGAGGCCAGGACCGCACCGAGGCCGAGCACGGCGGTGCCGGCGAGGCCGGTCACGAGCACCACGCGCTCGCCGTACGCATCGGTGACGGCGCCCCAGGCGACCAGCGCCGCCATCACGCCGACTGTCGGCGCTGCCGCGACGAGTCCTGCCTGCGCGAGGGTGAGCCCCTCCCGCTCGTGGAGCGTGGGGATCAGGAATGCCGCACCGTGCATCATGATCGCCGCGCAGGCCTGTGCCAGGGTGCTCGCCCCGAGCATCGACCAGCGTCGTGCCGAGCTGACGGTGGGCGGAGCGGTGGCGACAGTGGACACTCATCGATTGAAGACCCGCCCGGGCGAGCACCGTGACGTTTCTCGCCAGGTGGGCTGTGAGAAATCAGTCTCCGACGACCGTGACCGGCACGACCGGTGTCTCGGAGGGGGCATGGGTGGCGTCGCCGGAGTACGCCGCGAAGAGCCGGTGCAGCCCCGGCGCCAGACGCTGCAGGCCCGACGGCAGCGCGACCGTGCCGACGCCGTCGACGACCTCGCCGGTCGCCAGGAGCCGCGCGCGCTGATAGAGCGCGACGGTTCCCGAGGGGTACGTCGACGTCGCCGTCGCCCGCACCGTCACTCCGAGACTGTCGCCGGCGGCCACGCCGACCGGGGGGACGACCAGGTCGGTCACGGTGTCGGCCGGCAGGACGAGCACCTCGAACGGCTCGGCTGAAGCGCAGTGGTAGCGGGACCCGCCCGTGTAGGCGGCGGTCAGCAGGTGGCGGCCGGGCGGGAGGCTGCCGATCTCCAGGGTGACCGTGCCGAAGTCGTGCAGCTGTGCGGTCAGTCCCGCGACGACCAGACCGTCCTCGAAGAGGCGCAGGGCGCCGTCGAGCGGGCCGATCGCCTGGCGGGGGAGCACCGTGATCTGCGCTTTGGTGCATCCGCCGTGGACGACGGTGGACGGTGCCTGGACCCGCAGGTCGAGGACGGCGGGGACTGTCCGGGTCATGACGCTTCCTCCCTGAGCCGACCCTAGGCCGGAGTCGGCCCCGGTGACACCGGTTTTGCCGTTCTGCTTGGGGCCGGGTGGACCAGGAGGGAGACTCCCGGCATGGCGAACTCTCCGGCCCGCACCCGGGTCACCCTGCCCGGCATCAGCTCACGGACGTGGGAGCACCCGGCGGACCGAGGCGCGCTGGTCGCGGTGCGCAAGCTCAAGGGGTTCGACACGCTGCTCAAGGCGATGTCGGGCCTGGTGAACGAGCGGGCCGTCCGGCTCGCCGTGCTGGGCTCCGCCGTGCGGGCGGACGAGCGGCAGTTCGCCCGCGTGCACCGGCTGCTCGTCGACGTCGCGACGGTGCTGGACGTCCCGGAGCTCCCGGAGGTCTACATCACCAACGACCCGGTCACCAACGCCGTCACCATCGGCATGGGCAAGCCGATCATCGTGGTGAGCTCGGGCCTCGTGGACCTCCTCGACGACGAGGAGCTGGCCTTCGTGCTCGCGCACGAGCTCGGGCACGTGCTGTCGGGCCACGCGGTCTACCAGACGCTGCTCCAGCGGCTGCTGATCCTCAGCCTCACCTTCGCCGCGATCCCCGTCGGCGGTCTCGGGCTGAGGGTCATCATCGCCGCCCTCATGGAGTGGGCGCGCAAGGCCGAGCTCTCGGCGGATCGCGCGGGACTGCTCGGCGTCCAGGACCCGGCCGTCGCGCTGCGCGTCCACATGCAGCTGGCCAGCGGCGGCCACGTCGCCGACCTCGACCCCACCTCGTTCCTGGCTCAGGGGGCGGAGTACGTCGGCGCCGGCGATCTGCGCGACTCCGTGCTCAAGCTGCTCCTGCTGGAGAGCCGCAGCCACCCCTTCGCCGTCGTCCGCGCCGCCGAGCTGCGCGCGTGGGTCGACGCCGGCGACTACACCACGGTGCTGGGCGGCGACTACCCGCGGCGGGCCGACGACGACAGTGCGACCGTCAGTGAGGCCGCCAAGGAGGCGGCCCGCAGCTACGCCGAGGCGTTCGCGCAGACGCAGGACACCCTGGGCAAGCTGGTCCACGACGCCGCCGGATGGCTCGGCAGCGCCAAGGTGTGGTGGGACGGGCGCTTCGGGCGCTCGTCCGACTGAGCTCGGGCGACAGACCGGGCCAACGGGGCGCCCGGGGAGTCGGCGTCAGGCCAGCGCGGCGATCGCGTCGGCGATCGTGAGGGTCCGGCGGGCCGACTCCACGTGCAGGCTCTCGACCATCTTGCCGTTGTAGGTCACCACGCCCTTCCCGGCGCCGGCGTCCCACGCGGCGATCAGGCCACGAGCCTCCTCGACGGCCTCGGCGCTCGGCGCGAAGCCGGCGTTGGCGCCCTCGACCTGGCCGGGGTGGATGATCGTCTTGCCGTCGAAGCCGAACTGACGACCCTGCTCGACCTCGGCCAGGTAGCCCTCGGCGTCCCTCACGTCGTTGTAGACGCCGTCGAGGACGACCTTGCCCGTCGCGCGGGCGGCCAGCACGGCCAGCTGCAGGCTCGTGACCAGTGGCCCGCGACCCGGCACGTGGTCGATGAACAGCTCCTTGACGAGGTCGTTGGTGCCCAGCACCAGCACGGTCAGGCGGTCGGAGGCGGCCGCGATCTCCTCGGCGTGGAGGATGGCGTACGGCGACTCGATCATCGCCCACAGCTTCGTCTTGCTCGGGGCGCCGGCGGCCTCGACGGCGTCGACCAGGCTGTGCACGGCCTCGGGGCTGTTCACCTTCGGCACGACGATGGCGTCGGGGCCGACCGCGGCCGCGGCGCGCAGGTCGTCGGCGTGCCACTCGGTGTCAGCGCCGTTGATGCGGATCGTGAGCTCGCGGCCGCCGTACTCACCGGAGGCGACGGCGGCGACGACGTTCTCGCGCGCCGACGCCTTGGCGTCGGGGGCGACGGAGTCCTCGAGGTCGAGGATGAGCGCGTCGACCGGGAGCGTCTTCGCCTTCTCGAGTGCGCGCTCGTTGGCGCCGGGCATGTAGAGGACGGAGCGGCGCGGCCGGAAGCTCGCAGAGGTGGTCACAGCTCGATCCCGTCGTAGAGGGCCTTCAGGTCGGGGTCCACGGCCGCCAGCTGCTCGGCCAGCTCGACGAGGACCAGGCACTGCTTGAGGGAGGCGTCGTCCTCCATCTTGCCGTCGAGCATGACGGCGCCCGTGCCGTCGCCCATCGCGGCGACGACCCGGCGGGCGTGCCGGATGTCGTCGACCGAGGGGGAGAAGACACGGTTGGCGATCTCGATCTGCTTGGGGTGCAGGCTCCAGGTGCCGACGCAGCCCAGGAGGAACGCATTGCGGAACTGGTCCTCGGCAGCCACCACGTCCGTGATGTCCCCGAACGGGCCGTAGTAGGGGTAGATCCCGTGCGTCGCGCAGGCGTCGACCATCTTCGCGATCGTGTAGTGCCACAGGTCCTGCTGGAAGATCGCCCGCGGACCGTCGATGACCCCGTCCTTCGGGTCCTCGCGGACCAGGTAGCCGGGGTGGCCACCGCCCACGCGCGTCGTCTTCATCTTGCGATCCGCGGCGAGGTCGGCCGGGCCGAGGCTGAGGCCCTGCATGCGCGGTGAGGCGCCGCAGATCTCCTCGACGTTGGCGACGCCGCGGGCGGTCTCGAGGATCGCGTGGACGAGGATCGGGCGGGTCAGGCCGGCCTTCGCCTCGAGCTGGGCCAGGATCCGGTCGACGTAGTGGATGTCCTCCGCGCCCTGCACCTTCGGCACCATGATGACGTCGAGCTTGTCGCCGATCGCCGGCACGAGGGTCGTGAGGTCGTCGAGGACCCACGGGCTGTCGAGGCTGTTGATGCGCGTCCACAGCTGGGTCGGCCCGAAGGTGGTCTCCTGGGCGATCCGGACCAGGCCCTCACGAGCCGCCACCTTGTTGTCGGCCTTGACCGCGTCCTCGAGGTTGCCGAGGAGCACGTCGACGGTCCCGACCATCTGGGGGATCTTGTCGACCATCTTCGGGTTGCTCGGGTCGAAGAAGTGGATCGCCCGGCTGGGCCGTGCCGGGATCTCGCGCAGCGGCGTCGGGGCTCCGACCGCCAGCGGTGCGAAGAAGTCCTTCGGTGACTTGTGGCTCATGGGCCCGGAACGTAGCAGTCGTCACTTACCCGCGGGTATGACGGATCTGACACCGCGGGGGGTCTTTTCCTTCGATGTCACCGCCCCCGGCGCCACCAGCGCCGGCGGGGCGGAGGCTCCTGCGGCGTACGCCGTGCCGCCAGCCGTGCCTCGCGCCGTGCCGCCCAGCCCGCGACCGTGGCGTCGACGTCGCGGGGCATCGTGATCAGCGGCGGACCCTCGGGCAGCGCATAGCGCGCCTTGATCACGCGCTCGTTGAAGTCGGTGACCCGGGCGCGGACGGCCTTCTCGGTCGCGAGCCGGTCGAGCTCGTCGTCGAGCGCGGCGTCCTCCTTGCGCAGCTGGACCGAGAGCGGCAGGACGACGAGCCGCTCACGCTCGACCAGCTTCTTCAGCCACCACTCCGGGTCGTGCTCGGTGCCGAGGTCGGCGATCGGCTTGCCGGCGCCCGGAAGGTTGTCGAACTCGCCACGCTCCATCGCCGCGCGGACCTGCAGGTCGACCCACGTCTGCTGCTGCCGGATCCGTGCGGCGGCCGCGGATGATCCGCCTCGTGGCGGCCGGCCGCTCCGGTCGACCCGGTCGTCGCTCTCGGGCATGTCGTCCAGACTAGGTCGGCGGGGTAGTTCGGGACGTTTCCGACCGTTACCGGCCAGTAGACCGTGGGAAACGTCCCGAACTACCCCGGGACGCCACGCCCCGAGTCAGCCCAGTGAGACCGGGAGCCTCTCGATGAGCCGGCGATACCAGCGCACCCCGTCGAGGTAGGCGTCGACCCCGAGCCGCTCGTCGGCTGCGTGGATCGCCGCACGCTGCGCCTTGGTCATCCGGAAGGGGGTGAACCGGTAGACGCGCTCGCAGATCGAGGTGAAGAACCGGGAGTCCGTGGCGGCCATCATGACGTACGGCGCCGGCACCGCATCCGGGAAGACCTCGCTGATCGTCGACTCGATCAGGTCGAAGGCGTCGTCGGAGCCCTCGGGCGTCGTGTACGGCGAGACCGGGCTCGGCTCGGTCGCCTCGACGAGCTCGACGCGCACCTCGTCGTCACGCACCGCGGATCGGATGTGCTCGAGCACGCCTGCGACCGTGTCGCCGACCATCACCCGGACGTTGACGCCGGCGCTCGCCGACGCCGCGTTCACGTTGAGCGCCGGGGAGCCGGCCAGCGTCGTGACCGCGAAGGTCGAGCGCACCATCGCCGCCGGCTCGGGGCCGGCCAGTGTGAGAGCTCTCGACAGGGCCGGAGCGAGCCGGCCCGCACGGTCCATCAGCGCCCGCACGGGCAACGGCGCATGCGGCGCCAGCCGGCGGAAGAGCTCGACCGTCGGCTCAGGCAGCCGCGGCGGCATGGACGCCGCATCCAGGCGGGTCAGCGCCTTCGCCAGTCGGATCGGTGGTCCGTTGCGGACCGGCGTGGAGGCATGACCCCCGTCGCCGGTGACGGTGAGCGTCACCGACGTGACCCCCTTCTCGGCCACCCCGACCACCCCGACGGGAGTGGCCACTCCAGGGAAGGCCTGATGGGCGATCGCACCGCCCTCGTCGAGCACGAACCACGGCTCGACGCGGCGGTCGCGCAGGAGGTCCACGGCCTCTCGAGCCGCGCCGCCGGACACCTCCTCGTCGCAGCCGAACGAGAGCCAGACGTCGTACGCCGGGACGAAGCCCTCGGCGAGCAGCGACTCGACCGCCTCGCAGATCGCGGCGACGGCGCCTTTGTCGTCGAGCGTGCCGCGGCCCCAGATCTCGGGCCCGTTCTCCCCGTCGACGATCTCCCCGGAGAAGGGGTCCCGGCGCCAGTCGGTCGCGACGACGGGCACGACGTCCAGATGAGCCATCAGCACCACGGGCCGCGCGGCCGAGCGGCCGGGCCAGTGGAGGAGCAGGCCGTGCCGGCTCACGCGCGTGACCTCGAGCCTGTGCAGCAGCGGCCACTGCTCGCGCATGGTGACCAGGAGCCGGTCGAAGGCCTCGAGGTCGACGCGGTCCGGGTCGCGGTGGGAGAGGGTGGGGATCCGGATGAGCGCGGCGAGCCGTTCGACGGGATCGGTCACCCTCGGCAGCCTAGAGGCTACGGTGATGCCCGATCCGAGGAGTGAGCGAGCCGGTCGCGCACCGACCCAGCAGGAGGCGACGATGTCCGCAACGAGGGTGCACAACCTGGCCGTCTCGCTCGACGGCTTCGCGACGGGGGAGGGCCAGAGCCTGGAGACGCCCTTCGGTCACGCCGGCATGCGTCTGATGACGTGGTTCTTCCCGACCGCGACCTTCCAGGGCATGAGCGGGGACCGCGAGCGTCAGGACGTCGACCCCGCCACCGAGGCTGACGACGCGTTCGCCTCGCGTTGGGGGGCGGGGATCGGCGCCGAGATCATGGGCGCCAACAAGTTCGGTCCGCCGGGCTGGCAGGACGACCCCGACTGGCGCGGCTGGTGGGGCGAGGAGCCGCCGTTCCACACGCCCGTCATCGTGCTCACGCATCGTCCCCGGCCCGCCCTCGAGATGGCCGGCGGCACGACCTTCCACTTCATGGATGCCTCCGTCCATGAGGCGCTGGAGGCCGCCCGCGCCGCGGCCGGCGGCCTCGACGTCCGGATCGGCGGGGGCCCGAGCACCGTTCGTGACTTCCTGGCCGCGGACCTCGTCGACCACCTCCACGTCGTGGTCGTCCCGATCGTGCTCGGTCGAGGCGTCCGGCTCTGGGACGGCCTGGAGGGTCTCGAGACCCGCTATGACATCGAGTCGGTGACGACGCCGAGCGGCGTCACCCACGTGACCTTCACGCGGTCCACGCAGAGCTGACCCGCGTCGGCCGCCGCCGTCACCACGACCCGCGGTGCACGATCTCCTCCATCGGCCTGCGCGGGCGTCGGGTGGCGGAGCCCTTGGCGCCGCCCGTGGGTGCCGGGTGGCCGAGCGCCACGACGCCGATCGGGTCCCAGCCCTCGGGGATGCCGAAGGCCTTCCGGACCTCGGACTCGTGGCGCGGCGGGATCCCGAAGTAGCAGCTGCCCAGCCCCTGGTCGACGGCCGTCTGCAGGATCAGCATGACGGCCATGGCGGTGTCCATGTACCAGTACGGCATCGACCAGCGCGCCTCGTCCTTGTCGGTCCACCCCTTGTCCGCCTCGGCGTAGCGCGAGAGGTACGCCGCCTTCGAGGCACACGGGAGGATGAGCACGGGGGCGGTGCGCATCCCGCGCAGCCAGTTGTCCGCCTCCCACTCCTCGTCGCCCACGAAGAGGTCCCAGTAGCGGTCGACGTCTCCCGGCGTGTCGAGCACCAGGAAGGACCAGCCCTGGGAGAACCCCGCGGACGGTGCGCGCGTCGCGTTGCGGAGCGCGAGGTCGACCACGGCCGGGTCGACCGGCTCGGAGGTGTAGCTGCGGACCATCTTGCGGCGGCGTACGACGTCGGTGAACTCCATGGCCGCAGCATGCCTCACGCCCGCCTCAGGCATGTGTCGGGAGGTTGGCGTCGCTCTCTGAGGTAGTCGCGCCCAGGAAGTAGGGGTGCGCTCCCGATGTCGGGCGCTACCTCAGGCGACGACTGTGGTCTCAACGGTCCACCAGGGCCGTGTGAGAGGGAACGAGGAGACGATGAGCAACTATGACACCGGGTACGTCCGGGCAGAGTCGGCCTACCGCGCCGAGCAGATCCGCCAGGGGATCGTCGGCCGCAGGGAGAAGGCGCGACTGCGCAGGTCGCGTCCGCGTCGGAGGGGAATCTCGATCGAGGCCCTCTGATGGTCACCGAGGCGCTGGGAATGTCGGCGCCTCCTGCGATGATCGACTGCGTGGCCCAGACCGACCGGATGCTGATCGGACGCGACGCCGAGCTCGAGGAGCTGTCCTCGCTGCTCGGCGTCGACGCCGTCTCCGGAGTCGACGCCTCGCCCCGCCACCACGTCCTGCTCGCCGGTGACGCCGGGGTCGGCAAGACGCGGCTGTTGCAGGAGCTCTCGGCACTCGCCTCGGGCCGGGGGTGGCAGGCGTATGCCGGCCACTGCCTCGACTTCGGCGACAGCGCCTTGCCCTACCTCCCCTTCTCCGAGATCCTCGACCGGCTCACGACGCAGCTCCCCGATGTGGTCGAGCGCGTCGTCCACACTCACCCGGCCTTGGCGCGGCTGCTCCCCGCCGGCCGCGAGGCCAGCTCGGACGCTCGTGCCGAGGTCGTCGACCGCGGTCAGCTCTTCGCGGCCCTGCACACGCTGCTCGAGGCGCTCGCGGAGAAGGCGCCAACCCTGGTGATCGTCGAGGACGCTCACTGGGCCGACCAGTCCACCCGAGACCTGCTCACCTACCTCTTCACGCGGCCGTTCAACGGACCGGTGGCGATCGTCGCCTCCTACCGCGCCGACGACCTGCACCGCCGCCATCCGCTGCGTCGCCAGGTCGCCGAGTGGTCCCGCCTCGGCGGCGTCGGCCGTCTCCTGCTCGAACCCCTCGGCGACGACGACGTCCGCACGTTGGTCACCGCGATCGACCCCGCCGTCCGCGGTCGGGAGCGCGAGGACATCGTCGCGCGTGCGGAGGGCAACGCCTTCTTCGTCGAGGAGCTCGTCGGGGCGGCCGGTGGGCCCGACCACTGGATCCCTGACGAGCTCGCCGACGTGCTGCTCGTGCGGCTCGACCGGCTCGACGAGACCGCGCGCACCGTCGTCCGCACCGCGTCCGTCTCCGGGCGACGCGTCGGACACGATCTCCTCGCCGCCGTGGCGGTCCTGCCCGAGGCGGCCCTCGACGAGGCGCTGCGGCACGCGGTCGAGTCCAACGTCCTCGTGGCGGGGGAGGGGGCGTACTGGTTCCGCCATGCGCTGCTCGGCGAGGCGGTCTACGACGACCTGCTGCCCGGCGAGCGCGTCCGGCTGCACGGCAAGTATGCGTCCGTCCTCGCCGACGCACGGCTCGGGTCGGCGGCCGAGCTGGCCCGTCACGCCCGGCTCGCCCTCGACCTCGACACGGCGCTCGTCGCCAGTGTCCGCGCCGGTGACGAGGCCGCGGCCGTCGGCGGCCCCGACGAGGCGGCGCAGCACTACGAGCGTGCGCTCACGCTGCTCGGCGAGCGGCCGGTGCCGGACGGTCTCTCGCCGGCGCGCGTCGTCGAGGCGTGCGTCCAGGCTCTCACGACCGCCGGCCGTCCGGAGCGGGCCGCCCGTCTCGCCGAGGAGCAGCTCGAGCGCCTGCCCGCCGACACGGCGCCCACCGCCCGCGCGCGCATCCTGACCGCGGCTGCGATGGCGCTCGGGGTGATCGACAACGTCGAGCTGGATCCGCTCGAGCCTTCCGACCGAGCGCTGGCGCTCGTGCCGGACGACGATCCGGCGCTGCGTGCGCGGGTGCTCGCGGACCGTGCCCTTCTGCTGCATTGGCGGGGTCGGACGGAGCACGCGCAAGCCGCAGGCATCGAGGCGCTCGCCCTCGCCGAGCGGCACGACCTGCCGGCGATCGCCTCTGCCGCTGCGATCACGCTCACCGCGCTGGGCAAGGCCGGCGACCCAGGTCAGCTGCGCACGGCGCTTCAGTCCGTGATCGACCGGGCCGTCGCCAGCGGGGCGCTCACCGCAGAGCTGCAGGGCCGCTACATGCTAGGGCGCTCCTACGAGGACTGGGGCGAGTGGCCGGCGGCCGAGGCTGCCTTCCGTGCCGGCGTGGAGCGCGCCGAGGCTGCCGGGCAGCCCTGGGGGCCGTATGGCTTCGAGCCTCGTCACCAGTTGGCCTGGCTGCTCTACGTCGTCGGCCGGTGGGACGAGGCGCTGGAGCTGATCGCGATCGCCCGACCCGGGTCGCCGCCGGTGCCCTATGCCTCACTGGACGGGATACGCCAGTCGATCCGGCAGGCACGCGGCGAGCCCGTGCCACGACGGCTGCATCGCGAGGTCTGGGCGAGCGACGGCGTCGTCCCCGTCTTCAACGCGGCGACCGAGATGGTGGCGGCCGGCCGGGCCGGGGCTCCTCGTGACGCGGTGGCGGTCTACGACGACGCGGTTGAGCTCCTGTCCCGTGTGTGGCACCCCTGGTTCGTGGCTCGGCTGCGGCTCGCGGCGGTGGCCATCGGCGTCCTCGCTGACGCGATGCCGGGCCTCGCGGCGGCCGAGCGTGCGGCGCTCCTTCCCGACGTCGAGCGGCTGGCGCGCGACGGCGCGACGGTGGTCGCGAAGTACGACGACCCCCGCGGTTGGGGCCCCGAGGGACAGGCCTGGGAGGCGCGGCTCGCAGCCGAGGCGCTGCGGGCCCGCTGGCTCGCCGGGTCGGATGTCGACGCCGCCGACCTCGTCGGGGCCTGGCGCGAGGCGGAGGATCGCTTCGTCGAGTTCGGCCACGCGTTCGAGACGGCGTCGGTCCGCGTCGCGCTCGCCGCCATCCTGCGTGCCACCGGCGATGCCGGGGGTGCCGCCGAGGTCGCCGAGCTCGCCCGGACCGCGGCGCGTGCCCTCGGTGCTCGGCCGCTCCTCGGCGCGCTCGGCGCGGCGGCCGCCCGCACGGAGCCCGCCGGCTCCGAGACCCTCACCCCTCGCGAGACAGAGATCCTTGCGCTGGTCGCCGACGGACGCACCAACGGGGAGATCGGCAAGCGACTCTTCATCAGCACCAAGACGGTCTCGGTGCACGTCTCCAACATCCTGGCCAAGCTCGGCGCCTCAGGCCGGACCGAGGCGGCCGCCATCGCCCGCCGGCGTGGCCTCGTGTGATCACGCCACCGCGGCGCGCCCCCGTCTGGACTGACCAGAGCGAGGGAGGAACGACCGAGCGTCGGGAGGGAAGACGGGGGTGACGAGCGCCGCGGTTGCGCGAGCGGAGCGAGCGCGATCAAGCACCGCGATTCAAGCACCGCGATTCAAGCACTGCTGGCGGTCGCCAGCGTCGCCCCCAGACCGATCATCATGACGCCGCCGGTCGCACCGAGGTGGTCGAGGCGCTGAGGCTTCCTCGCGAACCAGTCCCGCGCCTTCCCGGCCGCCAGGGCCCAGCACGAGTCCGAGGCACACGCGAGCACGCCGAAGATGAGCCCGAGCAGGAGGAGTTGCGGACCGGTCGCACCATGGTCGTCGACGAACTGCGGCAGGAATGCGGCGAAGAAGACGATGGTCTTCGGGTTCGTCGCTCCCACGACCAGGCCGGTTCGGACCGAGCCCCACGCCGTCGTACGTCGGGCCTCTGACCGCTCGACCAGCGCGAGCCGCGCGTCGCTGCGGTGCCGGATCGCCTGCACTCCGAGGTAGACGACATACGCGGCGCCGGCAAGCTTGAGGATCGTGAACGCCTCGGCGGAGGCTGCGACCAGCGCCCCGAGCCCGACCGCGACTCCGACCACCTGGATCGTCAGTCCGAGCGCGTTGCCGACCACGGAGAGAAGGGCGTCACGCCTGCCGACCGTGAGCGCGCGACCCAACGTGAACAGCAGGCTCGGCCCCGGGACCTGGATGAACAGGATCGAGGCGACGAGGAAGGCGACGAACTGGCTGAGCGAGGGCACGGCTCGATTGTCCCGCACGTGGGCATCAGTCGGCATGTGGATAAGTGCGGCCTCGCCTTGGGAGCCCTGCCCACAATGGAGGCGCACCCTCGCCAACTCGGAAGGACGACAGGTGAAGTCGGACGAGAAGCATCCGATCGTCGCGGCGCTGCTCGCGCTCCTCGGCGTCGGGCTGGTGATCGGCCTGCTGCTCGGCCTCGTCACGCTGGCGGCCTCACACGTCGCCGGGCTCGGTGGGGACGGTCAGTCCGGTGCCACGGACGCCGGTCCGTCGCTCTACCTGCCCAGCCCCACGCCCACGCAGTCGTCGGGAGCCGCCGCAAGCGTCTCGCCGAGCTCGCTGCCGTCGGCCACCTCGAGGGCGACGAAGTCAGCGCCTGCCAAGCAGATCACCCTGCAGAGCAGTGAGACGTCGGTCTCGCCGATGCAGCGCATCGACCTCACCGGCGTGTATCCGGGCGGCGAGGGAGCCGTCCTCCACGTCCAGCGCAAGGGCGCCGGTGGGAGTTGGCAGGACTTCCCGGTCACCACGTCGGTGTCGGGGCAGACGTTCTCGACGTACATCCAGACCGGCCAGTCCGGGACGCAGAAGTTTCGGATGCGCGACTCCGACTCGGGCACGGTCTCCAACGCCGTCTCGGTCACGGTCCGCTGACGAGCGGGCGTCCACCTCGACCGGGCTGCGCGCCGCGCCGGTCGGGCGGTGCGGTGGTCGGGTCCGGCGTCGCGGCGAGCTGCCTAAGACTGGGCAGCCCAACGGGTGAGGTACGTCGCCCAGGCCTGGGCGCCGGGCGGTTCCAGAGCGTTCAAGAGGCGCTGCCACTTCGTGAATTCGTTCACGAAGTGGCAGCGCCTCTTCAGTGCTGTTGAGGTGCCGCCACCGCAACCACCGCCAACGAAGCCAGCGCAGCCGCCGCATCCGCAGCCGCCGAAGCTGCGGGCAGCCGCCGAAGCCGCCGATGCCGCCGAATCCACCGCAGCCGCCGCATCCGCAGCCGCCGGAGCCGCCGAAGCCGGGACTGCCCGCGAGCCACAGCGTGCGACACCGCGCCCCGTGGCTCCCGGCGCAGCAGCCCACTGAGCGCGACGCCGTGCGCCGCGCCGGCCGCAGGCGATCAGGACTGAGGGATCCAGTCGAACTGGTCGGGGTTGGGCCCGGTGCGGCCGCTCTCGCCCTTGTCGAGCGCGGTGATCGCGTCGACCTGCTCCGGCGCGAGCGAGAAGTCGAAGACGTCGAAGTTCTCCTGGAGCCGCTCGCGGCGCATGGACTTCGGGAAGACGATGTCGCCGCGGTCGAGGTGCCAGCGCAGCACGACCTGAGCGGAGGTCTTGCCCAGGTCGGAGGCGATGCCGGTGATGACGGGGTCGGTGAGCTCGCCGCCGCCCTGTCCGAGCGGCGACCAGCCCTCGACGATCGCGTCGTGCCGATGCGTGGCGGCGCGCGCCTCGTCGTTCGCGAAGTAGGGGTGCACCTCGATCTGGTTGACGACGGGCACGACGCCGGTCTCGGCGACGATCCGGTCGAGGTGGGCGGGTTGGAAGTTGGAGACGCCGACGGACGTGGTCAGCCCCTCGGCCTGGAGCTCGATGAGTGCCTGCCAGGTGGAGACGTAGTCGCCGCCGTACTGCGTCGGCAGCGGCCAGTGGATGAGGAACAGGTCGACCTTGTCGAGCCCGAGCCGGTCCAGGGACTGGTGCAGCGAGCGCTTCGCTTCGTCAGGGCGGTGGAAGCCGTTGTTCAGCTTGGTGGTGACGTAGACCTCGCCGCGGGCCAGGCCCGACGACTTGAGCGCGGCGCCGACACCTTCCTCGTTGCCGTACATCTGGGCGGTGTCGACGTGGCGGTAGCCGATCTCGAAGGCGTCGCTCACCACGCGCTCGGCGTCCTCGGCGGGGACCTGCCACACACCCACACCGAACTGGGGGATCGTCGTCGAGTCGTTCAGGGTCAGGGAGGGAACGGTCATGCTTGTCGATAACCGAGCGGCGCACGAACTATTCCAGCGCCGACGCGTCGCCGAGCAGAGGACGCCACCCGTGAAGAGATTTCTTGTCGTGCCGGGAATGATCGCCGAGAGACCTTCGTTGTGAGGTGTGAACGAACTTGAGTTGATCGGACTCAAGTATTTTGTCAGACTCGCAGCAGCGGCCATGATGGCCGGCGACAGCTGGCAGACATCGAGCACAGCGAAGCAAGCACAGCCGCATCAAACGACAGGAGCAACACCATGGCACGTGCGGTCGGTATCGACCTCGGCACGACGAACAGCGTCGTGTCCGTTCTTGAGGGTGGCGAGCCCACCGTCATCGCGAACGCTGAGGGCGCGCGGACCACGCCGTCCGTGGTCGCGTTCGCCAAGTCGGGTGAGGTGCTGGTCGGCGAGGTCGCCAAGCGCCAGGCCGTCACCAACGTCGACCGGACCATCAAGTCGGTCAAGCGCCACATGGGCACCGACTGGTCGGTCAAGATCGACGACAAGTCCTTCACCCCGCAGCAGATCAGCGCCTTCATCCTGCAGAAGCTCAAGCGCGACGCGGAGGCCTACCTCGGCGAGACGGTGACCGACGCGGTCATCACCGTGCCGGCGTACTTCTCCGACGCCCAGCGCCAGGCCACCAAGGAGGCCGGCGAGATCGCGGGCCTCAACGTCTCGCGCATCGTCAACGAGCCCACCGCGGCGGCGCTGGCCTACGGCCTGGACAAGGGCGACGACCAAACGATCCTCGTCTTCGACCTCGGCGGCGGCACCTTCGACGTGTCCCTGCTCGAGATCGGCGAGGGCGTCGTCGAGGTGAAGGCCACCAGCGGTGACAACCACCTCGGTGGCGACGACTGGGACAACCGGATCGTCGAGTGGATGGTCAAGAAGTTCAAGGACAACAACAACGTCGACCTCTCGGCCGACAAGATCGCCGCCCAGCGCCTCCAGGAGGCCGCGGAGAAGGCGAAGATCGAGCTGTCCTCCTCCAGCGAGACCACGATCCACCTGCCCTACATCACTCACGGCGAGTCCGGCCCGCTGCACTTCGAGGAGAAGCTCAGCCGCAGCGAGTTCCAGCGCATCACCGCCGACCTGCTCGAGCGCACCAAGGTGCCGTTCCAGAATGTCCTCAAGGACGGCGGCGTCGCGGTCAAGGACATCGACCACGTCGTCCTCGTCGGCGGCTCGACCCGCATGCCGGCCGTGACCGACCTGGTCAAGGAGCTGCTCGGCGGCAAGGAGCCCAACAAGGGCGTCAACCCGGACGAGGTCGTCGCCGTCGGCGCGGCTCTGCAGGCCGGCGTCCTCAAGGGCGAGGTCAAGGACGTGCTGCTCCTCGACGTCACCCCGCTCAGCCTGGGCATCGAGACCAAGGGCGGTGTCTTCACCACCCTCATCGAGCGCAACACCACCATCCCCACCAAGCGGTCGGAGATCTTCACCACCGCCGACGACAACCAGCCGTCGGTCGAGATCAAGGTCGCGCAGGGCGAGCGCTCGATCTGGGCGGAGAACCAGCCGCTCGGCAACTTCGAGCTCACCGGCCTCCCGCCGGCTCCACGTGGCGTGCCGAAGATCGAGGTCACCTTCGACATCGACGCCAACGGCATCGTCCACGTCTCCGCCAAGGACCAGGCGTCCGGCCGCGAGCAGTCGATGACGATCTCCGGCGGCTCGGCCCTGTCGAAGGACGACATCGACCGCATGGTCAAGGAGGCGGAGCAGTACGCCGAGGAGGACGCCAAGCGTCGCGAGGCCGTCGAGGTCCGCAACCAGGGCGACCAGCTCGTCTACACCACCGAGAAGTTCCTCGCCGACAACGGCGAGAAGATCCCGGAGGACGTCAAGACCGAGGTGACGGCGGACGTCGATGCCCTCAAGGCCGTGCTCGCCGAGGAGGGCGCCGACAAGGACGCCATCGCCGCCGCGATCACCAAGCTCGGGGAGTCCTCGCAGAAGATGGGCGCCGCGATGTACGCCGCTGCCGAGGCCGAGTCGGCCGCGGCCGGTGGGGCCACCGGGGCGACGGGCGAGGCTGACGACGACGTCGTCGACGCCGAGATCGTCGACGAGGGTCCTGACGGCCCCGGTGAGGACACGTCCAAGTGACCGAGCAGCGCGAGCCGCAGGCAGACGCGCAGCCGTCGACCGAGCCTGACACGGGCTCGGTCGACGGGGCCGAGGTGACCGAGTCGATCGACGAGGTCACGGAGGCGGCCGGCAACGTCGACGGCGCGGACCTGCGCGACGACCTCCAGGGCACGGTGGGCACCGACGGCCTGGAGGCCGAGGAGTCCGAGGAGGCCGACCCGCAGGCGCAGCTGCAGCAGCGGATCGACGAGCTGACCAGCGACCTGCAGCGGCTCCAGGCTGAGTACGTCAACTACAAGCGGCGCGTCGACCGCGACCGCGAGCTGGTCAGGGAGAACGCGACCTATGCCGCGCTCGCCCCGATCGTCGAGGTGCTCGACACCATCGACCGGGCCCGTGAGCACGCTCCGCTCGAAGGCGGCTTCAAGGCTGTCGCCGACCAGCTCGAGCGGGTCGTCGAGGGTCGCGGCCTGACGAAGTTCGGCGAGCCGGGCGACGTGTTCGACCCGACCCTGCACGAGGCGCTCTCGCACCTCGGCACCGACGCCGAGGTGACCGAGACGACCGTCAAGGTGGTCGCCAAGGCCGGCTATCGGATCGGCGAGCGCGTCGTGCGCGCCGCGCAGGTCCTGGTCGTCGACCCTGCTTGACATCGAACCCCGGGTTGTTGTCCGTCGAGCCTCGGGTTGCTGCCGGAGGCCGGCACGCAACCCGGGGGTCGGCAGGCAACAACCCGGGGCTCGACGGACAACAACCCGGGGTTCGATGAAGGAAAGGAGGAGGGATGGCTGACGAGACGAACGGCTTCCGGGCCGACTGGGTCAACAAGGACTTCTATGCCGAGCTCGGCGTGAAGAAGGACGCCACGGCCGACGAGATCAAGAAGGCCTACCGCAAGCTCGCCCGGGCGAACCACCCCGACTCCAACCCCGGCGACACGGCCAAGCACGAGAAGTTCAAGAAGGTCGCCGAGGCCTACGACGTCGTCGGCGACGTCGAGAAGCGCAAGAAGTACGACGAGATGCGCTCGCTCTACGCGGGCGGCGCGAACCCGTTCGGCTTCGGCGGCGGGCCGTCGTCCGGCGGGGGCCGCGGCTACAACTTCGAGGACCTGTTCGGCAACGCCGGTGGCGGCACGGCCGGCGGTGCCGGTGGCTTCGGCGACATGTTCGGCGATCTCTTCGGAAGGACGCAGCGACGTCAGTCGCGCCCGCGTGCCACCAAGGGCGCCGACATCGAGACGACGGCGACGATCGGCTTCGTCGAGTCGCTCGAGGGCGTGACGATCCAGCTGCGGCTGACCTCGGACGCACCCTGCCCCGACTGCAACGGGACCGGCGGCAAGCCGGGCACCCGGCCGCACGTGTGCCCCGACTGCGAGGGCGCCGGCTTCATCGTCAACGATCTGGGCGGCTTCTCGGTCAACGAGACCTGCCCCCGCTGCGGTGGACGGCAGCTGATCTACGACGAGCCGTGCCCCACCTGCCACGGGTCGGGGCGCGGACTGTCCGGGCGCACCATCTCGGCCCGCATCCCCGCCGGCGTCAAGGACGGGCAGCGGATCCGGCTGCGCGGCAAGGGTGCCGCCGGTGAGGCGGGCGGCCCCAACGGCGACCTGTACGTCACCGTCAAGGTCAACCCGCACCGGGTCTTCGGGCGCAAGGGCGACAACCTCACCGTCGACGTGCCGATCAGCTTCGACGAGGCCGCGCTGGGCGCGGAGATCAAGGTGCCGACCCTCGGCGGCGCGCCGGTGACGCTCAAGGTCCCGGCCGGCACGCCGAGCGGGCGCACCTTCCGCGTGCGCGGCAAGGGTGCCCAGAAGAGCGACGGCACCAAGGGCGACCTCCTCGCCACCGTCGAGGTGCAGGTCCCGGCCGTGCTCGACGCCGAGGCTCGGGCCGCCGTCGAGGCCTACCGCGCGGCGACGTCGAGCAAGCCGCTGCGGGCCAACCTCTTCGACCAGGCCGGGGCCTAGCGGTGACCCCCGATCCGAAGGCGGCGGTCTACGTCATCTCGGTGGCGGCCGAGCTGACGGGGCTCCACCCCCAGACGCTGCGGACCTACGAGCGGATGGGCCTCATCACGCCGGGCCGCACCGGCGGTGGTGGGCGCCGCTACTCCCACCACGACATCGAGCTGCTCCGCCAGATCGCGCAGCTCACGTCGTCGGGCATCGGCATCGAGGGCGTGCGACGCATCCTCGATCTCGAGAACCGCGTCCGGGCCCTGGCCGCCCGCAACGAGGAGCTCGTCGCGGAGCTCGAGGCGACGCGTGGAGCGCTGCGGGACGCACTCGCAGGGCGCCGTACGCCGGCTGAGAGCCCGCACATGAAGCCGACCAACAAGCTGCCGGTGCTGCGCCGGCCCGACCCGGACACTGCGGTCGTCGTCTGGCGCCGCGGTCGCTGATCCTGGGTAGTTCTCCCGCAGTCCGTCCTCGGGCGCGCGCGTCCGGCCTAGCCTGGCTACGCGGTCAGCCCCCGTCAGCGCTGGATGACCGGCTTCGTCGACGCGAGCGACGGTGGTGGTGCTGGTGGGAGGGACCGACCTCCTCGAAGGCCGCCCCGCTCGGCTGGGCGGCGCCGGCCTGACCGGCCTCACGCTGCTCCTGCTCGCCATGGCCCTCGCGGTCGTCGTGCTCCTCTTCGCCGTCCGTGTGACGGGCACCAGCATGGAGCCGACCCTGCGCCAGGGCGACCGCCTCGAGGTCGACCTCGCCAACCGTCGCAACGTCGCTCGGTTCGACCTCGTCGAGGCCGTCCAGCCCGGAGCGCGGGAGTCGGGCGGCGGCACGCACATCGTCAAGCGGGTCATCGGCCTGCCGGGTGACCAGATCGCGGTCGAGGGCGGGGCCGACGCGCCTCGCGTCTACGTCCGGCCTGCGGGCTCGACGACCGTGCTGGCGGTGGACAACCCGCCGTGGCGCGACCAGGCCACGGGCGGCGCCCAGCCGTGCTGCACGAGCGACGGCCGAGCCACGGGCAGCCCCACGTGGGTGACGGTGCCGGACGGCTCCTACTGGCTCATCGGGGACAACTGGAGCGGCTCGACCGACTCGCGGGTGTTCGGCTTCGTGCGCCAGGACCAGATCCGTGCCCGACTGGTCCTCCGGATCCTGCCGCCCGGACGGTTCGGGCGGCTCACGACGCTCGCCCGGCTGGTCCCGGTCGACGAGTGAGCACGCCTGCCGCTGCCTGTGACACGTGTCGCACGAGCGCCGCCCGCAACCGCGGTGCCGCTAGTGTCGGCCGGGCCCGGGAGGGCGGACGGACGAAGGGTGTGTGACGCCTGGTGGACGGGCTCTGGGGCTGGCTCGGGGAGTGGGCGTCCGACGTCCGCTGGGTCGAGTTCGCCACCATCCCGCTCTTCACCGGCACCGTCGGCTGGCTGATCAACTGGACCGGCCTGTGGATGCTCTTCAACCCGATCCGGTTCCGGGGCGTCGAGGTCCGCGGCATGCGGGAGTTCGCCAGCCTGCTGCCCCGGAAGATCCAGGAGATCCCCGGCATCCTCCAAGGAGGCGTCGGCTGGCAGGGCATCATCCCGGCGCGCGCCGCGAAGATGGGGTCCATCGCCGTCGACAAGGCGATCGCGAAGCTCGGCACACCGCGCGACTTCTACCGACAGCTGGAGCCGGAGCGGATCGCCGAGCACATCGTGGAGACGTTCCGGCCAGAGGTGCCCGAGCTCGTCGACCAGGTGATGCGGACCGAGCATCCACGGCTGTGGCGCGACCTGCCGCAGCCGGTGCGGGACGGGATCGTGGCTCGGGTCCAGGCGCAGCTGCCCACCATCGTCGGACGCATCACCGACGAGATCGGCATCCACATCGACCAGCTGCTCGACCCCAAGCTCATGGTCATCGAGCACTTCCGTGCCAATCCCGAGCTCGTCGTCCGGATCTTCCGCGACTTCGGTCAGCGCGAGCTCAACCTGATGGTGGCGTTCGGCTTCATCTTCGGCTTCCTCCTCGGCATTCCGGTCGCGGTCGTGAGCACCTTCTCCGACGCATGGTGGGTGCTCCCGCTGCTGGGCGTCGTCGTCGGCTGGACCACCAATGCGCTCGGCATGTGGCTGATCTTCGAGCCCCCCGAGGCCCACCGCGTCCTCGGCGTCAAGGTCCAGGGCCTCTTCCCGCGGCGGCAGGACGAGGCGGCGCAGGTCTACGCGCGGATCATCGCCACCGACGTCATCACGCTCGAGCGCATCGGCGACCACCTGCTCGACGGACCGTCCGGCGACCGCACGCGCGCCATGCTGGCCGCCGCCCTGCGTCCGGCGATCGACCGAGCTGCCGGGCCCGCACGCGGCGCGGTGCGGGTCGTCATCGGACCGCAGCGCTTCGACACGATCCGGGAGTCGGTCGCACGCGAGGCCGTCGGGCGGACGATGACCCCGTTCCAGGACGCCGCCTTCAGTCGCCAGCAGGCGGGGCGGATCCAGTCACTGGTCGCGTTGCGGACGAAGGAGCTGCCGGCCCGCGACTTCGTCGAGATGATGCGGGCGGCGATCAAGGAGGATGAGTGGATGCTCTACGCCCATGGCGCCATCATGGGCTTCGCTGGTGGCTTCCTCCACCACTTCCTCTTCAGGATGGTCGCATGATGAGCACACCCTCTCCCGACGGCAGTCCGGCTCCGCATCATCGCGGCCGGGTGGGTCCGGTCGTGGCCGCGCTGCCAGGGCTGACGAGGGTGGTCGGTGCGGCGTCCCTCAACGCCGCCGAGTGGGGCGTGCGCACGTCCGTGGAGACCGGCCGGCGTGTCGTCCGGGCGACGCGCGACCAGGCCGAGGCGGCCGAGCTCGTCCACGAGGCGCAGGCCGCCCTGGCCGTGGTCGCCGAGCTGGCGCGGTCGGTGGCCTCCGGCGTCCCGGTCGGACGAGCGCTCATGGAGGCCGGCGAGCTGCTCGGCGAGGCGTTCGGGCACCCGGAGCTGCCGCCGCCGCCCGCTCCGCTCAGCCTTCGCGAGCGCGGTGCGGACCTGCTCGAGCGGTCGCGCGACGTCTGGTCGAACGAGCAGGGGCACCCGGCGTACGCCCGGATCCTCGACGAGCTGGCCCCCGACGAGGGCCGGATCCTGTTGCTCCTCCTCCAAGGGGGGCCGCAGCCGTCGGTGGACGTCCGCACGGGTGGCCCGGCCGGCATGGTCAACAGCCAGCTCATCGCGCCGGGACTGTCGATGATCGGCATGCGCTCAGGCGTGCGGTACGCCGAGCAGGTGCCGTCCTACCTCAACAACCTCTTCCGGCTCGGCCTGATCTGGTTCTCCAAGGAGCCGTTGCGCGACCCGCAGGAGTATCAGGTGCTCGAGGCGCAGCCCGACGTGCTGGCCGCGGTGCACACCGTCAAGTTCGCGAAGGTCGTGCGTCGGTCGATCCACCTCACACCCTTCGGCGAGGGGTTCTGCCGCACCTGCCTGGTCTCTGAGGAGGTCGCTGCCACCGAGGACTTCCCGGAGCACGCCGACCCCGGCGACGAGGCGGCGGTGCCGCCGACGGTCTGACCGGCGGTCAGAAATCAATAAAGTTGAGCGGAATGGACTCAAGTTCTGGTGCGTTGGACCCTATGAGCAGCACACTTCGGTGCTGACGAGCCGTCACACACAGGAGCGACCAGGACGATGAGCCAGTTCGGCGTCGAGAAGTTCACCAACCGCAGCCGCGAGGCGATCGAGGCTGCCCAGCTCTCCGCCACGACGGCGGGGAACACCTCCACCGAGCCCATCCACCTCCTCGTCGCGCTGCTGCTGCAGCAAGACGGCACGGCGGCGAACCTCGTCGCGAAGTCCGGCGCGGACGCGGCCGCCCTCGTGCGCGCCGCGAGCGCCGAGCGCGACCGCCTGCCCCGCGCCAGCGGGAGCACGGTCCAGCAGCCGGGTGCCTCCGCTGCCCTCACCCGTGTGCTCGCGACGGCGCTGGACCTGGCGCCGTCGATGAAGGACGACTACGTCGCGACCGAGCATCTGCTCATCGCGCTGGCGACGGTCGAGTCGAGCGCCAAGAAGGTCCTCACCGACGCCGGGCTCTCCGCCGACGGCCTGCGGGAGTCCCTCACCGCGGTCCGCGGCAACCGGCACGTGACGAGCCAGGACGCCGAGTCGACCTACGAGGCACTCGAGAAGTACTCCGTCGACCTGACCCGCTCGGCCGAGGAGGGCCGGCTCGACCCTGTCATCGGCCGCGACGCCGAGATCCGGCGCGTCATCCAGGTGCTGAGCCGGCGCACCAAGAACAACCCGGTCCTCATCGGCGAGCCGGGCGTCGGCAAGACCGCCGTCGTCGAGGGCCTCGCCCAGCGCGTGGTCGCCGGAGACGTGCCCGACTCGCTCAAGGGCCGGCGCGTGCTGAGTCTCGACCTCGCGGCGATGGTCGCGGGCGCGAAGTACCGTGGCGAGTTCGAGGAGCGGCTCAAGGCCGTCCTCGACGAGATCAAGCAGGCCGAGGGCCAGGTCATCACGTTCATCGACGAGCTGCACACCGTCGTCGGCACGGGCGCCGGCGGCGACAGCCAGATGGACGCCGGCAACATGCTCAAGCCGATGCTGGCCCGGGGTGAGCTGCACATGATCGGCGCCACGACGCTCGACGAGTATCGCGAGTCCATCGAGAAGGACCCCGCGCTCGAGCGTCGCTTCCAGCAGGTCTTCGTGGGCGAGCCGAGCGTCGAGGACACCATCCAGATCCTGCGTGGCATCCAGGAGAAGTACGAGGCCCACCACGGCGTCCGCATCACCGACGCCGCCCTCGTCGCGGCCGCGACGCTGTCCGACCGCTACATCACCGGGCGGCAGCTGCCCGACAAGGCGATCGACCTCATCGACGAGGCGGCCTCCCGGCTGCGGATGGAGATCGAGAGCAGCCCCGAGGAGATCGACCAGCTCCGTCGCCAGGTCGACCGCCTCAAGATGGAGGAGTTCGCGCTCGAGAAGGAGACCGACGAGGCCTCCGTCGAGCGGCTGGCGGTGCTGCGCAAGGACCTCGCCGACAAGGAGGAGGACCTGCGTGCGCTGGAGGCCCGCTGGGAGCGCGAGAAGGCGTCCCTCGAGGGCGAGGGCGAGCTGCGTCGGCAGGTCGACGCGCTGCGCATCGAGCTCGACCGGCTGACCCGCGAGTCGCTCCTCGCACCCGAGGGTCCGGAGCGCTACAAGCTCCTGGAGCAGCGCTACCAGACCGAGACTCGGATCAAGGAGCTCGAGAAGCGCATCGAGGAGGCCGCCAGCGCGCCGGAGCAGAGCCTGGGCGGCGAGGACAAGCTCGTCGGCGAGGAGGTCGGCGCCGAGCAGGTCGCCGAGGTCGTCGAGGCCTGGACCGGCATCCCGACGGGCCGCATGCTCGAGGGTGAGACGGCGAAGCTGCTGCGGATGGAGGAGGTCATCGGCGAGCGGCTCATCGGGCAGAAGGCCGCGGTGCAGGCGGTCTCCGACGCCGTACGCCGCTCGCGGGCCGGCATCTCCGACCCCAACCGTCCGACCGGGTCCTTCCTGTTCCTCGGCCCGACCGGCACCGGCAAGACCGAGCTGGCGAAGTCGCTCGCGGACTTCCTCTTCGACGACGAGCGCGCGATCGTGCGCATCGACATGTCGGAGTACTCCGAGAAGCACTCCGTCGCGCGGCTGGTCGGTGCGCCTCCGGGCTACGTCGGCTACGACGAGGGCGGTCAGCTGACCGAGGCGGTCCGCCGTCGCCCCTACTCGGTGGTGCTCCTCGACGAGGTCGAGAAGGCTCACCCGGAGGTCTTCGACATCCTGCTCCAGGTGCTCGACGACGGCCGGCTCACCGACGGTCAGGGCCGCACGGTCGACTTCCGCAACACCCTGCTGATCCTCACGTCCAACCTCGGGTCGCAGTTCCTCGTCGACCCGCTCCTGGACGAGCACGCCAAGCGCGAGAACGTGATGGCGATGGTGCGGGCCTCCTTCAAGCCGGAGTTCCTCAACCGGCTCGACGAGGTCGTCATGTTCGACGCCCTCACCAAGGAGGAGCTGACCCGGATCGTCGACATCCAGCTCGCCGCGCTCGAGAAGCGCCTCGCGGTGCGCCGGATCACGGTCGCGGTGACCGACGCCGCGAGGGAGTGGCTGGCCGACACCGGCTACGACCCGGCGTACGGCGCCCGGCCCCTGCGTCGGCTCATCCAGACGTCGATTGGCGACCAGCTGGCCAAGATGCTCATCAGCGGCCAGGTCTCCGACGGCGGTGCGGTCACCGTCGACCGGGCCGAGGGCGGTCTGACGCTGACCGCGTGACGCAGCCTGGCAGGCAGCTCTGTGCCGCGGATCCGAGTCATCCAGCGACTCGGATCCGCGGCACTGACGCGCCAGGCCGCGACACCGGCCACTAACGTGAAACGCATGAGCGTCCCGACGTACACCCTCAATGACGGATCGACTCTCCCCGCGGTCGGCTTCGGCACCTACCCGATGCGCGGCGAGGAGGGCGTCGCCGCCATCGTGAGCGCGCTCGAGGGCGGCTACCGCCTGCTCGACACGGCGGTGAACTACGAGAACGAGACCGAGGTCGGCGAGGCGCTGCGACGCTCGGGGCTGCCGCGTGACGAGGTGCAGGTGACCAGCAAGATCCCGGGTCGGCACCACGCCTACGAGCTCGCGATCTCCTCGACGAAGGAGTCGCTGGAGCGGCTGGGGCTGGACTACCTCGACCTGCACCTCATCCACTGGCCCAACCCGAGCCAGGGGCTGTTCGTTGAGGCCTGGCGGGCGCTGGTCGACCTGCGCGAGCAGGGCCTGGTGCGCTCGATCGGCGTCTCGAACTTCACGCCGGCCCACCTGCGGCGGATCATCGACGAGACGGGCGTGACGCCGGCCGTGAACCAGATCGAGATGCATCCGCTCTTCCCCCAAGTCCAGATGAGGGCGGTCCACGAGGAGCTCGGGATCCGCACGGAGGCATGGAGCCCCATGGGCAAGCGTCAGGCGCAGTACGACGCCCCGCCCGTGCGCGCCGCCGCGTCCCGGCTGGGGGTCACGCCCGGTCAGGTGATCCTGCGCTGGCACGTCGAGCTCGGCTCCGTGCCGATCCCGAAGTCGGCCACGCCGTCGCGCCAGGCTGAGAACCTCGACGTGTTCTCCTTCGAGCTCACCGCCGAGGAGGTCGAGGCGATCACGGCGCTCGGGCGCGCCGACGGTCGGCTGTTCGGCGGGGACCCTGAGACGCACGAGGAGATGTAGTCGGTCCGCGCACCGCCGCACTGACTCGGTGAGCGGACTCCGATGCCCGGGGCGCTGGCGCTCGCTGTGCGGCCGGGGCTCCATCGCGGCCGACGGGCCGAGTGCCGGCGCGAACCGGAGCGCCTGGGGGCGGCCGGAGCCACCTGTGAGCCGACAGGCCGAGCGCGGGCGCGAACGCCGCGCCCCGGGGCATCTCCTGTCCGTCGCCGTCGTGAGCCCACGGCCGGACCGGACGACTGAAGAGGCGCTGCCACTTCGTGAAGTCGTTCACGAAGTGGCAGCGCCTCTTCAGTGCGCCTGCGGCCCCCTTCACATCGTGAGCGAGAATGTCCCGCATGGCATCTGCGCTCCCACGGCCGCGGCAGGTCACGATCGCCGGTTGGATGATCGTGGCCGGCTCGGTCGCGGTCGTGGCGACCGTCTTCCAGCAGATCGCCGCGCTCCACAGCATCGACACGCGCGACGCGATGGGGCGCGTCCTCGACCAGGCCCCCTTCGACGCCAGCGGGATCAGCGTGGACGACCTCCTCGGGGTCATCAAGGTGCTCTCCATGATCGCAGCGGCCTGCGCGACCGCGACCGCCATCCTGGGCTGGCAGGCGCTCCAGCGCTCGAAGTCCGCCCGCATCGCACTCAGCGTCCTGGCCGTGCCGCTCTTCCTCACGGGCGTGGGCACCGGTGGAGTGCTGTCGACCGTCGTCGCCGTCGCCATCGGGCTCCTCTGGCTGCAGCCGGCGCGCGACTGGTTCGACGGCCGCTGGCAGCCCCAGCCCGACGCGCCTCGCACCCCGGCGGACGGTGGCCGGACCTCCCTGGAGCAGGGGCGTCCGGGCACGCCCGAGCCACGGTCCTCGCATCCGCAGGACGCCGGGACGCCGGAGCCGCCGCCGTACGCCGGCTGGCCCCCGCCGCGAAGCTCGCCTCAGGAGTCGCCTCAGAGCTCGCGCGAGGACCAGGACTCGCCTCAGAACTGGCCCGTGAGCTCGCCCGAGGACCAGGACCCGCCTCAGAACTGGCCGCAGAGCTCGCCCGAGGAGTCGCCGCAGGAGTCGCCGCAGAACTCGCCCCAGGGTGCGTCGCCCGAGGGCGCCTGGCCGCCACAGGGCTCACGGGAGGACGGCAGCTGGCCGCCCCCGCCGCCGATGTCGCCGCCTCACCCGGGCTGGGCTCCGCCCCAACAGGCCTGGCCGGCGCAGAGCTGGCCAGGAGCGTCCCCCGGGCCGACCGCGTTCGCTCAGGCGCCCTCCGCGCAGACGATCTGGCCGGTTGCACCGCCGGCGATCCGACGTCCGCGGGCCGTGATCGCCTCGGCGGTGCTCACCTGGGTCTGCTCGGTCCTGCTCGGCGGCCTGGTCGTCGGCGCCGCATCGTGGTTGATCGCCTCACCTGACGCGCTGCTGGCGGAGCTGACCCGGCAGAACCCCGAGCTCGCCCGCGACGGGACGCTGACCGTCGGCCTGGTCCGCACGATGCTCGTCCTCATGGCGGGTGCGCTCGGACTGTGGGTGCTCGGGGTGTGCGTGGTCGCCTACTTCGTGCTCCGTGGTGCGTCCTGGGCGCGGTGGGTGCTCCTGGTCTCGAGCGGTGTGGCCGGTCTCGGGCTGGTGGTCTGCACCCTCGCGAACCCGGTGATGGCGGTGCCGCTTGCCGGTGCGATCGCCGTGTTCGCCCTGCTCCTGCGCAAGGACGTCGTTGCGTGGTTCAGCGCTCAAGCCGCGCAGCGACGAGCCGGCTGACGGCCTCGCTGAGCACCTCCGGACGCTTGCAGAAGGTCCAGCGCACCAGCTGTCGACCGGCGTCCGGGTGGTCGGCGTAGAACCCCTGGACCGGGATGCCTACCACGCCCGCACGCTCGGGCAGGGCGAGGCAGAACGACGTCGCGTCCTCCCACCCGAGGTCGGAGATGTCGCTGATGGCGAAGTACGTCCCCGCGGGTGTGCGGGTCGACAGACCGGCTTCGGTGAGGCCGGTCAGGAACAGGTCGCGTCGCTCGCGCAGCGACTCGGCCAGCTGCCTCGGGTAGTCGCTCGCCGAGGTGAGCGCGAAGGCGGCAGCCGGCTGCAGGGGAGCCCCGGAGGTGAAGGTCAGCCACTGCTTCGCTGAGAGGAGCGCGCCGACGAGGTGCGCCGGACCCGTCGCCCAGCCCACCTTCCAGCCCGTGAAGGAGTAGGACTTGCCGATCGAGGAGATCGTCAAGGTCCGCGCCGCCATGCCGGGCAGCGTGGCGATGGGGACGTGCAGCCCACCTCCGCGGTCGTCGGGGTAGGTCAGGTGCTCGTAGACCTCGTCGGTGATGACGGTCAGGTCGTGCTCCAGCGCCAGCTCGGCGATGGCGCCGAGGTCCTCGCGCGAGAGCACCGTCCCCGTCGGGTTGTGAGGCGAGTTGAGCAGCACGAAGCGCGTCCGCTCCGTCACGGCCGCGCGCAGCTCGTCGACGTCGAGGCGGAAGTCGGGCGCGCGGAGGGTCACGGGGCGGCGTACGGCGCCGGCCATCTGCAGCATCGCGACATAGGAGTCGTAGTAGGGCTCGAGCACGACCACCTCGTCGCCCGGCTCCACGAGCCCGAGGACCGCCGCCGCGATCGCCTCGGTCGCACCGGTCGTGACGACCACCTCGGTGTCCGGGTCCCAGGTCAGGCCGTAGTGCCGCTGCTGGTGCTCCGCGATGGCCTGGCGCAGCGTGGGCACGCCGGGCCCGGGCGCGTACTGGTTCGCTCCGCCCTCGAGCGCGGCGACCGCCTGGGCGATGACCTCCGGCGGCCCGTCGGTGTCCGGGAAGCCCTGGCCCAGGTTGACCGAGCCCGTCTTCACCGCCAGGGCCGACATCGTCGTGAAGATGGTGGGTGGGATGCCCTGCAGGCGCGACGCGGTCACGATGGCCAATCTAGGCCGCTGGCGCGGGCGTCACTCACGCTCGTCGGTTCCCGTCACCAGGATGTCGCGGCCGGCTGCCCAGCCGGCGAGGTCCTCGCGCTGGATCGCGGCCGCCATCAGGTCGCCGAAGAGGTCCGGCGTGCAGGCGAACGCGGGAACGCCGAGAGCGGTGAGCGCCGCGGCGTTGTCCTTGTCGTAGGCGGGCGCGCCGGAGTCACTGAGCGCCAGAAGCGCCACCATCACGGCCCCGGAGTCGACGATCGCGTGCGCGCGTCGGAGCATCTCCTCGGCGACGCCGCCCTCGAAGAGGTCGCTGATGAGCACGAACACCGTCTCGCCCGGCTGCTCGATCAGGTTCTGGCAGTAGGCGATCGCCTGGTTGATGTCCGTGCCGCCGCCGAGCTGGACGCCGAAGAGCACGTCGACCGGGTCATCCAGGTCCTCGCTGAGGTCGACCACCGAGGTGTCGAACGCGACCAGGTGCGTCGAGACCGACCGCAGGGAGGCCAACACGGCGCCGAAGACGGACGCGTAGACGACGGACTCGGCCATCGAGCCGGACTGGTCGATGCAGAGGATGATCCGCCGTTGGGTCTGCCGGGTCCGGCGCGCGAAGCCGACGAGCCGCTCCGGGACGACGGTCCGCTGCTCGGGCAGGTAGTGGCGCAGGTTGGCACCGATCGTGCGCCGCCAGTCGATGTCGCGCGGCTTCGGCCGCCCGGTCCTGGAGGCACGGTCGAGGGCGCCGGTCACCGCCTGCACGGTGGCGTCGTGCAGCCGCTCCTCCAGCTCGTCGGTCACCACACGGACCACGGCACGCGCCGTCTCGCGACTGTGCTCGGGGATCACGCGGTTGAGGCCGACGAGCGTCGTGACCAGGTCGAGGTCGGGTTGGACGGCGCCCATGGTCTCGGGCTCGAGCAGGAGCTGGCGCAAGCCGAGCCGGTCCATCGCGTCGGCCTGCATCACCGACACGACGCTGGTCGGGAAGTAGGTTCGGATGTCGCCCAGCCAACGGGCCACCTTCGGTGAGGAGGAGCCGAGTCCGTCGCGGCGCTCGCCGTCGTAGAGCGCCGCGAGTGCGTCGTCGCGCGTCTGGTCCGCCTGGCTCAACGACGTGCCTGACGTGCCGGGCGCCTCGGCCGGCTCGCCGAGCACGAGCCGCCAGCGGGTCGGCCGATCGCGGGTGCGGTCGGCCGGGTCCGTGCTGCCGGTCAGGTCAGGGTCCAGGTCGGGACTCACGTCCTCACCTCCAGTCCGAGGAGACGGGCCACGGCGTGGACGGCCGGCAGCGCACGCTCCAGGTCGAGCGCGTTCAGCGTCGCCTCGGCTCCTGCGGCGGCGCCGGCGCCGTCGAGGCGGCGGACCCGCTTGCCGATCTGGCGCCGCTCGGCGGGCTGGAACCGCGAGAAGGTCCGGCGCACCAGCGGCAGCAGATCCTCGAACGTCGTCTCGTCGACCCCGCCGAGCCAGGTGTCCACGAGGCCGAGCAGCAGGGGGTCGTGGAGGAGGAGCAGGGCCTCTCCCTCCAAGAAACCGTCGAGCCACGCGGCACCCGCGGCGGGCGCGGCGCCGAGCGAGAGGTGGCGGGAGAGGCGGCGACCGGCCTCCTCGGAGGTGAGGGTGCCGGCGTCGAGCAGGATCCGGTTCGCCCGACCGGCGACCAGGCCGTGGATGCGGTCGTCAGCGGCGACGGCTGCGACCGCCTCGATCCAGCGGTCGGACTCCGCATCGACCAGCGTCACGCCGCGGTGTGCACCATCGAGAGCCGTGCGCATGCCGGCGGCCGCGTCGTCGTCGAGCGCGGCGCAGGCGGCACGGAGCTCGACGGCGGCCCGGACCACGATGACCTCGAGCACCTCCCGCACGCGTGAGGTGTCCGCGCGACGTACGTCGCCGTAGCGCTGCGTCCGCGCCAGCGGCTCGACCGCCTCGAGCAGGGCCTGCGTGTCGTGCTGGTGCGCCGTCTGTGCCGCCAGTGCGTCGACGCCAGCGGTGAGGGCCTGCGGCAGGTCGGCCACCAGAGCCTGCTCGATCAGGGCGCCCAGCGCGGCGAGCGTCGTCGTCTCCGCGGCCCGCTCGGTCAGAAGCGTCTCGGCTGCCGCGACGACCGTGGTGCCGTGCAGGCCCGCCTCGATGAGCCGCACGGCGAACTCGGGGCGCCATTCGAGCTCCCAGGCCTCCTTGAACGTGCCCGTCGTCCGCCCGGCGTCCGTGGGGACGCCCCAGTCGATCCCCAGCAGGTCGAGCCGGTGCAGCAGCAGGGAGCGCTCGCGATGGGACTCCTTGCGCAGGTCGAGCACGAGCGTCTCTACCGTGGGGGAGGGCTTGAGCCGCAGCGAGCGCTGGAGGCGGGCGAGGTCCTGGGCGAGCGGCACCAGCGGGACCGAGTCGGGGACCCGGCCCAGCTCCTCCCCGATCACGAGCGTGCGGTCGATGAGCTCGAGCGGCACCGCCGACCCCTCGCACAGCACGGTCTGTGCGGCGTCGGTCACCTCACGCAGCCCCACCGACGGGCGGCCGCGCACCGCCGCCAGGGCATCGGCGAGGCGCACCGCCTCGACGACGGTGGCCGGCGCTGCCCCGAGTCCCTCCGCGCGCAGCCGGCGGGCCACCCGGGTCAGCCAGCCGGGCACGACGTCGGCGGGGTCCTGGGTTGCGAAGAGGTGCTGATACCAGCCGGGGGACCGGACGCCGGCGCCGTACCCGCTCGTGAGCGCCAGGCGGCCGGCCGTCCAGGGTGCCCAGGTGACCGCGACCTTCGTCCTCGGCAGCTTGGTCAGCCGGGCGTTGTCGGTCGCCACACTCGGCCAGGACGCCGGGTCCAGAGCCGGGGCGTGGAACGCGCCGCACACGACGGCGACCCGCTCGAACCCCTCCTTGCGCGCCGCCCGGAGCACGCGGCGCATCGCCGCCTCGCGGCGCAGGTCGTCCTCGCCGTCGTCGTCCCCGGAGCGTACGGCGGCCATCGCCTCCCTCAGCAGCCCGAACTGGGCCAGCGAGCTGGTCGCTCGGTGCTCGACGGCGTCCTCCCACCAGCGCTCGGGGTCGTCGTATCCCGCGGTCGAGGCCAGCGTTGCGATCGGGTCGACAGGACCGGGTGTGTAGTCCTGCTCGGCAGCCAGCGCGTGGACGGCCGGCAGGTCGGCGAACCTCACCGGCACACCCGCATCCGCCGCCCACCGCAGGGCGACCCATTCCGGGGAGAAGCTCGCGAGCGGGTAGAAGGAGGAGCGCCGGGGGTCGTCGATTGCGTAGACGAGCCCGGCGACCGGAGGCACGAGTGCGGGGTCGGCCACCCACGGCAGGAGGGCGTCGAGCTCGGGCGGCCCTTCGATGACGACGAGGTCGGGGGTGAGCTCCTCGAGCGCGCCGAGCACGGACCGGGCCGAGCCCGGTCCGTGGTGACGGACGCCGAGGATCTCCACCGATGACATCGCTCAGGCGAGCTCGCGGCAGGCGCGGTAGAGATCGGCCCACTCAGGCCGGTCCTTGACGACGGTCTCGAGATACTCCTGCCAGACCAGCTGGTCCTGCACGGGGTCCTTCACGATGGCGCCGGTGAGCCCCGCGGCGACGTCGGCCGCGCGCACCACGCCGTCGCCGAAGTGCGCCGCCAGTGCCACGCCGTTGGTCATCACCGAGATGGCCTCGGCGGTCGACAGGGTCGCGGACGGCGACCTGACCGTGCTGCGCTGGTTGAGCGTCATGCCGCCCCTCAGCTCGCGGAAGATGGTCACGACCCGCTCGATCTCGGAGGTGGCCGCCAGGTCGTCGGGCAGCTCGAGCGAGCGGCCGATCGAGGCGACCCTGGTGCGCACGATCTCCACCTCGTCCTCGAGCGAGTCGGGGAGGGGGAGGACCACCGTGTTGAAGCGGCGCTTGAGCGCCGAGGAGAGGTCGTTGACGCCCTTGTCGCGGTTGTTCGCGGTGGCGATGACGTTGAACCCCTGCGCGGCTTGCACCTCGTCGTCGAGCTCGGGGATGGGCAGCGTCTTCTCCGACAGGATCGAGATCAGCGCGTCCTGCACGTCGGCCGGGATGCGGGTCAGCTCCTCGATGCGGACCAGCGCCCCGGTCTCCATCGCGCGCATGACGGGACTCGGCACCAGGGCGGCGCGCGAGGGGCCCTCGGCGAGCAGGCGCGCATAGTTCCAGCCGTAGCGCAGCGACTCCTCGGGGGTGCCGGCGGTCCCCTGCACGACGAGGGTCGAGTCACCGCTGACAGCCGCGGCGAGGTGCTCGCCGACCCATGTCTTGGCGGTGCCGGGGACGCCGAGCAGGAGAAGCGCGCGATCGGTTGCGAGCGAGGCGACCGCGATCTCGATGAGGCGGCGGGAGCCGACGTACTTCGGCGTGACGACCACGCCGTCGGCCAGCGTGCCGCCCAGCAGGTAGGTCGTGACGGCCCACGGCGACAGTCGCCAGCGGGGCGGTCGGGGCCGGTCGTCGGCGTCGGCCAGCGCGGCCAGCTCGGCGGCGTACTCCTGCTCCGCGTGCTCGCGCAGGATCTGGGTGTCGGTCATCCGAAGGCCTCCGGGATCGCAGGGACGAAGCTCAGGAACTGGACGAGGTCGCCGAGCACGCGCGGCGCGTCGTCGGCCCGCGCCCACCGCTGGAGGCGCGGCAGGGCGGCCGGCGGCAGCTCCTCGGCGAGCATGGGCAGCAGGGTGCCGAGCAGGCCCGCGGGCTCCTTCTCGGCGGCGACGCGGTCGAGCACGGCCTCGGCGACCTCGGCGCTCCAGGGCCGGGGCAGCTGGGCGAGCACCTCGGGCAGCTCGTACGCCGGGATGCGCTGCTTGCGCGCCACGACGAGTGCGGCGCAGTCCTGCGGAGGAAGGAACTTCAGCAGCGCGCCGCCGCCACCCTCCGCCACCATCCCACGCAGCCAGTCGACGTCGCGGCGTGCCATCGCGGCACGCATGACACCGCCGCGCGCATCCTTGCTCGCCTCGTGGATCATCCGCCAGGTCTCGCGAGGACTGCGTCCGGTGATGTCCGTCCAGACCTCGAGCGGCGCACCGGCGGCCAGCTGCTCGAGCCAGTAGGCCCGCTCGGACTGCCGGCCGGCGGGCTTCTTGCCGAGGCCGTCGCGCACCGCGGCCGCGTCGGGACTGGTCGGCAGCTCGATCTCCAGGCTCCGGCGCAGCTTGCCCCGCATCTGGACGACCGAGCGCAGCCGTTGGGCCATGCGCTCCGCGCGTGCGGAGCCGGGGAGACGGTCGAGCAGCTTCTGTGCCACGGTGCGGACGCCGGCCGCACGGTCGTCGAGGGCGCGCTCGAGGAGCTCCTCGTCCTCGAGCGTGAGCCCGTCCTGGAGGGCGCCGAGCAGGAGGGGCCGGTCGCGGGCCGACTCGGTCGACCAGGTGGACTCGATCAGCGCTCGGGCGGCCGCAGGATGAGAGCGGCGCATCGAGGCGAGCAGGGTGAGACGCGCCGCGGTCGGCATCCGCGCCCAGTCGGCGGCTGCCTGCGGGCCTTCCTCCGTTGTCGCGTCGGCCTCGTCCGCGGCCCCGGCAGGTGTCGGCGTGTCGGCGGCATCGAGCCACGCCCAGGCGGGGTTGGCCGCCGCCAGCCACCGCCCGCGCGAGTCAGCAACGGCCGCGACGGCCGGCCTGAGCTCGGGCGACGTGGTCGCGGCGGTGAGCAGCGACGGCAGCTCCGCGTGCGGGACCCGGCGCTCTCGCTCGGCGGCGACAGCGAGCCACCGGGCGAGGGCCGCCGGAGCCAGACGGGTGCCGATCGGCGGTTGGCCGAGAAGGAGCTGGAGGAGATGGACGGCGCGGTCGGGCGCGGGCGGCCACGCGTCGGGGGGAGCGGGGGCCTCGACGTCGTACGACGACAGCGGCCGTCCGGCGCGCTGCAGCATGCCGCCCAGCGCGGCGGCGTCGAGGACGCGCTCCTCCGCGCCTGCGCCCTCGCGAGGCGCGACCGCCAGCTCGTCGGGCAGCGCGACCGGGGGCCGGCGCCCCGTGCCCAGCAGGGCCACGGTCGTGGTGTCGGTCCACCACTGGTGCCCCATCACGCCACCCCCGTCGCCGTCAGTGGGCGGAAGCCGGCCGCCTCCAGCTCTCCGAAGACCCGCGTCAGGTGGCCCCCCGTGCGCGCCAGCAGCTCCCAGGGGTCGTCGACGAGCAGGGGAACGCTCCGCCCATCGGCGTCCACGGCCAGCGCCGGTCGGTCCGGCGTGGCCGGACGCAAGGATGCCGTGACGGTGACCGGCACGCGCTGCGCCCACGGGTTGGCCGTCCATGTCGCGGCCAGCTGCTCCATCGCCGAGGTGAGAGTGATGCCGCCCGGCAGGGCCGCGCCCTGGTCGACCGCGCCCTGGTCGACTGCGATGGGCTCGCCGGCGAAGGCGGCCCGGCGCGGCCCCCGGCCGGGGTAGCGGGCGATCTCCGCCTCCAGCACGGAGCCGACCAGGTGCGCGACGGGAAGAGGTGCTCGTCCGGCCGCGAAGTCGAGCACCTGCACCGTCTCGCCCGTCTCCGTGTGGCGCAGCCAGGTGCGCTGCTGCTGGAGGCGGCCGTCGTCGGTGCGGTGGGCGCCGAGGACCTGCCAGTGCCCGCCGGTCGTCCCGCGCCCGATCACCTCCTCGCGCGACTGCGCCCAGCCCAGGAAGACACGCAGGTCGCCCCGCGTGTCGTCATCGAGGTCGTCCCAGCGACGCCAGGCCTGCGCCGCCGTCCACCATCGGCCGGTCTCGATCAGCAGGTGCTCGGTCCAGTCCGGCCGCGCGCTCACCTGGCCGCCCATCTCCCGCAGCTGGTCGGCCAGCCCGGGCAGCTGGGCATCCACCAGTCGTGCGGCCGTCGCATCCCACCATGACCACGGATGGCGACGGGCGGCCGCCAGCCCGCCGCGGACGAGGTCGGCCAGCCAGCGACCGAAGTCGTCGATCCCCGCGCTCATCGTCGCCATCCGCTCGTCGAGGCGGCGGGCTCGTGCCTCCGGATCGACCTCCTTCGGCGCAGCTGCTGCCTTCGCGGCGGCCGCCGCGGCGCGGTCGGCGCGCTCGGCGGCCCAGTCACCCGCGAAGCCGGCCGCCTCCGTCGCGTCGACGATGGCCCCGTCGGAGCGGACCCACAGCAACAGCAGCGCGAGCGCGTGCTTGCAGGGGTGCTTCCGGCTGGGGCAGCTGCAGCGGTACGCCGGCCCGGCCAGGTCGACCGACACCTGGTAGGGCACCTTGCCCGAGCCCTGACACTTGCCCCACACGAGCGTCTCGGTGCTGCCGGCGTCCGACCAGGGACCCGGCGTGGCCAGCTTGCGGGCAGCGGCCAGCGACGAGGCGTCAGGGGCGAGCCTCTCGACGGCCCCGAGGCTCCAGCGAGTCATGGTGCGCCCATCATGGCGGGCGGCTCCGACACTTCGCCGCCGAACCCCTGACTCACTACTCTTGGCGCCCGTGACCGACGCCCAGACTCCTGACGCCACCCTCGCCGCCGACATCGACGCGACCTGTCGCCTGCACGGGGAGTTCACGCTCCGGTCGGGGCAGGTGTCCGACACCTACTTCGACAAGTACCTCTTCGAGGCGCAGCCTGCGCTGCTGGACAGGGTCGCCGCCCGGATGGTCGACCTCCTGCCCGAGGGCACCGAGCTGCTCGGCGGCTTGGAGATGGGCGGCATCCCGATCGCCACCATGGTGAGCGCGAAGACGGGCATCCCGGTCATCTTCATCCGCAAGAAGGCGAAGGAGTACGGCACCGCCAAGCTCGCGGAGGGGCCGGCGTTCGACGGCAAGCGGGTCACGCTCATCGAGGACGTCATCACGTCGGGCGGCGCCGTTCGTGACGCCGTGAACGCCCTTCGTCCTGCCGGCGCCGTCATCGACACCGTCGTGTGCGCGATCGACCGGTCGCCGGAGCCCGGCGAGTCGTTGCGCGACGTCGAGCTGGAGATCCGCTCGGTGCTCACGCGTGCCGAGCTCGACGCCGTCAGCTCCTGACCGCGTCGGCTCCTGACAGCGTCGGCTCGTGAGAAGGCAGGTCCGGCGCCGGCACGCGCCGACGCCGGACCTCGTTCCTAGTGAGCGGCCAGCTGGGCGACGTACCCGGCGGCCTTCGGTGAGCCCCACCCGGTGGTGAGGTCGTAGCCGGGCGTGGTCGCCATGCCGGCGATCGGACCGGGGTGCACGCTGCCGTCGGCGGCGTACTCCCACATCTGGTTGTCGTCGAGGACGCCGCTCGCGGCCGTGCCGTAGGTGTGCGCCACGACGTCGGAGAACGCGGCTGCGCGGTCGAAGCCGCTTCCATAGATCACCGAGTTCAGGTCGCCGATCCCCGGCTTGCCGAGGGCAGCCCTGGCCTGGTTGCCGATCGCCGTGAGCGCCGCGACCTGGGGCGAGGAGGCCGAGGTGCCGCCGAAGACACCCCACGCGGGGCCACCCTTGGCCCGGGGGAAGTAGCTGTGGAACACCAGGACCCCGCCGTTGACCGCGGCGTTCCACGCGACGTCCGGGACGCCTCGGTGGTCACCGACGACGCCGGCCACGCCGTTCTGGTACGCCGGCCGCCCGTAGACGCTCGACCTGCCGCCACCGGTGCCGATCGGGCCCCACGTCTCGTTCCAGACGGCCTCGCTGCTGCCGCCCGGAGTCCAAGCCCAGTAGGCGGCGGCTCGGGAGCCGTCCGGGTTGAAGGGCACGTCGGAGGTGGGGTTCCACGTCCAGTTCGACTGGACCTGGGTGCCGCCGACGGAGGTGACGTACGGCGAGACGTTGGGATAGCTCACCGACGGGTGGTCGACTGTCGCGGTCTGGTGGTGGGCGCGCTCGACGCCGGTGCTGCCGTCGTCGCCGGAGGAGGAGAAGAACGTGTCGTGCTTGGCCTGGCCGCGGATGAAGGTCTGGTCATAGCGGGCGAAGGCGTTCTTGGCGGCGGCGGGGGAGGCGAAGGCCTCCTCGCTGGTCCCGAACGACATCGAGAAGACCGTGCCGGCCGGGTAGCGGCCGATCGCCCAGTCGAGGGCCTTCATCAGGTTGGGCAGCCCCTGCACGCCCTGCGTCTCGGCCGGGGGAGTGGCCAGGAGGACGATGTGGGCCTTCGGCGCGATCGCGTAGGCCCACTCGATGTCGAGCGTCGCCTCGTCCGCCCAACCGGCGGCGGCCGTCGGGCCGGAGGTGCCGGAGCCGTTGCCGGGCGGGTCCTTGTAGCCGGGCTGTCCGAGTGGGAAGACAGCCTCGAAGTCGGGGCTCGGACCGCCGAAGGTCTGAGCGAAGAAGGCGAGGTCCTGCGCCGCCGTCGGGCTTCCGTAGGAGTCGGCCAGCACGATCGTCTGCCCCGCGCCATCTGTCGTGTCGGCCGTGAGTGACGGGAGTCCGTAGAAGGCGCGGATGTCGTTCGGCGTGTAGCAGTGGATGGTGGTCGACACGCGGTTGTCAGGGGCAGGCCGACGGCAGGCGATCGGGTCGGTGGCACTGGCGGCGTCCGTGAAGGCGGACTCGGGTGCCTGGGCCGCGAGCGGGGTGACCGGGAGGGCCGTGACCGTGGCCGTCAGCGATGCGGTCGTGAAGGAGGTTGCCGCGAGCGCTGCCGATCCGGCAGCAGCCGCCAGCGAGAGTAAACGCATGAAGGATCCCTTCGGCGAGTTTCCGAGATGTTGAGTTGGGTCGCCCTGGTGAGGGCTGTCGCTCAACGTAAACCCGTGACTCGCCGGCCGACTAGGGCCGGATCGCCAGATACCTCAGTTTCGCGTGTGGCCGGGCTCGGAGCTCGTCTCGGCGTCGCGGGCCGTCGCGGGCTGCTCGCGGCGCTTGCGCAGCCACTCGAAGACGAGCACGAGCACCGTCAGCGCCAGCAGGCCGTAGGTGACCAGGTCGATGTACTTGCCGAGCCCCGGGAAGGACCGGCCGAGGATGTAGCCGATCAGCATCAGCGACACGACCCAGGCCACCGCACCGATGAAGCTCCAGACGAAGAAGACGTGCTTCCTCATCTGGGTCACGCCCGCGACGAGCGTGATGTAGGTGCGGACGAAGGGGACGAACCGGCCGGCGACGAGCGCGGTGTGACCGTGTCTGTCGAAGAAGTCCGAGGTCTGGTCGAGGTACTCGCGCTTGACGATCCTGCCGTTGCGCTCGTAGATCGCCGGACCGATCTTCTCGCCGATGAAGTAGCCCGTGACGTTGCCGGCGAACGCCGCGGCCGTGTAGACGACCAGGGCGAACACGAGGTCGACGAAGTGGCCCCCGGGGATGATGTCGACCTTGCCCTCGGCGATGAACAGGCCCATCGCGAAGAGCAGCGTGTCGCCCGGCAGGAACGGGAAGAGCAGGCCGCACTCGATGAAGAGGACGACGATGCCGACCCAGAACAGGGCCGCACCGAACTGGTGGAGCAGGTAGTCCGGGCTCAGCCACTGAGTCAGGTCGTGGGCGCCGATGGCCTGGACGAGAAGATCGTGCACACTCGCACCCTAGACGTCAGAGCGTGAAGATGAGATGACGACGGGAACATACGGATGAGTGAGATCGACGCGGAGACCGTCCGCGCGCCGTACGACCCGATGCCCCACGGCCCGGTGGAGGTCGGGGTGGGGCCGTGGCCGGGGGAGTGGCCCGACGACTCGCGCTATGACCCGACGCTGCTCGCGGACGGTGATCGACGCAACGTCGTCGACCGCTACCGGTACTGGTCCCTGGAGGCGATCGTCGCCGACCTCGACACCCGTCGGCACGGGTTCCACGTCGCCATCGAGAACTGGCAGCACGACTTCAACATCGGCACGATCGTGCGGACGGCCAACGCCTTCCTCGCGGCCGAGGTGCACATCGTCGGCAACCGCAGATGGAACCGCCGTGGAGCGATGGTGACCGACCGCTACCAGCACATCAGGCACCACGCGTCTGTCCCCGATCTGGCGTCCTATCTGCACAGCCTGCCCGAGGGCCCGGTGCGGCTGCTCGGCATCGACAACCTCCCCGGCGCACTGCACCTGGAGACCATGGCGGTCCCGCATGACGTCTGCTTCCTCTTCGGACAGGAGGGGCCAGGCCTGTCCGAGGCGGCGCGAGAGGTGTGTGACGGGACGTTCTCGATCGCCCAGTTCGGGTCGACCCGGTCCATCAACGCCTCGTCCGCCGCTGCGATTGCCATGCACACGTGGATCCGTGAGCACGCCGACCTGTCGTCGGACGAGGCCTGGCGCGGCTGAGGCCGATCGCCGGAGCCAGTGGGCGTGCCCGGACTCTGCTTGTCCTGAGGCCGCCCGCTGCGCCTGACCCGCCCGACACGCCGACGACGCCGGCGTGTCGCGCCGATCTGGCGCAGCGAAGGGCCGCGTGCCGGCGTCCTGGTCGAGCAGTCCGAGCGCGGCCACTGCACGGCAAGCCGAACGCCGGTCAGCGGACCGAGCGGCGATCAGCGCACCAGCGAGTACGCCGCCCGCTCGACCCGCCATCGTCGCGCATGGTGCGGCCCGGTCAGCTCTCCGTCGACGCTGCACCAGAACCTCTCGCCGGTGACCTCGACGACGCGGCCGCGGCAGGTGCTCACGTCCTCGCGAAGATGGTGGCGTCCGACGAGGAGGCCGGCTGCATAGGCGACGTAGGCCCAGCCGTGGGCCGGACGGGCGACGAGGATGTCCGCCTGTCCGTCAGTGGGGTCGGCTTCAGGCGTGAGCGCGGTGCCGCCGCCGACGTACACCCCGTTGCCGACCGCCACCTGGAGGAGTCGTCCATCGTGGACGAGGTCGCCGTCGACCGTGACGCGCACGCGGACGGTGGGGGGATCGAAGGAGGTGGAGAGCGCTCCGACGACGTACCCGAGCCGGCCCAGGCGGCTCTTCCAGCGCTCGGCCGCCCGTGCGGCGGCCGCGCCCGCTCCGGCGTGGACGCTGTTGACCACCACCCCGCCGTCGTCGTCGACCAGGAGGTCGAGCGGCTGCGCCGAGCCTGAGCGGAGCGCCTGCGCGGCCTCTGCCGGATCGAGCGGCACGCCGAGGGCGCGGGCGAAGTCGTTGCCGGTCCCGAGTGGGATCAGCCCGAGCGTGGTCGTCGCGAGCTCGCCCCGGCGGTGCAGCGCCTGGATGACGGCGTGCAGGCTCCCGTCGCCACCCGCGACGACGAGCGTCCGGCCGTCGACTCGGTCGAGCACCTCCTGAAGCTCCTCGTCCGAGCCGCTCTCCGCCCGCTCCACGTCGGCGTCCCGACCGAGCACGTCGAGGGCAGCGGTGAGGTGGGAGTCGTCCGTGTTCCCCGCCGCGGGCGAGGCCACCACCAGGTAGCGCATGCGGGCCACGTACCCAGCCGCGCGGTGGATGCCTCGCGCGCCGCCGGATCACCTGCGGCACACGTGGTCGTTCTCACGCCTCTTGGAACGTGCCAATCGAGCCCGGCGGTGACCGGGTGCGGTGCGCGGCCCTAGATTGGCCGGAGCCGACCCGCCGTCCGTGTCAGGAGACCGCCGCATGCCCATCGCCACCCCCGAGAAGTACGCCGAGATGCTGGCCACCGCCAAGGAGAAGGGCTTCGCCTTCCCCGCCATCAACGTGACGTCCTCGCAGACGCTCAACGCCGCGCTGGCCGGGTTCGCCGAGGCCGGCTCCGACGGCATCGTGCAGATCTCGACGGGCGGTGCGGAGTATCTGTCGGGACCGACCATCAAGAACATGGTCGCCGGATCCGTCGCCTTCGCGGCATACGCCGCCGAGGTGGCCAAGTCCTACCCGGTCAACATCGCGTTGCACACCGACCACTGCCCCAAGGACAAGCTGGACGGCTTCGTCCGTCCGCTGCTCGACCTCTCTGTCGAGCGCGTCGGACGCGGCGAGGCCCCGCTCTTCCAGTCGCACATGTGGGACGGCTCCGCCGTTCCGCTCGAGGAGAACCTCCAGATCGCCGAGGAGCTGCTCGAGAAGGCGGCCCGGGCGAAGGTCGTCCTCGAGATCGAGGTCGGCGTCGTCGGCGGCGAGGAGGACGGCATCGTCGGCGCGATCGACGAGAAGCTCTACTCCACCCCGGAGGACGCGGTCGCCACGGTCGAGGCGCTCGGCACCGGAGACAAGGGCGTCTACCTGACCGCTCTCACGTTCGGCAACGTGCACGGCGTCTACAAGCCGGGCAACGTCAAGCTGCGCCCCGAGATCCTGCGCGACGCCCAGGCGGCGGTCGCGGCGAAGCTCGGTCTTGCCGAGGGCTCCAAGCCGTTCAACCTGGTGTTCCACGGCGGGTCGGGGTCCTCCGCGGAGGAGATCGCCGCCGCCGTGTCGTACGGCGTGGTGAAGATGAACATCGACACCGACACGCAGTATGCCTTCACGCGGCCGGTGGCCGACCACATGTTGCGCAAGTACGACGGCGTCCTCAAGATCGACGGCGAGGTCGGCGACAAGAAGGCCTACGACCCGCGCGCGTGGGGCAAGGCTGCAGAGGCCGGGATGGCCGCGCGCGTCATCGAGGGGACCCAGCACCTCGGCTCCGCCGGACAGAGCATCGGCTGATCCATCCGCAGCAACGTCATACGCCTCGGTCGCTTCAGCGACCGAGGCGTATGACGTCCCGGGGTCAGTGGCGTTGGCGCGTCAGTGGCCGGCTGACTCTGCCGGAGCAGCCGGAGCAGCCGGAGCAGCCGGAGCAGCCGGAGTAGCCGGAGTAGCCGGAGTAGCCGGAGTAGCCGGAGCCTGAGCCGCCTCGGCGGGTGCCGCGCTGTGGCCCCCGTAGCCGGCGTGCTTGGGCGCCTCGTAGAACATGACCGCGATGAACCCGATGACGTAGAGGAACGTCGGCAGCAGCATCGAGTCCTTCATCGCATCGGAGAACAGCGACGCGACGTGCGGATCCGGGATCTTCGCCGCACCGGCGTCGCCGTGGGCGCTCGCCCCCGGCAGGAGCGCTGCCAGCCGGGCGGACATGAGGACCGCGATCGCCGCGGACCCGATCACGGAGCCGACCTGGCGGGTCGCGTTGTAGACGCCCGCTCCAGCGCCCGCGAACTGCATCGGCAGGTTGCGGGTCGCCGTGGCGGCCGTCGGCGCCCAGATGAAGGCGTTGCCGACGCCGACGATGACCATCGCGACGGCGAGCGCCCAGACCTGTGCGGCGGGGTCGATCAGGAGCGCCAGCATCAGCATGCCCACGAAGCTCGCGCCGAAGCCGAAGCCCATGATGATCCGCGGATGGACCCGGTCGGTCAGGTTGCCCACCAGCTTGGCGAGGATGATCGACATGATCGCCATCGGCACGAGCAGGAGCGCGGCCTCGGTCGGGCTGTAGCCGCGCACCGCCTGGGCGTAGAGCATCAGGGGGTAGCCGAAGGAGGCCGCGACGGCCCCCATCACCGAGATCGCGACGTTCGACACGGAGAAGTTGCGGTCGCGGAAGAGGCCGAGCGGGACCAGCGGCTCACGCTTGTTGCGCGCCTGCCAGAGGACGAAGAGCCCGAGCACGACGATGCCGCCCACGATCATCGCGATGATCCACGGAGCCCAGTGCTTGTCGTGGCCCTCCTGGATGCCGAAGGCGAGCAGGAAGAGGCCGATGCCCGAGAGGGCGACGCCGAGCCAGTCGAAGGAGTGCTCGTGGGTCGGCAAGGCGGGCACGAGCCGCCAGGCCAGCACGAAGCCGAGGATGCCGACCGGGATGTTGACGAAGAAGATCCACTCCCAGCCCAGACCGTCGGTCAGGACGCCGCCGAGGATGGGCCCCACGACCATGGCCACGCCGGCGGTGGCACCCCACACCGCCATCGCCGCGCCGCGTTGAGCGGCGGGGAAGATGCGGGTGATGATGGCCATCGTCTGCGGCGTCATCATGGACGCGCCGAGCCCCTGCACCACTCGGGCGACGATGAGCATCTCGATGGTGCTCGTCAGACCGCACCACAGCGAGGCGAGCGTGAAGACGCTCAGCCCTGCAAGGTAGAGGTACTTCGAGCCGAAGCGGTCGCCCAGACGACCGGTGATGAGCACGGGCACGGCGTAGGCCAGCATGTAGGCGCTCGAGACCCAGACGACCTGGTTGACGCTCGCGTCGAGCTTCTCGATGATCGTGGGCGTCGCCACCGTGACGATGGTCAGATCCACCAGGATCATGAAGAAGCCCAGCACCAGCGCGAACAGCGCCGGCCAGGGGCGCACGTCCGTCGGCGCCTGCTGCGGTGTCGATATCGAGGTCACCTAGGTAGTGAACACCAAGGCGGGGACAATGACGCCATGAGTATCGGCACTGACCTGATGGCGGGACCACCGCCCACCCACCTGCCCGACGACCCGGCGACCGCGGAGCTGGACGGCGGGGCTCAGCCCGTGGACGTCGTACGCCGCCATCCCGCCTCGCCCTCCGCGTGGGCCGCGCTGGCCACGGAGGCCCGCGACTCGGGAGCCACCGACGTCACGCTGTACGCCTACGCGCGGGTCGGCTACCACCGGTCCCTCGACCTGCTGCGTCGCAACGGCTGGAAGGGCCACGGCCCCGTCCCGTGGGAGCACGAGCCGAACCGTGGCTTCCTCATCTGCCTCGCGCTGCTTGCCCAGGCGGCCCGCGAGATCGGTGAGACCGACGAGTGGGACCGCTGCTCGTCATTCCTGCGCGACAGCAGCCCCACGGCGTACGACGAGCTGCTCGGCTGAGGCGCGGCCCGGGCCGGAGTCCCCGGTTCACCGGGGACTCCGGAACTTCCCAGCCGCCATGGAGCCCCTGAAGTTCCGGAGTTCCCTGGGCGATGTGACAGAAGTTGCCTCTGAGGTCAGGCCGGCGTGAGGAGCGTCCGCACCGTCTCGGGCCCGAGCGCAAGGAAGAGCGTGGGGAGCCGGGGGCCGCGGTCGGCGTCGGCGAGGAGGTTGTAGAGCAGCTTGAAGAACGCCTTCTGGTCCGCCTTCACCTCGTCGGTCGGCGCGTCGTCGAGTGCCATCCCGCGGGTCAGCTTCGGCACGCCGTAGATCACGGACGTGACCGGCTCGAGCTCGAAGGAGGCCGGCAGCGCGGTGAGCAGCGTCCGCAGCCAACCCGCCTCCTCCTCGGTGAGCGTGGCGAGCCGGGGCGACGGCGAGGTGCGCACCGTGGTCCGGTCGGTGTCCGGGACGTACTCGGTCATCCAGGTCGCGGCCTTCGAGAGCCGAGGCTCGAGGTCGGCGACGCCGTCGTGGGCGTAGCCGGACTCCGTCACGACACGCGAGATCAGCTCGGGTGAGCCGGCGGTGACGTCCGCGACGGACGAGAGCAGTCGGAACGGCACCGTCACGCGCGGCCGGGGCAGCACGCCCGCCGACGCGGTGGCCACGGCGCGCTCGTAGGCGAGCACCTGGGCATCGCGCTTGGCAGGGTCGGCGGCCTTCCTCGTCAGCGCGTCCCACTCGTCGTAGAGCCGGACGACCTCGGGCCCGAAGTCGATGTTGAAGGCCTGCTTCGGCTGCCGGCGCACATAGAGCCAGCGCAGCATCGGCGCCTCGAGCACGCGCAGCGCGTCGGCCGCGGTCGGCACGCCGCCCGCGGAGGACGACATCTTCTGCATGCCGGCGAAGCCGACGAAGGCATAGGCGACGTACGACGGCGCGCGGCCGCCGAAGATCTCCTTCACGAGCTCCTTGCCGACCGTGTAGGACGACCCGGGCGTCGAGTGGTCCAGGCCGCCCGGCTCGAAGTCCACGCCCTCGTAGGCCCACCGCATCGGCCAGTCGACCTTCCACACCAGCTTGCCCTCGTCCTGCGTCGCGAGGTTGGTGACCCCGTCGTAGGAGCAGGCGTTGCAGTGGTAGGCGAGGTCGGTCGTCTCGTCGTCGTACGACGTGATGGTGGTCGTGTCCCGGCCGCAGTCGCGGCAGTAGGGCTTGAAGGGGAACCGCCCGAGGTCTCCGGCGGCGACGTCCTCGTCCTCGGAGGTGACGGAGTCGGCGAGCGCCTCTGCCTCCTGGTCGTTCTCAGCAACGGGCGCGGCGGCCTTCGTGCGGTAGCGAGCCAGGACCGTCTCGATGCGGTCGCGGTTGCGGACGGCGTGCAGCACCTGCTCGCGGTAGGCGCCGGCGCGGTAGCGCTCGGTCTGGCTGACCGCCTCGATCTCGACCCCCATCTCGGCGAGCGCGGCCTCGAGCGGCGCCTTGTAGTGCGCGGCCCAGGAGTCGTGGCACTCCCACGGGTCGGGCACGGCGGTGAGCGGCCGGCCTATGTGCGTGGCCCACTCCGCGGGCACGCCCGCCGGCACCTTCCGGAAGCGGTCGTAGTCGTCCCAGCTGTGCAGGTGGCGGACCGCGACGCCACGCCGCCGAAGCTCCTCGGCGACGAAGTGCGGGGTGAGGAACTCGCGCAGGTTGCCCAGGTGGATCGGTCCCGACGGGCTGGCGCCCGAGGCGACGGTCACGGGATCACCCTGCGTCACCCCTGGCCCGGCGTGACGCACCGCGTCGTCGGCGGCGCGGGTGACCCAGTCGGTGGGTTCGGTGGACATGCTTCTCCTGCGCTGGTGGAGTCCGGGATCGGCGCCCCACGCTAGCGGACCGGATCGGAGCCGCACCGGGCGGCCGGGGTGGGCCAGTGGCACTAAAGTGCCACCGTGGCGACGGGCGGCGAGACACTCATGAGTGCGCTGGGGCTCGGGCGTCCCTCCGGTCGGCTCTACGAGCGGCTCGTCCACAAGTCGGGCCAGACCCTGGCCGAGCTGGCCGAGGACTTCGAGATGCCGGTCGCGACCCTGCTGACGCGGCTCCAGCCGCTCGTCGACTACGGGGTGGTGACGATCGTCGGCGACCGGGTCGACGTGATGGGGCCGGCGGAGACCGTCAGCCGTGCGATCACCGAGACGGCCGGCAGCGCGGCGCGGGCACACCAGCGGCTGCAGGACATCGCCGCGGCGCTGCCGTTCCTCGCGGGAGCCGGCGTGCGAGGTCAGGAGCGGGCTGCCGCCGAGGCGGAGCCCTTGGACGGTGAGCTCATCCTCGACAACCTCGGCCCGGACGAGCTGCGTGGCCTGATCCGGCAGACGGCCGGCGAGATCCTCCTGCTCCGGCCGGACCAATGGGCCCTTCCCTATGAGGACCAGCTGGCCGAGCCCATCGCCGAGGCGGTCGCGGCGGGCCGGCGGTGTCGGGCGATCTATCCGGTCCGGGTGCTGAGCGAGGCGCCGGCGGTGGTGCGACATCGGCTGCAGATCGGCGAGCACGTGCGCCTCCACCCTGAGCTGCCGACGAGGATGATCGTCCTGGAGGGCACCCATGTGATCGTCCCGGAGCCCCTCGGCCTCGCGTCCTCTCCACGGGTGATGGTGCGCCAGCGCGGCCTGGTCGAGCTGGCCACGCTCTACTTCGACCATGTCTGGTCGAGGTCCGCGCCGCTCGACGAGCCCGCTGCCCCCTCCGAGTCGCGGCGCTTCCTGCTCGAGCAGCTGGCCTCGGGTGCCCAGGACGAGCAGATCGCCCGCCGGCTCGGCCTGTCCCTGCGCACCGTCCGCCGTCGGGTGGCCGACCTCATGACCGAGCTCGAGGCCACCTCACGCTTCCAGGCGGGGGTGGAGGCGGCCCGTCGGGGATGGCTGTGAGTCGGCCTGTGAGCCGGCACTGCGAGTCGGCGGGTTGGCCTCAGCCGTCACGCTCCATTAACCTTTGGGCGCAAGAGCCCCGGTGTCTTGCCGGGGCTTCTTGCATGCTGAAGTGAACAATCAGGTGCGTTGAGCAGCCGCCGCGAGGCGGAGGGACTCCGTCCATCGCGAAGGAGTGAGAGATGCCCGCGATCGCCATCATCGGAGCCCAGTGGGGCGACGAGGGGAAGGGCAAGGCGACCGACCTGCTCGGCAGCTCGGTCGACTACGTCGTCAAGTTCAACGGCGGGAACAACGCCGGCCACACCGTCGTCATCACGCAGGAGGACGGCACCAGCGAGAAGTACGCCCTCCACCTGCTGCCCTCGGGCATCCTGACACCGGGCTGCACGCCCGTCATCGGCAACGGCGTCGTCATCGATCTCAGCGTCCTCTTCACCGAGATCGACGGCCTCGAGGAGCGCGGCATCGACACCTCCGCGCTGAAGGTGAGCGCGAGCGCCCACGTCATCGCCGACTACAACCGGCAGCTCGACAAGGTGACCGAGCGCTTCCTCGGCTCCCGCCGCATCGGCACGACCGGTCGCGGCATCGGCCCGACGTACGCCGACAAGATGAACCGGATCGGCATCCGCATCCAGGACCTCTTCGACGAGAAGATCCTGCACAGCAAGGTCGAGAACGCACTCGAGCTGAAGAACCAGCTGCTGACCAAGGTCTACAACCGCCGCGGGTTCACCGTCGACGCGATCGTCGAGGACCTCGTGCAGTACGCCGACCGGCTGGCGCCGTACGTCTGCGACACCGGCCTGCTGCTCCACGAGGCCTTGGAGCGCGGCGAGAACGTCCTCCTCGAGGCCGGGCAGGCGACGCTGCTCGACGTCGACCACGGCACCTACCCCTTCGTGACCTCGAGCAGCGCGACCGCTGGAGGCGCCTGCACCGGCTCCGGGATCGCGCCGTCTCGGCTGACGCAGGTGATCGGCATCGTGAAGGCCTACACCACGCGCGTCGGCGAGGGGCCGTTCCCGACCGAGCTGCACGACGAGAACGGCGAGTTCCTGCGCAAGGCGGGGTGGGAGTACGGCACCACCACCGGTCGCCCGCGGCGCTGCGGGTGGTACGACGCCGTCATCGCCCGCTACGCCGCGCGCGTCAACGGCGTCACCGACTTCGTGCTCACCAAGCTCGACGTGCTGACCGGGCTCGAGCAGGTGCCGGTCTGCGTCGCCTACGACGTCGACGGGGTGCGCCACGACGAGATGCCGGTCAACCAGACCGACTTCCACCACGCCGAGCCGATCTTCGAACAGCTCCCCGGCTGGTCCGAGGACATCTCAGGGGCGCGCACCTTCGACGAGCTGCCGGCCAACGCCCAGGCCTACGTGACGCGTGTCGAGGAGCTCTCCGGTGCCCGCATCTCCGTGATCGGGGTCGGGCCCGCCCGCGACCAGAGCATCGTGCTCCACCCCTTGGTGTAGGCAGCGCATGGGCCGCCGGGCGCGGGGTTACCGTCGGGAGTTGTGACGCACCCGAACGGGCCCGGCGGCCGGCCGACTCTGGCCATCGTCGACGACTCCGAGGACGTGCGCGCGATCGTCCGGGCGGCCCTCGAGGCGTCCGGGCTGTTCGAGGTCGTCGGGGAGGGTGCCGACGGCGCCGAGGCGATCGCACTCGCCTATCGCCTGCAGCCGGCGGTGATGCTCCTCGACACCTCGATGCCGGCGATGGACGGGCTGGAGGCGCTGCCCGCCATCCTCACCCTCTCGCCGGAGACCCAGGTGGTCATCTACACCGGCTTCGAGGAGCGTGGGCTCGCCGAGCGGGCGCAGGAGTGCGGCGCCGCCGACTTCATCGAGAAGTCCACCCCGGTCCGCGAGCTCCCCGAGCGGCTGTGGCGGGTGGTCGGCGGCCGGCCACCGGTTCCCGCGCCGCGCGGCGGCCTGCGGGTGGTCGGCACCGCGGACGGCCGACGTCAGGATGAGACCGCCGACCAGGAGGTCCTCGACGAGCACCTCGAGCGCTTCCGGGAGGTCTTCGAGCAGGCCGCCATCGGGATGGCCACCCTGACGCTCAACGGCAGCGTGGTCCGCGCCAACCGGGCGCTCGCGGGACTGATGGAGTGTGAGCCGGAGGACCTCGTCGGCGTCGACTACGGCGTGCTCATGCGCGGCCACGGCGACCTGCTCGACGACGGCCTCGCCTCGATCGTCGAGCTGGGCCAGGACCTCGTCAGCTTCGAGCACCCGATCCCGGTCGGCGACGACCCCGGCACGGTCCGCGTGACGCTCGCACCCGTGCGCGACTCCAAGGCCCAGCCGCTCTACGTCTTCGCCCAGGTCGAGGACATCAGCGCCCAGCGGCATGCCGAAGCGGAGCTGCGTCGCAGCGAGGAGCGGTTCCGGCTGCTGGTGACCACCGTTCGCGACTACGCCATCTTCATGCTCGACCCGACCGGCCACGTCATGAGCTGGAACGCCGGTGCCCGCCGGATCAAGGGCTACCCGTACCGCGAGATCATCGGGCAGCACTTCCGGGTCTTCTACCCGGAAGCCGAGCAGGCGGCCGGGCACCCGGAGCGCAACCTCGAGCTGGCGCTGCGCGACGGATCCTACTCCGAGGAGGGCTGGCGCATCCGGCGCGACGGCAGCCGGTTCTGGGCCAGCGTCGTCATCACCGCGGTGCACGACGCGAGCGGTCGCCACATCGGCTTCACGAAGGTCACCCGCGACCAGACCGAGCATCGGGAGGCCGTCGAGCAGCGGGCTCACCTGCTCGCGGTGACGGCCCACGAGCTGCGCTCGCCGACTGCTGCGGTGGAGGGCGCCGCCTTCCTGCTCACCGAGCGCTGGGACGAGCTCGAGGCCGACCAGCGCAACCGGCTCCTCGGCGCCATCTCGGCCAGCGTCCGGCGCCTGCACCGACTGGCAGCCGACCTCGGCGTCGCGTCGCGGCTGCAGTCCGACACGCTCGCGCTCCTTCCGGAGGAGCTCTCGTTGCGGTCCGTCCTCGACAGCGCGGTCGAGCGCGTGAAGGTCTCCGACCCTGCCGCCGAGATCAGCGTCACGTCCGACGAGGCGGAGTTCACCGGCGACCCCTCCCGGCTGGGCCAGGCGATCGACAACCTGCTGGACAACGCACTGCGGCACGGCCGAGGCCCGGTCCGCGTGGTCGGCACGCGCACCCCGGACGGCGTACGCATCGCCGTGTGCGACGCCGGCGGCGGCGTGCCCGACGCCCTCGCCCCGCGGCTCTTCGAGCGGTTCGCCGCCGGATCCCACGGCGGGACGGGACTCGGGCTCTACCTCGTCCGCGAGATCGCCCGGCGGCACGGTGGCGAGGCGTCGTACGAGGTGCCGGCCACCTTCGTCATCGAGCTCCCGGCCTGAGGCCGGTCGCCGGCTGAGCCGGCAGGCATGGTCGGCATCGGGCTTCCCGGCGTGGCGGGGTTTTGCCGCTCGAGCCGCTGGGCAACGGACAAGTGCTGTGCGTCCCGCCCACGGTGGGGCGTGGGACGGGGCGCACGGCGCCCCGGCGCCTGCAACTAGGGTGATCGCCCGTGAAGATCCTCGTCATCGGCTCCGGCGGGCGTGAGCACGCGCTCGCCCTCGCGCTCGCGAAGGACAGCGAGGTGTACGCCGCTCCCGGGAACCCGGGCATCGCGGCCGTGGCCACGCAGCGCGAGGTCGACATCGACGACGGCGCGGCCGTCGCGGCTATCGCGACCGAGCTCGGCGCCGACCTCGTCGTCGTCGGACCCGAGGCTCCGCTGGTGGCGGGTCTCGCCGACGTCGTGCGGGGTGCGGGCGTCCCCGTCTTCGGGCCGTCGGCTGCCGCCGCCCGGCTCGAGGGCAGCAAGGCCTTCTCCAAGGAGGTCATGGCGGCGGCCGGGGTGCCGACCGCCCGTGCGATCACCTGCACCACGTCTGACCAGGTGGCGGCCGCGCTGGACGAGCTCGGTGCGCCGTACGTCGTGAAGGACGATGCGCTCGCTGCCGGCAAGGGCGTCGTCGTCACCAACGACCGGGCCGAGGCGCTCGCGCATGCCGCCTCCTGCCTGAGCGGCCGTGGCGCGCGGGTCGTCGTGGAGGAGTTCCTGGCCGGGCCCGAGGTGTCGCTCTTCGCGGTCTGCGACGGCACGACCGCCTACCCGCTGCAGCCGGCGCAGGACTTCAAGCGGATCTACGACGGCGGCCGCGGTCCGAACACGGGCGGGATGGGCGCCTACAGTCCGCTGCCGTGGGCGCCGGCCGACCTGGCGGCTCGGGTGATGGAGACGGTCGTGCAGCCCACGCTCGACGAGATGGCGCGGCGGGGGGCGCCTTTCGTCGGGTGTCTGTACGTCGGCCTCGCCCTCACCGCCGCGGGACCGCGCGTCATCGAGTTCAACTGCCGCTTCGGGGACCCCGACATCCAGCCGGTGCTGGCGCTGCTCGACTCCTCGCTGGCCGACCTGCTGCTGGCCGCTGCCACCGGCTCGCTGGCCTCGGTCCCGGCGCCCGTCTTCGCAGACGGGGCCGCCGTCACCGTCGTGCTCGCCTCGGCCGGCTACCCGGAGTCATCGTCGAAGGGCGACGTGATCCGCGGCGTGGGTGCGGCCAACGGGGTCAACGACGTCGACGTGATCCACGCCGGGACGGCGATCGTCGACGCGCCTGAGGTCGGCGACCCCGGTCACCAGCACCTCGTCACGGCGGGCGGTCGCGTGCTCGCCGTCCGCGCCCGTGGGTACGACGTCGACGATGCGCGCGCGCGTGCGTATGCGGCCGCGGAGCTGATCTTTTTCGACGGTATGCAGCGGCGCTCAGACATCGCCGCCGAGCCGCTCGGCGTCGTGGAGGGGGCCTCCGTCCTGGGTGACTGAGCGCCGCCTCGGCGCCTGTTCCTGAGCCTGTTCCGGCCCTGTGGACGGCGCTTTGAGCCTGTTCCGGCCCTGTGGACGACCGCCGACGATCGTCGGCGGCACGTGCGAGTCTTCCCTCTTCGGGCCAGAATGGAAGGAGCGTCGATGTGTCGAGCCAAGGAGTCGTGGTGGGGACCTACACACCGGAGCCCGTCGAGGAGCCGCTCAAGCGCGTGCCCATGTCCTGGGAGGAGTTCCTGGAGCTTCCCGACCGCCCACGCCACGAGTGGGTCGACGGCGAGACGGTCTTCCTGATGTCGCCCGCACGCGTCGCCCACGGCAGGGCGGTGTATCGCCTCTGCGCGCTCCTCGTGAACGAGCTCCCGAGCTTGGACGGGATGACCGAGGTCGGTTGGAAGATGCGTCGTAGCCATCGCGTGCCGGATCTCATGCTCGTCGAGGCGCCTGCACCGGACGTCGCCTACTTGTCCGAGCCGCCGGTGGTCGTCGTCGAGGTGGTCTCGCCGAGCACCAGGCGTGAGGATCTGGTCCGGAAGAACAGGGAGTACGCCGAGGGCGGCGCCTTGCAGTACTGGGTCGTGGATCTCGACGCCAGAGCGCTGGAGGTCTACGAGAGCACCGGTGACGGCTACTGGGAGACGCGCGCGCTTGTGGAGCGGAAGACGCCAGAGGCTCGGGTGAAGGTCAGAGAGCACGGCACCGTCCACCTCCGCTTCGAGGATGTCTTCGGCGCCTGAGCCTCATGGGAGAATCGGGCACCGTGACGGTCCCCAATGTTCTCGCTGCCCGCTACGCCTCCGCCGAGCTCGTCGGCATCTGGTCCCCCGAGCACAAGATCGTGCTCGAGAGGCAGCTCTGGATCGCAGTGCTGAAGGCTCAGCGCGACCTCGGCATCGACGTTCCCGACGGCGTGATCGAGGCCTACGAGAAGGTCGCGGGCCTCGGTGAGGACGGCGTCGACCTGGCGAGCATCGCCGCCCGTGAGAAGGTCACCCGGCACGACGTGAAGGCGCGCATCGAGGAGTTCTCGGCGCTCGCCGGCCACGAGCACATCCACAAGGGCATGACGTCGCGCGACCTCACCGAGAACGTCGAGCAGCTGCAGATCCTCAGCAGCCTGCGGCTGGTCCGCGACCGCGCGGTCGCCGCGCTCGCACGCCTCGGCCGGCTCGCCGCCGAGCACGAGACGACCGTGATGGCCGGTCGTTCGCACAACGTCGCCGCCCAGGCGACGACGCTCGGCAAGCGGTTCGCCACCGTTGCCGACGAGATGCTCGTCGCGCTCGACCGAATCGAGAGCCTGCTGAGCCGCTACCCGCTGCGCGGCATCAAGGGGCCGATGGGCACCGCACAGGACATGCTCGACCTCCTCGACGGCGACGCGGACAAGCTCGCCCAGCTCGAGGATCGGGTGGCACGGCACCTCGGCTTCGAGCGGGTCCTCACGAGCGTCGGCCAGGTCTACCCGCGCTCCCTCGACCTCGACGTCGTCAGCTCGCTGGTGCAGCTGGTCGCCGGCCCGTCCAACCTGGCGACCACGATCCGGCTGATGGCGGGCAACGAGCTCGTGACCGAGGGCTTCAAGGAGGGCCAGGTCGGCTCGTCGGCCATGCCCCACAAGATGAACTCGCGCTCCGCCGAGCGCGTCAACGGTCTCTCGGTGATCCTCCGCGGCCACCTGAGCATGGTCGGCGAGCTCGCAGGTGACCAGTGGAACGAGGGCGACGTCTCCGACTCGGTCGTGCGCCGGGTGGCGTTGCCCGACGCGTTCTTCGCCGCCGACGGCCTGTTCGAGACGTTCCTGACCGTGCTCGACGAGTTCGGCGCGTTCCCCGCGGTCATCCAGCGCGAGCTCGACCGCTACCTGCCGTTCCTGGCCACCACGAAGGTGCTCATGGCCGCCGTGCGCAACGGCGTCGGGCGCGAGTCCGCGCACGAGGCGATCAAGGAGGCCGCGGTCGGCACCGCGTTGGCGATGCGCCAGGGGCAGGCCGAGAACGACGTCTTCGCCAAGCTCGCCGCCGACCCCCGGCTGGGACTCACCCAGGAGCAGCTCGACAGCCTCGTCGCCGAGCCGATCGCCTTCACCGGCGCCGCGGTGGCCCAGGTCCAGGCCGTCGTACGCCGCATCGAGGACGTCGCTGCCCAGCATCCTGAGGCTGCGGCGTACCTCCCCGGCGACATCCTCTGACGCGCCGGACGTCCTACGACGCGGCTGTTCGGACGACCACCTCGCATGACGTCCCCGGCGATCGGCCCGGCCCGACGCCAGGACGTCCTACGACGCGGCTGTTTGAACAGCCACCTCGCATGACGTCCCGGCGATCGGCCGGTCAGGCCGGCTTGACGTCCAGCACGACCTCGAACTCGAGCAGATCGGCCCCGGTGGCGACTGGGCGCCGGGGAGCCTCGCCTTCGGGCGTGGCGTGTGCGGCCCGCGCGTCGCCGTCACGCCAGGCGGCGAAGGCGTCCTCCGACTCCCAGTGCGTGACGACGAAGTAGCGGGACTCGCCGGCGGTCGGGCGCAGGAGCTGGAAGCCGAGGAACCCGGGAGACTTCTCGACGGCGCCGGCGCGCGCGGCGAAACGTGACTCGAGCTGGTCCCCGGCGCCCTCGGGGACATGGATGGCGTTGATCTTCACGATGGACATGCGGCTCAGCCTACGGAGGCGCCGCGCCGCCAGTCACGGACGGCCATCGCCAGGGCGGCGGCCAGCAGGGCCACCCCCGTGAGCAGCGCGAGCCGCAGGGCGACGCCGTTCGTGGAGTGGGCCGAGCCCACCGAGTAGACGGTCATGAGCAGGGCGGCGCCGACCGAGGCGCCGATCCGCTGCCCGGTCTGGAGGGCCCCGCCGGCGGCGCCGCCCATGCGGGGTGGCACGTCGGCGAGGGTGAGGGTCATGTTCGGTGAGACGACCGCGCCGCCACCGAGACCCGCGAGGAACAGGAATGGCACCGACGCCACCCAGATCCGACTGGGGGAGAGGGCCGGGACCAGGGCCGCCACCAGGGCGACCCCCACGAGCACGAGGAGCAGGGCGACCACGGTGATCCGGCGGCCGGCGTCGCTGACGACCCGGCCCGCGATGGGCGCGCTGATGGCAGAGCCGACGGCGAAGGGCGCGATCAGCAGCCCGGCATGCAGCGGGCCGAAGTCGAGCGCGTCCTGCAGGTAGTACGACGTCACGAGGAGCAGTCCCGTGAAGCCGGTGAAGTAGAGCGCACCGATCGCCAGCCCGCCGGCGTACCCGTGCACCTGACGCAGGAGGGTGATGTCGAGCAGCGGGGGCTTCCCGCGCTGCACCGTGCGCCGCTCCCACGAGACGAACGCCCAGCCGAGGATGGGAGTCAGCACGAGGAGCGCGAGCGACCACCGCGCCCCGCCCTCGACCCTGACGACCGGGTAGAGGACGCTGAGGACGACGAGCCCCAGCAGCAGGGCGCCCACGAGGTCGACTCGCGGGTCGTCGTCGCCGGCCGTCGCCTCACGGCCCGGGACCAGCCTGACCACGAAGACCAGGGCGACGAGCCCGATGGGGACGTTGAGCAGGAACAGGTAGCGCCAGCCGTTCTCCGCGCCGGCCAGCGCGAGGATGAGCCCTCCCAACACGGGGCCGGTCGCCGACGACACCGAGACGGTGAAGCCGAACAGGCCGAAGGCGCGTCCTCGCTCGGCTCCGTGGAAGAGCTGCTGGATGAGTCCGGAGTTCTGCGGCGTGAGCAGGCCGGCGGTCGCTCCTTGGACCAGCCGGGCGGCGATCACGAAGGCGGCGGTGGGCGCGAGACCCACCGCGGCGCTGGCGAGGATGAAGCCGCACAGGCCGATGACCATCATCCGTCGGCGACCGTAGGCGTCGCCGATGCGACCGCCGGCCACCAGGGTCAGTCCGAACGTCAGGGCGTAGCCGGAGACCACCCACTGGATCGTGCCGGTGCTCGCATGCATGCCGTGCTGCATCGACGGCACGGCGAGGTTGACGACCGAGACGTCGAGGAGCGCCATGAAGCCGATGACCAACGACACCCCGAGGATGCGCCAGCGCCGAGGGTCGGCCGACTGACCCTGCTGCGGCACGGTCTTGTCGCTCACTCGGCTGTCCATGGGTCCACTGTGTCCCCTACCGGGGTCGAGGATGTCCGCGGTCCTACGCCCCGGTTGAGGTCGCCAGTGCGTCGAGCTTGGCCTCGAGTCGTGCGATGTCGGCCTTCGTGGCCGCCTGCGCCTCCGGGCGCAGCGTCGCGATGATCGCCCCGTCGGGCTCGAGCATGAGCGACTCGATGTCCGCCACGTCGTTGGCGTTCTGCCGACGCAGCGCAGCGTCGACATCGGCCTGCCGCAGCCCTTCTGCGCGCAGCGCCCTCTGGTCGAAGCGGCCGTCGCGGGCGAGCACGGTGGGCGTGCCGACGAGCAGCGGAGCGAGCCGGTCGGAGCGCCGGATGGCGCGTACGACGAGCCCGTCGGTGACCACGAGCGTCACGGCACCGATCGCGCCGCCGATCAGGGAGTTGTCGGGGCCGATGATGGCGTTCTGCACGACGTTGGACAGCAGGAGCATGACGACCAGGTCGAAGGAGTTCAGCTGGGCCAGGTCGCGCTTGCCGACGACCCGCAGGATCACCGCGAGCAGCGCGTAGACGGCCACTGTCCGGATCAGCTTGTCGGCCAGGGGGACCTGGAGGTGCATGAGGTCGTTCCACATGCGCTCAGTGTGGGCGACCGCTCGCGGGTGCATTGTCGAGCATCGGACTCGACTATCATGTCGCCCATGACCGTCACGATGCTGCCGCACCTTCCGTCGTACGACGGCGCCGAGGTCGTCGTGCCGGCGCCGGGCTCCGGGCCCGGCAACTGGGCGGGCGCCGCCAGCGCGATCCTCCATGACGGGGTCTTCTGGCTGACCTGGCGCAACCGTCGTCCGCTCACCGAGGGCCGCGGTGTCACGGCCGACGTCGCACGGTCGACCGACGGCGTGCACTTCGAGACCGTCGCCGAGGTCCACCGGGACACCTTCGGGTGCGAGTCGCTTGAGCGTCCCGTGCTGCTGCCGCTGCCGGACGGCTCCGGATGGCGTCTCTATCTGTCGTGCGCGACCTGGAACTCGAAGCACTGGTGGATCGACAGTCTCACCGCGGCCACCCCCGAGGAGCTGCCGTCGGGGAAGCGTCGTGTGATCCTCGCGGGTGACGACCACGTGGCGGTGAAGGACCCGGTGATCGAGGCGGGTGCGGACGGCTGGGAGATGTGGCTGTGCTGCCACCCGCTCGCCGAGGCCGGTCACGAGGACCGGATGACCACGCGGCGGCTGACGAGCGTCGACGGGCTCGTCTGGGCCGACCACGGCGAGGTGCTCGCGGGACGGCCCGGTGCCTGGGACCAGCGCGGGGCGCGGGTGACGACGCGGCTGTCCGACGGCACGTTCCTCTACGACGGTCGCGCCGACGCCGCCTCGAACTGGTATGAGACCACCGGGCTCGCCCGCTGGAACGGCACCCGGCTGGTCGCCGACGAGGAGGTCGCGCCGATCGCCTCGCCGTACGCCGACGGCGCCTTCCGCTACGCCGCTGCCGTCGCCCTCCCCGACGGCCGGACCCGCTTCTACGTCGAGGCGGCTCGGCCCGACGGTGCGCACGACCTCATCACGGTCGTTCGCTGACGCGCCTCTGGGTGAACGAGCCGCGGCTCGTCGGGGAGAGCCACGCGGAGTAGTCGTCGCCGGTCAGGGACGACAGCAACGCGATGTCGTCGGCGAACGCCGGCAGCAGGGCCTCTCGCTGCGCCTCGCTCAGGTGCGGCCGGACCGCCTCACCGTGGCTGACGAGGTGTCGGGTGACGGCCGGCTCGAGCCGCCGCCACACCGCAGGCGGCGCGAACTGTCCGGCCCAGGCGCCGGCGCGGACGACGGGGCCGATGGTGCGGGGACGCCAGCCCGACATGACGTAGGTTCGGGAGTTGTCCTTCGGGATCGAGGAGACGACGCCTGTGGCGACTCCGAGGAAGGCGCAGGCCTGGTCCAGGGCCGCTGCGGGGGTGTCGACGAGATCGCGGTAGCGCATGACGAGCACCCGCGCGGGGTCGACGTGGGCGTAGAGGTGCTGTAGCTGCTCGCCGTAGAGCCCCAGCTCGCGGTACCGCCAGAAGGGTGCGTAGCCGTGCGTGATCCGATCTGCCTCCAGACCGAAGGCGGCCATGAAGTCGCCGACGGGCTCGAGGCCGTCGCACCACAGGTGCATCCAGTTGGAGTAGGCGCGGTCGATCGGGTCGCGCACGATGGCGATGATCCGCACGTCGGGCAGTGCCTCGCCGATGCGTCGGTGCGCGCCGCGGCTCCAGAGGTAGAACGGCGTCGACTCGCCGCGGACCTGGTCGTCGCGTGCGGAGGTCCACAGGGCGTCGTACTCACTGCGGCGCCAGATCCACTCCTGCTGCGAGTGCCGGTCCCCGGGGCCGTTGTAGTGGGGCGGGGGAGCGTCGTCGCACAGCCAGTACTTCGCCCCCTTCGGCGTCGAGACGAAGATCTCGGGATGGCTCGCAAGCGCTGCGTGCAGCGCCGTCGTGCCCGCCTTCGGGGCGCCGGCGATGAGGAAGTCCGGCTGGGGCGGTCGGGCCATGACGTCCTCCTTTCGACGATATCGCTTTGTCAGGCGAGTCAGTATAGATACTGGCTGAACGGGTGGGACTGCGATCTCACTAGGCTGTTCCTGTGCCCGAGCTGAACATCCCCCCGGCCCCGCCGATCGACGGCGCGCGGCACGTCCATTCCGGCAAGGTCCGCGACCTCTACGAGCTCGAGGAGGGGCCGTACGCCGGCGAGCTGCTGATGGTCGCCAGCGACCGCATCTCGGCCTTCGACTACGTGCTCGACACGACGATCCCCGACAAGGGCGAGATCCTCACCCGGATGAGCCTGTGGTGGTTCGAGCAGCTCGAGGACCTCGTGCCCAACCACGTGCTCTCCACCGACGTCCCCGACGCCGTCCGCGGGCGGGCCGTCATCGCGCAGCGCCTGCACATGTTCCCGGTCGAATGCGTCGCGCGCGGCTACCTGACCGGGTCGGGCCTCCTCGACTACGAGGCCACGGCCGCCGAGGGGCACAGCGTGTGCGGCGTGAGGCTGCCGCCGGGGCTCGTCGACGGCAGCCGCCTGCCCGGGGCGATCTTCACGCCGGCGACCAAGGCGGACCTCGGCGACCACGACGAGAACGTCAGCTACGAGGCGGTCGCGCGTCGCATCGGAGCGGACGACGCGGCCGAGCTGCGCCGGCTGACCCTCGCGGTCTACCACCGCGCGGACGAGATGGCCCGCGGCGTGGGGCTGATCCTCGCCGACACCAAGCTCGAGTTCGGGGCGCGGCAGAGCGACCTCGGTGTCCGCGCGATCGTGCTCGCCGACGAGGTGCTCACGCCGGACTCCAGCCGGTTCTGGTCGGCCGAGGAGTGGCACCCGGGGCGTGCCCAGCCGTCGTACGACAAGCAGATCGTCCGCAACTGGCTGCTCTCGCCCGAGTCGGGCTGGGATCGGCACAGCGGCGAGGCGCCGCCGCCCCTGCCGCCGTCGATCGTCGAGCGCACGCGGGCGCGCTACATCGAGGCCTACGAGAAGCTCACCGGGCACCGGTTCTGAGGGCGCTCGACTCGTCTTCGACTCGTCCACGACGCGTCCCCGGCGGGTCTCGCACGAGGAGGTGACCCGCCGGTAGGTTTGCTCCACCCGAGAGTGATGGAGGACACGTGTCGACGTACAACCTGTCGTCCCTGCTGAAGCGCACCGCCGCGAAGACCCCCGACCGCACCGCGATCGTCTTCGGCGACGTCAGGCTGACCTACGGGCAGGTGGACGCGGCGGCCAACCAGGTCGCCAACCTCCTCGTGTCCCGCGGGATCCGCCCGGGCGACAAGGTCGCGCTCATGTGCCCGAACCTGCCGTACTTCTCGGTGGTCTACTGGGGCATCCTCAAGGCGGGCGCGACGGTCGTCCCCCTCAACGTGCTGCTCAAGGGCCGCGAGGTCGCCTACCACCTCGACGACTCCGACGCGAAGGCGCTGTTCGCCTTCCAGGGCACCCCTGAGCTGCCCATCGGGCAGGAGGCGTACGCCGGCTTCTCCGCCACCGACGCCGCCGAGCACTTCTTCGTCATCACCGCGGACGCGGCCGCGGCCTCGCCGATCCAGGGCACCCCCGAGAGTCCGGTCGAGACGCTCGGCGAGGCGACGTCCGGCAAGCCGACGACGTTCGACCAGGTCGCCACGGACGAGGACGACACGGCCGTCATCCTCTACACCTCCGGCACCACCGGCCAGCCGAAGGGCGCCGAGCTGCGCCACCGCAACATGCGGGACAACGCGCTCTGCGGTGAGGCGCTCTTCGGGGCGGACGAGGCGCGGCCGGACACCTATCTGTGCGTGCTGCCGCTGTTCCACTCCTTCGGTCAGACGGTGGTGCAGAACGGCGCGGCGGCCTACGGCGGCACCGTCGTGATGCTGCCCCGCTTCGAGGCCGGGCCGGCGCTGCAGCTGATGCTGAAGGAGAAGGTGACCTTCTTCGCCGGCGTGCCGACGATGTACTGGGGGCTCCTCGGTGCGCTCGACACGGTCCAGGTCGACGTCTCGGAGATCGCCCGCAACCTGCGCATCGCCGCGGCTGGTGGCTCGGCCCTTCCGGTCGAGGTCCATCACGAGTTCGAGAAGCGCTTCGGGGTGACGATCCTCGAGGGCTACGGGCTCTCGGAGACCAGCCCCGTGGCCAGCTTCTCCCCGCTGGGGCAGCCGGTCCGGGTCGGCTCGATCGGCGTGCCGATCCCGGGCACCGAGATGAGGCTGATCGAGCCGTCGACCTGGGACGAGATCGACTGGACGCCGGATGCGATCGGGGAGATCGCCATCAAGGGCCACAACGTGTTCAAGGGCTACTACGGGCGCCCCGAGGCGACCGCGGAGGCGATCAGCGCGGACGGCTGGTTCCGCTCGGGCGACCTGGCACGTCGCGACGAGGACGGGTGGTACTACATCGTCGACCGGGCGAAGGAGATGATCATCCGCGGCGGCTTCAACGTCTACCCGCGCGAGATCGAGGAGGTCCTCCTCACCCACCCGGCCGTGTCGCTGTCCGCGGTGATCGGCGTGCCCCACTCCAGCCACGGCGAGGAGATCAAGGCGTTCGTCATCCTGAAGCCCGGTGCGAGCGTCACGCCCGAGGAGATCGTGGCCTGGAGCAAGGAGCAGATGGCGGCGTACAAGTATCCGCGCATCGTCGAGATCGTCTCCTCGCTCCCCATGACCGCGACCGGGAAGATCCTCAAGCGCCAGCTGTCCTGATCTGACGCCTCAGGCGAAGGGATTCGGCAGCGCGCCGGGCAGCCCGGCCAGCAGCTCGCGGGCGCGTGCCGCGACCTTGTGCTCCACGAGCACCTCGTACTTGGTGGCGACCACCTGGGTGACCGAGGAGAAGTCGCGGTGGCCGCGGGTGGCCGCGTAGCCGACGAGTGCCCAGATCAGTCCGAAGAGCGCGCCGAAGAGCATCGTCGAGACGATCTCGGCGAAGGCGTTGCCGGTGGTGAAGAGCGTGAAGAGCACGCCGATGAGCAAGCCGAACCACAGCCCGGTCAGGATGCCGCCGATCGCGACACGGCTGGTGGTCAGTCGACCGGTGATGCGCTCGACCCTCTTCAGGTCGGTGCCGACGATCATGCAGTTCTCAACGGGGAACTCCTGGTCGGAGAGGTAGTCCACCGTGCGCTGCGCCGCCTCGTAGTCGTCGTAGACCGCCAACGACTGCGGGAACTCGAGCTTGAGCGGGTTGCCGGCCTGACGGGGGGCACCGAACGGGGTCGTCATGGCTCCAGTCTGGCGCGCAGGGGGTGAGCGTGCCCAGCGACGGTGGTCGGCGCAGGAATCGCGGCCCCCGGCGTCGGGTCGTTAGACTCCGGCCCGTGCCTCGCGTCGTTGTAGATGTCATGCCCAAGCCCGAGATCCTCGACCCGCAGGGCAAGGCCGTCCTCGGCGCGCTCCCGCGGCTGGGCTTCACCGGTGTCACCGAGGTCCGCCAGGGCAAGCGGTTCGAGCTCGAGGTCCCCGAGGTCACCGACGCCGTGATCGCCGACATCGAGAAGCTCGCCGACACCTTCCTGGCGAACACGGTCATCGAGAACTACACCGTGCGGGTCGAGCAGTGACGAAGGTCGGAGTCGTCACCTTCCCGGGCACCCTCGACGACGTCGACGCCCAGCGCGCCGCGCGGATCGCCGGCCACGAGGTCGTCGCGCTCTGGCACGGCGACCACGACCTTCAGGGCGTGGACGCGGTGATCCTGCCCGGCGGGTTCTCCTACGGCGACTACCTGCGCTGCGGCGCCATCTCGCGCTTCGCGCCGATCATGACCGAGGTCGTCGCAGGCGCCCAGGCGGGCCTGCCGGTGCTGGGCATCTGCAACGGCTTCCAGATCCTCGTCGAGGCGCACCTGCTGCCCGGCGGCCTGCTGCGCAACGACCATCGCAAGTTCATCTGCCGCGACCAGCGCCTGCGGATCGAGAACAACGCGACTCCCTGGACCAGTGCCTACGGCAAGGACCAGGAGATCGTCGTCCCGCTGAAGAACGGCGAGGGGCAGTACGTCGCCGACGCCGACACCATCGCCCGCCTCGAGGGTGAGGGCCGCGTCGTCGCGCGCTACCTCGAGGTCAACCCCAACGGGTCGCTCAACGACATCGCCGGCATCGCCAACGAGCGTGGCAACGTCGTCGGGCTCATGCCCCACCCCGAGCACGCCGTCGAAGAGCTCACCGGCTCCGGCACCGACGGGCTCGGCTTCTTCACCTCGCTGGTCGCCGCCCTCGTCTGACTCGACGACGTCATACGTGCCGGCTGCCCCGGCAGCCAGCACGCATGACGTCCGGGGATCAGAAGCGGCCCGCGGCGAGCAGGCGCCAGGCGCTCTGGGCGACCATGCCGCCGGGCCTCAGCCCGACGCGGGCCTTCCACTGGTTGAGCACGCCCTGCGTCCTGGCGTCGAGCGTGCCGGTGATCGGCAGGTGGGCGGAGAGGCTGGCCGCGTTGAGGGCACGCTGGACGTCGCGTACGTCGCGGGACGTCGTGCCCGGGTGGAGCGTCGGGCGCGTGCCTGAGGCCAGCAGCTGCATCCACATCGCACGGGTCCACAGAGCGTGGGGGCTGGGACGCATCCCATGCGCCTTGCGCCAGTTCGCGACGGCGGTCACGAGCGCGGGCCCGAACCCCTTGCCGACGACGCCGCGGAAGCTGGCCCGCTCCTTCAGGAGGCACTTGAGCGCCAGCACCTGGTCCGTCGGCGGGCGGTAGGTGGGGGAGGGCCGCTTGACGGCGACGTACGCCGGAAGGTCGACCTTGACCCCTCCGCAGTGCGTCTCCGCCGGCGCCGAGGCGGGCACGGTCGGCTGCGTGGGAGTGGCGGACGGGGCCGGAGGCGCCGGCTTCGTGGGCGGCTGCGGCGCGGTGCGCAGGTCGAGGTAGTTGCGGTCGATGTTGATCGTCACGCCGCCCCACGTCTCGTTGTGGCCGCCCTGATACTGCTTCACGCGGCTGCCGGCCCAGCCGGCGTCGGAGAGGTAGTCGGGGGAGGAGGTGTTGGCCTTGCCGTCGTACCGCGCGAGCCAGAGCTGGTCGGGCAGCACGATGTTGGGGAGCGGGTTGAGGCGCTGGCGCTCGAGCACCTTGATGCCGGAGCCGACGCTGGAGTAGACGCCGGAGCGGTAGCCGAGCTTGTGGATCTGCACCGTCCACGCCGACAGGAAGCGCAGGGCGGACTCCCGGCAGCGGGTGTTGGTGTAGTCGAAGCCCTCGAGGTCGTAGAACATCGTGCTTCCCGGCACGAGGCCGAGCGCCTTCGCGGCCGTGACCGTCTTCGACGCCTCCGTCGTGCCCATCGACCGTGCCGCGGCGTAGTCGTTGGTCGCCGTCGCGTTGATCCGGTAGTCGTTGCCGTAGCGCGGGAACCGCGGCTGGCACGACGCCTGCGGGCCGAGAGTGATGGGGAGGAGGTGCCAGCCCGCGGCCAGCTGGGTGGCGACCCAGGTGGCCGTGAGGTTGGTCTGGTTGCGGCAGGCGCGGGAGTAGCCCGCGATGTAGATGCCGACCGCCCGGAAGGGGCTCGACTTGCGCCACGCCGCCATCGCCGCCTGGCTGGGAGCCAGGCACTGGTCGAACCCGAGCCCCGTGATGACGCCCGGAGTGACCGGGTTGGAGGCCGTCGGGATGGCGGTGTCGTCGTCGTGCCTGGGCAGGGCGAGCAGGAGCGCGGCCACGAGTCCGACCGCGACGGCGACGACGACGGCGCGCAGTCGCAGGTCGCTCCGCGACGGGTCGGTCGTGGTGGCTGGCGCGGTCATCTGGGTTCTCCCGGGTGGCTCTCGAAGTGCACGGCCGAGTCACCATAACCTCAGAATTCACAGCAGTCACAGGTGTCACAGATAACTACAGGACTGTAATTCGCCGAGCCCGCGCGTCGCCCCCGCCCAACGCCGAGTCGGCGCGCCTTCGCAGATGCTCTGCCAAGGACGCGCCGACTCGGCGAGGTCGTCAGTCCAGCTCGGCGACGGGGACCATCCGGGGGCGGCGTACGGCGACTGTGAGTGCGCTGAGGAGCGCGATCGCCGTCAGGGTGGCCGCGGCGATGAAGCCCGCGTGGGCGCCGGAGAGGAAGTCCCCGCCCACCGCGTTGGCGGCGAACACCGACGCCACCACGGCGAGCCCGACCGAGCCGCCGAGCTGCTGCATCGTCTGCAGCAGGCCGGACGCAGCACCGGCGTGCTCCGGCTCGACGCCCCGCAGCGCCAGTGCGGTGATCGGCATGAAGCTCAGCCCTGCCGAGACACCGGCGAGGAGGAGCGAGGGGAAGCTCCCGGTCAGGTAGCTGCTGCCGGCGTCGAGCTGCCCGAGCCGCAGGAAGGCCAGCGTCATGCCGGCCGTGCCGACGATGACCAGCGGGAGCGGTCCGAACCGGCCGACCAGCCGCGGGCTGAAGCGCGACATCGTGAAGACGCCGAGCGGCATGGGCAGGAAGGCGAGACCGGTCGTGAGGGGGCCGAGGCCGAGCTGGTCCTCGAGGTACTGCACCATCAGGAAGAACATCGCCATCATGCCGCCGAACATCCCGGAGGTGGCCAGCAGTGCGCTGATGCGCGAGTGGCTGCGCAGGAGCGCCGGCCGGAGCAGCGGGTGCGCGACGCGCGTCTCGGTGACGGCGAGCACGCCGACCAGCGCCACGCCGAGGGCGAGGCCGCCGATGGTGCGAGCCGAGCCCCACCCGTGGTCCGGAGCGCCGATCAGCGCCCAGACGATGCTGACGGCGGCGCCGGTCGCCGCCACCGCGCCGACCACGTCGAAGCGGCCGGGGCGCCTCGGGGTCTCCGCGACGAGGCGGCCGACGACGGCGAGGATGGCCAGGCCGATCGGCACGTTGATGAAGAGGGTCCAGCGCCACGAGATGACGTCGGTCAGGATGCCGCCGAGGATGAGGCCGAGCGCGCCTCCGCCGGAGGAGACGGCGGAGAAGAGGGCGAGCGCCCGGTTGCGGGCGGCGTCGTCCGGGGCGCTGGTGGTGAGCAATGCCAGCACCGACGGCGCGGCGAGGGCGGCGCCGACTCCCTGGAAGGCGCGGGCGGCGACGAGCATGCCCGGTGAGGTGGACAGGCCGCCCACGAGGGAGAAGGCGATGAAGACGGCGAGGCCCACCTGGAAGAGGCGCAGCCGGCCGAAGACGTCGCCGAGCCGGCCGCCGAGCAGCAGGAGGCCGCCGAAGGCGAGCGTGTAGCCGTTGAGCACCCAGGAGAGGCCGGCCGGCCCGAAGCCGAGGCCGGTCTGGATGTGGGGAAGCGCGACGTTCACGACGGTCGCGTCGAGCACGAGCATGAGCTGCGCGAGCAGCACGACGAAGATGCCGGCGGCTGCCTTGCCCGCGTTCGGCGGGAGCGCGGTGGGCAGGTCGGGCCGTGGGTGGTGGCGAGCCGCGCTCGGGGAGCGCGAGATCACGGTGGAAGACATGGTGGGTTCGTCCTGTTCTGGCCTGGTGGGCCGACGTAGACTGGTTCCGGAGGATGACTCCGGTTACACGTAGAACGATACGGAGACTGTCTCCGTTTTACAAGTGGCTTCTCGTGGCGCATATCGGCGGCCCTGCTCGGCAGGGGGTACGGTGCTCACGAGCCGAGACACGGGTCGAGAAGGAGGGGTGTCGGATGCGCGCCGACGCCAAGCGGAACTACGACAAGCTGGTCACGACGGCCGGCCGCGTCTTCCGTGAGAAGGGGTACGACGCCCCGCTGGACGACATCGCCAAGCAGGCCGGTGTCGGCCCGGGCACGCTCTACCGGCACTTCCCGACCCGCGACGCCCTCATCGACGCGGTCATGCAGAACTGGATCGCCGGCGTCAACGACTCCGCCGACAAGGCGCTCGCCCACGAGGGCGACGCGAAGGACCGCCTGATGGCCTGGTTCGAGGAGTACGCCGCCCGCCTCACCGTCCACAAGGGCGTCGCCGCCAAGATCACCTGCGCCCTCGGCGACGACGCCTCGCCCATGCGCAACAAGTGCCAGACCTACGCCGCCGCGAATGAGCGCGTGCTCGAGGCGCTGCGCGCTGAGGGGGCCGTGCGCCCGAGCGTCGAGCCGCTCGAGGTGCTCCGCCTCATCGGCGGCGTCGCGACGGTCGCCGACCAGGGGGCGCTGCCCCCCGAGGCGGTCCGGCCGATGCTCGAGGTCATCGCCGACGGCGTCCTGCGCTGAGCCTCGCCTCGCATGCCCGTGTGAAGTCCACGGTGACCTCAGGGTCACGCTGGACTTCACAAGGCGTATCGCCGGCGCCCGCCGAGTCGGGGATAGGAGCCTCCCGCCGGTAGATTGACGCCCGTGACCTCGGCCCAGATCACTGCCCTCGACACCGTTGACGTCGCCGCCTCCGATCCGGACCGGGCCCAGCCCTGGGCCGAGCTCGGGCTCAAGGAGGACGAGTACGCCGCCATCAAGCAGATCCTCGGTCGCCGCCCGACCGGCGCCGAGCTCGCGATGTACTCGGTGATGTGGAGCGAGCACTGCTCCTACAAGTCCTCGAAGGTGCACCTGCGCCAGTTCGGCGAGATTCCTCAGGAGACGCCGGCCGGCAAGATGCTGGCCGGCATCGGCGAGAACGCCGGCGTCATCGACGTCGGCCAGGGCTACGCGGTCACCTTCAAGATCGAGTCGCACAACCACCCGTCCTACGTCGAGCCCTACCAGGGTGCCGCGACGGGCATCGGCGGCATCGTGCGCGACATCCTCGCCATGGGCGCGCGTCCGGTCGCCGTGATGGACCCGCTCCGCTTCGGCCCGCTCGACGCCGCGGACACCCACCGCGTGCTGCCGGGGATCGTCGCGGGCGTCGGCGGCTACGGCAACTGCCTCGGCCTGCCCAACATCGGCGGCGAGGCGGTCTTCGACGAGACCTACCTCGGCAACCCGCTCGTCAACGCCCTGGCGATCGGCGTCCTCAAGCACGAGGACCTCCATCTCGCGAAGGCGTCGGGCGCCGGCAACCTCGTGATCATGTACGGCGCCCGCACCGGCGGCGACGGCATCGGCGGCGCCTCGATCCTGGCCTCGGTCGAGTTCGACGAGGACGGTCCCGCGAAGCGACCCTCGGTCCAGGTCGGCGACCCGTTCATGGAGAAGCTGCTCATCGAGTGCACGCTGGAGCTCTTCTCCGCCGGCATCGTCCGCGGCATCCAGGACTTCGGCGCGGCCGGCATCTCGTGTGCCACCTCGGAGCTGGCGGCGGCCGGCGACGGCGGCATGCACGTCGAGCTCACGAAGGTGCCGCTGCGCGACTCCACGCTCGCTCCCGAGGAGATCCTCATGAGCGAGTCGCAGGAGCGGATGATGGCGGTCGTCGCGCCCGAGGACGAGGCGGCGTTCCTGGCGATCTGCGCCAAGTGGGACGTCGAGGCCGCCACGATCGGCACCGTGACCGGTGACGGTCGGCTCGTCATCGACTGGAACGGCGAGACGATCGTCGACGTCGACCCCCGCACGGTCGCTCACGAGGGCCCGGTCTACGAGCGCCCGCTCGCCCGGCCGGAGTGGCAGGACGCTCTCCAGGCCGACGCGGCCGAGGCGTTGCCCCGCCCGTCGACGTCGGCGGAGCTGCGGGAGACCTGGCTGCGCCTCGTCGCCTCGCCCAACCTCTGCGACAAGACCTGGATCACGCAGCAGTACGACAACTACGTGCGCGGCAACACCGTGCTCTCGGCTCCGGCCGACAGCGGGATGATCCGCGTCGACGAGTCGACCAACCTCGGTGTCGCGGTCTCCACCGACGGCAACGGTCGCTTCGCCAAGCTCGACCCGTACGCCGGCGCACAGCTCGCCCTCGCCGAGTCCTTCCGCAATGTCGCGACCGTCGGGGCGACCCCGCTCGCGGTCTCCGACTGCCTCAACTTCGGCTCGCCGGAGGACCCGGCGGTCATGTGGCAGTTCGCCGAGGCCTGCCGTGGCCTGAAGGACGCGTGTCTCGAGCTGGGCGTCCCGGTGACCGGCGGCAACGTGTCGCTCTACAACCAGACCGGCGACGTCGCCATCCTGCCCACGCCCGTCATCGCGGTGCTCGGCGTCATCGACGACGTCACGCGTCGCACGCCCTCGCGCTTCGTCAACCCGGGTGAGCGGATCTTCGTGCTCGGCGACACGCGTGACGAGCTCTCCGGCTCCGAGTGGGCGCACGTGGTGCACGGCCACCTCGGTGGGCTCCCGCCTCGTGTGGACCTGGCCGGAGAGAAGTCGCTCGCCGGACTGCTCCGGGCCGCCGCCGACGTCGTGACGTCGGCGCACGACCTCTCCGACGGCGGCCTCTCCCAGGCGTTGGCCGAGGCGTCGATCCAGTCCGGGATCGGTGCGCAGATCGCGCTCGCCCCCGCCTTCCCGGACCCGTTCGTCGCGCTCTTCGCCGAGTCGGCCGGACGCGTCCTGGTGACCACGCACCTGCACGATGGCGACGCGCTGCTGCGCCTCGCCTCGGAGCACGACGTCGTCGTCACCGAGATCGGCGTGACGGGCGGGGACACCATCACGATCGAGGGGCAGTTCGAGATCGGCGTCGCCGAGCTCGCCGAGGCCTGGCGTGCCACGCTCCCCGCCGCACTGAACGCCGAGTTCACCCCCGACGCCTGAGGGTCGACTCGCCTTCTCGACCTCGCTGGTCGAGTAGCGAGCGCTAGCGATCCCGGAGGTCGAGTAGCGAGCGCTAGCGAGCGTATCGAGACCCGTATCGAGACCCAGCATCCCGGGTCTCGATACGCCCTCGCCTGGCGGCTCGGGCTACTCGACCGGCGAGAGCTCGGCGGCTCGGGCTACTTGACCGGCGAGAGCTCGGCGGCTCGGGCTACTCGACCGGCGAGAGCTCGGCGGCTCGGGCTACTCGACCAGGGAGAGCTCGGCCGACCGGGCGGGTTCGGCGGGGACCCAGTCGGACGGGCGCGGGACCGACCGGACCGAGCGGGACAGGGTCGGGATCAGGGCGACAAGGGTCGTGAGCCCGACGAGCGCGAGGATCGAGTCCCGACCGCCGAGCCAGCCCAGCAGCGCGCCCGCGACCACCGGGGCCAGCGGCATCGTCAGCATCGAGGTGAACTGCATCGCCGACTGCACGCGGCCGACGAGCTCGGGGGGCGTGATCCGCATGCGGTAGGAGCTCGTGCCGGCGTTGCCGGCCGGGTTGAGCAGCAGGATGACGCCCAGCGCGGCCGCGACGACGAACGGGTCGTCGTGGGTGGCCATCGGCAGCATGAGCGGCACCATCGTCCAGGCGACCAGGATGGTCAGGCGACCGGTCGGCATCCGGTCGATGATCCACGGGGCGAACGCCGCGCCGATGATGCCGCAGAGCCCGCCGACCACCTCGACGACGGCGATCGTGGTGGGGGCCGTGCCGGCCTGGATGAGCCGCAGGACGGCGACGAAGAAGAGCGCGTTCATGGTCAGGTTGACCAGCGGCGACCAGGCCAGGAGCACGCGCAGGAACGGGTGGGCACAGGTGAAGCGGATGCCCTGGACCAGGTCGCGCACCGGGCGCGGTGCAGGACCGGGCGTCGGCGCCAGGTCGGTGCGGATGCGGCCGAGGAGCACCCACGCGACGGCGTACGACACCGCGTCGAAGGCGAACGGGACCCACCGCGCCAGGGCGAACAGAGCACCGCCGAGGGGCGCTCCGACCAGACCGGCGACGTGCTGGCGTGCCTGCTGCTGCGAGAGCGCGGCCGGCATGTCGTCGCCGTCGACGATCGTGCCGATGGCCGACATCTCGGCGGGGGAGAAGAGTCCGGCCGCGACCCCGGTGATCAGGGCGACCGCGAGCAGGTGGCCGATCGTGAGGATGCCGAGGGCGCCCGCGGCGACGAGCGAGGCGTAGAGCACGACGCCGATGGCGGAGGAGAGCCGCAGGACGCGGAGCCGGTCGACGCGGTCGGCGAGCACGCCCGCGGGCAGCAGCACGCCGACCATCCCGAGCAGGTACGCCGCCTCGACCGCCGCGGCCCACAGGGCCGAGTGCGTCAGCGCGAAGCCCAGCAACGGGAACACGAACGTGCTGACGCGGGAGCCGAGCTCGGAGATCGTCTGGCCGACCCAGAGGACCGTGAAGTCGTGGTTGCGGGCGAGGCTGCGGAAGCTGGACATATCCGCACCATATGGTGCGCAACACAAAGTGCGCAAGATACGTTGCGCAATAAGTCGTGCGTAATTCGCTAGGATCCCTGTCATGGCGAAGTACGACGACCCGCGCATCCTGCGTGCGATCGCCCATCCGGCGCGCAACCGGATCCTCTCCGAGCTCTACGCGAGCGGTTCGCTCCGTGCGGCCGACGTCTCGCGCCTGCTCGGCATCCCCGCCAACCAGGCGAGCTTCCACCTGCGTCAGCTCGCCAAGTACGGCCTCATCGAGGAGGCGCCGGACGAGGCCCGCGACAAGCGCGACCGGGTCTGGCGGATGGTCCCGGCCGACGGCATCTCGTTCCGCAGCCAGGACATGCTGGCCCAGCCCGGCGGTGCGGCGGCACTCGAGGTCTACCGCCACAACGCCCGGTCCTGGGGCCATCACCTCGTCGACCGCTCGATGGCCGAGGAGAAGAACGGCGAAGCCTACGTCTTCGACACCTCGCTGCGGTTCACCGACGCGGAGGTCGCGGACTACGCCGCCGATGTCGAGGCGCTCAACAAGCGCTGGCACGAGCGGACCCGGGGTCGTGACGACGGCCGCGCGACCTACTCGGTCTACCAGCTGGTCCAGCCCTACCCCGATCTCCCTGAGCTCGACGAGGGCGCGGCGCCCTAGGGTTGCGGTGTGCCCGCCCGCCTGCGACCCGCCGACCCCGCCGCGGTCGCGGACGCGCTGTCTCGCGTGACGAGGCGTGAGTCGACCAAGGACGACCTGCGACTGCTCGCCAAGCACTACCTGGCGGTGCTCGAAGCCAAGGCCCCTGGGCGCAGCGTCGAGGTCCGGGTCCCGCCGTACGCCGCCGTTCAGTGCATCGAGGGCGTGCGCCACACCCGCGGGACCCCGCCGGCGGTCATCGAGACCGACGCGGAGACCTGGATCGCGTTGGCGTCCGGTGAGCTGGCCTGGGCTGCGGCGGTGGATGACGGCCGGGTGCGGGCGAGCGGCGAGCGCACCGACCTGTCGCCGTACCTTCCCGTGTAGTCCACCGACCTCACCCGATTCGGGCCCTGTCCCGGTCGCATCGCGGCAGCAGAGTGGGCGCCATGGGAGCACTCAGCGAAGCGGACATCAAGTCACTCGACGCATGGTGGCGGGCGGCCAACTACCTCTCGGTCGGGCAGATCTATCTGCTCGACAACCCGCTGCTCGAGCGAGATCTGGCACCGGAGGACATCAAGCCCCGCCTGCTGGGCCACTGGGGCACGACCCCGGGCCTCAACCTCGTCTACACCCACCTCAACCGGCTCATCCGCGAGCGCGACGTCGACGCGATCTTCCTCGCCGGCCCGGGCCACGGTGGGCCGGCGGTGGTGGCGCAGGCCTGGCTCGAGGGCACCTACTCCGAGCTCTACCCGGAGATCTCCTACGACAAGAGGGGCATGCAGCGGCTCTTCCGGCAGTTCTCGTTCCCGGGAGGCATCCCGTCGCACGCCGCACCGGAGACGCCGGGCTCGATCCACGAGGGGGGCGAGCTTGGCTACGTCCTCTCCCATGCGTACGGCGCAGCGCTCGACAACCCCGACCTGCTGGTCGCCGCCGTGGTCGGCGACGGCGAGTTCGAGACCGGACCGCTCGCGGCGAGCTGGCACTCCAACAAGTTTCTGGACCCGGTCCACGACGGGGCCGTCCTGCCGATCCTGCATCTGAACGGCTACAAGATCGCGAACCCGACGGTGCCGGCCCGCATCCCGCGCGAGGAGCTGGTCAGTCTGCTGCGGGGCTACGGGCACGAGGTGCTCACCGTCGAGGGCGACGACCCCGTCGCCGTGCACCAGCAGCTGGCCACCGCGATGGACGCCGCCTACGACCGGATCACCGAGATCCGGCAGGCGGCGCGTACGGGCGCGAAGAGCCACGACTGGCAGCCGTGGCCGATGATCCTGCTCGTCACGCCGAAGGGCTGGACGGGCCCGCACGAGGTCGACGGCAAGCTGGTGGAGGGCACGTGGCGGGCTCACCAGGTGCCGCTGTCGGAGACCCGGGACAACGACCGGCACCGAACGCAGCTGCAGGAGTGGCTGGCGTCGTACGCCCCCGGCGAGCTCTTCACCGACACCGGCGTGCCGGTGGACGCGGTGCGCGCGCTCGCGCCGCAGGGCAGCCGCCGGATGAGCGCCAACCCGCACGCCAACGGCGGCGTCCTGCGCAAGCCGCTGGTGCTGCCCGACTTCCGTGATCACGCGGTCGAGGTGACCGAGCCCGGCGGGTCCGTGCACGAGGCCACCCGCGTCTTCGGGCAGTACCTCGTCGACGTCGTCCGCGACAATCCCGACAGCTTCCGCATCTTCGGCCCGGACGAGACCGCGTCGAACCGGCTGGATGCGGTCTACGAGGTGACTGACAAGGTCTTCCAGGGGGCGATCTGGGACGTCGACGAGCATCTGGCCCGTTCGGGTCGGGTCATGGAGATCCTGTCCGAGCACACCTGCCAGGGGTGGGCGGAGGGCTATCTGCTCACTGGGCGGCACGGGCTGTTCAGCTGCTATGAGGCCTTCATCCACCTGGTCGACTCGATGTTCAACCAGCACGCCAAGTGGCTCAAGACCACCCGGGAGATCGGTTGGCGCGCCGACATCTCCAGCCTCAACTACCTGCTCACCAGCCACGTGTGGCGCCAGGACCACAACGGGCTCAGCCACCAGGACCCCGGGTTCATCGACCATGTCATCAACAAGAAGGCCGAAGTCGTCCGGGTCTACCTGCCCCCGGACACCAACACGCTGCTCTCGACGATGCAGCACTGCCTGGCCTCCAGCCACTACGTCAATGTCGTCGTGAGCGGGAAGCAGCCGGCGTTCGACTGGCTGAGCGCCGATGAGGCCGACCTGCACTGTGCGCGGGGCTTGGGGATCTGGGACTGGGCGTCGAACGACGACTCCGGCGCCGGCGGCGAGCCCGACGTGGTCATCGCCGCAGCCGGCGATGTGCCCACGCTCGAGGCACTGGCCGCGGTGTCGCTGCTGCGCGAGCACCTGCCTGACGTCAAGGTCCGCTTCATCAACGTCGTGGACCTGATGCGCCTGCAGGACGACACCGAGCACCCGCACGGCCTGCCCCACGCCGAGTTCGACGGTCTGTTCACCACCGACAAGCCGGTGATCTTCGCCTACCACGGCTATCCGTGGCTCATCCACCGGCTGACCTACCGCCGCACCAACCACGCCAACCTGCATGTGCGCGGCTACAAGGAGGAGGGCACCACGACGACGCCCTTCGACATGGTGATGATGAACGACCTCGACCGCTACCACCTCGTCATGGACGTCATCGACCGCGTGCCCGGGCTGGGGCAGTCCGCCGCCGCCGTCCGCCAGCTCATGGTCGACACCCGCCGCCGTGCCCGGCAGTGGACCCGGGACCACGGCGACGACCTGTCCGAGGTGCGCGACTGGACGTGGACGGGCACCGTCGAGCCGCACCGGTCCCCGTCGGCCGACACGTCCGCGGACTTCTGACGCCGAGCCTCGGGTTGTTGTCGGTCGAGCCCCGGGTTGTTGTCGGTCGAGCCTCGGGTTGTTGTCGGTCGAGCCTCGGGTCGTTGTCCGCCGAGCCCCGGGTTGTTGTCGGTCGAGCCTCGGCTTGTTGAACAACAACCCGAGGTTCGGGGCACGACAACCCGGGGTTCGGGGCACGACAACCCGGGGTTCGGCTGGCAACAACCCGGGGTTCGCGTGCCTACAGGACGGCGGCGACCTGGCGGGCGATCTCGAGCTCCTCGTCGGTCGGCACCACGAGCACCTGGACGGGCGCGCCAGGGGCGGAGATCTCCCGCGGGCCGTCCGTCGGAGCCTCGTTGCGGACGGGGTCGAGCGTGAGACCGAGGGCACTCAGACCGGCGAGGGCCGCCGCTCGCACGGGCGCTGCATGCTCGCCGACGCCGCCGGTGAAGACCAGCTGGTCGGCCCCGCCGAGGACGGCCAGGTAGGCGCCGACGTACTTGCGCAGCCGGTGGGCGTAGACGTCGAGCGCGAGCCGGGCCGCGGGGTCCCCGTCGCCGGCCGCGGCGAGGAGGTCGCGCATGTCGTGACGCCCGGCCAGCCCCTGGAGGCCGAAGCGGTGCTGCAGCAGGTCCTCGAGCTCGTCGACGGAGAGGCCGGCGCGGAGCAGGTGCAGGAGTACGCCGGGGTCGAGGTCGCCCGCGCGCGTGCCCATGACGAGCCCCTCGAGCGGGGTGAGGCCCATCGACGTGTCGACCGGCCGCCCCGAGCGCAGTGCGGCGACGGAGGCACCGTTGCCGAGATGCAGCACGATCTGGCGCAGGCCGTCGAGAGGGCGACCGGCGAAGCGCGCCGCCGCGTCGGAGACGAACCGGTGGGAGGTGCCGTGGGCGCCGTACCTCCTGATGCCGTGCTTCTGGGCGAGTGAGGCGTCGATCGCATAGGTGGCGGAGGCGGCCGGCAGTCCGGCGAAGAAGGCCGTGTCGAAGACAGCGACATGCGGGACGTCGGGGAGCTCCTTCCGGGCGGCACGCATGCCCGCGACTGCGGGCGGGTTGTGCAGCGGCGCGAACCGGGCCAGGTCCTCGATGGCAGTGACGACCTCGTCGGTCAGGAGGACCGGCTCGGTGAAGTCGGGACCGCCGTGCACGACTCGATGGCCCACAGCCGAGAGCGCGTCGCGCCCGAGACCGGCCGCGTCCAGGTCGGACTGCATGCGGGCGAGAGCAGCCCTGAAGCCCGTCTCGTCCACGCGCTCGATGAGCCCTTTGACGTGACGGGTGCCGTCGGACTCGACGACCTGGTACTTCAAGGACGACGACCCCGCGTTCAGCACCAGCACGGCCAGCATGCGGCCCACGGTAGAGCGGGTCCTACCCTGAGTGCCATGACCGTGAACCCCGCTGATCTCGGCAGCCGCGTCGACGCCGTCCTCCCCGCCCTGCTCGAGGATCTGAAGGATCTCGTCCGGATCCAGTCCGTGAGCGCCGACCCGGAGCGGCTGGGCGAGGTCGAGAAGAGCGCCGAGCGGACGCTCGAGCTGTTTGCGGCTGAAGGCGTCGACGCCCGGATCGTGCGGGCCTTCGAGGGCGCTCCGCCTGCGGTCGTCGGCGAGAAGCGCGGACCGGCCGGCGCGCCGACGGTGCTGCTCTACGCCCACCACGACGTGCAGCCTGAGAACGACCCGGCCGACTGGGACTCCGCGCCGTTCGAGCCCACGATCCGCGGCGACCGGCTCTACGGCCGCGGCGCCGCCGACGACAAGGCCGGCATCGCCACCCACCTCGGCGCCCTCCGGGCGCTCGGCGACGATCTGCCCGTGACCGTCCGGCTCTTCATCGAGGGTGAGGAGGAGGTCGCCTCGGCGACGCTTCCGCAGCTGTTGGCGCAGTATCAGGAGGATCTGCGCGCCGATGTCATCGTCATCGCCGACTCCGGCAACTGGGACATCGGCGTCCCGGCGCTGACCACCAGTCTGCGAGGACTCGTCCGCGTCGACGTCGAGCTACGCACGCTTGACCATGCCGTCCACTCGGGCATGTGGGGCGGTCTCGCGCCCGACGCGATCATGGCCCTCATCCGCCTCCTCGACACCCTGTGGACCCAGGACGGTGGCCCGGCCGTCGCCGGGCTGGTCGGGGGGCCGGCGGCCGAGGTCGACTACCCCGAGGACCGGCTGCGTGCCGAGTCCGGCATCCTCGGCGGTGTCGACTGGGTCGGCGAGGGGCCCATGGTCGAGCGGATGTGGACCAAGCCGGCGATCACCGTCACCGGCTTCGACGCCCCGAAGGTCGCCGGCGCCTCCAACACGCTGAGCCCCGTCGCGCGCGCCCGCGTCACGATCCGCATCGCCCCCGGTGATACCTCCGCCAACGCGGTCGCACGGCTGGAGGAGCACCTCCGCGCGAACACCCCGTGGGGCGCCCAGGTCAGCACCACCGTGGTCGACACCGGGGAGCCGATCGCGCTGGAGGCCTCCGGCCCGGCGTACGACGCCGCCCGGAACGCCTTCACCGAGGCGTGGGACGGCACCGCGCCGATCGACATGGGCGTCGGCGGCTCGATCCCGTTCATCGCCGAGTTCCTCGAGGCCTTCCCCGGTGCGAGCGTGCTCGTCACCGGCGTCGAGGACCCCGACACCCGCGCCCACGGGCCGAACGAGGGCCTGCACCTCCCCGAGTTCGCCAAGGTCGTCCTCGCGGAGACGCTGCTCCTGCGCAACCTGGGGAAGCAGTGACCACTGGTCCTGATTTCACCAACTAGCAACGCCGAGGCGCCGCGGTGCTGCATACGTCGACCCCAGACGCCCGAGGCCGTGGGGCCGGTCTCGTCTGGACTGAGTGAAGCGAGGGAGGAACGACCGAGCGCAGCGAGGGAGGAACGACCGAGCGCAGCGAGGGAAGACGAGACCTTGAAGGCCCCATGGCACGCGCCAAAGCGAAGCGGAGGCGCAAATAGGCACAGCGCCGCGGTGCTTGCAGGCTAGCCAGCCGGTAGAAGAACTCGGAACGTGCTGCCGCGCCCCACGGCGGAGTCGACTTCGATCCGGCCACCGTGCTGGGCGACGATGCGGGCGACGATGGCCAGTCCGAGGCCGGTGCCGGGCTGTCGCCGCGCCGCGGCGTCCGCGGAGCGGAAGAACTCTGTGAAGATCAGCTCCTGGTCGGCGGGGGAGATCCCGATGCCTTCGTCGGCGACCGCGAGCTCCACGTGGTCGCCGCAGTCCCGCAGTGAGACCGAGACAGGGCCCCCGGGCGGGGTGTATTTGAGCGCGTTGCCGACGAGGTTGACGATGACCTGCTCGAGTCCGAGCGGGTCGGCGAGGATCGTCAGCGGCTGATCCGGAAGGTCGGTGCGGACCTTCGCCTCGGAGTGGGCATCGGTCTCGAGGGCGAGCTGGATGCCTGCCAGCACGTGTGCTGTCAGGTCGACGGGCTCTTGGGCGGGCGGGCTGTTGGGGTCGCTGGCCGCGAGGAGGAGCAGGTCGTCGACGATCCGCCCGAGCCGCTCGACCCCGCGTCCCATGGCCCGCAGGGCCGGGCCGACGTCCACGGCGCCGCTGAGCAGCTCCGTGCTGATCTCCAGGTTTCCGCGGATCGTGGCGATGGGGTTCTTCAGCTCGTGGGCGACGGTGGCGATGAGCCGGCTCTTATAGTCGCCGAGCTCGCGCAGCTCGGCGACGGCCTCCCGTTCCATGCGAAGCGCTCGCTGCCAGCTGAGCAGGCGACCCAGGTCGTGGCCGAGCTCTTGGGCGGCCTCGAGCTCGGCGTCGGTCCACCGCGGGGCGCCGACGGCGCGGTACAGGGCGATCGTGCCCAGGCAGGACTCGCCGACTCCGAGCGGCGCCAGCACGACGGTGTCGAATCCGGCACGCCGAAGCAGACCCTGGATCAGGGCGAGATCCTCCGCAGTGCCCTCGAAGTTGCGGGCGTGGTCGCGCGAGATGAGCCCGACGAGCTGGTGCTGCCACAGCCACGCGGTCAACCGCCGGGTGATCCGGTAGGCCCCGGGGTCGAACCGGCCGAGCGAGGGGGTCGTCTCGATGAGGACGCGCCGGTCGCCGCGCTCGAAGACGCTCGCGCGCAGGCCGGCCAGCTGGAAGGCCGTGACCAGGTCGTCGCTGACCGCGGCGAGGATCTGCTCCGGGGAGTCGCTGTCGGCTGCGCGACTGAGCAGCCGCCGTGCCGTGGCGGCGAGCCGCTGCCGCGCGACCAGCTCCTCGCGGTCGAGGGCGGTGAGGAGGACGCGCGAGGCCTGGGCGGCGTACCGCTCGAGGACGGCGCGGCGCTCCGGCCCGGGCAGACAGCCGTCCACGGGAGCGTCCAGCGACAGCATCCCGCGCAGCCGGCCCACGGCGTCGCGGACCGGGGCGATCAGCATGTCGTGGGGGTGCCACTCGGTGCCGACGTACCCGCCCTCCACCCGCCATCCGAAGTCGGGCATGTTCGAGCGGTCGTGGGGGATGTACTTCAGCAGTCCCCAGTCGTCGGCCATGGGCAGGAGGGTGTCCTCGAGCATGGCCACCGGGAAGGAGTCGTCGAGGACCGCCCTGGCGTCGACCGGGTTCCCGTCGCGGTCGAGGACGCGCTCGGCGCCGGCGACCGCGATGGGGACGACCTGCCCGTTGCGCACCACCGATATCGACGCGGCGCCGAAGCCCCCGAAGACGCACATGCTCTCCGCCGCCAGCCGGAGCGACTCGCCCATGGTCGCCTCCGACCACTCGCTGGCGCTCCAGGGGAGCGGCGCGCGGGAGAGTTGGTCCATGGTCCAGGCTTCGTCATCGGAGATGGGGGCTCCAGAGTAAAAGGGATCGCGGGGTCGGGGGAGCCGAACGGGAGGACTCGACATGATCACCTCAGCTCCTCGGGCGGCGGACCGGGAGCGAGGCGGCATGCGTGACCGAGGGCTCCAGGAGCTCGGTCGGATGGGGCATGTGCTCACCAGCGCTTCGACGGGACGGACTCTGACCTCCCGAGAAGCGGCACACGACGCCTCCGAGGCGTCTGCTCCACGCAGGCGTCGCCGCCGATGACCGACCGAGGCGGCGCGGCGCCGTGGAATCGGCGTACGTCGTGCTCCGCCCGTAGACTAGCGAATCGTGTGCGGCGTCTTCGGCGTTTGGGCCCCTGGTGAGGAAGTCTCCAAGCTCACCTACTTCGGCCTCTACTCACTGCAGCACCGAGGGCAGGAGTCGGCCGGGATCGCCGTGAGCAACGGCCGGCAGATCCTCGTCTACAAGGACATGGGACTCGTCTCCCAGGTCTTCGACGAGACGACGCTCGACTCGCTCCAGGGACACGTGGCCATCGGCCACTCGCGCTACTCCACGACGGGCGCGAGCACCTGGCAGAACGCGCAGCCGACCTTCCGCCCGTCCTCCGAGGGCTCCATCGCGCTCGGCCACAACGGCAACATCGTCAACACCCACGAGCTGCGCGACATGGTCGCCGAGCTGCCGAGCCCGAGCGACGAGCTCGACCTCCACCGCGGCGGCGCCCCCGTCTCGACCAACGACACGAGCCTGCTGACCGAGCTGCTGGCCTACCACCCCGACGGCACGCTCGAGGAGCGCGCGGTGGAGATCCTGCCCTCGGTCCGCGGCGCGTTCTGCCTGGTCTGGATGGACGAGGACACGTTGTACGCCGCACGCGACCCTCAGGGCATCCGACCCCTGGTCCTCGGCCGGCTGGACCGCGGCTGGGTGGTGGCCTCCGAGGACGCGGCCCTCGCCACGATCGGCGCCAGCGTGGTGCGCGAGATCGAGCCCGGCGAGATGGTCGTCATCAACGCCGACGGCCTGCGGTCGCGCCGGTTCGCCGAGCCCGCGCGCAAGGGCTGTGTCTTCGAGTATGTCTACCTCGCCCGCCCCGACGCGGACATCGCCGGCCGCGGGGTCCACGAGGCCCGCGTGGAGATGGGCCGGCAGCTGGCCCGCGAGTTCCCCGTCGAGGCGGACCTCGTCATGCCGGTGCCCGAGTCGGGCACGCCGGCCGCGACGGGGTATGCCGAGGAGAGCGGCATCCCGTTCGGCCAGGGGTTCGTCAAGAACGCCTACGTCGGCCGCACCTTTATCCAGCCCTCGCAGACGCTGCGCCAGCTGGGCATCCGCCTCAAGCTGAACGCGCTCGAGCACATGATCCGCGGCAAGCGCATCGTCGTCGTCGACGACTCGATCGTGCGCGGCAACACCCAGCGGGCCCAGGTGCGGATGCTGCGCGAGGCCGGAGCCCTCGAGGTCCACGTCCGCATCTCGAGCCCGCCGGTGAAGTGGCCCTGCTTCTACGGCATCGACTTCGCCACCCGGGCCGAGCTCATCGCCAACGGGCTCGACGTCGACGAGATCGCCTCCTCGATCGGCGCCGACTCGCTCGGCTACATCTCCCTCGAGGGCATGGTCGGCGCGACCGGTCAGCCGATGTCGTCGCTGTGCACGGCGTGCTTCACCGGTCAGTATCCGGTCGAGCTGCCCGACGAGAGCCTGCTCGGCAAGCACCTCCTCGAGGTCTCGCTCACCTCGCCGACGCTGAGCAAGGCCCTGCCTGTGCTCAACAACCCGTAGTTCGCTGGTCGAGTAGCGCGCAGCGCGTATCGAGACCTGGATCGAGGAGACCCATGACCAACGCCTACGCCGCCTCCGGCGTCGACATCGAGGCCGCCGACCGGGCGATCGACCTGATGAAGGAGTGGGTCGAGAAGGCCCGCCGGCCGGAGATGATCGGGGGCCTGGGCGGCTTCGCGGGGCTGTTCGACGCCTCGGCTCTGCTTCGGTTCAAGCGTCCGCTGCTGGCGACCTCGACCGACGGCGTCGGCACCAAGGTCGAGATCGCCCGCCGCATGGACGTGCACGACACCATCGGCTACGACCTGGTCGGCATGGTCGTCGACGACCTCGTCGTGTGTGGCGCCGAGCCGCTGTTCATGACCGACTACATCGCCACCGGCAAGGTCGTCCCCGAGAAGATCGCCGCGATCGTCAAGGGCATCGCCTCGGCGTGCGTCGAGGCCGGCACCGCGCTCGTCGGCGGCGAGACCGCCGAGCACCCGGGTCTGCTGGCGCCCGACGAGTACGACGTCGCCGGCGCGACGACCGGCGTCGTCGAGGCCGACGAGCTGCTCGGCTCCCACCTGGTCGCCGAGGGCGACGTGGTGATCGCGATGGCGTCGTCGGGTCTGCACTCCAACGGCTACTCGCTGGTGCGGCACGTGCTGCTCCAGCAGGGCGGCCTGAGCCTCGACGAGCACGTCGAGGAGCTCGGCCGGACGCTGGGTGAGGAGCTCCTGACCCCGACCCGGATCTACGCGAAGGCATGCCTGCGGGTCGCTCGGGAGACGGGCACGCACGCCATGTCGCACGTCACCGGAGGGGGTCTGGCGGCGAACCTCGAGCGGGTCATGCCCTCCTCGTTGACCGCGACCATCGAGCGCGGCTCCTGGACGCCCGCCCCGGTCTTCTCGCTGGTCAAGCGCGTCGGCGACGTGTCGCAGCCCGACCTGGAGGCCACCCTCAACCAGGGCGTCGGCATGGTGGCGCTCACGCCCGCCGCGGACGTCGACACGACCATCGCGCTGCTGGCGGAGGCCGGCATCCCGGCCTGGGTCGCGGGCACCGTCACGCGTGCCGGCGAGGGCGACGAGGGGCGCGTCCGGCTGGTCGGTCAGCACCCCGGTTGGTGACCGGCGCGCCGCTCGCGCGGCCCGGAGAGTGACGTTCGCAACCCGCGAACAAGTTTTCGATGCTCCCGGTTCGCGGTAACGACCTGCGAGCGGGTAGCGTTGCCCTCACGAAAACTATGTGAGACAGCCCGGGAGCCTTGGTGCCCCGGCCTAGTGCGAGGGGGCTGGACCCTATGGGGCGCGGCCGTGCGAAAGCCAAGCAGACGAAGGTCGCTCGCGACCTGAAGTACCGCACTCACGACACGGACTTGGGGGCACTCGCACGCGAGCTGCACGGCGAGTCCGGCGACAGTGAGCAGCCCGACGACCACGACGAGTGGTCGGACTACTCCGAGCGCGACACGCGCTGAGCGCTAGATCTCTTTCGCGATGATGACGGCACCGTGGGTGCCGTAGCCGGGTAGCCGGCCGGTGGCCGGCGTCCCGTCGAAGACGACCATCAGCATGCCCCCAGCCGTCGGGACGAGTGTCGGCCAGGGCAGGTTGGTCGGGTAGGGCGCGTCCAGCTCGCCGACCTGATGCAGGTCCAGATCGAAGATCGGGTACGCCGCACGGTGGCCACGGCGGTTGTCGCGCCCGTCGCTCGCCAGGACCCGCCAGGCTGACTCGCCGCTCGCGCCTGTCGGGAGCCGTGCCAGCGTCGTGCCCTCGGTGGCGCGGCGAGTGGTGACGGCGCTGCGCAGGGTGAGGGCGTCGAGGGACGGCCCGGTCGCGACGACAGGGTGGAAGTCGAAGTAGCGGCGCGCGTTGACGTAGCCGACGAGCCACTGATGCCCGTCGTGCACGAGGTGCGGGTCCCAGACCCCGACGCTGTGCAGGCCCGTCGTGGGCAGGTGCAGCGGCGCGGTGTCGACGACGTGGCGTCCGCTCAGGAGGTCCGCCGAGGAGCGGCCGAGCTCGACGTGCACGTGGTCGACCGCCGAGTCGACGAAGTCGCCCCAGGTGCTGGTCGCGACGAGCCATGCCTCGTCGTGGCGCAGCAGGTGGATCGCGTGGTCGCCGAAGACCGCGCCGTCGCGGCGGAAGAACAGGTCGCTGCAGTGGGTCAGCGCGAGCGCCGTCGGGTCCAGCTCCCACACGCTGGCATGCCCCGTGCCGAAGAAGCCCGGGCCGGCGCTCGTCGCGGAGAGCAGCAGGCGGCCGTCGGGGGAGTACGGCGTCCCGTCGGCGTTGCTGACCAGTCGGAGGTCGCGCAGGCCGAGCTGCCCGAACCCTCCGCCTCGCACGTGCCCCACCGCACCGCTGGCCCTTGCTCGCAGCTGAGCGCCCCACTCCGGGTCGGCGCTGTCCACCCGGTCGGTGAGCTCGACCTTCCCCCGGGCGGTCCACTCGCCCCCCGATCGGGTGAAGACGGTCGCCTGCGAGCCGGTCACCGTGAGGGCGAGCGCCTCGAGGTCTCCGCGGGCCCGGCCGTGGCGGCGACTGCGTGCCTGGAGGTCGTCGACCCGAAGAGCGGCGTGGCCGCGACCGTCGAGCGTGGCGGTGATCTCGTGAGCGTCAGAGGCCAGCGTGAGCTCGGCGGGTCCTTCGGTCTCGGCGACGAGGGCGACGTACGGCGCCGGCTGCGGCAGCGGCACCTCGCCCCCGCCGTCGAGCTCGACGACGTCGTGTCCGGGTGCCAGCAGGTCGACGGGCCGCACCCGCGCGACCTCCTCGAAACGCGGCAGCCCGGTCACCCTGACGAGCGTAACTGCCCACGCTCACCGCGCTGAGCAGCCCCAGGTGGCCGGGCGTTTGGTGGTGAGCGGGCGCAGATGGCCGCGCGTTTGGTGGTGAGCGGGCGCAGATGGCCGCGCGTTTGGTGGTGAGCGGGCGCAGATGGCCGCGCTGCTGGCGCTCCGCGCCGCGAGCGACCGCAGACGGCCACGGGGGTGTGTGTCGTGCGCGCGCTTGCCGGACGGTCGCCGCGCAGATCGGGCTCGACCGTCTTCGCTGCCGGCCGCCATCGGAGAGCCACTGAAGAGGCGCTGCCACTTAGTGAACCCGTTCACTAAGTGGCAGCGTCTCTTCAGTGGCGCGAGGGGGTCCGTGCTGCGAGAGGGTCCGTGCTGCGAGGGGGTCCGTGCTGCGAGGGGGTCCGTGCTGCGAGCGGATCCCCGGAGATCGTGGAGGCAGGAGTCGTCCACGCCACCGGTCCAAACCGGTGAGCGACCGCCCCTGACGCTTGCACTGCCGGGTGCCGAGTGTCGGGGCTGGGCAAGGCGGGGCAAGTCCCGGTGCGACGAGGTCCAGGTCCGACGAGATCCCGCTCCGACGAGAAGGCTGAGCCTGCGTGGGCGAGGGAGTGGTCTGGACCACCGCGGAGAAGCGGTGAGCGATCCGACGACGGCCAGGGCGCTCGCGAGCGCCACGGGGCGGCCGGCCGTTCCGGGCCCGCCGCAGCCGGCGGAGAAGCCCTCGGCGGGTGCGCTGGCGAGGCGTCGTCAGCCCCGCGTGAGCGTCGATCTGGCCCTCGTCACTGCCGTCCAGCGGCACCGCTGTAGCGCCCGCGTCACGTCCCTGTCGCACAACCTTCACGACTCCGTCTCGAAATCATGAACCGGGACTCTTCCACTACGGCGTTCGATTGGTAGTGTCTGGACTGCAACAGGTGCAAGTTCCAGCTGGTCTGACGCCTGCGGAGTTTGTGATCCAACGGCGTTTCTGCTCTGTGCTCGACCGGGGTCCGTCCCCGCGAGGGACACCACAGGTCGGAGCGACGTGTCACCGCATCTGATGTGTGGCCGTCGCTGTGGCGGTCGCTCGCCCCGACTAAGGAGTAGAAGAGCACATGGCTCAGGGCACCGTTAAGTGGTTCAACGCCGAGAAGGGTTTCGGTTTCATCGCGCAGGAGAACGGCGGCGACGACGTCTTCGTTCACTACTCGGCGATCCAGACCAACGGCTACAAGTCCCTCGACGAGAACCAGAAGGTCGAGTTCGACGTCACCCAGGGCCCGAAGGGCCCGCAGGCGGAGAACGTTCGTCCGCTCTGATCTGACGCCGTCGCCGGCTGAGGCCGGCCACGCGGTCAACGAGGCCCCGTCCCGCATTGCGGGGCGGGGCCTCTGCACGCTGGTGGACCCCGCCGTACGCCGCTTGAGGTAAAGGAGGGGCCCTCCCGACCCCAAAGCGGGAATCCGTTGGTGTTTCGACCTACGCTTGTCTGGGTAGACACACCGGGTCGGCTCGGTGTCCGACGCGCACGGGTGGGAGGTGACATGCACGACCAGTTCGACGTGTCCCTCGAGGACGGCGATCTGCTGCGCGAGGTCGAGCTCACCACCAACCTGATCATCGCAGCGAGCGAGTCCGAGGACCGTCTGAGCACCGAGGAGATCGACGAGATCCTCGGGGTCGTGCCGCGCGCCCGCGACGGCGAGGGGCACTAGCGCCCGCGCAGAGCGCTCACAGGCGCAGCGGCGTCAGCAGCTCGCGAAGAGCACGGGCCCGGTCGAGAGGTCCGACAGCACAGACGCGCCCTTCACCGGGTGCAGCCGCATCGTGACCACCTGCCCGTCGGCGGTGACCCTCCCGAGCCTGAACCGGTCGCTGAAGTCGCCACCCTGCCCGACGGCAGGGCCGGCCGCGAGGGCGGCCCGCGCGTCCGCGTCGTGCACGGCCTGCTTGTGGCGGTCGAACGCGAGTGCCACCGTCACCTGCCGGTCGGCGTCGTCAGCCATGGCGAAGGCCGTCATCGGGTCCACCCCGCCGGCCTGCCGGATGAGCTGGGCCGCCTGTGCCTGGTCCACGTCGTCGGCCTGGCTCATGGCGAGATGCCCGCAGGCGTAGTCGCCGGAGTACACGACGGCCGACACCGGGTCGCCGACGGCGTCGACCACGCGGGAGACGGCGTCGTCCGGTCCCGCGGCATCCGACCCGGAGCCGTTGACGACCTCGTCCAGATAGTCGGCCGAGTCGCTGGCATAGATCCGGCCGTCGCGGACGGCCACGTTGCCGAACTCCGGCGTGATCCCCAGCCGGGCGACCGCGTCGGCACCGCTCCAGACGCCCTGAGCGCCGCGGTGGAACCCCGCCCGTGACAGCGCCCGCTCGACCCCGTCCGTCGACCGGGGCCTCACCACGACGAGGGCCCCCGAGTCGGACTGGGCGAAGAGCTCCCACTCGACCGTGGCGGGCGAGAACCCGAAGCGCGACTGCAGCGCTCCGGCGGAGCTCACCATCGCCGACGCGGAGGCCAGGTCGGCGTCGTACCCCTTGGCCAGGAAGGCGTCGACGGCCGCCCCGCTGGGATGCTCGGTCTCCGGTGCGTGCAGCGCACGGCGTACGCCGGCCCAGTCGGTCCACGAGTAGCGCTGCACGTCGCGCGGGACGAGCGCGACGGCCCTCTCGAGCCCGCTGCGGTGGGCCTCGCGCCACCATCGGACCCCGACCAGCGCGGAGGCCGCCAGGACCAGGACGACAGCCGCTGCGACCACCGTCGTTGCCGCCCTCTTTCGCATGACCGCTTACCCTAAGCGGCATGGCTTGCTCCAGCCCGGCCTCGGGTGCGCGGGGGGACATCCTCGCGGCCGGTGCCGTCGTCCTTCGGCCCGGGCGAGACGTCCTGCTGGTCCACCGCCCGAAGTACGACGACTGGTCCTTTCCCAAGGGCAAGCTCGACCCCGACGAGCAGGTGACGGCGGCCGCCGTTCGCGAGGTCCACGAGGAGACAGGCCTGCGTGTTCGCCTCGGACGACCGCTCCGCCAGCAGCACTACCCGACCACGAAGGGCCGCAAGACGGTCCACTACTGGCTCGCGCGCGTCGTCGGCTCTGACGACGTGAGCGGCTACGTCGCGAACGGCGAGATCGACGAGGTCGCCTGGGTGCCGGTCGACAAGGCGGCGCAGCTGCTCACCTACCCCCACGACCGGGACACGCTCGCCGAGGCGCTCGAGCGACCCAAGCGGACCCAGACCGTCATCGTGCTGCGGCACGCCGAGTCCTACCCCCGCGGCGCCTGGCGGGGTGACGACCAGTGCCGTCCGCTGGTCGAGGCCGGGCGCCGGCAGGCCGAGCGGCTGGTCCCGGTGCTCGAGGCGTACGACGTCCGCCGGGTCATGGCGAGCAGCAGCACCCGCTGCGCCGACACGGTCGCGCCGTTCTGTCGGGCCACCGGCACCGAGCCGGAGCTGCTCGACGTCCTCACCGAGGAGGGCGCCCGGCCCCGCAAGGTGCGCAAGGTCGTGCGTGACGCGGTCGCGGCCCTGGCCGAGGTCGGTCCGACGCTCGTGTGCAGCCATCGGCCGGTGCTGCCGGCGATCTTCCGGGCGCTCGGTGTCGATGACCCCGGCTTGGCGAAGGGGGAGATGCTGGTGGTGCACCTCCGGCATGGTCGAGTGGTCGCCCTCGAGCGGCACTGAGCCCCGACCGGGCGACGGTCCCCCGACCGGGCCGCGCTGAGCGCACCTCCGGGGCCTGCGTCAAGGTCCCAGGCGGCGATTTCATCAGTTGTCCGTGTGCCGGGTCACGCCCCGTCGCCAATCCGGCATTCCGAGTTCACGCCTCGTTCACCTTGGCCCACCGTCCCGACACCTCGGCTCCCTACGTTGGCTGACGAGACAAAGAAGAACGTCCGCAGAACACAGGAGATTCTGAAGTGACCATCACTTCCTTCCGCCGGGTGATCGTGCCCGGCGTCGCCGTCGCGACGATGGCGCTCTCGCTTGCCGCCTGCGGCGGTGGGTCCGACAACAGCAGCAGTGGCACCAGCAGCAGCGGCTCCGCCAAGGGCCTGAGCGGCAAGGTCGCCGCCGGCGGCTCCTCCGCGCAGGAGAAGGCCCAGGAGGCCTGGCGTGCCGGCTTCAGTGCGGACAACCCCGACGCCACCATCACCTACGACCCGGTCGGCTCCGGCACCGGTCGCGACAACTTCTACTCGGGCGCCTACAAGTTCGCCGGCTCCGACTCGGCGATCCCGGCCGCCGACATGTCGAAGGCCACGCAGGCCTGCGGCGGCTCCGCGCCGATCGAGGTCCCCGTGTTCATCTCGCCGATCGACATCGCCTTCAACCTGCAGGGTGTCGACAAGCTGAGCCTCGACGCGCCGACCATCGCGAAGATCTTCAACGGGACGATCAAGAAGTGGAACGACCCGGCGATCGCGCAGCAGAACTCCGGCGTTCAGCTGCCCGACACCGCCATCTCGCCGGTGCACCGCTCCGACTCCTCGGGCACCACCGACAACTTCACCGACTACCTCTACCAGGCCAGCGGCGGTGCGTGGAAGACCGAGCACAGCAGCGACTGGCCCGTCCAGAGCGGTGAGTCGGCCGAGGGCACCTCGGGCGTCGTCGGCGCGATCCAGGACGGCCAGGGCACGATCGGCTACGCCGACGACAGCGCCGTGGCCGCCACCAAGCTCGGCAAGGTGTCGGTCAAGGTCGGCTCGCAGTTCGTCGCCCCGTCCGCCGACGGTGCGGCCGCTGGCCTGGCCGCCTCGAAGGTCGCCGACGGCGCCGGCGACACCCAGCTCGTCTACACGATCGACCGGACGTCGACCGACCCGTCGGTCTACCCGGTCTTCCTGGCGTCGTACTTCATCGCGTGCCCGACCTACAGCGACAAGGCCACCGCCGACATCGTGAAGGGCTTCGGCAAGTACATCGTCTCGGCGCCCGGCCAGCAGGCCGCCGCGGCGAACGCCAAGTCGGCGCCGCTTCCGACTGAGGTCGCCGCCAAGGCCACGGCGATCCTGGACAAGATCCAGGCCAAGTAACACCATCGGCACACGACCGCCGGGCAGCGGCGGGGACTCTGAGGAGGCCCCGCCGCTGCGGCACACAGAAGTCCGAGCCGTCAGGCTCGCACAGGGAGAGCAGTGAGCATCACACCACCAGACCTGGAGACGGCCGAGCCGATGATCCCGGGTCCCTACACCGGGGTGAAGTTCGGGCGGGGGGACAAGGTCTTCTCGCGCGTCGCGCTGGCGTCGGGCCTGACGATCCTCGTGACGCTCGCCGCCGTCTTCGTCTTCCTCTTCATCAAGGGGTTGCCGGGCTTCTCCGAGGACGCGGCCATCTACGGCCCGTCGTCGACGAACTTCTGGGGGTACGTCGGCCGGCTGCTCTTCGGCACCACGCTCGCTGCGGTCATCGCGCTCATCATCGCGGTGCCGTTCTCCTTCGCGCTCGCCCTGTTCATCTCGCACTACGCGCCGCGTCGCATCGCGACCCCGGTGGCCTACGTCATCGACCTGCTCGCCGCGGTGCCCTCGGTCGTCTTCGGCCTCTGGGGTGCCCGCTCCCTGGCCGTGGCCTCCCAGCCGGTGCAGCGCTGGCTGGACGACCACCTCGGCTGGCTGCCGTTCTTCCACGGGCCGGCCTCGGCGACCGGCCGCACGATCCTCGTCGCCGGCGTGGTGCTGGCGATCATGTGCATCCCGATCATCACCGCGATCTCGCGTGAGGTCTTCGCGCAGACCCCCCGTCTGCACGAGGAGGCCGCGCTCGCGCTCGGCGCGACCCGCTGGGAGATGGTCCGCTACTCCGTCTTCCCGCACTCCCGCTCGGGCATGGTCGCCGCCGTGATGCTCGGCCTCGGCAGGGCGCTGGGGGAGACGATGGCGGTCGCGATGGTGCTCTCCGCGACGCCGACCGTGACGCTCAACCTGATCTCCTCGACGAACCCGGCCACCATCGCCTCCAACATCGCCTCCAACTACAAGGCCGAGGACGTCCGCATCCAGACCGTCCTCCTCGCCACCGGCCTGGTGCTCTTCCTGTTCACCTTCGTGGTGAACTTCGTCGCCCGCTACGTCGCGGGTCGCAACGAGGGCGGGCACCAGTGACCAGCGTCGAGCTCACCCGGACCGAGAGCGACCTCTACGGCGCTCGCCTGCCGGCGTACGCGCCGGCGCTCGTGCTCGTCCTCGCCTTCGCGGCCTCCGGCCTTGCGGCCCTCCTGCTGGGCTGGGGCCTCGTGGCCTTCGCGATCGTCGGCGGTCTCCTCGCCGTCGTGGCCCTGCCCGTCTGGTCCGCCATCGTGGAGAACCGGCGTGCCGCGACGGACAGGTTCGTCACGTCGGTGATCTGGGCGGCGTTCGCGGTCACGCTCGTCCCGTTGATCTGGCTGATCTGGGTGGTCGTCACCAAGGGCATCCCCGTCATCACCGCCACCTTCCTGACCCACGACATGGTCCAGCGGCTCGACCCGGTCACCGGCAAGCTCGAGGCGGGCGGCGGGCTCTACCACGCGCTCGTCGGCACGCTCCTGATCACGCTCGGCGCCGTCATCATCTCGGTGCCGATCGGCCTGTTCACCGCGATCTACCTGGTGGAGTACGGCAAGAGGAACCGCGTGGCGCGGGTCATCACGTTCCTCGTCGACGTCATGACCGGCATCCCGTCCATCGTCGCCGGCCTCTTCGCCCTCGCCCTGTTCACGCTGATCTTCGGCGTCGGCACCCGCATGGGCGCCATGGGCTCGATCGCCCTGTCGCTGCTGATGATCCCGACGGTCGTGCGATCCGCCGAGGAGATGATGCGGCTCGTGCCCAACGACTTGCGGGAGGCGGCGTACGCCCTCGGCGTCCCGAAGTGGCGCACGATCGTCAAGGTGGTGATCCCGACCGCGCTCGGCGGCATCATCACCGGCATCGTGCTGGCCATCTCGCGCGTGATCGGCGAGACGGCGCCCCTGCTGGTCGCCGTCGGCACCTACGAGGCCGTCAACACCAACATGTTCAATGGCCGGGTGATGACGCTCCCGGTCTTCATCATGACCCAGTACAGCACGGCCACGCCCGACGGCTACGCCCGTGCGTGGGGCGGCGCGCTCATCCTCATCGTCATCGTGATGGTGCTCAACCTCGTCGCACGCATCGTCAGCAAGATCTTCGCCCCCAAAACCGGGCGCTGAATTCCGGCCAGGGCGCTGAAAGGGAGAAAAGAGCAGTGGCCAAGAGCATCGACGTCAGCGACGTCAACATCTACTACGGCGACTTCAAGGCCGTCGAGGGCGTCAACATGACGATCAAGGCGAAGGCCGTGACCGCCTTCATCGGCCCCTCCGGCTGCGGCAAGTCGACGTTCCTGCGCACGCTCAACCGGATGCACGAGGTGATCCCCGGTGCCCGCGTCGAGGGCAAGATCGCCGTCGCCGGCCAGGACCTCTACGACCCCGCCGTCGACCCGGTCGAGGTGCGGCGCATGGTCGGCATGGTCTTCCAGCGGCCCAATCCGTTCCCGACCATGTCGATCTACGACAACGTCCTCGCCGGGAACCGCCTCAACTCCAAGAAGCTCAAGCGGGCCGAGTCCGACGCCATCGTCGAGAAGTCGCTGCGTGGCGCCAACCTGTGGAACGAGGTCAAAGACCGCCTCAACAAGCCCGGCATGGGCCTCTCCGGCGGTCAGCAGCAGCGGCTCTGCATCGCCCGCGCGATCGCCGTCGAGCCTCAGATCCTCCTCATGGACGAGCCGTGCTCGGCCCTCGACCCGATCTCGACCGCGGCCATCGAGGACCTCATCCACGAGCTCAAGGACCGCTACACGATCGTCATCGTGACCCACAACATGCAGCAGGCGGCGCGCGTCTCCGACGACACCGGCTTCTTCAACCTCAAGGCCGCCGGCCAGCCCGGTCACCTCGTCGAGTTCAACCCGACCAAGAAGATGTTCACCAACCCCGACAGCGAGTCGACCGAGGCCTACATTTCCGGCCGCTTCGGCTAGACCGGCGCCACTGGGGTGGTTCGGGACGTTTCCGACTGTTACCGACGAGTAGACCGCGGGAAACGTCCCGAACTACCCCCGCGCGCCTGCCGGTTGTGTCGGCGTGGATAGGCTCCCCTAGATTGGAGCCCGTTCGTCTCCGCCTGCCCAGGAGCTCTTCGTGCGTTTGCGCATCCGCCCGGTCGACACGACCTTCTACGACCTCTTCACCGAGTCGGCGCTCCACCTCGTCACAGGGGCCGCGCTGCTGGCGGAGATGCTGGCCGATGGCGCCGACCACGCCGACGTCGCGCGCCGCATGCGGGAGGCCGAGCATGCCGCCGACGAGACCACCCACGCGATCGTGCGGCGGGTCAACTCGGTGTTCGTGACGCCGTTCGACCGCGAGGACATCTACTCCCTCGGCTCCGGGCTCGACGACATCATGGACCTGATGGACGAGGTCGTGGACATGATCAGCGTCTACGAGGTCAAGGTCCTCCCGCCGGAGCTGTCCGACCAGGTGCAGGTGCTGCAGCGCTGTGCCGACCTCACGGCGGCGGCGATGCCCAACCTGCAGTCGATGAAGTCGCTGGAGGAATACTGGATCGAGGTGAACCGGCTCGAGAACGCGGGCGACCGCAACCATCGTCGCATCCTGGCGACGATCTTCTCGGGCGAGTTCAAAGCGGTCGAGGTGCTCAAGCTCAAGGACATCGTCGAGGCCCTCGAGGCCGCGATCGACGGCTTCGAGAGGGTCGCGAACACCATCGAGCAGATCGCCCTCAAGGAGTCCTGAGCACCACCATGGATCTCGCCATCCTCATCACGGTGGTGGTCGTGGCGCTCGCCTTCGACTACACCAACGGCTTCCACGATGCCGCCAACGCGATCGCCACCTCGGTCTCCACCCGGGCGCTGACGCCGCGCATCGCGCTCACCCTGGCCGCCGTGATGAACTTCGTCGGCGCGCTGCTCGGGCAGAAGGTCGCCCACACGGTCGCCGACACCCTCTCCATCGCCGGCGACGACACGCAGGATCAGCTGATCATCGTGCTCGCCGCCCTGTTCGGCGCGATCGCGTGGAACCTCATCACCTGGTATTTCGGCCTGCCGTCCTCCTCCTCCCACGCCCTCATCGGGGCACTGGTGGGGGCGGCCATCGCCGCCGGGCCTGACCTCGCCACGGTGCACTGGCAGACCATCCTCGACAAGGTGATCATCCCGATGATCGCCTCGCCGATCGTCGGCTTCTCCCTGGCGTTCCTGGTGATGCTCGCCATCATGTGGATCTTCCGCCGTCGACCCGCCGCCAAGGTCTTCCGAGGCTTCCGCGCCTCGCAGACGCTCTCGGCCTCCGCGCTGGCGCTGGGACACGGTCTCCAGGATGCGCAGAAGACGATGGGTGTCATCTTCCTCGCGCTCGTCGCCTCCGGGTACGCCGAGTCGACCGACTCGCTCCCCATCTGGGTCATCGTCTGCTCGGCGGGTGCCATCTCGCTGGGCACCTACTCCGGCGGCTGGCGGATCATGCGCACGCTCGGCCGCAAGATCATCCACGTCGACCCGGCGCGAGGCTTCGCGGCCGAGTCGGTGGGCGCGGCGGTGCTCTACACGACGGCGTACGTCTGGCAGGCCCCCATCTCCACGACCCACACCATCACCAGCGCGATCATGGGTGCCGGCGCCACCAAGCGCTTCTCCGCCGTCCGCTGGGGGGTCGCGGGCAACATCGTGACCGCCTGGGTGCTGACCTTCCCGGCGGCGGGCCTGGCTGCCGCTGCGGCGTACGAGATCCTGAAGGCGCTCTTCTCGCTCTGACGTCGCCGAAAGGCCTGCTCAGGCCGGCCGCCGCCGGCGCTGCTGTTCGATGAGCGTCTCCTGCAGGTCCACGGGGCCGTCGTTGCGCGTCCAGGAGCCCTCGGCGTCGAGGATCCAGGCGTTGGTGGTCGGCTCGAAGGCCAGGTCGAAGAGCTCGCCGATCCCGCGCACGTGGTCCTCGAGGGGAAGCCGCACGAGCACCTCGACACGACGGTCGAGGTTGCGGTGCATGAGGTCCGCCGAGCCGATCCAGGCGGTCGGTGCGCCGCCGTTGGCGAACCAGAAGAGCCGCGAGTGCTCGAGGAAGCGGCCGAGCACCGAGCGCACCGTGATCGTCTCGGACAGCCCGGGGACGCCCGGGCGCAGCGCGCAGATGCCGCGGACCAGCAGATCCACCGGCACTCCCGCCTGGGCGGCCAGGTAGAGCGCGTCGATGACCGCCTCGTCGACGATCGAGTTCGCCTTGATCCGGATCCGGGCGGGGCGACCCGCCTGGTGGTGCGCGATCTCGGCGTGGATGTTCTCGACCAGGCCGGTGCGGACGGTGTCCGGGGCGACCAGCAGCTGGTCGTACGTCGCGTCGCGCGACCACCCTGACAGGTTGTTGAACAGGTGCGCGACGTCCTCGCCGATCGCCTCATCCGTCGTGATGAGCCCGTAGTCCTCGTAGAGTCGCGACGTCTTGGGGTTGTAGTTTCCGGTGCCGATGTGGGTGTAGCGGCGGATGCCGCCGCCGTACGCGCCCTCGTCGCGCACGACCATCGCGAGCTTGCAGTGGGTCTTCAGACCGACCAGGCCGTAGACGACGTGGCAGCCGGCCTGCTCGAGCTTGCGGGCCCAGCGGATGTTGGCCTGCTCGTCGAAGCGCGCCTTGATCTCGACCAGCACGAGCACCTGCTTGCCCGACTCGGCGGCGTCGATCAGGGCGTCGATGATGGGGGAGTCGCCCGACGTGCGGTAGAGCGTCTGCTTGATCGCCAGCACGTGGGGGTCGGCCGCCGCCTGCTCGATGAACCGCTGGACCGAGGTCGCAAACGAGTCGTAGGGGTGGTGCAGCAGCAGGTCGCGCCGCCGGGCAGCCTTGAAGACGTCGACGGGCGCCGCCGACTCGAACTCCGCGAGCCGGTGGTGGGTGGTCGGCAGGAAGGCCGGATACTTCAGCTCCTCCCGGTCGATGTCGGCGATCGCGTGCAGGCCGCGCAGGTCGAGCGGGCCGGGCAGGCGGAAGACCTCCGAGGGGGAGACGTCGAGCTCCGAGACGAGCAGCTCGAGCACGGAGTCGGAGATGGACTCCTCGACCTCGAGGCGCACCGGCGGGCCGAAGCGTCGCCGCAGCAGCTCCTTCTCCAGCGCGGCCAGGAGGTTCTCGGCGTCGTCCTCCTCGACCTCGACGTCCTCGTTGCGGGTGACCCGGAACGTGTGCACCTCGAGGATCTCCATGCCCGAGAAGAGCTTCTTCAGGTGCTCGCGGATGATGTCCTCGAGCGGCACGAACCGGTCGTTGCCGACGGCCACGAAGCGGGTCAGGTTGGACGGGACCTTGACCCTGGCGAAGTGCTCCTTGCCCGTCTTCGGGTCGCGGATGAGCACGGCGAGGTTGAGCGAGAGCCCGGAGATGTAGGGGAACGGGTGCGCCGGGTCGACGGCGAGCGGCGTGAGGATGGGGAAGACCCGCTCCTTGAACAGCTTCTTGCAGGTCTTCTGCTCGGGGGCGGTGAGGTCGTCCCAGCGGACCAGCTCGATGCCCTCCTTCCACAGGGCCGGCACGACCTGGTCGGAGAACGTCCTCGCGTGGCGCTCGGACAGCTCGCGCGTGGTGCGCCAGATCAGCTCCAGGACCTCGCGCGGCATGAGCCCGGAGGCAGCGCGTACGGCGAGCCCGGCGGCGATCCGGCGCTTGAGGCCGGCGACGCGGACCATGAAGAACTCGTCGAGGTTGGAGGTGAAGATCGCGAGGAACCGCACTCGCTCCAGCAGGGGGAGCGTCGGGTCCTCGGCCAGCTCCAGGACCCGCTGGTTGAAGTGGAGCCACGACAGCTCCCGGTCGAGGAACCGGTCGTCGAACTTCTCCACGGCCGCCAGCGCCTCGTGATCGGGGACGTAGGGCGGGTCGACGTCGAACGTCTCCACCGTTCCGAGGTCGGGGTCGGTCGCAGGCTCGAGCGTCATGCGCTCGATTGTCCCACTCGCGAGTGAACGGAGGGTGTCTCCTCGGGTCGGCGACGACCGCTCAGCGGCGCGCGATGTCGGGCCGCCAGCGGGCCAGCTCGCGCGTGAGCGCCTCGGCGTCGACCTGCTTGCCGTCGAGGACGACGGCCGGGGTCCCCGGACGCGAGAGCTCCACCCGCCACCGCCGCTGGCCGGGCTTGCCGATGATCCGGAGGTCGGTGGCTCGGTCGTAGAGGTCGAACGAGTGCGAGCGCCCGCCGCGGGTCACCCCGAGGACTCCGTCCTCGGTGACGGTCACCTGCTCGGCCCCGACGGCGGCGAAGGAGCGTACGACGACCTCGCGAGCCGGTTGCGGGCTCGCCTGGGTCGCTGGTGCGGGCTCCCGTGGAGTGGTGGGGGAGCCCTGAGGGCCGGAGCCCTGTGTGCCGGAGCCCTGTGTGCCGGAGCCCTGTGTGCCGGTGCCCTGTGTGCCGGTGCCCTGTGTGCCGGTGCCCTGTGTGCCGGTGCCCTGTGTGCCGGTGCCCTGTGTGCCGGTGCCCTGTGTGCCGGTGCCCTGTGTGCTGGTGCCCTGTGTGCTGGTGCTGTGTCGGCCGGCGCTCGTCGCCTCGCTGTCGGTTGCCGCCTCGGTTGCCTCCTCGCGGCGAGCATCCGCCCGGGCCCACTCGCTGCGGATCCACGCATGCTGCGCCTCGCCGATGCCGGGCGGCGGCGCGTCTTCGTCCACCCGGGTCGGCTCGAACGCCGACGGCGCGACTGGGAGGGAGCCGATCTGGTCCGGGGCGCGGGCGCCCTCGGGCTCTCGCGCGGCCACCGCCTGGGCGGCGTCCTGGAGTGCCGCGAGGGTGCGGCGCGAGCCCTTCTCGCGCAGCGCGTTCACGACGGCGCCGCGCAGCGTCACCAGCTCGGCGGCGATGTCGGCGAGCCGGCGCTCGGCGACGAGCCGCTCCTGGAGTGCGGTCTCGACGAGCTCGGTGTTGTGCCGGATCGACGACTCGACCGCCTGCCGGTCGATGGCCCGCTGGGCGGCCGCCTCCTCTGCCTCCGCGCGCAGGCGGTGTGCCTCGGCGGTCTCGGCCCGGGCCGCGTCCAGCTCGGCGAGCACCTCGCGGGTGCGCGCCTCGGCCTCCTCCAGCAGGCGCTGGGACTCCCGGGTCCGCTCTGCCTGCGCGGTCGCCGCCTGCTCGGCTGCGTCCCGAGCGGCCTGAGCGAGGATCGCCGCCTCCTCGGCCTCGAGACGCGCGTTGAACGCCTCCATGACCTTCCCGGCCGCCTTGTGCGCGTCGGCCAGCGCCGCGGCACGAGCCTGGTGGGCCTGTTCGGCCGTCTCATGGGCGATCCGGGCGACCTCGGCCTGCTCCTCGACCTTCTGCAGCGCTGCCTGCGCCGCCTCGGACGACTGCTGCGCGAAGACCGCCTGCTGGTGAGCCGCCGACTCGGCCTCACCCCGCAGGGCATGCGCCGACTCGGCCGCCGCAGCCGCCGTCTGCGCCATCGTCTCGGCGCGCGTGCGCAGCTCGTGCGCCGCTTGCGCGTCGTTCGCCTGCCGGCGGGCCTCCTCCTCGGCCGCCTGGCGTGCGGCGGCATGCTCGTTCGCGCTCTGCTCCGCGGCGATGCGCGCGGCATGCGCCTCGGCGGCTGCCTGCTCGGCCGCCTGGCGCTGCTCCTGGGCGCGACGGGCTTCCTCGGCGCGCTCGCGGGCCGCCTGCTCGGCGGCCTCGCGATCGGCATGTGCCTGTGCCGCGAGGTCGGCATGCCGCTGAGCACCCTCCTCGGCGCGCAGGCGGGCCTCGTGAGCCCCCGTCGCCTCGTCGGCCCGTGTCGCTGCCGCCTGTTCGGCCGCCAGCCGGGCTTCGTGCGCGCCCAGCACCTCGGTGAGCCGGGCGGCGCTGGCCTCTTCGAGCTCCGCCCGGGCGTTGGCATGCTCGGCGACGAGCCGGTCAGCCTCCTCGCGTGCCGCCGCCGAAGCGCCCAGAGCCTCCTCGCGGACGCGGTGGGCCTCGGCCATCGACTCCTCGCGGATGCGATGAGCCTCGGCCATCGCCTCCTCACGTTCGGCGGTGGCTCGGGCGACGGCCTCCTCACGCTCGGCGGTGGCGCGGGCGACTTCCTCTTCCCGGCGGGCGGCGGCCGCCGCAGCGCTGGACTCGGCCTCGGCGCGCGCCTCGTTCGCGGCGGCAGCCGCGGCGGCGAGAGCGGCGGCAGAGTCCTCGGCGGCGACCCGCGCCCGGTGCGCGGCCGACGCCGCGTCCGCCTGCTCGCCCAGCAGCCTCTCGGTCTCCGCGGCCTGCGCCTCCAGCTGCGCGGCCACCCGGACCTGCGTCGCGGCGAGCGCCTGCTCAGCGGCGATCCTGGCGTCGTACGCCGTCGTCGCCTCCTCCGCCCTCGTCCGTGCGGCGGCCTCGGCATCGCTGCGCGCCTCGTGCGCGGTCGTCGCGGCCTCGAGGTGCTGGGCGGCCAGCTGCTCGAGGTGGGCGCGGATCTGGGTGTGCTCGGCGACCCGCCGGTCCGCGTCGGCGTGGGCGGCTGACGAGCTCGCCGACGCTGCCTCAGCGATCCGGCGCGCCTGGTTGAGACCGTCCTCGGCCTGCGTCCGAGCGACCGCCATGGTCTGCTCCGCCTCGGTGCGGGCGGCAGCGACGGCGGCATCCGCCTCGGTCTTGGCCAGCTCGACCGCCTGCACGGCCTGGTCGCGTACGGCGGCGATCGCCGCCTCAGACTGCTCCCGGGTGGCCGCGACCGTCGCCTCGGCCTCGGCGCGCGCCGTTGCGAGGGTCTCTTCGGTCTGCTGGCGAGCCGCGGCGACCGCGTCCTCGGCCTCGCGGCGAGCGGCCGCGACGGTCTGCTCGGTCTGCTGCCGGGCGGCGTCGACGAGGTTGCGGGCCCGCTCGTGCGCGGCCGCGACCGCTGCCTCAGCCTCCCGACGCGCCTCGGCCAGCTCGGCGTCCGCCTTCTCACGCGCCTCGGCCAGCGCGCGCTCAGCCGCCGTCCGCGCCTCCTGCGCCGAGGCCGCCTCCGCGGCGCGCTCGGCCGCCGCCTGCTCCGCGGCCACCCGCGCCTCGTGGGCCGCGGCTGCGGCCTCCGCCTGCTCACGCAGACGCTGCTCGGCCTCCTCCGCCTGCTGACGGAGCCATTGCTCCGTGTCTGCGTGGGCCGCGGTCAGGGACTCCTCGGCCCGCTGCCGGGCCTCGTAGGCGCCGGCGGCCTCGACGGCTCGCTCGGCTGCCGCCGCCTCGGCGTCGTTGCGGGCCTGTTGGCTCGCGGCTGCGACGCCGGCCAGGGCGCGGGCGGCCTCCTCGGCCTTGCTCCGCGCAGCCGTCAGCTCCTCGAGCTGGGTCCGCAGCTCCGCCTCCCGACGGTCCGCGATCTCGACGGCGTCGGCGTGCCGGCGTACGGCCTCCTCCGTCGCCGCTGCCTGAGCCGCTGCCCGCTCCTCGGCCTCCTGGCGGGCTGTCTGGGCTGCCGCGGCTGACGCCTGTGCCTCGGCGTGCCGGCGGGCCGCCTCCTCCAGAGCAGCCTCGGCTGCGGCGCGAGCCTCGTGTGCCGCGGCGGCCGCCGTCGCGTGCTCGTGGGCCGCCCGGTCGGACTGCTCGGCGATCCGCCGGGCCTCCGCAGCCGCCTCGTCCGCGGCGATCCGCTCGGCTGCCTGCGCGGCGGCCGCCTGCTCGGCCAGGGCACGCAGCCGCGCTGCGGCGTCGGCGGCCGCTGTCTGCGCCCGCGCACGAGCCTCGAGGTCCGCCAGCGCGCTCGCCGACTGCGCAGCCTCCTGTTGCGCGGTGGCCTGTCCACGCTGCGGTCGCGTGGGGGGCCGACCGGCAGGCGGCGTCGGGGACTGCGGCGCCGGTGCGGTCGACTCACTGCCCGAGCGGCGGAACCACCGGCGGTCGGACGGGTTCTGGGGCTGGTCCATTTCCGGCTGATCCTATCGGCCGACCGCCCGCGTCAGCGCCGATGCGGCCAGCATCCAGACCGGCATCCAGACCGGGGTCAGTAGACGATCGCCTGGACGTCGTCACCGAGGATCTCCTCGGCGAAGACGGCCGCTCCCTTGATGACGACGCCGTCCACCAGGTCGGGCTCGGTCAGCCCCCGGCGCACGGCGCACTGGCTGCACACCGTGACGCTGCCCGACGTCAGCACGAGGTCGAGCAGGTCGGCGAGCGGAGTGGCGTGCTCGAGGTCGAGTGCGGCCTTGCCGGGCACGGCGAACCAGGCAGCGTCCCCGGTGAGCCACAGACTGACGGTCGCCCCCGCGGCGGCTGCTGCGGCGGCCACGGTGAAGGCCTGGTTGGCGCGCTCGGCCTCCTCGGCCCCGGCGGTGCACTTCACGACGAGGGTCCTCACGGGGCCTGACACTAGACTGGCGCACCGTGGCTTTCGAGATTCCCGACAACCTGCACCCCGACTGCGGTCCCGTGGCGTGGTTGCTGGGGACGTGGCGGGGCAACGGGCACGGCGACTACCCGACGATCGACGGCTTCCAGTTCGGTCAGGAGCTGATCTTCACCCACGACGGGCGGCCGTTCTTCCACTACTTCTCGCGGGCGTGGATCGTCGACGAGGACGGGCAGTTCGTGCGCAACGCCGCCCTCGAGACGGGCTTCCTGCGGTGCAGGCCGAGTGAGAGCGCCCGTGAGGCGAAGGTCGAGCTCGTGCTCGCCCACCCCACGGGGTTCGCCGAGATCTGGTACGGCGACGCCTCCGGCGGCAAGCTCGAGATCGCAACCGACGCGGTCGCCCGCACCGAGACCGCGAAGGAGTACGCCGGCGGCAAGCGCCTCTACGGCAACGTCGAGGGCGACCTTCTCTACGCGTTCGACATGGCCGCCATGGGTCAGGCGCTCCAGCCGCACCTGTGGGCGCGGCTGCAGCGAGCGTGACCACGATGGCGGCCGAGGAGGGCGACTGGAGGGAACGGCTCCGAGCGCAGGGATACCGTCTCACTCCGCAGCGTGAGCTCATCCTCGCCGCCGTCGAGCGCCTGCAGCACGCGACGCCCGATGAGATCTTCGCCGAGGTCTCGACCCAGTCGACGGCCATCAACATCTCGACCGTCTACCGCACCCTCGAGGTCCTCGAGGAGCTCGGCCTGGTCCGGCATCTGCATCTGAGCGACCGCGCTCCGACGTACCACTCCGTCACCGGTGGCCCCACCCACTTCCACCTCACGTGCCGGAATTGCGGAGAGGTGATCTCGGTTGACGAGGTGGAGGCGCAGGAGTTCGTCGAACGGCTGCGGGGCGATCACGGGTTCCTGCTCGATATCGCCCATCTCACGATCTTCGGCCAGCACACACCGCAGTGCCCTGCGCCGACCGAAGGAGCCGAAGGAGGCCACCATGAGCACCAGCACTAGCCCGCTGATGGCACTGCCCGGAGCGGTTGCGGCGGACGGCGTCGACGCCGCTGTCGCTGCGCACTACGGCTCCTTCAACGGCGAGCAGCGCACGTTGGCCTCGGGAGAGGGCTTCGTGGATCTCTCCCACCGCGACGTCGTCGTGATCGCCGGACCCGACCGGCTGACGTGGCTCCACTCGCTGACCTCCCAGGCGTTCGAAGGTCTGGCTCCGGGGCAGTGGACCGCCGCGCTCGTGCTGTCGCCGCAGGGGCACGTCGAGCATCACTTCGCCGGTGTCGACGACGGGACGGCCTTCACCGCGTGGACCGAGCCGGGGCAGGGCGAGCCGCTCGCGGGCTATCTGGAGAAGATGAAGTTCTGGTCCGACGTCACGATCTCGATGCCGGACGACGTCGCGGTCGTCTGGCGGCCGTCGGGCTACATGTTCGTGCCGCGTGACCAGTTGATGTCCTTCGCGGAGGCGGCCGGCCCGGCCGCCGGGCTGTGGGCTTTCGACGCGCTGCGCATCGCGCGCGGAGAGCCTCGCTTCGGCGTCGACACCGATCACCGCACGATCCCGAACGAGGTCGGGTGGCTCCCCGGCGACCAAGGCTTCCTGCCGGCCGTGCACCTGGACAAGGGCTGCTACCGCGGCCAGGAGACCGTCGCGCGCGTCCACACGCTCGGCAGGCCGCCGCGCCGCCTGACGCTGCTGCATCTCGACGGGTCGGAGAACCGGCTTCCTGCCGCCGGCTCGCCGGTGCTCCTCGGGGACCGCGAGGTCGGCTTCGTCGGCTCGTCGGCTCGTCACCATGAGCTCGGGCCGATCGCCCTAGGGCTGCTGAAGCGCAACGTCCCGCTGAACGCCGACCTCGTCGTGGACGGCATGCCCGCCGCGCAGGAGGTCATCGTGGATCCCGAGGTCGGCCTGCACGTGCGGCCGCGTCTCTGAGGGCCCAGGTCGAGCTGGTCCGCTCGGCTTCCTCAGCTTGACGCGCGCGATCGAGTGCGTCGGCGCGCAACCAGTCGATGGGGCGCCCGCCGAGCGTGAGCGGGGAGGAGGTCGGCTGTCCCCACATGCACGACGTCGCGCCGTTCTTCATGGGGATCCAGCTGGCCTGCATCTCGTCCCACCAGTCGCCCGGCGGCTCGAGGTCGAAGTCGCAGGGCGGGCGCGGCCGTCCGGGCGTCAGGCTGAAAGGGCCGTGGTGCTGGCGAACACCGACGATGTCGGCCGCGAAAGCAGCGAAGCCCCCGATCGTCCCGACGAACGCGCATCGTCCCGGCGTGTAGCCGTTCCGCGCCTGCATCAACGTGAAGGTCGTCAGATACCACCCACCGCGGGCGGTCTCGGACTGTTCCTGCCAGGTCCGGCAAACGTCGACTCGACGCCACCGACAGAGGCGTCCGACAAAGGGCATCCATCGGTCGAGGACTTGGGTGGCGCACATCGGACGGCTGACGAGCTCATCGACGGCGTCCGCGTCGTAGAGGAGGGCACTGCCGAGCCGACGCCCCGGCCCGACCAGGCCGGCACTGACGACCCGCTGGCTCTCGCGGCGGCTCAGCAGGTGTCGCTCGCTGATGCGGCGCGCCGCCTCGCGGCCGGTGATCTCCATGTGGCGGACGCTACGAGCCGGGGCTGGCCCACTGCTCGATGGTGGGCGGGAGCTGTGCATTCGACCCGCCTCGTCGACCATGGGGATGGTCAATGGCCGGCGAGCTCCGCCATTGTCACCCACGCATCGGCTCGGCCATCAGATCGGGCCGCGAACGACGCTCGCCTGGCCGTACCAGGTGGGTCGCTCAAGAGCACTGAAGAGGCGCTGCCACTTTGTGAATCCATTCACGAAGTGGCAGCACCTCTTCAGTGCTCTGACCGGCGTCTGATGCGGTGAGGCTGGCCGGCGGTGGACACGCCCACAGCGCCCGACGCCGTCAGGCCAACTCCAACTGCTCCAGGAGATCAGCCGCGATCTCATCCTCCGAGCGGTCGACGCGGTTCCATGCCTCCTCGGCCCGGCTCCACTTGGCTGTGACCAGGTCGTGGTCCCGGTCGCGCGCGGAATGCACGTCCTGCACGCCGCCGCGGGCGTCCCCGCGGGCGTTGATGGCCCACACCGCATCAATCAGAGCCGTAGCGCTGACCACCTTGACCTCTCCTTCATGGACGATGAACCGGGCGCTGTCCCCGGCGCCGCCACCGAGCACTGATCGCGGCAGAGGAACCTGGAGACTCACGGCCGCGCGTACTGCACGTGCGTGTCACTGGCGGCATGCGTGAACCCCAGCCCGGAGTAGAGCCGCACGGCCGCCACGTTGTCGGCCTCGACGTAGAGATGCACCTGGGCGACGTCGGCGAGGTGGTGCAGGCCTGCGAGCGTCAGCAGCCGGCCGAGGCCCCGGCCCTGGGTGGACGGGTCGATGCCGACGACGTAGACCTCGCCCAGCTCACTCGAGTGACGCTTCGTCCAGTGGAAGCCCAGCAACGTCGACCCCGACCAGGCCTCGATCAGGCCGTCGGCCTCGAACCACGGCTCCGCCATCCGCTCGCGCAGCCCGTCCAGTGACAGATCGCCCTGCTCGGGGTGGTGGGCGAAGGCGGCGGCGTTGACGCGCAGCACCTCCTCCTCATCACCGGGCCGGAACCCCCGCAGCTCGACGCCGTCCGGAGGCGTCGGCATCGGCGGGAGGTCGCCAGCCGGGCGGCGCATGACCCACAGCTCGCGAGCGGGCCGGAAGCCGTGGGAGGCGGCGAGCGACTCGGCCGCCGGCGAGCCGCCGTGTGACCAGGCGACCAGCGCCTGGCCTGCGTGCTCTTCCTCGAGCAGCGAGGTGAGCAGCCGACTGCCGATCCCGCGCCCGCGGGCCCCGGGGCGCACGACGACCGAGACCTCATCGCCGATCAGCAGCGCGAACCCGTCGGGCTCGGTCCACGCCCGCACCCGGTCCGGGCGGTGCCGGACCGTCAGCAGGGTGGCCTCATCGAGCGGCGCGACGCCGTCGACGGCCTCGGCCTCATGGGCGATGGCGAGCACGTCCTCCACGCGCTCAGCCTAGGGACGGGCGCCCGGCCTCGGGCGCCAGCCCGGCGGAGACGCCTCCGGGATCGACGTACGACGTCAGGCGTCAGCCTCGACGCGGGGAGTCACGAGCCGCGCGTCCGACTCGGCTGACTTGCTCGGCAGGACGAACCGGTAGCCCACGTTGCGGACGGTGCCGATGAGCGTCTCGTGCTCCGGGCCGAGCTTGGCGCGCAGCCGGCGGACGTGGACGTCGACGGTCCGCGTGCCGCCGAAGTAGTCGTAGCCCCACACCTCCTGCAGCAGCTGCTGGCGGGAGAAGACCCGGCCGGGGTGCTGGGCGAGGAACTTGAGGAGCTCGAACTCCTTGAACGTCAGGTCGAGAGGCCGGCCGCCGATCTTCGCCGTGTAGGTGGCGTCATCGACGACGACCTCGCCGGAGCGGATCACGTGAGCCTCGGGGTCGGCGGCGTCGCGCTGCGCCCCGAGGCGGCCGATCGCGAGCTTGATGCGCGCCTCGAGCTCCGCCGGTCCGCAGGTGTGGAGCACGACGTCGTCCATGCCCCAGTCGTGGGAGACGACCGCGAGGCCACCCTCGGTGACGATGAGGAGCACGGGCACGTCGGTCCCCGTCGTGCGGATGAGACGGCACAGGTCACGCGCCTGCGCCAGCTCCTGACGACCGTCGACCAGCAGGAGGTCCGAGTCCGGTGCCTCGAGGAGCGCGCTGCCCTCGGCGGGCATGATCTTCACGGAGTGACCGAGCAGCGACAGGCCGGGAAGCACCTCGACCGAGGGCTGCAGGGCGCTGGTCAGCAGAAGAAGGGTGCTCATGGCCGACCTCCGGGAAGTTTCAGGAGCGGTTCGAGGAGCACCAAGACGCAACGTTGAGTCCCGGTGAGTTGATCGTCCGCGCATACTACCGAAATCGGCACGACACATGTCGAGCATCTGAACGGAGTGAGATGGGCCATATCAGGATCCGCTACTGGGCGGCCGCCAAGGCCGCTGCCGGCGTCGCCCAGGACGACCTGGAGGTCGAGTCGGCGCTGCCTCTCTCGGAGGTCGTACGCCGCGCCGTCGAGCTCCACCCGGACAGCCGGCTCTCCGACGTGCTCCAGGTCTGCTCGGCCCTCGTCGACGATCGCCCGGTCAAGCGCCTCGATCCCGCGACCGTGCTCGTCGCGCCGGGTCAGTCCGTGGAGTTCCTGCCACCGTTCGCGGGCGGCTGACCGAGGCCGGCTGAACCGTCTCGGATCGAAGCCATCTGTGCCGCGGATCCGAGCACGTGACTGACTCGGATCCGCGGCATAGATCGACAGACGGAATGCGGCGGGCGTGTCACGGCGTTGAGACCCGCATGACCGGACTGTGGATCGCCTGCGCGGCGATCGCAGTGGCCCTGGTGTTCGGCACCTTCCGCGCCGCGACGGACGGCCGCTTCAAAGGAACCCACGCGGTGCGCGGCATCGAGCACCCGGCCGTCGGTGAAGCGGCGGGCGCTGACCCTGACGATGGCCGAGCAGCGAGCGCGGGCCCTACCGATGGTCGAGTAGCGAGCGCGGGCCCTACCGATGGTCGAGTAGCGAGCCCCAGCGAGCGTATCGAGACCCCACCCGAGACCCCACCCGAGACCCCACCCGAGACCCCACCCGAGACCCCACCCGAGACCCCAGTCGAGACCACCTGGACCCAGCTGGCCGACGTGGTCGGCACGACTCAGCCAGGACAGCGCGCGACGCTGGTCCAGTTCTCGAGCGCGTTCTGCGCACCGTGCCGCGTCACACGCCGTGTGCTCGCGGAGGTGTCGGACGTCGTGCCGGGTGTCGTCCACGTCGAGATCGACGCCGAGCACCATCTCGACGCGGTTAGGCGCCTGGGGATCCTGCGCACGCCGACGACGCTCATCCTCGACGCCGACGGGCATGAGGTGGCGCGGGCCGCGGGCGCCCCGCGCAAGGAGCAGGTGCTCCAGGCACTCCCGTCGTGACATCTCAAAACACGGGACAGAAGTCCAAGATGCGAGACGGCAAGTTGGGGGCGTGGCGGCATGGTCCTAGGGTTGCTGCCATGTCGTCGACCATGCTGACCAAGCGCCGCGCAGTGGACCACTGCCGCGTGCGCTCGTCGCTGTGTCGAATGTCGGCCTGAGCCACCATCCCAGCCGACGAACCGGCCGCTGACGCGCGGCCACAGGAGAGACATGTCCACCCAGCAGCGCGCTGGTCGAGTCGCGAGCGCCAGCGACCAGGTCGAGATCCGTCTCGACCCGGCCGGCATCGACCCTCGCGGACCGCAGTTCAACGCTGCGGTGACGGTTGTCGTGCTGGTCGTCATCCTCGCCACGGCCGGATTGGTTATCGCGACCGTGCTCACGGCCGTCCAGGCGGCGCTGTTCGTCTGGGGCGCTACCGCCGGCGTCACGAGGACGCCGCACGCGAAGGTCTTCAAGGCGCTCATCCGGCCTCGGCTCGCCAGCCCGGACCACCTTGAGGACCCGGCGCCGCCGCGGTTCGCGCAAGGAGTCGGCGCCGTCTTCACGGGCGTTGCCCTCGTCGCCTTCCTGCTCGGGTCCACGGTCGTCGGTGTGATCGCGATCGCGTTCGCGCTGGTGGCGGCCACGCTCAACGCGGTCTTCCGGTTCTGCCTGGGCTGCGAGCTCTACCTGCACGTCAAGCGCTTCACCCACTGAAGGATCACGCGCCACAGGCGCATTAGAAAGGGAACAGATATGAGCCGCGAGAACACTCTCGTCTCCGCCCAGTGGGTGGAGGAGCACCTGGATGACCCCAAGGTCGTCCTGGTCGAGGTCGACGAGGACACCTCCGCCTACGACAAGGGACACATCAAGGGCGCCATCAAGCTCGACTGGACCACCGACCTGCAGGACCAGGTCCGTCGTGACTTCGTCAACAAGCAGCAGTTCGAAGCCCTGCTCTCGAGCCGCGGCGTGAGCAACGACGACACCGTCGTGCTCTACGGCGGCAACAACAACTGGTTCGCGGCGTATGCGTACTGGTACTTCAAGCTCTACGGCCACCAGGACGTCAAGCTCCTCGACGGCGGCCGCAAGAAGTGGGAGCTCGACAGCCGCGAACTCACCGACGAGGCCCCCAACCGCGCGGAGACCAGCTACACCGCGCAGGAGCAGGACGGCAGCATCCGCGCCTTCCGCGACGAGGTCGTCGCCGCCATCGGCGCGCAGAACCTGGTCGACGTCCGCAGCCCCGACGAGTACGCCGGCCGGCTGCTCGCTCCGGCCCACCTGCCGCAGGAGCAGGCCCAGCGTGCGGGGCACATCCCGACCGCGGTCAGCGTCCCGTGGAGCAAGGCGGCCAACGACGACGGCACCTTCAAGTCCGACGACGAGCTGAAGACGATCTACTCCGAGGCCGGCGTCGACTGGAGCAAGGACACCATCGCCTACTGCCGCATCGGCGAGCGCAGCTCGCACACGTGGTTCGTGCTCAAGGAGCTGCTCGGCCAGGAGAACGTCAAGAACTACGACGGCTCGTGGACCGAGTATGGCTCGCTCGTGGGCGTTCCGGTCGTCCTGGGTGACGAGAGGGGCGAGGCCTGATGTGCGGCGCGACTGAGGGCGGCCTGAGCCTGGCTGGCGTGGACGTTGCCAAGGAGGCCGTGATCCAGGGCCAGGTCATCCGCGACGGCGAGCCCGTGGGCGGCGCGTACGTGCGCCTGCTCGACCGCACGGGGGAGTTCACCGCCGAGGTGCCCACCAGCGCCTCCGGCCACTTCCGGTTCTTCGCCGGCGACGGCCAGTGGACGCTGCGCACGCTGGCTCCGCGCAGCGAGCCCGTCGACCGCCAGGTCCAGGCGTCGGTCGGCAGCGTCGCCGAGGTGCAGATCACCCTCTGACACCGCCGACGAAGCCCGTCCCAGGTCCCCTGGGGCGGGCTTCGTCGCGTCTGGGAGGGCCGCCCTTAACCCGGCTGTTCAACCGCCTGGGATGTGAGCCGCGACACAGTAGCGCGAAGTTTCCCTCCTCGTACATGAAATCCATGTTTCACTTCGGGACATTTTCGAGATTTGCCTGCGCAGCGGTGCTTGGTCATGGTTGCCTAACGACTCGGACCGGCGCGTCTACATCTCGGGCGTCCCGGGGGACAAGACCAAATAAGGGGAATTTTCCACATGAAGAAGCTCATCGCCAGCGTGTTCGCGGCCACCCTGATCGGTGCCGGACTGGTGACGATGTCGGGCGCGACCTCCGCAAACGCCGCCGTCAGCACCGTCTACCCGAACACTGTCAACACCGCCACCAAGGTCGTCGGCCCGAGCCGCGCGCGCAAGGGCAAGCGCGTCAAGGTTCAGCCGGTCGTCACCAACCACGCCAAGGGCACCGTCACCGTGACGATCCGCCTGAACGGCCGCGTCATCAAGCGCATCACCGTGGCCCCGGGCGCCACGATCACCTTCAAGCCCACCAAGAAGGGCACCTACAAGATCTCGGCCGTCTTCAAGCCGGCCGCGAACACGCCCTTCAAGGCGTCGTCCTCGCCGGTCAAGGTCATCCGCGTCAAGTGACCGACTGAGCCCGGCTGCACGGCTGCATGACGACGGGGTCCCGCGACTCGTGGGACCCCGTCGCCGCGCCTGGCTGAGCTCCCGCCGACACCCGAAGGTTCGATCACTTGCGTCTTCAGCCCTCGTGGCGCCTCATCTCGGCTGCCATCGTCCTGGTGCTCCTCGTCCTCGGCGCCTACGCCGGCTGGCTCGTGTGGAGCACCGCCAAGAGCCTGACATCGGCATCCGACGATGCGCGCTCCCTCAAGACCGCGATCGTGGCGGGCGATGATCACGCCATCGACGCCGCGTTCGCGAGATTGGCCGACACCGCCGACACCGCCAAGCGTCGCACCGACTCCCCGGTGTGGTCGCTGCTGACCTATCTGCCCGGCTTCGGTGACGACGCGCGCGGCGTGCGCGTGGTCAGCCAGTCCGCCTCCGATATCACGACTGGCGGACTGAAGGACCTGGCCCACCAGGCCGGTGATCTCCACGCGCTGCTCCCGGCGAAGGGTGGTGTCGACCTTCCGCTGGTCGAGCGGCTGCAGCAGCCGGTGGCCACGGGTTACGCAGCACTGACCCGCGCTGACGAGCAGCTATCGGCTGAGGACCCGTCGGGCTACGTGGAGCCGCTGAAGCTGAAGTATCGCGACCTCTCACGAGAGATCCACGACGCGGCGAGCGCTCTCGGCGTCGCCAACAAGGCGATGCAGGTGCTGCCCGCCATGCTCGGTGGCGAGGGCCAGCGCCACTACCTGCTGGTGATGCAGAACAACGCCGAGATCCGGGCGACCGGCGGCCTGCCGGGGGCGGTCTCGCTCGTGACGGCCGACCACGGCAAGCTCACGATGGACAAGCAGGTCGCCGGCAATGCCTTCGGCCAGGCGTCCAAGCCCGTGCTTCCATTGTCCAAGGAAGAGACGGCGCTCTACGGCGCGCAGCTGGGCACCTACTTCGTCGACGCCAACTTCACTCCGGACTTCCCGCGCACGGCCGAGCTCATGAAGGCCCGCTGGGAGCAGGTGGAGGGCGGCAAGATCGATGGCGTCGTCTCGATTGACCCGGTCGCGCTCTCCTATCTGCTCCGCGCCACCGGTCCGGTCCAGGCCGCCGGCGTCACACTTACTGCGGATAACGCGGTCGACCAGCTTCTTCATCAGGTCTACGTCCGGATCCCTGAGCCGCCGAAGCAGGACATCTTCTTCCGCCAGGTCGCTCTGGAGGTGTTCGGCAAACTCACCTCGGGCGCGGGGAACCGGTCGGCCTTGGTCTCGGCGCTGCGACAGGGGGCGGCCGAGCACCGCATCCTCGTGCACGACTTCAGCAGCGCGGACCAGAAGGTCTTGGCCGGCACGGCGGTGGCCGGTGAGCTCACCCCGTCGGGCGCCAGCACGAACCCGCAGGTCGGCGTCTACTTCAACGACTCCACTGGCGCCAAGATGTCGTACTACCTCCGCTACGACGCCCAGCTGAGGGCGACGTCGTGCAGAGCCGGCGTGCAGACCTTCTCGGGCAGAGTGACGGTCAGGTCGACCGCCCCGAAGAACGCGGCCAGTCTGCCTGCGTACATCACCGGCGGTGGCGCCTACGGCGTCGATCCCGGCAACCAGATCGTCAATGTGCAGATCTACGGGCCGGTCGGTGGCGTCGTCGGCGAGATCCAGACCAATGGTGAGACGGACGCGGCCCAACAGCAGAGCACGATCGGCGGTCGGCCGGTGCGCCAGGTCTGGCTCTACCTCGCCCCCGGTCAGACGAGTGACGTCAGTTGGACGATGACATCGGGCGCCGGCCAGTCCGGTGCGACCGACCTTGCGGTCACCCCATCCGTCGAGGCCGGCTCCAAGTCGATGACGGTGAGCTCAGCATGCTGACGGCGACCGCTGGTCGAGTAGCGAGCGCCAGCGAGCGTATCGAGACCATTCCAACGCCCGCTGGTCGAGTAGCGAGCGCCAGCGAGCGTATCGAGACCCCCACTCTTGGTCCCACCCAGACCAACCCCCTCGGGAAGCCCTTGCCGACCGGTGAGGACAAGAACTGGAGCATCACATGGAACTGAGCGACTACCTGCGGATCGTGCGGCGTCGGTGGCTCTCGATCGCGATCATCACGGTGCTGTGCGCCCTTGCTGCGCTTGGCCTGACGCTGACCCAGACGAAGCAGTACTCCTCGAGCGTGCAGCTCTTCGTGTCCACCACGGTCGCCGATGCTGACAACGCCAACAACATCAACGCCGGCGGATTGTTCTCCCAGGCGCGGGTGCAGTCATACGCAGGGCTTGCATCGAGCCGCGAGCTTGCGTCCACGGTGATCCAAAAGTTGAACCTCGACACAACGCCGTTAGAGCTTTCCAAACAAGTCTCTTCCGAGGTGACAACGAATACCGTCAACCTGACTCTCACGGTGAAGGACACGGATCCCCACCAGGCACAGAGCATCGCTCAGGCGTACGCCGAGTCGCTCACGGACCTTGTCCGCCGGCTCGAGACACCGCCGGGGGAGTCCACGGCCCCCATCAAGGCGACCGTTGTTGACAACGCCTCGTACTCAGACGAGCCGGTCTCGCCGAAGCCGGTACGCAACATCGGGCTTGGCGTGGTGCTTGGCCTGTTGCTCGGATTCGGCGTGGCGGTGCTGCGCCAGACGCTCGACACGCGTGTTCACTCCGTCGAGGAAGCAGTTGAACTGACTGACAAGCCCGTGCTCGGCGCGATCGCGTTCGATGCCGCGGCTAAGGACCTGCCGCTTGTCAGTGACCTGCCGTCCCACTCGCCGCGGGCAGAGGCGTTTCGTGTGCTCCGAACAAACCTGCAGTTCATCGACGTAGACAGTCAGAACAAAGTCTTCGTGCTTACCTCTGCGGTCCCCGGCGAAGGGAAGACCTCGACGGCACTCAGCTTGGCAATCAGTCTTGCCCAAGCTGGTGTGCGCACACTCCTGATCGAGGGTGACCTCCGACGCCCACGTGCAGCTCAACGGCTCGAACTCGACGGTGCCGTTGGGGTGACAAGCGTCCTAGTTGGGAAGGTGAAGTTCGAGGACGCTCTCCAACACGAGGACAGCACGGGCCTAGACTTCCTGGCCTCTGGCCCAGTTCCCCCAAACCCTGCCGAGTTGCTGCAGTCGAACGCCATGCGCGACTTGGTCGCCACCGCTCGTGAGTCATACGACGTCGTACTTATCGACGCACCGCCACTGCTTCCAGTCACCGACGCCGCGGTCCTCGCACGTCAGGCGGACGGAGCGATCTTGGTGATCAAGCACGGGAAGATCACGCGAGACCAAATCAAACTCTCGATGGACCGTCTCGCGCAGGTCGATGCCACGCTGGTCGGAGTCGTGATGAACATGCTGCCGACGAAGGGCCGCGGCTACGGCTACGGCTACGGCTACGGCTACGGCTACGGACCTCAGGGCGATCGAGCGGCCAAGTAGACATATCCCGTCACCGCAAGGGGTTGGTTGGCCCCGGGCCGCTAGCTCCATTCAGGAACGAATCGCAAGGACGTCTTCATATGGACCGGATGCTTCTCGCTGCGGCCGCGCTTGCGTGCGCCGGGCTGTGGGCGATCCTGCCGCGCACTGCTGCGAGCGCACCCCGACCATTTGTCGCGATGGTTCTTCTCCTCACATGTACCTCTCTACTTCCGAATCCGCTAGCTGCGCCCGTGCAAACGCTCGCACTCCTTGGGGCGTTGGTTGGGTGGTTAGCCAATCCCGACGGTCGGCGCGGGCGCTTCCAGGTCGGCCTCGTCATAGTTGCTACTAGCTACTTTCTCGTTTTGCTGGCGCACCCCAACGTGCCAAGCCTTCATGTCGGCATCTTGGGGGTTCGCAAGTCGACATGGGCCCTCTGGGGTCTCGTTCTCGGTGCGTCGGTGTCTGGCTCTCGAGTCGCCGCCGCGTGGCGATGGACGGTGGCATCTCTATGGGTTGCCGTCGCTGCCTCGGTCGCGCTTTTTCTTCTCGCCCCAGCGCTGGCGCAGAACATCGCCGGAAGTGAAAAGGCCAACGTCTACACCGGATTGATTGACGGTGAGATCCGCATGCATGGCATCTTCGCGGGCCCGTTTCATGCTGCTCTCGCGGGTATTGTTCTAATAGGCGCGGGGGTCGCCATCTGGGGAAGTAAGAAATGGCTCGCCGTGCTCGTGGTCGCTATGGGTCTGGTTGGAACTTACCTCACCCTCGTGAGGACCGCCTATGTCGCAATCGGCCTAATGGTGGGTGCTCTGATATTGGTTTCCCCTTCAGTCGGAAGCTTTATGCGCCGCCTAATGATGAGCGTCTCGGCGGCCGTGATTGGTGTCGTAGCTGTGGCAATTACACGACCCGCCGCGTTGTCGACGGTCGAATCGATTAGCGGTGCCGCGTCCGATGACCGCTTTCTCAACCGCGTCCCAGGATGGATTGAGGGTCTCGCAATGTTTTCTCAATCACCGATTATCGGATGGGGGCCCGGTGCGGCTGGTGACGTCATGGGCGAGTATTTCATCGGTTTGCATCGGCATATCAATGCGCATAATCTACTCTTGAAGTACGCTGTCGAGGGCGGCCTTATTGCCGTGTTGCTCGTTGCGCTCCTATCTATATCACTCATTCGGGCTATTGATCCGTCGACGCCGACTGGGATGAGCGCACTCCTTGCTTTCGTGGGATTGCTCGGCCTGGGACTGACCGTTTCATCAGTCGAGGCACTTCCGGTTTCCTACCTGGTGTTCGTGCTCGTCGGACTGGCGCTCCCCGGGCAACGGCAGGCGAGTCCCGGGGTCGGCGCTGGCTCAACAGAGATCGGTAGACGCGATTCGCTAACAGATCCGGGATCTGCGCGCCGTCCGGCCTCCTTGGGACCGGTCGTGTCGGGCCGTCCGGTGGGAGGAAGACGGTCCGTTGTCTCCTGATCGAGGCGCCCGAAGGCTGCTGTCATCACCTTCCATTCTGCCGATATCGAAACTCGCGAGCATGGTTCTACCGTTCGTCGTTGCTCCGCTTATTGCACGCGATCTCGGCCCGACTGAGCGCGGACTATACGGGTCCGCAATTGCGGGTTTGACGCTCGCGCCCGTTCTGTTCGGCATGGGTCTCCCGCTTGCAGTGCGTCGAGCGGAAGCGCACGGTATGGGGGATGCGGCAACCCGTACCGCCCTGTGGATCTGCGTCGTAATGCTCCTGCCAGCGGTCGGCGTTGGCCTGCTCGTTGCGCACTATTTGCTGCCAGGCCTAACGGAGATCGGAGTTACGGCATTTGCCGCCGCCTCCGGATCGGCAGTCATCCAAACCTTCGGCCTATGTCTCCAAGGAAAGCTCGTTGTCGCTCATCGATACGCCTCGATCGCCGTTGTGCAGATCGCGCAGTCGCTCACGATGTCCTTCGGCGCCGCTGCGCTGTGGCTAACCGACCGGATGACAGTCGCCTCGCTGCTCTTGGTCTTCGTGGCGAGCATTATTGCGACGGTCTTGGCGGCTACGGCAACGGCCCGAGTTCCGTTGCGGGGGTCCCTGGTGAAGTCCTATCCGCTGATGATCGAGAGTATTTCTTACGCGGGAAGCCAAATCGCGGAGACAGGGAGCAATACGCTGATCCCACTGCTCGCGCTCCTTGTCATCGGCGGTGAAGAAAGTGGTTACTTGTCGGTTGCAATGACAATCGCTTCGCTCGCAGCGGTGCTTGCCAACACCTTGGGCATCCTCGGTTATCGAGATGCGGCACGGCGGACCGGCGCCGAGTTGGCGGAGTTCTGCGCACTAATAGTCCGGATTTCCTTGGTCTCCGCTGGCGTGTTTGCCGCTGTGATGGCGGCGCTGACTCCCCTGCTCATCTCGTTCCTGTTCGGGCAGGAGTACCGACCCGCGGCGGCCCCGGCCGTCGTCGCGGTTGGTGGTTCCGTCCTATACGTGCTGAACTTCGCGACCTCACAGTTACTTGCCGCCCAAGGGCGCGGTTGGACGATGACCATGGCGCAAGTCGGTGGGCTCGTCGTGGGGGTCGCCATGTTCATCGGCGGCGCTGGATGGGCCGGGGCTGTGTGGGGCGCGTCAGCAGTCCTTGTCGCCCGAGCCGTGACGGCGGTGGTTTCGCTACGCGGCTTGCCTTCTCGCGGTGCCAGTTTTGTTCCGAAGATGAGCGATCTGACCATGGCCGCTCGTGTCTACGTCCGTGGCCTTCCCGCGGATGCTTAAGGAGCGGACCATGCGAACAGAGATCAATGGTGTGATGGCATTCCCGATCCACGGACACCGAAAGCTTCGATGTGAGGGATACCGCACCCGTGATGGGCACATCATCGAGTGGATGAGCAATCTGTTGCGATCCACCCAGACCGGAATCGAGGTCATCAGTCGTCCCGAACCGGTCGCGAAGGTGATTACTGATCGGTTCCGGGCGAGGCCTCGCGACAACGATCTCGAAGGTGTCGACTACATCGACCCACTAACACTCCGTCTCCCTGCGCTTAAAGACAGGTTCCGATGGTGGGACGACTCGCTCAGGTTTTTTCCGTCACGGTCTCACGACGCGACCGGCCGCGTTGCCGTGGTGTGGAATCCTATGCTGGGCCGGGCCGAGTGGTGGCCGAACCTATGTGAGACCGCCGCACACGTTCATCTCGATCTTCTCGACGACTGGACGGTGCACTATGCTTTTCGGAATCTTCGGGCGGAGGTCGAGCAGTCGTACCGTCGGATGTTCAACGCGGCCGCTACTGTCACCGCGAATTCCGAGGGAACCTTGGCGCTCGCGCATCGCTTTGGCAGGTCGGACACGCGATTGCTCACCAACGGGGTCGACCCCGATCGGTTTGATCTTCAGAGCAAGGCGAACGGCGCGATGACAGTAGGGTACGTCGGCAAAATCGGCGAACGGCTTGACTTGGAATTGATCGCCAATGCCGTGACGCGTAACCCGAGCGTCCAATTTGTATTTGCTGGACCTGTGCTTGATGGCGGGTTCAAGGCGTTTCATCGGGCCCACTCGAACATTGAGTGGCTCGGGGACGTTCATTACGAGGACGTTCCCGAACTCCTTCGCCGCTTCGATATTGGTTGGGTCCCACACCGGGTCGGTGAGGGTGAGGTCGGCGGTGACGTCATTAAGACCTACGAATATCGCGCCGCTGGCCTGCCGGTCCTGAGCACGCCGATCGCCGGCATCAGCGACCGCGGATTCTCCGTTGTCACCGTCCTGCCCGGTTCGCAGCATGGCGATTGGCTCATGGAGGCGCTCGGTTCTGGCCGCCCTCGGCGCGTGTCAGAGCAATTTCCTCCGGATGTCACCTGGCGCTCGAAAGCCGCAGAAATACTGCGCACTACCGGGGTGTCCATCTGAGATGATATGGCGGCGGTTGCGGCCGTCCCCGTTCCGCGTCAGAGTTAATGCACCAGAGGCCGGTTGAAATACCCAACCAGGAGACGGCTACGTTTCGTCCGTTTCGAAAGGTTGGAGTAGATGACAGAGCCTATGCGTATGCCCGGGCATTAGCTCTCGAGGGGGAAGCCGAGGAAGCGGTTTGCCCCCCGTTACCTTCTTCCTGACCCCAAGCCAAGGGGTTCTGGTCACCAGGCCCGGTGTGGCTCTCTGCCCCTGTCGTACGCATGATTCGGGGGTGTTGCCGCCGGGGCTGGTGGCGGAGGATGACCGCTGATAGGGACAGGGCCGCCGAATGGTTGGTCTCTTCGTAACGTGGATGCCGGCGCTCTTCGCCTGGCCAAGCAGATCGAGGAGATGTTCGATGCACACCCCTCTTTCCCGAGTCCTGACCTCGACGCCCGGCATCGGCGTCAGGACCGGAGCCCGCATCCTCCTCGAAGTCGGCGACGGGTCCTCCTTCCCCACCGCCGGCCACCTCGCCGCCTACGCCGGCCTCGCACCCGTCACCCGTCGCTCAGGGTCCAGCATCCGGGGCGAACACCCCAGCCGCGGCGGGAACAAGAACCTCAAACGAGCCTTCTTCCTCGCCGCCTTCGCAGCCCTGTCCGACCCGGCCAGCCGGGCCTACTACGACCGCAAACGCGCCGAGAAGAAGAAGCATAACGCCGCCCTCATCTGCCTCGCCCGACGACGCGTCGACGTCCTCCACGCCATGCTCCGCAACGGCAACCTCTACGAAGACCGATCAACCCCCACCGCGGCTTGACGAACCCCATAGGGACACCCCCCCGGAGAAGTGCGAGTTGTTCGTGCAGGTGCTGACCCAGCAGGCGACCCAACGGGAGGCTGCTGAGAAGTTCGGCGTGGACCGGTCCGCGGTGGTGCACGTGTGCATGACCGCGAAGCAGGGCGCGCTGGAGGCGTTGGCGTCCTCGGTCCCGGGAAGACCCGGCGGCCGCGGCAAGTCCGTGGAGCAGGTCGAGCTCGATGATGCCCGGGCCGAGATCGAGCGGTTGCGGGCCACCATCGCCGAGCAGGCCGTGGAGTTGCGTCTGCACAAGGGAAGATCGCGTTGGGACTGACCGCCGGCCCGTCCCGACGGGGGTGGACGCAGACGTCAAGGCCGGTCTGCTCGCCCTGGTCGACCACGCCACCGGCGATGGCCCCGAGCAGGGCGGCTGGTCGCTGCGGCGGACCGCGGCGGTGCTGGGCATCGACCATGTCAGGTGCTGCTCGCGGTCTCTGACAACGGCCCGCAGATGACCTCGACCGCGACCGCGGTGTTCATGGCCGGGGCCCGGATCGCCCAGCACTTCGGCCGTCCCTCGACCGCGAACGACCAGGCCTGGGTCGAGTCGTTCTTCGGCCACCTCAAGGGCGAATGCCCCACCTGGACAAGATCGTCGACCCCGGCGACCCGAGGCCGAGCTCGACCGCCTCCGGAGCCACCACAACACGATCCGGCTCCACGAGGGCATCGGCTACGTCACTCCCGACGACGAGCACAACGGCCGCGGAGGAGCCATCAGCGAGGCCCGCCGAGCCGGCCTCGACAACGCTCGTCGCACGCGGCGGGGAGGCGGAACTCCTCACGCGCGCCGCGTCAGACTTGCTACCCGACGCGACCTCCGCCAAGATCACTCATGAGCACCGCCTCCTGGCCGGGTATTACAACCGCCAACTGGTGCATTTACTCAGACACACCGCGGTCCCTGGTGGGTGTCTTTTATCGCAAGAGGTTGACCAGGGCATCCTCGTAACGGTTGCACACCAGGGTCCAGGTAAAGGTGTCCCGTGCGCGCGACTCGGCTGACGAGGACAATCTGTCCTGAAGGGCTTCATTGCTCAGCACGCTCTGAATGCCCTCGGCAATGCATTCCGGCGACGGATCGAGATACACGCCATCGTGACCGAGGACTTCGCGGTTGTAGATAGTGTCCCGCGCGACGGTCGGTGCACCAAGGGCCATCGCCTGAACCAGAGCAGGGTTGGTGCCCCCGACGCTGTGCCCGTGGAAATAGGCACCAGCATGTTGCCAGAGCGAGTGCAGCCGGTCGTCGTTCGCGACATGCCCGAGCCAACGCACGTTCGGGTTTCGAGCGGCGAGCGACTCGGCCTGCTGGTCAAGCTCTCCGCCGTACCCGCTTGAGCCGACAATCACGACCGGCCATTCGGTGCTGAGCTTCTCGGCAGCGGTTAGGAACTCGGGGATGGTGTTCTCCGGCACGAAGCGCGCGACGACGAGGACGTATCCCCGGTGCGTCAGTCCCGGCTCCACGGGGAGTTCCTCGCGGAAGCGTCCGCCGTACGGGATGTAGATACCGTCGCGATTGAACTCGCGCTTCCAGTAGTCGCCGATCGCGTGCGCGTCGAAGACGAGGTTGTTGGCGTACTTGGCGGTCATCTCTGCACCCCGGTAGAACACCTTGCGTGCGAGATTGCCCCACTTGTCCCGGTCCCACTCGATGCCGTCGACATTGACGAGGGTGGGAATTCCTGCCCGCTTGAGAAGGGGCAGGAAGTAGCCATTGGCCACGTTCATGACGAGTGCGACGTCAGGGCGCTTCAGGGTGGCGTGCACGCTTGCCGTCAGGCCGTAGGTCAGGGTGCTCAAGGACTTGTACTCGAGGCCAGGCGTCGTCTTGCTCACGACGCCGCCTGCGCAGAGGGGATCGTTCGGCTTGATGGCCTTCTTCCGGCCGTAGACCGTGACGTCCCAGCCGTGGTCGACGAGATACGGCGCCAGTTCGCGCACTGCGGTCTCGAAGCCGCCGTAGTAGCTGGGAAAGCCACGCGTGCCAATGATCGCGACGGACTTGCTCAACGTCTCTCCTGCTGCTCGTGCGCGCCTGAGGTCTTCAGGCCCCACGACGCTGGAAAGCCCTGCCCTAGTCTAGGCGTGGGGGTGCTCCCGCGCTGGGCATACCCGGAACTGGGGATGTGACGTAGGCGGCATTGGCGTTTCCTTGTCAGGACAGAGGAGGAATCGCCGTGTCCCTGGTCTCCATCGCCGCATTGGTGCGTCCACATCGAGCCGCCCGTGTCTTTTCCGAGCCCGTGCGGGCGTGCCCCCGTTGCACTCATGCTCTTGGTCGCCGATCGTTCTTCCGCCCGTCTGGGTGCAATGAGCGGCTGCAGGTTCTCTACGATGCTGACGAGGTCCGTTGCGGCTGCAGCGACGCGTTCCACCGCCACTAGACCGTGGGCGGCTGAACCTTCGGCGCTACGGTCCGGCGCCACGACGGCTCCTGATGGAGCGCGGCAGGTTCGAGCGAACTTGATTACGTCGTTCGCTGGCACCGGCTCGGACGCGCCGCGGGCGACGGGGCGCTCGCCCTGGTCACGATGCGACGACCCTGCCGAGCGACCATGATGATCCCGGTTACTCGGATGTCTAGACCTGTGGCGACCGTCGCAGCGCAGCGCGCCAGATCGCGTCACACTCGCGGGATGAAGATAATTCGCAGGTGGCAATGGGGCGGTGCAGGCAGAAGCACCGCCCTTGGCCGTTGCCGCCACATCGGCCGCCACTGACCGGTAGCGTTGTCGCACGTGTCTTCGCCATCTCGGATCACCGCGCTCGATGGGCTTCGCGGTATCGCAGTCGGGCTCGTCGTCCTGCGCCACTTCGTCCCGCCCCTGCTCCCGAACGCGGGCGTCGTCGGCGTTCAGATCTTCTTCGTGCTGTCCGGGTTCCTGATCACCGGCCTGCTCCTTGGTGAGCGCCAACGCACCGGACAGATCAGCATCGCGAACTTCTACATCCGCCGAGCGGTGCGACTGCTCCCCGCCCTTTACGCGATGCTCGCTGCGTACCTCGTCGCAGTGGGGTTCGGCCTTGGGGACGCCCTCGGCACCAGTCTCGGGAAGGCGGCGGCCGGCGCTGCCCTGTCGATCGGTTACGTCTTCAACTTCGGCGCGTCCGCTGGGTGGGCACCTGTCGAGCTCGGCCCGCTGTGGACGCTCAGCGTCGAGGAGCAGTTCTACTTCCTTTGGCCGGTCGCGCTGATCTTCGTGCTCGCACGGGGCTGCGGCCATCGGCTCACGTTGGGTCTCGGGTTTGTGATCGTCGCGACCTGGGTCGTCCGCCCGTTTATGTGGGCGTTGCTCGGCGGCAGGATCTACTTCTTGCCGACCACCTGGATCGACCCGCTCGTCCTCGGGGCCCTGATTGCCATCGTGCGCCACCAAGGCGGCGGGCGGCGGGTCCGTGAGGCGCTGAGCCGGACATGGGTGCAGGTGGCTTGCTGGGTGGTCGTCGCAGCCTGCGCGGCCGCGCCCGAGCTCAAGTCCTCCGGCATCGGCTACACCGCCCTGCTGCCGATCATGACCGTGGCCATGGGCGCGCTCGTCTGGACAGCCGTCGACGCCGCCGATTTGCCGCTATCTCGGCTACTCACGTGGTCGCCGCTGGTCTGGCTGGGCTGGATTTCCTACAGCCTCTACCTGTGGAACTTCCTCGTGCGCGAGGTCGTGATGGCTACCGTTTCCTCCAATCCGCTGGTCGCGATGGCGGTCGGCATGCCGGGCACCTTGCTTATCGCCTGGTCCTCGCGGGCGTTCGTCGAGGAGTGGGCGCTCCGATACAAGGACCGGCTGCAGCGCCCTCGCCGACGCGAGGCGGAGCCGCTGCACGTCTGAGCGTGTCGCGCCGAGTGCTCGCGCTGATTAGACGCCCTTGAGTCGCTCATGCTCCGTCGCGAGCTGCTCGGCGAACCGCTCGGCGAATCCGGTCAGGTGGGGAGCAGAGACCATCCATCGGGTCGGTCGCCCTGGCGCGGAAATGAAGCCCGGCCCGTCCTGGAGTGGTGTAGGTGGGCGTATGCGCCTGCGACGGGCCGCTCGGAGCCGCGCACTGCAGTATGGAACGAGTCTCGGAGTCGATCGCCGTCACGTTCCAGCCTCGGTTGAGGAGATACCGCATGAACGGGCGGGCAACGGGGGCATGCTTCACGCACAGGAGCGATTAAGACCCGTGAGCGTGACGTGGCTGCTGGCCGCGTAGAAGTAGCTAGTCCACGGCGAGGAGGAGCCCCTTTGATTCATGTGGGCGGGCTCGCAACGTGACAGTCAGACCGAGATCACGATCGACGGCGATGTCCCGAATCGGTCGGCCCGCTTGATGGCATTCCGCCAATGCCCCCTTCTGGGGCCCTGATTCCCACTGGCAAAGACCGGGAGGCCGCAACGCGACCAGCGCTGCTCGTGAACAGCGGGTGCGCGTCCAAGTGGACGCGCACCCGCTGTTGCGATGAGGGTCAGTTCCAGATGCCGGTGATGGCCGACTTGCTGGCGGCGTTGCCGAGTGGGGCGAGGCCGTAGGCGTCCTCGATGGTGCGCAGGACGTTGTAGTGGTCGATGCTCTGGGAGTAGTCGCCGACGGTGACGTGTGCGCCGACCAGCGAGGTGTAGATCTGGTTGACGGAGGTGTTGTTGTCCTCGTCGAAGGTCGTGATCAGCAGGCTGTTGTGGGTCTTCGCCCACTGGGCGTAGGCGTCGAGGTGGCTCTGCGCCCACGCGTTGCCGGTGGAGACCGAGCAGTCATGCATGTCGTTGCACAGGTTCGGGACCACGAACGAGACGGTCGGCAGCGTCGTGAAGTCGGTGGGGAAGTCGCTGTAGGGCCGGTGCAGGTTGGCCGCGAGGTTCGAGAAGTCGACCCACGGCGCGTGCTTGCGGGCGTACTTGCCGGCGCTGGAGGTGCAGACAGTGGAGCCGGCAGAGGGCAGGCCCTCGGAGTAGGCCTTGAAGGTGAAGCCGGCCGAGATCAGCTGCTGGCCGAGGTTGCCGGTGGAGTAGGTGTGCGGGCAGGAGTCGTCCGTCCGGCCCTGGGTGGAGCCGGAGAACAGGGCGAGGTAGTTCGGCTCGCTGGGGTGGGTGACGCCGAACGACTTGGTCATCTCGGCGCCCTGGTCGGCGAGCGACTTGAAGTACGGCGCACCTGAGGTGATCTGCGAGACCGAGTGGTTCTCGAAGACGGCGACGACGATGTGGTCGTAGCGCGGGACGGTCACCGCGGCCGACGCGGTGGGCCCTTGGGTGGTGACGGCGACGAGGGCCGCCCCCGCGGCGGCGACCAGGCCGGCGGCAGCAGTGAGATGGCGGAAGGTGAGGCGCATCAGGATCTCCAGAATGAGTGGGGGATGTGACGCAAGCGCGCCATGTCTATCGGCTCCGGGCACCCTCGCGTCAGGCCTCGGAGGCCGGGTTAGCGAGGGTTCATCGAATCGACGCCGGTGAGTCGGCGTCAGGTACGACGAGCGTCGGCGTGCCCGATCCGTCGGCGGGCACGGACCACACATCGGCGTGCCGAGCATCACGGCGTACGCCGTACAACACCGTCTCGTCGTCGAGCCAGGCGAGCTGGTCGTCGATGCTGCGCTGCTCAGCGAGCAGCGTCTCCTCACCCGTGGTCAGGTCGAGCACGGCGAAGTGCCAGCCGCGGCCGATCTGCTTCTTGAACGCGATGCGGGACCCGTCGGGCGAGAGCGAGGGGCATTCGACGTTGCGGTGCACTGTGGCGAGCGTGTGCGCCGCGAGGTTGCCGCGGACCAGATAGCGCTCGCCGGCGGTCGACATCGTGGCGTAGAAGGTGCGGTCGTCGGCCGCGAAGGTGACGCCCCAGAAGTTGAGGTCGGCGGCGTGGTAAGGCTTTCCCTCGACGGTGATGTGCCAGTCCTCGAGGGTGCCGACCAGGTCGTCGTGGCGGGCGTCGTAGGTGCCGCTGCGGGTGCTGAACCGGCCGCCGTTGTAGGAGTCGCCCTGCACGAACACGGTCCACGAGAAGAGCCGGCCGTCCGGTGAGATCCGAGTCCGGCTCGGCACGCCCACCAGCGGGAACGACGACGTCGGGTGGGTGTGCTCGTCGAGGAAGGCGACGTCGAAGGTGCCTGCCGCCTCAGCGCTCGGACGCAGGCACACGCCGTGGCCGCGAACGGCGTACACGCGGACGCAGACATCGGCCGAGTCGGTGCGGTCCTCAGGGTGGGCCGGGTCGAGCTGCGCCAGGTGACTGTAGGAGGCGCCGCCGCGCAGGTCGCGCACGACGAGTGTGTTGCTCCGGGTCAGGTCAACGGACCTGTCGTCGGCCGCCGCCTGGTTGGCAGCCCGGCGCGTCGCGACGAACCCGAGGCAGGCGGCGACCAGCACGGCCACGCAGATGCCGAGGACCGCGGCGCGCAGGCGCGTGCTCACGCCGTGCGTCCTGGACGCAGAAGGCGGATGATCACGGGCAGCAGCAGGATCACGGCGAGGCCGGCGATGAGCCAGGCAGGTCCGGCGCCCCACCACTGCCAGACGACCGCGAAGAGCACCGACGAGACGAGGTAGGCGAGCGCCTGTCCTGTCTGCAGCAAGGCGATCCCGCTCGTGCGCAGCTCGACGGGCAGCACGGCGCTCGCTGCGGCGACGAGCACGCCTTCGGTGGCGGCGTAGAAGGCGCCGTAGAGCGCGAGCGTCGCGCCGATGGTCAGCCATCCGCCTCGCGAGCTCGACAGCAGCACGTAGACCGCGGCCAGTGCGACGTGCCCACCCACGACCACCCACCAGCGCCCGACCCGGTCGGCCAACACCCCCAGCGGCACGGCGAGGAGGAGGAAGGCCACGCTGGTGGCGACGGCCAGCAGCGGATACCACGTCGTGCTCAGCTCCTGGCGCAGGAACAGCCGGAGGTAGACGAGGGTGTCCCCGACGGTGACCAGGCCGAGCAGGACGGCGGCGACCTGCATCCGCGCGATGGCGGGGTCGCGGAGAAGCCGGAGCACCACGCGGAGGTCCGGCCGGCCGGCGGCGTTCGAGGCGGCGGTGCGCCGGGGCTCGCGTGCGAACAGGACGAGCACCAGCACCCCGAGCACGGCGACGCAGAGACTGACGAGGAACACGGCGTCGTATTCCGTGCTCGCGCCCGCCGCGAGCAGCACGCCGGTCGCCACCAGCGGTCCGAGGAAGGCGCCGGCACTGTCCATCGCGCGGTGGACGCCGAAGGCGCGGCCGAGTGCCTCAGGCTCGACGACAAGCGAGATCATGGCGTCACGAGGGGCGGTCCGGATGCCCTTGCCGACCCGGTCGATGCCGATCGCGCCGACGACCCCGGCGGCGCTCGGCACGGCGAGGAGCACCAGCTTTGCCAGCGCGCCCAGTCCATAGCCGGTGCCGGCCACCGCCTTGAGGGCGCCGAGCCGGTCGGCGACGTAGCCGCCGGCAAGCCGCGAGAGCGCGGTCGCGCCCTGGTAGAAGCCGTCGAGCAGGCCGACGCCGACCACCCCCAGGCCGAGCTGCACGAACGCGTAGGCGCCCAGAACCGACGTGACCATCTCGCTCGAGACATCGGTCACCAGGCTGACGACGCCGAGGGCAAGCACATTGCCGACCAGCACCCGACGCACGGGGACCCTCGGTGCGGTCGTGGACGTCTTGCGAACGGTCGCGAGATACACCCGGCTCTTCTATCGGCCGCGGACACAGGCCACGGCAGCCAGCGCGCAGCCGCCGCATGAACGCCGGACGAAGGTTCGTCAGCAGAGGGTCCCGTTCTCTGCGGCTGCAGGGCTCCCCAACGCTGTTTCCTGGGCGGACGCGGCGGCCTTTGCAGCGTACACGTGCCCCTGTGGATAACTTCAGCAGGTTGCGGGCGAGACGGACTACGGTCGATCCATGCATCTTCACCTTGTCACGACGGAATCGCTGCCCCAGGCGGATCTCAGCTTCACTCTCGACGAAGCGGCGGTCTGGGGCGACCTCTATCGGTTGGCTGAGCAGGCGAAGGCGATGGGCCTTCACGAGCAGGAGCCGGTGCGCTTCGACTGGCTAGCCCAGACGGATAACGGTTTCGGGGTTGAGGTCTTCGCCAACACGGACGAGTGCCTCTTTGATCTCGAGCCCCAAGGAGGCGATGGGTTGTCGGGGATGCCGGAGCTTCCCCCTCTGCAGTCCTGAGCTCCAAGCTGGTCTGCCAGGAGCCTGGTTTCAGCGCTGGTGGGCTCGCAGCTGCGACGGCGTTGGCTGCGCGTTGCCGTAGAGGAAGCTGCTCGACGAGACGGCCCAGCGTCGGGCCGTCCAGGCGGCCGCCGGGAGCCCTGAGTCGGTCGCTGGCGCCCAGTAGTCGTCGCGGTTGCAGTCGAGGCGCAGGTAGCCGCGAGCGAGCCTCGCTTGCATCCAGCCCGAGGCACCGCCGCACCCGTTGGCGTAGGACTGCCCCTTGGTCGGCGGGTTGTAGCAGAGCAGATCCCAGCAGTCCGTGGGGTGCAGCGGGTTCGCCTTGTTCTCATGTGGCGCGGACGCCGTCATCGCCCCGAGCGCGTGCGTCATCTCGTGAGCCATCACCTGGGTGGGATAGGTGAGATCGCCGAGACCAGGGCCACCGCTAAGGGACGAGGAGAGGTCGACGTAGGAGAACGACGTGTAGTTCGCGGGGTTGTCCCGCGTCGGCGTCTCGTCCGAACCGGTGCCCGTCGAGTTCGCTGGGTCCTCGCTGATCCCCGTCCACGTGTGGGCGTACGCCGGCGAGGACTGCAGGAACACCAGATACTTGCGGTTCGGCGCGTTGAAGCCGTGCGTCAGCAGCCATTCGGTGAGCGTGCCCGCGCCGAACGGCGTAGCTGACGATCCGGGGTCCCAGACGTTGCCGGTGTTGTAGACGCTGCTCGGCACCCGAACGGGCCGCACGTCTGCCTGGCAGCCGGCCGTGGTGACGAACCGCGGGGCCAGCGAGCGCGCGAACAGCTGGCGCTGGTTGCGGAGGTAGCGCCGCGCCGAGGCGGCGAAGAGGGACTGCGTGCCGCGCACCATGAGGCGGATGTCGCGCACGTTCGCCCTCGCTGTGGGGGACTGGTTGTCGGGATAGACCCACAGCACCTGCCAGGCCGAGGCGGACGTGCCGCCAGCGGCTGCGTCCGTCTGGTAGCAGGCGGCGGGGAAGTAGGGGTAGACCCAGTCTGCTCCGGCGATGCCGCTGCGGCGGTTCCACCAGGGGCGCTTGCCGCGTTGGCGGGAGAAGGCGCGATATGGCTGGCGGAACAGACGACGCACCGCGGAAGTCACTTGCCGGCCGGTCATCCTGCGCATCGTCGGTGAGGACGGGCGCTCCGCCATGGCGATCGCAGGCGGCTCGTCAACCGGCCGCATCACAGCGGGCCCTGGGGCCGGAAGGGTTGCCGACGGGGGTGCTGGACGGACCGCCCCGACAGGTCGTGCAGTGAGGGTGGCACCGCCGCCTCCCGTCGCGCTGACCAGGGAAAACGGCAGGGCAGCAAGCATCACGACCGAGCACAGGGCGGGTCGAATCCGCATGCTTCAGGGTCGAATTCACCCTGGTGCTCGCGAATGACCTCAATTGGGCAAAACATCCACCGCCGGCTGGCCGGCAGGACGGACAGCTGGCCCGAAAGCACCAAGCCCCGCTGACCTTTCGGTCAAGCGGGGCTCGGTGCTGGGGGCGGTGTCAGCCGGCGGAGTTGATCATCCCCGCGCCGACGGTCACACCGGTCGCCTCGTCGATGAGGACGAACGAGCCGGTGGTGCGGTTCTTCGAATACGAGTCGACCAGCAGCGGCACCGTCGTGCGCAGCTGGATGCGGCCGATCTCGTTGAGCCCGAGCTCCTTGGTCTCGTTGTCGCGGTGGAGCGTGTTGACGTCGAGCCGGTATTGCACATCCTTGACCAGCGCCCGTGCTGAGCGGGTGGTGTGCTTGATGGCGAGCTTCTGCCGCGGCCGCAGGGGAGTGGTGGTCATCCAGCAGACCATCGCGTCGATGTCCTGGCTCGGCTTCGGCGCGTTGTTGACCCGGGCGAGCATGTCGCCGCGCGAGACGTCGACGTCATCCTCCAGGCGGACCGTGACCGACATCGGCGGGAAAGCCTCGGTGATCTCACGGTCGAACAGGTCGATGCCGGCGATCTTCGATGTCATCCCCGAGGGGAGCACGACGACCTCGTCGCCGGGCTTGAGGACGCCACCGGCCACCTGGCCGGCGTACCCCCGATAGTCGTGGTGCTCGTCGGACTTGGGCCGGATGACGTACTGCACCGGGAAGCGCACATCGACCAGGTCGCGGTCGGAGGCGACGTGGACGTTCTCAAGGTGGTGCATGAGCGTTGGCCCGGAATACCACGGCATGTTCGTCGACCGGTCGACGACGTTGTCGCCCTGGAGCGCCGAGATCGGGATGATCTCGAGGTCCGGCACGTTCAGCTTGGTCGCGAACTGAGTGAAGTCGGCCGAGATCTGGTCGTAGACCTCCTGGCTGAAGTCCACGAGGTCCATCTTGTTGATGCACAGCACCAGGTGCGGCACGCGGAGCAGCGAGAGCAGCACCGCGTGGCGGCGCGACTGCTCGGTCAGGCCGTTGCGGGCGTCGACCAGCACCAGGCCGAGGTCGGCGGTCGAGGCGCCGGTGACCATGTTGCGGGTGTACTGCACGTGGCCCGGGGTGTCGGCGATGATGAACTTGCGCTTCGGCGTCGCGAAGTAGCGGTAGGCGACGTCGATCGTGATGCCTTGCTCGCGCTCGCTGCGCAGGCCGTCCGTCAGCAGGGAGAGGTCGGTGTAGTCGTGGCCCTTCGCCTCGCTCGTGGCCTCCACGGCGGCGAGCTGGTCCTCGAAGATCGCCTTCGAGTCCAGCAGCAGGCGCCCGATGAGGGTCGACTTGCCGTCGTCGACCGAGCCGGCGGTGGCGAAGCGCAGCAGGTCCATCTTCGTGGCCATCAGAAGTAGCCCTCCTTCTTCCGGTCCTCCATGGCCGCCTCGCTGAAGCGGTCGTCGCCACGGGTGGCGCCGCGCTCGGTCACCCGAGCGACGGCCACCTCATCGATGATCTCCTGCACGGTGCTGGCGGTGGACTCCACGCATCCGGTCAGCGTGAGGTCGCCCACGGTGCGGAACCGGACCGTGCGCTCCTCGGCGACCTCGCCGGGCCGGCACGGGTTGAACTCCGACTCCGTCAGCAGCATCCCGTCGCGCTGGAAGACGCGGCGCTGGTGGCTGAAGTAGATCGACGGGATCTCGATGCCCTCCCGGCCGATGTAGTCCCAGATGTCCAGCTCGGTCCAGTTGGAGATCGGGAAGATGCGCATGTGCTCGCCCTCGTGCAGGCGGCCGTTGTAGAGCGACCACAGCTCCGGGCGCTGGTTCTTCGGATCCCACTGGCCGAACTCGTCGCGGTGGGAGTAGACGCGCTCCTTGGCGCGGGCCTTCTCCTCGTCACGACGACCACCCCCGAAGGCGGCCGTGAAGCCGCCCTCCTCGAGCGCGTTGAGCAGCGTGCCGATCTGCAGCCGGTTGCGCGAGGTCTTGCCGTCGTCGACGACGATGCCGTCCTTGATCGCCTGCTCCACGCTGGCGACGATGAGGCGCACGCCCAGCCGGTTGACCCAGTTGTCACGCGTGTCGATGACCTCGGGGAAGTCGTAGCCGGTGTCGACCTGCAGCACCGGGAACGGGATCTTCGCGGGGTAGAACGCCTTCTCGGCCAGGCGCATCATCACGATGCTGTCCTTGCCGCCGGAGAACATCAGCACCGGCTTCTCGAACTCGGCGGCGACCTCACGGAAGATGTGGATCGACTCCGCCTCCAGCTGGTCCAGCTGGCTCAGCCGATAGTCGGGGTGGGTCTGGGTCATGGCTTCCCTTCACAATTGGACACAGCACAGGTGGGTCCAGCCCGCAAGGGCAGCCATCATCGTAGACGGGCGCGCAGCCGCCGCCGAACGCGCGCCACAGCGTGGGCAGGGTTACAGCCCACGTCGGGGTCATGCTCCCATAGGCTGGGGGCCATGAAGATCGCCATCGTCGGCACCGGCTACGTCGGTCTCTCCAACGCCGTCATCCTCTCGCAGCACCACGAGGTGTGGGCGCTGGACCTCGACGCCGCCAAGGTCGACAAGGTCAACGCGGGCATCTCGCCGATCGAGGACGCCGAGATCGAGGACTACCTCGCCCACCGGCCGCTCCAGCTCACCGCGACGCTGGACAAGCAGGCGGCGTACGACGGCGCCGACTTCGTCGTCATCGCCACCCCCACCGACTACGACGAGCGCACCAACTACTTCAACACCCGCTCCGTCGAGAGCGTCATCGCCGAGGTGCTCGCCGTGAACCCGACCGCGACCATGGTGATCAAGTCGACAGTGCCCGTCGGCTTCACCGGGCGGATGCAGGAGGAGCACCCGGGCGCATCGATCATGTTCAGCCCTGAGTTCCTGCGGGAGGGGCGCGCGCTCTACGACAACCTGCACCCTTCGCGCATCATCGTCGGTGACCGCACCGAGCGCGGCAAGGTCTTCGCCGAGCTGCTCGTGGAGGGCGCGATCGACAAGGACGCGCCGGTGCTCTTCACCGACTCGACCGAGGCCGAGGCGATCAAGCTCTTCGCCAACACCTACCTCGCGCTGCGGGTGGCCTACTTCAACGAGCTCGACACCTATGCCGCGATGCACGGCCTCGACAGCGCCCAGATCATCGAGGGCGTCGGCCTCGACCCCCGGATCGGGTCGCACTACAACAACCCGTCCTTCGGCTATGGCGGCTACTGCCTGCCCAAGGACACCAAGCAGCTCCAGGCCAACTACCGCGACGTCCCGCAGAACCTCATCAGCGCCATCGTGGAGGCCAACACCACGCGCAAGGACTTCATCGCCACCGACATCCTGCGGCGCGGTCCGCGTGTGGTCGGCATCTACCGGCTGATCATGAAGGCCGGGTCCGACAACTTCCGGATGTCGTCCATCCAGGGCGTGATGAAGCGCATCAAGGCCAAGGGCGTCGAGGTCGTGGTCTACGAGCCGTCGCTGACCGAGGACACGTTCTTCAACTCCCGCGTCATCCGAGACCTGGACGAGTTCAAGGCGATCTCGGACGTCATCGTGGCCAACCGGCGCACCGAGGTGCTCGAGGACGTCGCCTCGAAGGTCTACACGAGGGACATCTACGGCCGCGACTAGGGGCAGGTCGGCTCCCCGGACTGGGCGGGCACCGAGACGGCGTTCCAGGCTGCCTTCACCGCGTTGAACTCGGTGCACGAGCCGGGGTAGAGGTTCTTCGCCGCCGTGAGCGTCCACACGCGATACTTCAGGTAGGACGCGCCCGTCGTCTTCTGCAGCATCGCGTTGTACATGATCGTGATCGCCTTCTGGACCCCGACGCCGGTCACGCTCGAGCCGTTGCAGGTCGGGCTGGTCGGCTGGCCGTTGGTCGGGTTCGTGCCCTCCGCGAGCAGGTAGAACCAGTGGTTGCCCGGTCCGGCCGCGGCGTGGACCTCCTCCGTCGCGGTCGCTGCGGAGTAGCAGTTGTCGTCGCCGGCGAGCGACGGGTTGTACATGTAGCGGATCGGACCCGTGCCGACCAGGTTCACCTGCTCGCCGACAGTGAAGTCAGGGACGTCGTACGGCGCCGCCTGGTTGTCGAACCACTCGGTCGCCGCTCCGAAGGTGTCGGCGACGAACTCCTGGGTCCCGCCGCCGGAGATGCCGCCCGGTGTGTGGTCGTCGACGCCGTGGCCGAACTCGTGGGCGACCACGTCGATAGAGCCGATCCACTTGCCGCCGGTCGAGGTGTGGCCGACTGCGACCTTGCGGCCGTCGTAGTAGGCGTTGACGTCGTTGAGGCCGACGCGGATCGGCACCCAGCCGCCGGAGCCGTCCATGCCGTTGCGGCCCAGCCAGGTCGAGAGCATCGCCCTCTCGCGCTGCGCGGAGTAGAGCGCGTCGACGCAGCCGGTCTCACGGTTGGTCGGGTCACCGTTGCCCCAGAGGTCGTCGGAGCCGGTGAAGACCTTGCCGCCGGTGTAGCTCTGGCACTGCAGGCTCGTCGCGCCGGGCGTGACCAGGGAGTACGTCGTGCCGGACCTCGGCGAGCTCGACTTCGTGGTGTCGAGGTGGACGGGGTCAGGCCCGCTCCAGGCGGCCTGGCCGTCGCCGTACAGGACGTGCTCGGTCGTGCTCAGGACCTTGCCGCTCGTCGCGTCGACGTAGACGCTCAGGCGCGAGGCGCGTCCCTGGCGCGTGCCGTCGACGGTGGTCTCCCACGCCAGGCGCGAGGCCTCGTCCTGGAGGACGACCAGACGGCTGCCCTCGACCTGGGCGTCATCGACGAGACGGGCGGCCGCGGTCTGGGCGCCCGTCGCGGAGATGCTCGGGTGCGTGGACGCGAGCAGCACGGGCCGGGTCTGCGCGACGGAGCTGTCCAGCACCTTCCCGTCCGAGTCCGTGGTGACTACGAAGTCGCCGCCGACCACCGGGAGCCCGCGGTGGCTGCGCTCGTAGGGGACGTACTGCAGGCCATGCGACGAGACGACGCTTCCGGCGACCACCTCGTCGTTCGGGCCCAGCTTGAGGTGGGCGGGCCGAGCGGCGACGAACCGTGCCGCGCCACGCTCAGCGAGCTCCGTCGGGCTCGGCTGCGGGGAGGCGGCGTGGCCCCCATCGGGTGACGCAGCGAGCACGGTGACGGTGGTGAGGGCTGCGGCAACGCCGCCGATGATGCGTCGGTTCACTGGCGTGTTCTCCCGTGAGGGTCGGCCGAGGCCGATGTGCGGTCTGTGACAGTCATCGAACGTGGTGGCCGCGGGGCCGGTCAACGCTTCGCGAGCCTCGCACAAGTGCAGTGCACGAGTCTGCAGAACGCGGGCGGCTGCCCCATCCTGGGGAGGGTGCGGGCCTGGGTAGGGTGCGGGCCGTGACCTGGGACCCCGCGACTGCCACCGACCATGAGCTCGCTGTCCGGCTGGCCGAGCAGGCCGGTGCGCGGCTCCTGGAGGTGCGCGCGGGCTCGGGCCTCGAGGGCAGGGAGCTCAAGGACGCCGGCGACGCCGCCGCCCAGGCCCTGCTGGCCGACCTCCTGGCCGCCTACCGGCCGCACGACGCCGTGCTGTCCGAGGAGGCCGTCGAGACGCACGCCGACGCCGGACGGCTCGCCGCCGAGCGTGTCTGGATCATCGACCCGCTCGACGGCACGCGGGAGTTCTCCGAGCCGCCCCGCGACGACTGGGCGGTGCACGTCGCCCTCTGGTCCCGGGGAGAGCTCGTGGCCGGCGCCGTGGCGCAGCCGGCGCTGGGGGAGACGTTCCACACCGGCGTACCGCCCGTCGTGCCGCCCTCCACAGCCGACCGTCCCCGCATCGCGGTCTCGCGCTCCCGGCCGCCCGCCTTCGTCTCCGCGCTGGCCGACGAGCTCGGCGCCGAGCTGGTGCCGATGGGATCAGCGGGGGTCAAGATGATGAGCGTGGTCCGCGGCATCGCCGACGCCTACGTGCACGCCGGCGGCCAGTATGAGTGGGACTCCGCGGCCCCGGTCGCCGTGGCCGCCGCGGCCGGGCTGCACACCTCCCGCGTCGACGGCTCCCCGCTCGTCTACAACCGCCCCGACCCCTACCTCCCGGACGTCGTCGTCTGCCGACCCGCCCTCGCCGAGCCGATCCTGGCGTTCATCGCTCGCCACGGGACGGACTGACGTGTTCCTCCGGGGGTCCTTCCGGGGTAGTTCGGGACGTTTCCCACGGTCTACTGACCGGTAATGGTCGGAAACGTCCCGAATTACCTCCCCCCAGAAGCCGGTCCCCCAACCGGCACCCGCTGTCCCCCTCCCCGGACTGCGGGTCGTCCCCCTCAGCTCGCGGCCCCCACAGGCTCCAGCAGCCGATGCCGCGGGCGGATCGTGGGGAGGCGATGCACGGCGTCGGTGCACCCGCAGCGCTCGTCGGTGCTCTGGCCGTCGACGACGGCGCGGCACGAGTGCTGGGCGTGGAAGATCGGAGCCACCAGGAGCGGGTAGACCGGGTGGCCACACTCGAGGCAGGGGCTCAGATCGGGGACGTCGTCGTGCATGTGGCTATATCACTGCGTTCGACGGCCGATCAATGGTCGAACAGGTCGATCCTTACCCAATCTGGGGGAGACCGTTCCCGTCGTGTGACCGAGCGGTCTAGCCCGCCTGTCCCGCGTCCAGGCTCGGCTCGCGGGGCGGGCGCAGCTCGGTCTCGTCGACCTGCCAGGCGCCCGAGTTGCGGTCGAACGCGGGGACGCCCGCCGTCTGACGGACCAGGCCCCACACCAACGGCCCCAGCAGGAGCATCCCGGCGCCGATGATCCCGACCCAGGTCGGCGAGACGCCCAGCATCTTGAGTCCGGTCAGCGACAGCACGATGACGATGCCACGACGGATCACCGACTGGCCGATCCGCGCGGCGATGCGCGCTCCGAGGAAGGTGCCCGGCGTGCCGCCGATGATCAGCGGCACGAGGACACCGACGTCGACTCCGGTCGTGACCACGTGGCCGATCGCGGCGGCGAGGACGAGGGGGACCGCTTGCATGAGGTCGGTGCCGACGAGCTTCACCGCGGAGAGCGTCGGATAGAGCAGGAGGAGCGCCACCATGATGAGGGAGCCGGAGCCGACGGACGTGATGCCGACGAGGAGGCCTCCCAGGGCGCCGACGAGCAAGGTCGGGACCGGCCGCACCTCGATGGACGACGTGGTCCTGCGCCCGCTGGCGATGGTGCGCAGCTGGAGATACATCCGCAACGTGTACGACGCTGCCGCGAGCAGTAGCGCGACGCCGATGGCGTTCGTCAGGAACTTCTCGGTGTTGTCGCCGCCGATGTGCTGCACGATGAACCCGCCCGCGAACGCGAACGGCACCGACCCGATCACGAGGAAGAGGGCGAGCCGCAGGTTGGGGGAGCCCTGGCGCCAGTGCACTGCGGCGCCGACCGTCTTGTTGACCGACGCCGCGACCAGGTCGTTGGCGACGGCCGCCGTCGGGTTGACGCCGAGGAAGATCAGCGCGGGCGTCATGAGCGCTCCGCCGCCCATGCCCGTCAGGCCGACGACGATGCCCACGCCGAAGCTGACGATGAGCACCGACAAGGCGTCGGTGGTGAAGAGCTCGTGCATGGGCCGCAATCCTGCCAGGACGGTCCCGGAACGTTTCGCGGTCTCGGTCGTTGGTCACCAGTAGGTTACAAGGGAGAAACCTGCGTGTCGGTCTCGGAGCCCTCGAAGGAGTCGTCATGACAGTCGCCCTCACCGTGCTCGCGGTCGTCCTCGCGTGGTGCGCCGCAGCGCTCGTCGCCGGGGTCGTCATCGGGCGCGCTATCGCCGGTGAGCGTCGGGGTGGCACCATCGACGGGATGCCGCGGATGTCGCGGCGGGCTCACCTCGGCCACGTGCGTGTGAACACCGCATCCTTTCGGTAAATGGTCGTCTCCTTCGCGTTAAACGCTCGTTGACAATCCATGAGTACGACCGTGCCCGGACGGACCAGCCCTTTACCGTCGGCGCGTGCAGTGGTGGAGACGGTGGAGACGAAGCGTGGTGTGTCGCCGGAAGTACGGTGACCGCTGCCCCCATATCGAGTCGCATGGCAAGCGGACCCGGGAGACATCCGGGGCCGCCAACAGCTAGCGGCCCGACGGCACGTCGGCTGCGGGCTGAGTCTGAGTCAGGGCCGGGAGGATGACGCTCAGGAGATGCTCGATGCTCGCGGCGGCCCGTGCCGCAGCCTCGGGGCCCCGGCGGTAGGGGTCGCCGACGTCGAGGGAGGTCTCCGCGCTCCCGCGGGACTGTCCCAGCCTCTCGAGGAGGTCGTGACGGGCGAGCCCTGTGCCGAGCCTCTCGATCGCAGCGGCGGCCTGGCCGAGGGTGAAGACCTTCCGGAACAGGCCGGGCTGGTCGTCGAGGATGAAGGCCCGATGACTCGCTTCGGCGGTCAGGACCAGGTCGGCCTCCTGGAGGAGCTCGCGCGTCAGCGGCCGGCTCCGGAACGCCTTGGCGAGCCGCGCGGCGTCGCCGGCGAGGAGCGCCGCCATCTCCTCGTCCATCTCGGCCGCGTCGAAGCCGCGGGTGCCCGCGCTCGCGAAGACGATGTCGCTCTCGTCCGGGACCAACCGCCGCGAGGTCAGCTCCATGTACGGCGAGCGGCAGATGTTGGCGGTGCAGACGTAGAGCACCCTGAGGGGGCGGGGGGTGTCGACGCGGGTCTCGATACGCTCGCTGGCGCTCGCTACTCGACCGCCGGGATCGCTGGCGCTCGCTACTCGACCGCCGGGATCGCTGGCGCTCGCTACTCGACCGCCGGGATCGCTGGCGCTCGCTGGTCCACGACCGAGTTCCACGTCGACGTAGCCCTTCGCCCGCAGCCCGCGCAGCACGTCCTCGAGCGCGTCCTCGACGCTCCGGCCGGTGGTGTCGACGACCACATCGGCATCCTGCGGCACCTCGTAGGGCGACGAGATGCCGGTGAACTCCGGGATCTTGCCGGCGCGCGCCTGGGCGTAGAGCCCCTTGCGGTCGCGGCGCTCGCACTCCTCCAGCGGTGTGGCCACGTGGACGAGGAAGAACGCCCCGCCCGCGTCCGCGACATATCCCCGCACGTCCTGACGCGTCGCGTCGAACGGCGCGATCGGGCTGCACACGGCGACTCCGCCGTGGCGCGCGATCTCCGCGGCGACCCAGCCGATCCGGCGGATGTTGGTCTCGCGGTCCTCCTTGGAGAAGCTCAGGCCGGCCGACAGGTTGCGTCGCACGACGTCACCGTCGAGGGACGTCACCGTCCGCTCACCCTGCTCGTGGATGAGGTCAACGAGTGCGCGGGCGAGCGTGGACTTGCCGCTGCCGGAGAGGCCGGTGAAGAAGACGACAAGCCCCTGCTGCGACGGCGCCGACCCCTCGAGCGCGACGGGAGGGGCGACGGCCGGGTCGCCGTACGCCGCCAGCACGTGCGGCACCCGCGGGTCGTTCGGTGCCACCGGGATGGCGACGACGTCGCTGTGCTCGGCGAGCGCCGCGCGGAGCACCGCCGGGCGGTCCGCGATGCCGCCGACGAGCACGGCGGTGAAGCCGTCCGGGTGGCGCTCGCGCGCCTCCGTGGGCGTGAGATACAGGCGCCGGAAGGGCCCGTACGCCGGCCGCGTGAGTGGGGTGACGTCCCGGGTCGGCCAGGCCACCTCGGCCAGCGGAAGCCCCTCCGGGTCGACGAGCACGACCGCACCGGCCTCACGCGCCGCTGCCTCGACGTCTGACGGCAGCCGCAGATCCAGCGGTCCTGGGAGTGCGCCCGAGACGACCAGCTCCAGGTCGTCGAGCTCGAGGGGCGTCGGGTGGAACTGCGGCGCTGGCACGGCGGACATCCTTCCATGCCGGATTGCCGGGGTAGTTCGGGACGCTTCCCGCGGTCTACTCGTCAGTAATGGTCGGGAACGTCCCGAACTACCCCGCCGAGGGCCGGCCACGACCCCCCGCCCGTACCCTTGCCCGCATGTCCGTCCCTGTCGCCGAGATCGTCCGGTCGGGCTTCGTCGAGGGGCACCATCACGGGTCCGTGGTGGCACTGGCGGCCGACGGGAGCGTCGCGTGGTCGGTGGGGGACGTGACGTCGCAGATCCTGCCTCGTTCGACGAACAAGCCGTTGCAGGCTGTCGGGATGGTCGGTCTCGGGCTGGACCTTCCGCCGCATCTCCTGGCCCTCGCGGCCGCCTCGCACTCGGGGGAGGAGATGCATCTCGCCGGCGTGCGGGAGATCCTCGGCAGCGCCGGGCTGGCCGAGCAGGCGCTGGGCAACATCCGCGACCTGCCACTGGACCCCGCCGTCCGCGACGAGTGGCTGCGGGCGGGGCGCGAGCCGAGCAAGATCGCCCAGAACTGCTCCGGCAAGCACGCCGCCATGCTGGCGACCTGCGTCCTGCGCGACTGGCAGCTCTCCGGCTACTTCGAGCCAGATCACCCGCTGCAGCTGCTCATCCAGCGCCGGTTCGAGCAGCTGACCGGCGAAGCGGCGGTCGTCGCGGTCGACGGGTGCGGCGCGCCGCTCCTCTCGGCATCGCTCACCGGACTCGCCCGGGCGTTCCGCACCCTCGCCCTCGCCACGGAGGGTCCCGAGCGCCGCGTGGCGGACGCGATCCGGGACTGTCCGGAGTATGTCTCGGGCAACAACCGCGACGAGCTGCGCCTCCTCCGGGCGCTTCCCGGCGCGATCGGCAAGCTGGGTGCGGAGGCGGTGTACGCCGTGGCGCTGGCCGACGGCCGCACCGTCGCGCTGAAGGTCGACGACGGTGGCGACCGCGCGCGCCCGGTCGTGATGGCCGAGGCGCTGCGCCGCCTGGGCGTGCAGTCGGCCGAGGTCGACGCCGTCGGCACGCACATGCTGTATGGCGGCGGTGTCCCTGTCGGCGTGGTGAGGGCCTGCTTCTGATGGTGGCGCCTCTGCTTGTCCACGACGTGTTCCCGGCGGCCTGGCCGGGTCTGGTGCTGGCGGCTCTCGTCGTCGCAGCGGCATTCGCTCCGCGTCACGGGCGCAGAGGTGGGGTGCTTCTCGGCCTCCTCTCGGGGCTGTGGCTCCTGTGCAACAAGCGCTTCGAGGGAGGCGTGCTCGTCGTCGTCATGCCTCATCACGGCCTCACCGCCGGCGATCTCGCCGGCGTGGCCGGGCTGGCGATCGGTGGTCTGTTGCTGGCACGTGGCCGTCTGTGACGGGCGCCTCCAGGATTTTGCTTGCAAAAGTTAGCACTTGCTAGCAGGATGGAAGCATGGTTGAAAGCCTGGGCAAGGTCACGCAGAGGGCGCGTGTCCTCGGTGACTACCTCAAGGAGCAACGGATCTCGGCGCGGTTGTCGTTGCGGCAGCTCGCCGACCAGGCAGGGGTCTCCAACCCCTACCTGAGCCAGATCGAGCGGGGGCTGCGCAGGCCGTCGGCCGAGGTGCTCCAGCAGATCGCCAAGGCCCTGCGGATCTCGGCAGAGCAGCTCTACGTCAAAGCCGGGATCCTGAACCCGGACGACGGCGTGGGTGGCTCGGTCGAGCTCGCCGTCCTGGGCGACACGTCGCTGACGGAGCGGCAGAAGCAGTCGCTCCTGGACGTGTACCAGTCCTTCCTCGCCCTCAATGCCCGCCAGCAGGACACGCCCGACCCGGACGAGTCCTGAGCCTCCTCCCCGATTGGAGAACTCCATGCCGAAGTTCGAGCTGCCCAAGGTCAAGGTAGACCTGCATCGCATCGACCCGCGCAAGGTCGACCTGCACCGCATCGACCCGCGCAAGGTCGATCTCCACCGCATCGACCCGCGCAAGGTCGATCTCCACCGCATCGATCCGCGCAAGGTCGACGTGCCGAAGCCGGTCTACGCCGGTGCCGGCGCTGCGGTCGTCGCCGTCGAGGCTCTGAAGGAGTACGTCGACACCGTCTCCAAGCGGGTCACCGGCTACGGCGTCGGCGTCACGTCGCGTGTCGCCGGCTACCAGAAGCAGGTCGTCGGCTTCGAGCCCAAGGCGTTCGCCGACGCGCTGCAGAGCCGGACGACGGCGCGCGTCGAGTCCCTCACCGCCGAGGCCAAGGCGCGCCGCACCGCGCTCGAGTCGCGCGTGGGTGGCCTCCAGGCCGACGCGAAGGCGTTCCCGGCTCTGGTGACGTCGTTCTACAAGGAGACCAGCTCCGAGGCACGCGGGGCGTACGACGGCTTCGCCAAGCGTGGTGAGGTCATCGTCGCGCGCCTGCGCCGCGAGATCCCGGACGAGGTGGTCGTGACCGTGGAGGTCGACGAGCCGGCTGCGAAGAAGTCCGCCACCGCCAAGAAGGCGCCCGCGGCGAAGAAGACGACCGCCAAGAAGGCCCCCGCCAAGAAGGCGACCACCAAGAAGACCACCACCGCCAAGGCAGCTGCCGCGACAGCCCCGGCCGAGAAGGCGCCCGTGGAGAAGGCGGCGAGTGACGTGACGCCGGCGGCTCCGGCCACTCCGGCCGTCAGCGAGGTGCCTCCCGCGGACGCGCTCTTCACGGACACGCCGTCCGCAGGCGCCTCCTCCGACAGCGCGCCCGACCAGTTCTGATCGAGCTGCAACGATCCACCCGGCTGATCCTGGGCCGGCTGGTCCTGGCCGGCTGATCCTGGCCGACTGAAGAGGCGCTGCCACTTCGTGAATCCGTTCGCGAAGTGGCAGCGCCTCTTCAACCTGTTTCACGCCAATGCCCTGCGATCGGGGGGCGGGCGGTCAGACGAGCGGATCGCCGATCTCACGTAGGATCAAGGCATGTCCCTCCTGAGCATTCCTGGCAACGTGATGCTCGTCGTCTACTTCGTGCTGCTGGCGGTCAAGCTGTTCGCCTTCATCAGCGCGCTGACGTTCTCGACCGAGCACTACCGCGCGGCGGGCAAGTGGACGAAGCAGGGCTGGGTCATCCTCCTCGGGGTCGCTCTCCTGCTGCAGGCGATCCCCAGTCTCATGTCACTCACCATCATCAACCTGGCCCTCACGATCGCCGCGTTCGTCTACCTGGCAGACGTGCGCCCGGCGCTCACCGGGCTGCGTCGCCGCTGATCGCCCCGGTGGTGACCCTAACTGGCCCCGCTCGCCTAGGGTGGTTGCGTGGTCGGTGAGATGGACACGCGCCCGTGGGGCAGCTGGCAGGTGCTGGACGAGGGCGACGGCTTCAAGGTCAAGCGCATCACCGTGAAGCCCGGCGCCCGGCTGTCCTACCAGACGCACGAGCACCGTGCTGAACACTGGGTCGTGGCGAAGGGTCGCGCCACCTGCGTCATCGACGGGGAGACGATGGTCGCCGACGTAGGCCAATGCATCGACGTCCAGATCGGCGTGGCCCACCGGATCGGCAATGCCGACGACACCGAGCTCGTCATCATCGAGGTCATGCGGGGGGCCTACCTCGGCGAGGACGACATCGTCCGGCTCGAGGACGACTTCGGGCGCGCCTCCGTCTGAGCGCTGCTCAGTTGATCCGGCGCGCGGTGCGCCACGCCCGCGGAAGATCCCTGAGGGCGGCCCGCAACCGCCACCAGCGCGCTAGCCAGAGACCGCGCCGACCCGGTGGCGTCTGAGGGAAGTACCGCCGCAGGTGTGGTTCGTTCGAGAAGAACACCGTCATCGCGAGGACCGGCCATCGCCAGGGAGCAGTGCGTCGCAGCGCGACCAACCATCCGAGGTTGCGGTGATGCGCGCTGGACTGCCGCAGGCTCCACTGCGCGAGGCGCGGATCGTCCATGGCCGCATCGGCGCCGTCGATCCCCAGCGCACGGAGGAACGGCCGTGCCGTGCTCAAGCATCCGGTGTCGGCGGCGAGGGCCCGGAGTCCGGCCTTGTCGACCGTCCGCGCCGCGAGGCGGTGGACGAGGACGGCGAGCTCCCGGGCGTTGCGCGGGTCGTGCGGCGCACGCAGGGCATGCAGCGCCATGACCAGCGCGGACCCGAGGAGGCCGGTGGCCGGCACCGTGACGCCGGCGGCCTCGATGGCCGTGCGACCGGCCCACAGCTCCTCGAAGACGTCCGCCGGGTCCGCGAGGAAGCCGGGGAACCGGTCGTGGATGTCGATCTCGCAGGGCCAGCTCGGGTGCTGGATCGTCACCGAGTGTGAGCCGAAGGGAGGTGGCACCGGCGGCTTCGGTGGCTCGCGCCACCCCAGCTCGAGCAGGGCCGCCACCAGGTCCGCATGGCGCGCCGGTTCGACGAGGACGTCGACGTCGACGGAGTCACGTGGGGAGCGCAGGCCGTGTGCCTCGTTCACCCGCCCCTTGATCGCCAGCAGCCGAGCGCCGACATCCTCGGCGACCCGAGCCACCAGCGCGTAGCCGAGCTCGATGCCCTCAGCGAGCTCGAGCGCGACGTGGGACGTCACCCGTCACTCCCCGGCTGGCGAGCCGGTGCCAATGCTGTCGGTCACCGACGCCGCGTCAGCCGATGGCGCCCGTGGCCGTGCTGGGCGACCCCACGGTGGCCGAGCCGCCGCCGTTGCTCATCGTGGCGGACGTCAGCTGCAAGGAGAAGGTCCGGTTGCCGCTAGCGTCGTGCCAGACGAACGACGGAGTCGTCACGGTCGCGGTCCCGGCGGACGTCCTCACCGTGCCGGTCGCCGTGGCGACGCCGTTCGCGGGCGCGGGGCTGACGGTGAGCTTCCACGCGACGTCGGCGTCGGCGTACTTGCTGGAAACGGCGAACGTCACTGTTCCCGCCTTCGTCTTCTTGACCCAGGTCGAGGTCGGCGTCCCGCTGACCGCGACGGTCGCCTTCGCGTAGACGGTCCCCGCGCCGCCGGTGGTCGCCAGCGGACGCGGCGCCCCGGCGGTCTGGCCGGCTGCGGCCAGAGCCACGACCCCGTTGCCGGTCCCGCTGAGCGTCACGACGACGGTCTTCGTCACACCGGCGCCACCGAGGGGCACGTCTCCGAAGGTGACAGGCGCCGCCGTGCCGCTCCCGCTCGCCGTCAGGACCACGCCCGTTGCGGCGGCGTTGCTGGAGGTGACCTGCACGGAAAGGGTCAGGGTTGCGCCCGACTGGGACTGCGTCACCACGTTGACGGTTAGCCGTGCGGCCGTGGGGGCGACGGGCACCCCGGAGGCTGCGGCGTACTCCGTGACGGCGGAGACCACCTGGACCGCGGGCACCGCCCATGCGGCGTGCGCGCCGACCTTCAGGATGGCGCGACGGGACCGGTGCTGCTTCGGCGCCTCGAGGGGCGTCAACGACATGGGACTCTCCTTGGCGGTCCCGAGCACGACCGCATCCGCGCGGGGTCGACGTACCCCGTCTCGGGGATGAATCCTGAGATTGGGACTGCTTCGGACTGAGGAGATTTTCCGTTCTGTGGGCAGATCGTTGCGTTGAGGCCGGCCAGCGCTCAGGCTTCCGCGACGACGACGCCTGCGTCGGCCAGGCTCCTCACCAGGGAGAACACCGCCCCCTCGCCCTCTGCTGGCAGTCCGACGGAGGAGGCCAGGACGTCGACGAGCACCTCGACACTGGTCCAGACCTCTGTTGACAACCGGTTGACAGCTGCAGACGCCACCTCGCTCAGGACCATCACGGTCCCGTTGAGGAGCAGCACCAGTTCGCCGTCGAGCATCAGCTCGTCGGCGACGGGCTGGCGTCGGATCCTCACCGGCTCACCAGCTCGGCGACGACCGGCTCCAGGTCGGCCGACTCCTCGTAGCGCACCTCGAACACGCCGCCGGTCTGTTCGACGATCTCGGCCATGAACGACAGCGGCCGGGGCAGGCGGCCGAGGTAGGAGGTCTCCGGTGCGAGGGCGGCGAGAGCCATCGACGTCCGCAGGCGGTCGAGGCCCACCTGGCGCGTGCCGTCTCGACGCAGCACCATCACGGCGGCGAGCGTCGGCGAGTCCGGCGCGGCAACGAGACCCACCTCGGCTGGGCCGATCTGCTCCTTGATCTCGGTGCCGGGCCGCACGAGGGACAGGGGTTTCGGGTGCGGGTGGATGCGCAGGTCGGGCGCGACCGCGACCGTCTCGTCGCTGACGTAGCCGAACCGAGTGCCGAGTGTCCGCGAGGCCGTTGACTTGCCGGTGCCCGAGGGTGCGACGAGTGCGACGGTCGCCCCGGAGGAGGGGTCAGCGAGCGCGGCGCCATGGAGCATCCAGAGCCGGCCGGCCTGTCGCTCGATGGCCGCCAGCGTGACGCGGGTGGAGAGATGGTGCAGGGCATCCGGGGTCGTCGCGGCGGCGATGCACCCGGCCAGCGAGGCAGCCGAGCGAAGCGCGTCGTCCGCGGTGACGACCACATCGAGGATGACGCCCGGAGCGACGGCCTCGCTCAGGGCGGCGGACCAGGCGCGGTGTACGTCGGCTGCCAGCTCAGCCCTGCTCTCCGGCCCCTCGGCCCAGCAGCGAACTGTTACCGATACACCGAGTGTCCACAGGTTGACGTCGGTTGACGCCCAGTCCGGTGGAGTCCAGGTGCGCGGCATGCCCGGAGTGTAAGGATCCACCGCGTCGGCCACGGCGGAACTCGGAACTCCGTGCCCCCCTTCACCTCACACGGGAGTCCCCAGCCTTGGAACTGCAGGATTATTGGCGCGCCGTGCGCAACCACTGGGTCGGCGTCGTGCTCATCGTGGTCGCGACGTGCGGCATCGGCGTGCTCTTCACGGCGATGCAGACGCCGGTCTACGCCGCCAACGCGACCGGCTTCGTCGGGACCGGGGACTCCGACAATGCGGCGCTGGGCTCCATCACCGACCAGCTCGCCAAGTCGCGCGCCACCTCGTATGTGGACGTGGCGCAGAGTCGCGCGACCGCCCAGGCCGTCATCGACAGCCTTGGCCTGAACACGACGCCCGCCGAGCTCGTCGGGCACATCTCGGTCACCCAGCCGACCGACACCGTCCTGCTCAAGATCGTGGCCAGGTCCACCAGCCCCGAGCAGGCGCAGCGTTTGGCGGATGCCTGGGTCGCCGCCCTCGCCGGCCAGGTGCAGGCGATCGAGTCGCCCGGCGGCAAGCCCAAGGACGGGACGCCGCGAATCGTGCCGCTCGAGTCGGCCGCGTTGCCCGGCGCTCCCTCCTCGCCGCGACCCGAGCGCAACCTCGCGATCGCCGTGGCGCTCGGGGCTCTCCTCGCGCTGGGCTACGCCGTGCTGCGCAACACCCTCGATCGGCGCCTGCGCACCCCGGACGACGTGCGGACCCGGTTCAGCCTTCCCGTGGTCGCCACCATCCCGACGGCGCAGTCCATCCGCACGCAGCCCGGTCGTCCGGTGGCCTTGGCGCGCACGGAGGACAGCGACCTCGCCGGCGTCGCCGCTGCGGAGGCCTTCCGAAAGCTGCGGACCAACCTCCTCTTCATGGACGTCGACAACCCGCCGCGCCGGCTGGTGGTGAGCAGCCCGCGGCCCGGTGACGGGAAGTCGACCGTCGCCGCGAACGTGGCGGCGGCCCTGGCCTCGAACGGACAGCCGGTCGTCCTCATCGATGCGGACCTGCGACGGCCGACCGTGGCGACGGCGTTCGCGGTCGACGGTGCGATCGGCCTCACCAGCGTGCTCAGCGGGCAGGTCGGCGTCCACGAGGCGCTGCAGACGCCCGACGGCTTCACCGACCTGCGTGTGCTGAGTGCGGGTCCGACGCCCCCGAACCCGAGCGAGCTGCTGGGCTCGCGCGCGATGCGGACGCTGGTCGAGAGGCTGGCGCTCGACTACACGGTGATCCTCGACGCGCCGCCCCTGCTCCCGGTCACCGACGCCGCGCTCCTCAGCACCGCTGCGGACGGCGTCATGCTGGTGATCTCGTCCGGACGCACCGTCGACGCTGAGCTCAGCAGCTGTCTGGAGTCGATCGCGGCGGTCAACGGCCGGGTGCTCGGCGTCGTGCTCAACCGGGTCGCGCTGCGACACAACCCGGCCGGCTACTACAGCTATCGCGGGGAACGGGCCGTGGAGCGTCCGACGGTCGACACGCCAGCGAGCGCATGAACGTCCCCGACGCGGCCGTCTGGCGGCGTCCCGATGGCCTGGCGGTCGTCGAGGGTGACCAGCGGACGGTGATCCTCGACCTGAGCGCGCCTGAGCGGCCTCCGTTCGTGCTGACCGGTGCCGGGACCGCCATCTGGGCCGCCGTCGACGGAACTCGCAGCGCCTCGGAGATCGTCTCGACGGTCGCCGCCGAGCACGGCCTCGAGGATGGTGCGGTCGATCACGACGTGCGCGCCTTCCTGGCGGACCTGGCCGCGCGCGGCCTCGTCACCCAGCATGTCGTGTGAGGTCCAGAGTGACCCAGGGGTCACTCTGGACTTCACAAGGCGCGGCCGAGGTAGCGGCGCAGCGCCGCCAGCTGGTCCTCCGAGGTGAAGCCGGTCGCGACCAGCTTGTCGAGTGACAGCACCGAGCCCAGCGGACGCGGGCTGACGGGCTTGCCGGCGGCGATCGCGGAGGCGAAGTACTCCTCCGTGGTCGTCGGCGACACGTCGTCCCCCGACCGCCCGGTGAGCTCGAAGACGGTGGCCGCCACCCGGTGCCAGGACATCGGCTCGCCACCGTTGGTCACGTTGTAGGTCCCGAACGGTGCCTCCGTCCCGACCAGATGAGCAATGGCTGAGGCGAGCGTGTCGGTGAACGTGAGCCGTCCGACCTGGTCGGCGACCACCGACGGCGACACGCCGGCGTCGGCGAGACGCGCCATGGTGCGGACGAAGTTGCCGCCGTCGCCGACGACCCAGGAGGTGCGCACGATGTAGTGCCGCGGGGTGGCGGCCACGGCGATGTCGCCTGCTGCCTTGGACTGGCCGTAGACGCCGAGCGGGGAGAACGGCTCGTCCTCGAGGTGGACGTCCTCGGTGCCGTCGAAGACGTAGTCGCTCGACACGTGCACCAGTGTCAGCCGGTGCTCGGTGGCGGCGCGGGCGAGCAGGGCCGGCGCGGCCGCGTTCGCCGCCCAGGCCGCACGACGCCCCTCCGCGGTCTCGGCCAGGTCGACCGCCGTGTAGGCGGCCGCGTTGAGCACGACGCCGTAGTCGCTCCACGGCCACGCAGCGACGGCGGCCGGGTCGGTGACGTCGAGCTCTCCGCGGGTGACGACCTCGGCGGCCGGGAAGGCAGCTGCCAGAGCGCGGCCGAGCTGGCCGCCGCCACCCACGACCAGCGTCTTGCGCGGCTTCATCGGGCTGACGTCGGCAAGGTGGGGGTTGCGCTGGTCCTTCTCGGAGATCTCCGCCTCGGCGAGGGGGATCGGCCACGGGATGGCGGCGTCCCGGTCGCCGAGGTGAAGCGCGGGGTAGGCCGGCCCTGGCTGCCAATGGTCGTTGACCAGGTAGGAGTAGACGGTGCCGTCCTCGAGCGCCTGGTAGGAGTTGCCGACCCCACGCGGGACGAACACCGCGACGTCGGGACCGATCTCGGTCCAGAAGGTCGCGCCGAAGCAATCGCCCTCCCGCATGTCGACCCACGCCGCGAAGACGCGGCCCGTCGCGACCGAGACGAACTTGTCCCACGGCTCCGTGTGGATGCCGCGGGTCGCGCCCCGCGACGCGTTGAGCGACATGTTGTTCTGCACCGGGCCGAAGTCGGGCAGGCCAAGCGCGGTCATCTTGGCGCGCTGCCAGTTCTCCTTGAACCAGCCGCGTGCGTCGCCGTGGAGGGGCAGGTGGACGACGAGAAGGCCGGGGATCGGGGTCTTCTCGACCGAGAGCTCCGTCATGGTCTCGATACGCTCCGCTTCGCTCGCTACTCGACCGGCGGCGCGGTCAGTGGCCCTTGGCCGCGTAGGCGGCCTCGGTCGCCGCCTTGGCGGGACGCCACCAGCCCTCGTTCGCCTGATACCACTCGATCGTGTCGGCCAGGCCCGCCTCGAAGTCACCGAACTGCGGCGTCCAGCCGAGCTCGCTGCGCAGCTTGCCCGACTCGATGGCGTAGCGGCGGTCATGGCCCGCGCGGTCGGTCACCCACTCGATCTCGTCCTCGCTGCGGCCGAAGTGGCGCAGGATCGCGCGGACGACCTCGACGTTCGACTTCTCACCGTCTGCCCCGATGAGGTAGGTCTCCCCGATCCGGCCCTTCTCGAGGATCGCCAGCACGGCGGAGGAGTGGTCGGAGGTGTGGATCCAGTCGCGCACGTTGAGCCCGTCGCCGTAGACCCGCGGACGACGACCGTCGAGGACCTCGGTGATCTGCCGCGGGATGAACTTCTCGATGTGCTGCCACGGCCCGTAGTTGTTCGAGCAGTTCGAGATCGTCGCGCGGACGCCGAACGAGCGCACCCATGCGCGCACGAGGTGGTCGGAGCCCGCCTTGGACGCCGAGTAGGGCGAGGACGGGTTGTAGGGCGTCTGCTCGGTGAACCGCTTCGGGTCGTCGAGCTCGAGGTCGCCGTACACCTCGTCGGTCGAGACATGGTGGAACCGCTTGTCGTAGCGGCGCGCGGCCTCGAGGAGCTGGAAGGTGCCCAGGATGTTGGTCTGGATGAACGGCGCCGGGTCGGAGAGGGAGTTGTCGTTGTGCGACTCCGCGGCGTAGTGCACGACTGCGTCGGCCTCCTCCACGAGGGGGTCGACGACCTGCGCGTCGGCGATGTCGCCGACGACCAGCCGCACCCGGTCCTCCGGAAGGCCCGCCAGGGACTCCTCGGTCGAGGCGTAGGTGAGCTTGTCCAGCACGGTCACGTGGGCGTCGGTCGTTCCCACGACATGGTGGACGAAGTTCGAGCCGATGAACCCGGCGCCGCCGGTCACGAGGATGCGCTGCACGGGGCGCGATTCTACGGGGTTGCACACGGGGAGAACTGCCTTACGTACAATGGCGGCCTGTGAGAGGAATCATCCTGGCCGGTGGAACCGGCTCGCGCTTGCACCCCATCACGCTGGCGGTGAGCAAGCAGCTGATGCCGGTCTACGACAAGCCGATGATCTACTACCCGCTCTCGACGCTGATGCTGGCGGGCATCCGCGACGTCCTGGTCATCACCACCCCGCACGACGCAGAGGCGTTCGAGCGGTTGCTCGGCGACGGCTCGCAGTTCGGCATCGACATCACCTACGCCCAGCAGCCCTCGCCCGACGGGCTGGCCCAGGCCTTCACGATCGGCGCGGACGTCGGCCACCTCAAGGGCTCGGACCGCGTCGGCCTGGTCCTCGGCGACAACGTGTTCTACGGCGCAGGCCTGGGCACCCAGCTGCGTCGCTTCGAGGACCTCGAGGGAGCGGCGGTCTTCGGCTACAAGGTGAGTGACCCGACGGCGTACGGCGTCGTGGAGTTCGGCGAGCCCGACACCGACGGCCACCGTCGCGCCGTCTCCCTCGAGGAGAAGCCGGCCCAGCCCAAGAGCCCGTACGCCGTGCCGGGCCTCTACTTCTACGACAGCACCGTCGTCGACCACGCCCGCAACCTGAAGCCCAGCGCCCGCGGCGAGCTCGAGATCACCGACCTCAACCGGATCTACCTCGAGGCCGGCACGCTCCAGGTCGAGGTGCTCCCGCGCGGCTCGGCATGGCTGGACACCGGCACCGTCGAGGACCTCAACGAGGCCGCGAACTACATCCGCGCCATCGAGCACCGGCAGGGCACCAAGATCGGCGCCCCCGAAGAGGTGGCGTGGCGGATGGGCTGGCTCACCGACGAGCAGCTCGAGAAGCTGGCTCAGCCGCTGGTCAAGTCCGGGTACGGCGCCTACCTGCTGCGCCTGCTCGACGAGAGGTAGTTCGAACCCCGGGTTGTTGTCCCTCGAACCCCGGGTTCTTCACGAGACTGCGCGCCACATCGCCGCGCGGTCTCGTCAAGAACCCGGGGTCGACGGACAACAACCCGGGGTTCGACGTGTGGTCAGTAGGCGCCGCGGCTGCTGAGGACGGCGCCGACGGTCCTCGACAGGATGCTGAGGTCCTGCATCATCGACCAGTTGTCGACGTAGTAGAGGTCGAGTCGGACCGCCTCCTCCCAGCTCAGGTCCGATCGGCCGGAGACCTGCCAGAGCCCAGTGAGGCCGGGCCGCACGTTGAGGCGGCGGACCGTGAACTCGTCGTACTGCGCGACCTCGGAGGGGAGTGGTGGCCGCGGTCCGACGAGGCTCATGTCGCCCCGCAGCACGTTGAAGAGCTGCGGAAGCTCATCGAGGGAGAGGCGGCGCAGCCACTTGCCCGGGCGGGTGATGCGGGGGTCGTCCTGCATCTTGAACATTCCCTCGACGTGCCCGATCTGAGCCCGCAGCTGGGCGAGGCGTGCCTCGGCGTCGACGACCATCGTCCGGAACTTCAGGCACCGGAACTCCAGTCCCCGGCGACCGGTGCGGACCTGGCGGAAGAGGACGGGACCGCCGTCATGGAGCTTGACGCGCAAGGCGATGAACGCGAACACCGGTGAGAGCAGCAGGAGCAGCGTCGTGGTGACGAGGATGTCGAAGCTGCGTTTGGCCCACCGCGACGCATGCGCCCAGCGCGGGGCCTCCATGTGGATGAGCGGCAGTCCGCCGACCGGCCGGGTCCGGACGCGCTCGGCCGAGAAGTCCGTCATCGCGGGTGCCATGACGAGCTGGACCGACCGCTCCTCGAGCTGCCACACGATCTTGCGCAGGTCGACGGCCGAGCGGGTCGTGCCACCGGTGAAGAAGATCACGTCGACGCCGTCAAGCGACGTGATGTCCTCGACACTCTCCGCATTGCCGAGGACCGGGATGCCTGATTCGGTCTCCTCGCCGGCGACGCCGCCGGGCAGGAGCGCGCCGACCAGCTGATAGCCGAGCCACTTCTCACGCCGCAGCACGCCCGCGATGTCGTCCACCTGGGCCTCGCCGCCGGCGATCACGACATGGTGCTGAAGAACTCCGCGGGTCCGGGCTGAGTGGAGGGCACGGCGCAGCGCGAACCGGCCGGCCAGCAGCAGCGTGACGCCGATGCAGAAGACGAGGACGAAGAACCCGCGCGACAACTGGAACTTCAGGAGGTAGCAGGTGACGCCCACCAGTGCGGCGGCCGAGGCAGTCGCGTTGAAGACCCGCTTGAACTCGTCGGTCCCGTCGCCGAAGACCTCGGTGCGGTAGGCGCCGAGCAGTGCCGCCATCACCAGCCAACCCACTGCCAGGAACGGCGCGACTGTGATCACGCTCGAGGCGATGTTGGCCGGGTCGTCGAAGATGCCGAGGCGGTTGCGGCCGGTGACGGCGGCCACACAGGCGACCACGATCGAGACCAGGTCGAGGGCGAACGCGGTGACGGGCAGATAGTGCAGGGCTCGACTCGGGTGCGCGACGGCGGGCAGCCGCCTCTGGTCCACAAGGATCGGCATCCTGTGCTCCCGTAGCTCAGCGGGGTGGGGGAGCCACGCGGGCTGGGGGAGGGGGGACGCCCGCGCGGCAGCTCAGAACCTAGGGACGTGGAGCGGGCGCCGTACCCGTTTTTGGGGAAATGTTCGCTGGATCACATTGCCTTGACGCTCACGCTGGGTATGCGGTCCCAGCCGCCTGCCGGGCCTCCCACGCGCTGGCCACCATCTGGCGCAGGTCGTGGCGCATCGCCCAGTCCAGGTCGCGGCCGGCGAGCTCCCCGGTCGCGACGATGCGAGCCGGGTCGCCGGGTCGGCGTGGGCGGACCTCGGGGGTGAAGTCGATGCCCGTCACGTCGCGGACCGTGTCCATGATCTGGCGCACGCTGGCACCGTCGCCGCTGCCCAGGTTGTAGACCGGCTCGAGCCGCTCGCCCTTCGCCAGCTTGCGGGCCGCGACGACGTGGGCGTGGGCCAGATCGCTCACGTGGACGTAGTCGCGCACACAGGTGCCATCGGGAGTCGGGTAGTCGTCGCCGTTGATGTGCGGCGTCTTGCCCTTGGCCAGCGCGTCGAAGACCAGCGGGAAGAGGTTGTGCGGGCTCGTGTCGAAGAGGTCGATGCTGCCGGAGCCGACGACGTTGAAGTAGCGCAGGCTGGTGTGCCGCAGGCCGTGGGCGATCTCCACGTCGCGCAGCAGCCACTCGCCGATCAGCTTGCTCTCGCCGTACGGGCTCTCCGGGTGGGTGGGAGTCGTCTCGGTGACGAGGTCCACGTCGGGGGTGCCGAATGCCGCGGCGCTGGAGGAGAAGACGATGGTGCCGACGCCGGTCGCGAGCATCGCCTCGAGCAGCGTGGCGGTGCCCTGCACGTTCTGCGCGTAGGTGTGCAGGGGGCGCTGCACGCTGACGCCCGCATACTTGAAGCCGGCCAAGTGGATCACGCCCTCGACCTCGTGGTCGGTGATCGCCCTCTCCAGCGCCGCTCGGTCGAGGATCGTCGCCTCCACGAACGGCACGTCATCCGGCACGAACCGGGCGAAGCCGCTCGAGAGGTCGTCGACCACGACGGGCTGAAGGCCGTCGGACTGCAGCGCAAGCACGACATGCGCGCCGATGTAGCCCGCTCCACCAGTGACCAACCAGCTCATCAGTGCTCCTGTCGCGTTTGGGACGGCCCAGGATACGGGCCGTAGCATCGACGGATGTCTGCGCGCCTGCTCACCCTGGGTGTCGCTGCCGTCCTGCTCCTGTTCCCGGCGGCGGCGGACGCCATGACCCCTGACGCCCCCGGCGGTGGTCTCGATACGCCCTCGCCTAGCGGCTCGGGCTACTCGGCCAGCGACGTCGGTCGAGTTGCGAGCGCCAGCGATCTCGGAGGTCGAGTAGCGAGCGCCAGCGATCTCGGAGGTCGAGTAGCGAGCGCCAGCGAGCGTATCGAGACCCGTATCGAGACCCGTCCCCTCGCCGGGCGGACGATCGTGCTCGACCCGGGCCACCAGCTGGGCAACGCGGAGCACCTGCGTGAGATCAACCGCCTCGTGACGGCGGGACCGATGCGGAAGCCGTGCAACACGACGGGGACGTCGACGAACAGCGGCTACCCGGAGGCGACCTTCACCTGGCAGGTCGCGCAGGTCGTGAAGCGGTCCCTGCAGCGGGCCGGGGCGCGGGTCGTGCTCACCCGCTCGTCCAACTCGCGGGCGGCGTGGGGTCCGTGCGTCGACGCGCGGGGCCGGGCCGGCGCTCGGGCACACGCCGACCTGACGCTCTCGATCCACGCCGACGGGAGCTACGTCCGCGGCGCCCGAGGCTTCCATGTGATCGCCCCGGCGTCCTTGAAGGGCTGGACCGATGACATCGCCGCCCCGTCGATGAGCCTGGCGCTCGACCTTCGGGCAGCCCTCGGGCGAGCCCGCTTCCCGCGCGCCAACTACATCGCCGGCGGCGACGGCCTCGACGTGCGCTCCGACCTCGGCACGCTGAACCTGTCCGACGTGCCCGTCGCGATGGTGGAGCTGGGCAACATGCGCAACGCCACCGAGGCACGCCGCATGCGGTCGACCGCAGGACGCGCGCGCTACGCGCGTGCGCTCGTGGCCGGGATCACGAGGTTTCTCCGGTCCCCCTAGCGGTCACACCCGCCGGGCTGCCGGAGTCGATCGCTAGGGTCGAGTCCATGTCCGGCGAGACTCTGCGTGCCTCCACGTGGCGGGTCCTCGACCTGTCCGGTCCCGGTGAGGGCGTGGCCGGCGACAGGGCTGCCGGTCTGAGAGCTGCTGGGGAGGGCGGTGTCGGCGGGGGCGGTGTCAGCGGGGGCGGTGTCGGCGGGGGCGGTGTCGGCGAGGGCGGGTCCCGTGAGGGGGCCGCCTCGGTCGCCGAGCTCTACGCCTGGCCGGACGAGCCGTGGCTGCGGGCCAACATGGTCTCGACGGTCGACGGCGCCGCCCAAGGGGCCGACGGTCGGAGCGGGTCGATCAACAACGCAGCCGACAAGGTGGTCTTCGATGAGCTGCGAGCCGGCGCCGATGTGATCGTCGTCGGGGCGGGGACCGCACGGGCGGAGGGCTACGGGCCGGCCGGCAGGCCGCTGGTCGTGGTCGGCTCGGCGCTGCCGGCGAAGCTCGTCGACGACCCTGACACGCGGCTGTCCGCGGGCGGGGACGCCGAGTCGCTGCGAGGACTGATCGACGGGCTTCGCGCTGAGGGTCTGCGCCGGATCCTCTGCGAAGGCGGCCCGTCCCTGCTCGGGGGGCTGCTGCGTGCCGGCCTCGTCGACGAGGTGTGCTGCACGGTCACGCCGCGCATCGTCGGCGGCAGCAGCATGCGCATCGTGGGCGGACCGGCGGTCGACGTACCCCTGTCGTTGTCCGCCCTCCTGGAGGTCGATGGGACGCTGCTGGCGCGCTGGCGGGTTGTGAGACATCTCGCGGACTGACCCGCGGGCACTCGGCTGCTCCTATCCTCGCGGCGTGAGCGACGTGCGCATCGAACGACGGACCGCCGGCGACGGGCACTGGGTCGAGGTGACCTTCGACCGGCCGGAGCGGCACAACGCCTTCACGCAGGCGATGTATGCCGAGCTCCACGACCTGTGTGACGCGCTCGTCGACGACACGTCGGTGAAGGTCCTCGTGTTGCGCGGGGCGGGCGGCCGGGCCTTCGCCGCCGGCAATGAGATCTCCGACTTCCTGTCGCAGGACGCGGTGGCCTACGAGGACTGGATCCGTGCGCTGCTGCTCAAGCTCTTCGCGCTGCCGCAGGTGACGATCGCCGCCGTCGACGGTGTGTGCGTCGGAGGCGGGCTGGCCGTGGCGACGCACTGCGATCTGCGCGTCGCGACGACCCACTCGCGGTTCGGCTACCCGATCGCGAAGACGCTCGGCAACGCGCTGGCCGCGTCGATCGTCTACCGCTGCGCCTCGGTGTTCGGCGAGTCGCTGACGCGCGAGATGTTGCTCGCCGCGCGGCTGGTCGACGCCTCGCGCGCCCACGCGGTCGGGGCGGTGACCGCCGTCGTCCCCTCCCTCGACGACGAGCTGGACGCACTCGTCCCGTCGATCCTGGCGCTCTCGTCAGTGACGCTGCGGGCCACGAAGTCGCAGCTCCTGGCACGCGCCTCGTTGCTGGAGGCGTCGCCGGACGGGGACGAGGAGCTGCTGCGCGAGGTCTACACCGGCCCCGACTTCGCCGAGGGAGTCCGGGCGTTCCTGGCGAAGGAGAAGCCCGCCTTCGGGAGCTGACCGACCCCCGGGTTGTCGTCCGCCGAGCCTCGGGTTGTTGTCTGTCGAGCCTCGGGTTGTTGTCCGCCCAACCTCGGGTTGTTGTCTGCCCAACCTCGGGTTGTGGTCCGCCGAGCCCCGGATAGTTCTCGCGTGTCCGTCAGCAACCCGGGGTTCGGGGGACCACAACCCGAGGCTCGATGGCCTCGAGGAGGCTGGGGCCATACCAGGTGATCAGCCGGCCGCTGATCAGCTCCGTGGGGACGCCGAACGCCTCCGGGCCGTCGGTGTCGGTGAAGACGTAGGGCTCGTCGGGCAGCAGGACGACGTCGGGCCGGGCCGCCTCGATCGCCTCGACGCGCACGTGGGGGTAGCGCTCGGGTGAGCCATCGAAGACGTTCTCCCAGCCGAGCCGTCGCAGCAGGTCGCCGGTGAACGTGTCGCTGCCGACGACCATCCACGGGTCGCGCCAGATCGGCACGGCGACGCGGCGACTCACGGGCGGCACCGCGCCGCACCACCGGTCTCGTGCCTCGGCCAGCCACGCCGGCCGGTCCCAGCCGAGACCGTCCAGGAGCCGCTCCATCGACGTGACCGCGTCCGGCACCGTGCGGATGTCGGTCACCCAGACGCGGACGCCGGAGTCGCGGAGGCGGCGTACGTCGAGCTCCCGGTTCTCCTCCTTGTTGGCGACCACCACGTCGGGGGAGAGGTCACGGATGGCCGCCAGGTGCGGGTTCTTCGTGCCGCGGACCCGCGCCACCTCGAGGTCGGCGGGGTGCGTGCACCAGTCGGTCGCGCCGACGAGCGCGCTACGCGAGACCGACGCCAGCGCCTCGGTCAGCGACGGGACGAGCGAGACGACCCGGGCGGCCGGCCGCGGTCCGTCGTACGCCGTCCCGAGGTCGTCGGTGGGCGTTTCTGCCGGCGGGCTGGCGGGGTAGTTCGGGACGTTTCCGACCATTACTCGACAGTAGACAGTGGGGAACGTCCCGAACTACCCCGACCCACGAGGCAACTCAGACGTTGCGGCGGTACTGACCGCCGACCTCGAAGAACGCCTCGGTGACCTGGCCGAGGGTGCAGACTCGGGCGGCGTCCATGAGGACGGCGAAGACGTTCTCGCCGGACGTCGCGGCCTCCTTGAGTCGGGCGATCGCCTCGGCCGCCTCGTCGCGGTGCGCCGCCTGGAAGTCGCGGAGCCGGCGAAGCTGCGACTGCTTCTCGTCCTCGGTCGCCCGGGCCAGCTCGACGGTGTGCGCCTCCTCGCCCTCGGAGGTGGGCCGGCGGAAGGTGTTGACGCCGATGATCGGCAGCGAGCCGTCGTGCTTGCGGTGCTCATAGAGCATCGACTCGTCCTGGATGCGGCCGCGCTGGTAGCCGGTCTCCATCGCGCCGAGCACGCCACCACGCTCCGAGATCCGCTCGAACTCCAGAAGGACGGCCTCCTCGACGAGGTCGGTGAGCTGGTCGATGATGAAGGAGCCCTGGAGCGGGTTCTCGTTCATCGCCAGGCCCCACTCGCGGTTGATGATGAGCTGGATGGCGAGTGCACGCCGCACCGACTCGGTCGACGGCGTGGTGACGGCCTCGTCGTAGGCGTTGGTGTGGAGGCTGTTGGCGTTGTCGTAGATGGCGATGAGCGCCTGCAGCGTGGTCCGGATGTCGTTGAAGTCCATCTCCTGCGCGTGCAGGGAGCGGCCGGACGTCTGGACGTGGTACTTGAGCTTCTGCGAGCGCTCGGAGGCGCCGTACTTCTCCTTCATCGCGACCGCCCAGATGCGGCGGGCGACGCGGCCGATGACGGAGTATTCCGGGTCCATGCCGTTGGAGAAGAAGAACGACAGGTTGGGCGCGAACTCGTCGATGTCCATGCCGCGGGCGAGGTAGGACTCGACGTAGGTGAACCCGTTGGCCAGGGTGAAGGCGAGCTGGCTGATGGGGTTCGCTCCGGCCTCGGCGATGTGGTAGCCGGAGATCGAGACCGAGTAGAAGTTGCGCACGGCGTGGTCGATGAACCACTGCTGGATGTCGCCCATGCAGCGCAGTGAGAACTCGGTGGAGAACAGGCAGGTGTTCTGGCCCTGGTCCTCCTTGAGGATGTCGGCCTGGACGGTGCCACGGACGGTGGAGACGGCGTACGCCGCGATCTCGGCCCGCTCGGCCTCCGAGGGCTCGCGGCCCTCCTTCTCGCGGAACTTGTCGACCTCCTGGTCGATGACCGTGTTGAGGAAGAACGCCAGCACCGTCGGCGCGGGGCCGTTGATCGTCATCGAGACGCTCGTCGACGGAGCGGTCAGGTCGAAGCCGGAGTAGAGCTCCTTCATGTCGTCGAGCGTCGCGACGCTGACGCCGGAGGTGCCGACCTTGCCGTAGATGTCGGGCCGCTCGTCGGGGTCGCGCCCGTAGAGCGTCACGGAGTCGAACGCGGTCGAGAGGCGGGTCGCCGGCTGGCCCTCGGAGAGCAGCTTGAAGCGGCGGTTGGTGCGGAACGGGTCGCCCTCGCCGGCGAACATGCGCGCGGGGTCCTCGTTGTCGCGCTTGAACGGGAACACGCCGGCGGTGAAGGGGTAGAGGCCGGGGAGGTTCTCCTTGCGCCAGAAACGCACGAGCTCGCCGACCTCGTCGTAGGTCGGCAGCGCGACCCGCGGGATCTTGCTGCCCGAGAGTGACTCCTTGGTGAGCTTGGTGACGATCTCCTTGTCCCGGATCCTCACGACCTGCTCGTCGCCGGAGTAGGACTCCACGACCGCCGGCCAGGCCTCGATCTGCTCGGCGAGCTCGCGGGGCAGTTCGGTGCGGGCGTCGTCGAGCAGCGCCTCGACCGCCGCCGCGTCCTGGCCCGCCTCGGCCAGCTCGGCGAGGACCTGCTCGAGGCGGTCGGTACGCCGAGCCGCGGCGACCAGCTCCTCGGTCTTCGCGTGATAGCCGCGGACGGTGTCGGAGATCTCGGCGAGGTAGCGCACCCGGTCACCCGGCAGCACCTCGCGGATCCGGGTGGAGCGCTTGGTGTCGACCGGGGCCAGGGCGCCGTCGCCGGTCGCGAGGCCGTGCTCCGACAGCAGGCCGCGCAGGTGCTGGTAGAGCGCGGTGACGCCGTCGTCGTCGAAGGTGGCCGCGGAGGTGCCGAAGACCGGCATGTCGCTGGGCTGGGAGCCGAACGCCTCCCGGTTGCGGACCAGCTGGCGGCCCACGTCGCGCATTGCGTCCTCGGCGCCGCGCCGCTCGAACTTGTTGATCGCGACCGCATCTGCGAAGTCCAGCATGTCGATCTTCTCGAGCTGGCTGGCGGCGCCGAACTCCGGCGTCATGACGTAGAGGCTGACGTCGACGAACGGCACGACCGCCGCGTCGCCCTGGCCGATGCCCGGCGTCTCGATGATGACCAGGTCGAAGCCAGCCGCCTTCGCGACCGTGATGACGTCGGCGAGGTGGTCGGGCAGCTCGTGCGCGCCACGGGTGGCGAGGCTGCGGAAGTAGACCCGGTCACGGTCGAGGCCCGGCCCGGTCAGGTCGAGGCTGTTCATCCGGATCCGATCGCCCAGCAGCGCGCCGCCGCCCTTGCGCCGGGTGGGGTCGACGGCGATGACCGCCACACGGAGCTTGTCCTGCTGGTCGACGCGCAGGCGCCGGACGAGCTCGTCGGTGAGGCTGGACTTGCCCGAGCCGCCGGTGCCGGTGATGCCGAGGACCGGCGCGGTGCGGGCGGCCGCGGCCTCGCGCAGCCTGGTGAGGGTCGCCTCGTCGAGCGTGCCGAGCTCGGCGCCCGTGATCGCGCGCGCCAGCGCCGACCGGTCGCCGGCCAGCACGTCGTCGGCGGTCACGGGACCCTGGGCCCATAGGTCGTTGTCGGCCGCCTTGACGACCGAGTTGATCATCCCGGGCAGGCCCATGCGCTGGCCGTCCTCGGGGGAGAAGATCGTCACGCCGCTGGCGCGCAGCCGCGCGATCTCCTCGGGCACGATCACGCCGCCGCCACCGCCGACCACCTGGATGTGCCCGGCGCCGCGCTCGCGCAGCAGCTGGACGAGGTATTCGAAGTACTCGACGTGCCCGCCCTGGTAGGACGACACCGCGATGCCGTTGACGTCCTCCTCGATCGCCGCCTCGACGACCTCGGAGACCGAGCGGTTGTGGCCGAGGTGGATCACCTCGCAGCCCTGGGACTGGAAGATGCGCCGCATGATGTTGATCGACGCGTCGTGGCCGTCGAACAGGCTGCTGGCGGTGACCAGGCGGACCGGGTGCTGGGGGTGGTGAAGCTCGGGCACGATCACACTCCGACGAAAGGTTGGAAGTCCAAGTAATTCAATAGTAGGACGTCCAGGTGTTTCGTGCCAGGTGGGCTACGTCGCACCCGGGCAGGAGACGCGCCTGTCAGTCGACGACGCGGTCGCCGTGGCCGGCGCGCAACTGCCCGAGCAGGGCGGTGAGGGCGGCGAGGTCGCCGTCGTCGACGCCGGGCTTGGCGAAGATCGCGTCGTTGAGTTGGCCGGTGGCACGCTCGACGACATCGCGACCGGCGACCGTGATCGCGCACAGGACGACGCGCTTGTCCGCCTCGCCGCGGGAGCGGCGGACGAAGCCCTGCTTCTCGAGCCGGTCCACCGCCGACGTCACCGAGGTCGGGTGCACCTGGAGCAGGGAGCCCAGTCGTGTCATCGGCAGCGCTCCGGCGCGCGTGAAGGCCAGCAGACGCAGGATCTCGTAGCGCGCGAAGGTCAGCTCCTGGGGCCGCAGGACCGCGTCGATCCGCTCCATGAGCAGCTGGTGGACGCGCACGATCGAAGTGACCATGGCCATCCCGGGTGCGGCGTCCTCCCAGCCGTGGGCGACCCACTGACGGCGCGCCTCGCGGATCGGATCGAGCTCGGGCATGCGCCAGAGCCTATTGGGATCAGCCCCAGATCGAGCCGACCCGTCCACCGTCGGCGGTGACGACGGCACCGTTCGCCACCATGCCTCGCGGAGAGGCGAGGAACGCGACGATCGCGGCGACCTCGTCCGCGTCGATCGTGCGGCCGAGCGCATTGGCCTGCGACGCGGCGCGCTGGGCGTCGGTGAAGTCGCGTTCGGTGCCGGTCAGGCCGGGGTGAACGACGGTCACCGCGATGTTGTCGCGGCCGAGCTCGTCGGCGAGGTTCTTGGCGAGCGCGACGACGGCGATGTTGCGGATCGAGCCCATCACGGTGCCAGTCGCGCGGGCGTTCATCCCGGCGATGTTGACGATGCGCCCGCCGCCGGCGGCACGCAGGTGCGGGACGGCGGCTCGCGCCACGCGGAGATACCCGAGCGCCTTCGTGTCGACCTGCTCGAGGATGTTCGCCGGGTCGTCCGCGGGCCCGGTCACGCTCGACGCCGGCTGCGCCGCGGCGTTGATGACCGCGTCGAGCCGGCCGAAGTGGGCCGCCACCTCGTCGACAGCGCGTCGTACGGCGTCGTCGTCGCGGGTGTCCGCCGTGACGGCGTACGCACCGACCTCCTCCGCGGTGGCCCGCACCCGCTCCGCGTCGCGGGCCAGGATGGCGACGCGGGCGCCCTCCGCGATCAGAGCCCGCGCCGTCGCCTTGCCGAGACCCCTGCTGCCGCCCGTGACGAGCGCTGCCTGACCGGAGAGTCCGAGGTCCATGGGCTCAAGTAGACCACCACGCTCGACATTGGCCGGCGCCGTCTCAACGGCTGCTTCTCGCGGTCGCCGGGGGCGTCCTGCGCCACATGCGGCGCCGGTGAACCTTCGGTCATGCTGTCTCGTGTCAGAGAGGTGCCCATGGCCGACCCCGAAGCGATCCAGCAGCTGCACCAGGCGCATGCTGCCGCGCTGTGGGGCTATGTCCTGCGGCTGACGGGCGACCGCGCGCAGGCCGAGGACGTGGTGCAGGAGACGCTCCTGCGCGCGTGGCGCCACGACGTGACCGACGACGGGGAAGGGTCGGCGCGGGCCTGGCTGTTCACGGTGGCGCGCAACCTCGTGGTGGACGACGTCCGCAGCGCCCGGCATCGGCACGAGACCGCGACCGACGAGGTGCCGGAGCGGCCCGATGCCGACCGCATCGACCGGCTCTTCGACTCGCTCGTCGTCACCGACGCCCTCCGCTCGATCGGGGAGGAGCATCGCGCGGTCGTGGTGAAGGCCTACTTCGGGCGGCTGACCACGGCGGAGATCGCCGCAGAGCTCGGCATCCCGCCGGGCACCGTGAAGTCGCGGCTGCACTACGGACTGCGAGCCCTCAGGCTCGCCCTGGAGGAGAGGGGAGTGACCCGATGACCAACGAGCACGAGCGGTACGCCGACTGGGACGGTGCCTATGTCGTCGGCGCGCTCACCCCCGCCGAGCACCAGGAGTATGAGCGGCATCTCGCCGTCTGCCCGAAGTGCGCGCGCCAGCTGGCTGAGCTGCTGCCGCTGCCCGGACTGCTCGGCCGTGTCGAGCAGGCCGATCGCGATGCACTGCTCGCCGGCACCGCTCCGGCTTCGCCGCCCGCAGACCTCGAGCGACGGCTGCTGGACGCCGCGCGAGCGGAGTCGTCCGCGCCGGTGTCGCTCACCTGGTGGAGGCGGACCCGCACGCGGGTCGCCGTCGGTCTCGCCGCAGCCGCCGCGGTCGCGGCCGCAGTCGTCGTCCCGGTCGCCCTGCGGGACGAGTCGACGCCCGCGCCCGCGGCCAGCATCGCCCTGCGCCAGGTCGTCCCCAGCCCGCTCTCGGCGACCGTCGCGCTGACCAGGAAGGACTGGGGCACCCGCATCGACATGACCTGCCTCTACGCGGGCGGCAAGGGCAGCGAGCCGAGCCGCGACTACGGCCTCTACGTCATCGACCACCAAGGGCACGCCCACGAGGTGTCCTCCTGGTGGGCCGGTCCGGGCGAGGAGGCGCGGACCACCGGCTCGACGGATCTCTCGATCGAGGATCTGCGCGCCGTCGAGATTCGAGCCGCCGACGGGAAGACGGTGCTCCTCTCGGCGGACGTCTGAGGGTCTTGCGCCGTCGCTGACTGTTCGTCGAGGTAGGCAGACGAGTCGTCACTTCCCGTGCGGAGTTCGACACGGGAAGTGGATGCTCAGCTGCATACCTCGATGCATCAACACCCCGTCGGCAACTCGCGTGAGAAGGAGCCGCTTGAGCGCGTCATGCGGGCGTGACAGCCGATCTCGCGCCGCTCGTGCTCGGCGTACAGCCCCTGCCGGAGGCCCTCCTGCGCTCCATGGCATTCCGGGTGCTGCTCGCCTTCGTGAGCGCCAACGGCGTGGGGTACGCCGCTCTGGCGATCCTCCGGCTGCTGCCCCCTCTGCGGCGCGACCGGCGCCAACGCAAGGAGCGCCGCACCGAGCCCCGCAGCATCTATCCCGACTCGATCGCTCGCGACCGTGTCGCTCCGGGCGGGGTCGCTCCGGACGGGCATCGGTGATCCGGCGGAACGACGGGCGCGGTCGTCAGGGAGCGTCGGAGTCGGCCAGGCCGGCGTGCTCCTCGCGCAGCTGCCGCTTGAGGATCTTGCCCGACGGGTTCTTCGGCAGCGCGTCGGCGATGACGACGAACTTCGGGGCCTTGTAGCCGGCGAGCGTCTCGCGCGCATGCGCCAGCACCGCCTCGGAGGTGAGCGACGCCCCCGGCTTCGGCACGACGACCGCCGCGACGGCCTCGACCCAGAGCGGGTGGCTGACGCCGAAGACCGCGACCTCGGCGACGCCGTCGAGACGGAAGATCGCCTCCTCGACCTCGCGGGAGGCGACGTTCTCGCCGCCGGTCTTGATCATGTCCTTCTTGCGGTCCACCACATAGAGGTGGCCGTCGTCGGTGAGGTAGCCGAGGTCTCCGGAGTGGAACCAGCCGTGGCGGAACGCCTCCGCGGTCTTGTCCGGCTGGTCGTGGTAGCCCAAGGTGGCGTGGGGCGAGCGGTGCACGATCTCGCCGACGACGCCGGGTGCGACGGGCCGGTCCTCGTCGTCCACGATCAGCGTCTCGACGTTGATCGCGGCGCGGCCCGCCGAGCCGGCATGCGAGAGCTGCTCGTCGGGGCCGAGGATCGTCGCCAGCGGCGCCATCTCGGTCTGGCCGTAGAAGTTCCACAGGGCGACATCGGGCAACCGCGTGCGCATCTCCTGCAGCACGGCCACCGGCATCGGCGACGCCCCGTAGTAGCCCTTCCGCAACGTCGAGAGGTCCGCGGCGTCGAAGTCGGGCGAGCGCAGCAGGCCGATCCAGACGGTCGGCGGCGCGAAGAACTTCGTGATGCCGTGCTCGCCGATCGCGCGCAGCACCGCGGTCGGCTCCGGTCCGCGCAGGATCACGCTGGTGGCGCCCAGGTAGACGTCCACGCCGAGGAAGCAGTCGAGCTGGGCACAGTGATAGAGCGGCAGTGTGTGGAGCTCGACGTCGTCGGCGGTCATGTTGCCGTCGACGATGCAGGAGACGTACTGCCACATCAGCGCCCTGCTGGTCAGCAGCGCCCCCTTGGGCCGCGACTCCGTCCCCGAGGTGAACATCATCCGGATCGGGTCGTCGTCGGCCATGGGCACGTACGGCGCCGGGCCGGCGTGGTCGAACCACGTCTGCGCGTCGAACCAGCCGCTCGGGGTCGGGGCGCGGGTCAGCCGGACGACCACTTTCGTCGCCACCGTGCCGGCCGAGGCGGCCAAGGCCTTCTCGGCGACCGGAACAAGCGCATCCTCGACGACGAACGCCTTCGCCGAGGAGTGATCGAGGATGAACGCCACCTCGTCGGGGCCGAGCATGAAGTTGATGGGCACCAGCACGACGCCGACGCGGGCGGCGGCGAAGTCGAGGACGGCGAACTGCCAGCAGTTGTGGCACAGCAGCGCCAGCCGGTCGCCCTTGACGAGGCCGGCCTCGACGATCGCTGCCGCAGCGCCGTCGACGACCGCCTCGAGCTGCGCGAAGGTGAGCCTCGTCGACCCGTCGACGATCGCCAGCTTGTCCGGCACCCGCTGCGCCGTCCGGCGGGGCAGGTCCCCGAGCGAGTGCTGGCGCGCGGTGTCGACGTCGACGGCCATCGGTCCTCCTGCGGGTGTGCTCGTGCTCGGATGCGGTGCTCGGATGCCGCGCTCTAGCGGTGTGCGCCGGGTCACAGCCATGCTAGGGCCGAGCGCCGACACCGACGTCTGGAGGCGGCTGGCGCGACGACTAGGCTGGCCGACGGTCCCTTCCCGGCGTCCGGATGCTCTGGTCCGGATGCCCGACCCGTGAGGAGTGGCGTTGAAGATCGGCTACAAGGCGTCGGCTGAGCAGTTCGGCCCGCGTGACCTGGTGGAGTTCTCCGTGCTCGCCGAACACGTGGGCCTGGACTCGGTCTGGGTCAGCGACCACTTCCAGCCGTGGCGTCACGTCGGTGGACATGCGCCGTACTCGCTGGCATGGATGGCCGCGGTCGGCGAGCGGACGGAGAGGATCACGCTGGGCACGAGTGTGCTGACCCCGACGTACCGCAACTCCCCGGCGATGATGGCGCAGGCCTTCGGCACGCTGGGCTCGCTGTATCCGGGCCGGGTCGTGCTCGGCGTGGGCACCGGCGAGGCGCTCAACGAGATGGCGGTCGCGGGTGAGTTCGCCTGGCCGGAGTTCAAGGAGCGGTTCGCCCGGCTGCGGGAGGCGGTGCGGCTGATCCGCCAGCTGTGGACCGAGGAGCGCGTCACCTTCGAGGGCGACTACTACCGGACCAAGGACGCCACCGTCTACGACCACCCCGAGGGCGGGGTGCCGATCTATGTGGCGGCGGGTGGGCCGACGGTGGCCAAGTACGCCGGCCGCGCCGGCGACGGCTTCATCTGCACATCAGGGAAGGGGATGGATCTGTACACCGAGCAGCTGCTGCCCGCGGTCGCGGCGGGTGAGGAGGCGGCCGGGAAGCCGGTCGCCGCAGGCGAGCGGATGATCGAGATCAAGCTGTCCTACGCGCACACCGAGGAGGAGGCGCTGGAGAACACCCGGTTCTGGGCGCCGTTGTCGTTGACGCCCGAGCAGAAGCACGGGGTCGAGGACCCTGCTGAGATGGCCCGGCTCGCCGATGAGCTGCCGATCGAGCAGGTCGCGAAGCGGTGGATCGTCGCCACGAGGCCCGAGGAGGTCATCGAGGACGTGAGGGCCTATGTGGACGCCGGGTTCGACCATCTGGTCTTCCACCCGCCGGGCCACGACCAAGCCGCGTTCCTGAAGATCTTCGCCGACGAGGTCCTCCCCGGCCTGAAGGAGATCGGCGCATGAGTGACGTGGTCGACTACGAGCTGCGCGACGGCGCGGCGTGGATCACGCTGACGGCGGGTGACCGCGGCAACACCCTGACGATCGCGTCTGGGACGCAGCTGCTGGCCGCGGTGCGTCGTGCGCGCGACGACCATGCCCGCGTCATCGTGCTGCGCGCCAGCGGGCGCTTCTTCTCGGCCGGCGGGGACATCGGCGGGTTCGCCGCGATGGACAACGTCGTCGACGGGCTCGACGACCTGGCCGAGCTGCTGCACCGCATCATCAGCGAGCTCGTCCGATCCGAGGCGGTGGTGGTCTCGGCCGTGCACGCGATCGCGGCGGGTGCCGGCTTCCCTCTGGCTGCGGCCGCCGACATCGTGCTCGCGGCGGAGTCGGCCCGGTTCACGCTGGGCTACACGCGCATCGGCCTGTCCGTCGACGGCGGCAGCTCGCAGCTCGTGCACACCCTGGGGCTGCATCGTGCGCTGCGGCTCGCGCTGCTCAACGACATGCTCAGTGCCGCCGAGGCCCAGGCCGCCGGCCTGGTCGCGCGTGTCGTCCCCGACGACTCCCTGGAGACCGTCACCGACGAGGTCGTCGCCGGGCTGCTGGCCGGCCCGGCGGGCGCGCAGGCCGACGTCAAGCGCCTGATGCGCGAGGCCGCCGAGGCATCGCCCGAGAGCGCGCTGCGCCGCGAGACGCTCGCCATTCGCAGCAACGCCGCCCGCCCCGACGGTCGCGAGGGCGTCGCAGCCTTCCTCGAGAAGCGCGCCCCCCACTTCAACGCCTGACTTCCTCTTGTGAGTGCGACAGTGAGCTCAGGGTCACTGTCGCACTCACAAGCGTCGTCAGGCTGACGGAACACCCAGCGAGCGGAGATCTCTGGCGACGCGCTCCGGCTCGTCGCGGATCTCGCGCGCCGTGCAGTGGATGATCAGGCGGTCGGGACTCGTCAACGCCCGCTGACGCGCGATGTCGTCCTCCCACTGCGCGGCGTCCATGTGGAAGGCGCCGTCGACTTCCAGCACCAGCGTGCGCCCGCCGGGCAGCCGCCATTCGCAGTCGGTGTAGCGCGTGCGGCCCGTGGCGTCCCGGCGTCGCACCTGCCGCGCGGGCGGGTGCAACCGGTGAGCCCGGCACATCCGAGTCACGTCGATCTCCGCGAGCGACTGGGCGCCGCCAGCCATGTCGTGCAGGGCCTGGCGCATCAGCGGCGCCTTGCGCAGGGGCTTGAGGTCCTCGATCCACTTCAGGAGCGCCGCCGCCGACGTGAGGCGCTGCTGCACCGCGGCAGCGAGGACGCCCTGCGCGGTCCGCTTGGACCGGTCGGTCGCCGCGAAGAGCAGGATCGCCGGCTCGAGCCGACAACGCGGCGGTGAGCTGTCCGGCTGACGCATCTCGTTGAGAGCGCGTCGACTCCGGACGAAGGTGTAGCCCGGTCGCGGCGCCGGGACGTCGTTGGCATAGGGCACCAGCACCGTGATGGTGTCGCGTTGCCAGTTCTGCAGGCCCGCCGCCTCCGCAGCGGTGAGGCCTCCCAGGATCGCTCCGGGCCCTGCCTGGAGGACGCCGAGCCAGCTCGACTGCTCACGTGAGAGCGGCCCGGTGGTGGTGCTGACGACGGTGCCGGTCAGGACCTGCCAGCGCTCCGTGGCCACCCGGTGCGCCACCGCCCAGCGGTCGACGCCGGCAGCGGCGAGCTGGGCGCGTGTGAGCAGACCTGCCTGTGCGGCAGCCGCCTCCCGCCAGCTCGTCTTCTCCGTGTCGTCGCCCACGCCCCACAGGTTGGCGCGTCAGGGAGATGGGTGCGACTCGCCCTCCACAGGGGCGGTGGTGTGAGTGCAAGAGTGATCCAGGGGTCACTCCTGCACTCACAAGGCGGCTACTTGTTGGCCTTGCGGTGCCGCGCAGCGATCTTGGCGCGCTCGTTGGCGTCGAGGATCACCTTGCGGATGCGGACCATCTCGGGAGTCACCTCGACGCACTCGTCGTCGCGGCAGAACTCCAGGCACTGCTCGAGCGAGAGCTTCCTCGGCGGGATCAGCTTCTCGAAGTTGTCCGACGTCGCAGAGCGGATGTTCGTCTGCTGCTTCTCGCGGGTGATGTTGACGTCCATGTCATCGGCGCGAGAGTTCTCGCCGACGATCATGCCCTCGTAGACCTCGGTCGAGGGCTCGACGAACAGGACGCCGCGCTCCTGGATCGACGTCATCGCGTAGGCGGTCGCCGCGCCGGCCCGGTCGGCCACGAGCGAGCCGTTGTTGCGGGCGCGGATCTCGCCCGCCCATGGCATGTAGCCGTCGGAGATCGACGACGACATGCCCGTGCCGCGCGTCATCGTGAGGAAGTCGGTGCGGAAGCCGATCAGGCCGCGCGCCGGGACGACGAACTCCATCCGCACCCAGCCGGTGCCGTGGTTGGTCATGTTCTCCATGCGGCCCTTGCGGGTCGCGAGGAGCTCGGTCAGCGCGCCGAGGAACTCCTCGGGTGCGTCGATCGTGAGCCGCTCGACCGGCTCGTGCACCTTGCCGTCGATCTGGCGGGTGACGACCTGCGGCTTGCCGACGGTCAGCTCGTAGCCCTCGCGTCGCATCTGCTCGACGAGGATGGCCAGCGCCAGCTCACCGCGGCCCTGGACCTCCCAGGCGTCGGGGCGGTCGGTCGGCAGAACCCGCAGCGACACGTTGCCGATGAGCTCGGTGTCGAGCCGGTCCTTGACCATCCGCGCGGTCACCTTCGAGCCCTTGACCTTGCCCACGAGCGGCGAGGTGTTGGTGCCGATGGTCATCGAGATCGCGGGCTCGTCGACGGTGATCAGCGGCAGCGCGACCGGGTTCTCGGCGTCGGCGATGGTCTCGCCGATCATGATGTCGGGGATGCCGGCGATGGCGACGATGTCGCCGGGGCCGGCGTACTCACCCGGCACCCGCTCGAGACCCTCGGTGATGAGCAGCTCGGTGATCTTGACGTTTTTGACGGTTCCGTCGGCCTTCATCCACGCCACGGTCTGGCCCTTGCGCAGCTCCCCCTGGTGGATGCGGAGCAGCGCGAGACGGCCGAGGAACGGCGAGGCGTCGAGGTTGGTGACGTGGGCCTGCAGCGGCGCGCCCTCGGTGTAGGTCGGAGCGGGGATCGTCTCGAGGATCGTCTTGAAGAGCGGCTCGAGGCTGTCGCCGTCGGGCAGCGTGCCGTTCTCGGGCTTGGTCAGCGACGCGATGCCGGCCTTGCCCGACGCGTAGACGACCGGGAAGTCGAGCGCATCGTGCGAGTGGTGCTCGTCGAGCAGGTCCATGAAGAGCTCGTAGGTCTCGTCGACGACCTCGTCGATGCGGGCATCGCTGCGGTCGACCTTGTTGAGGACGAGCACGACCGGCAGGTCGGCGTTGAGCGCCTTGCGCAGGACGAACCGGGTCTGGGGGAGCGGGCCCTCCGACGCGTCGACGAGGAGGACGATGCCGTCGACCATCGACAGACCGCGCTCGACCTCGCCGCCGAAGTCGGCGTGGCCGGGGGTGTCGATGATGTTGATCGTCATCCCCTTCGGCGCGCTGGGGCCGCTGTAGTGGATGGCAGTGTTCTTCGCGAGGATCGTGATGCCCTTCTCGCGCTCCAGGTCACCGGAGTCCATGACGCGGTCGGCCACCGACTCGGCCTGGTGCTCGCTGAAGGCACCGCCCTGCCGCAGCATCGCGTCGACCAGCGTGGTCTTGCCGTGGTCGACGTGCGCCACGATGGCGACGTTGCGCAGGTTGGCCTGCTGGGTCTCGGACATGCGGAAGCCACTCGTCTCTCGATCGGGGATACCACCAGATCCTATCGGCGGCGCACCGGGCGGCCCTCATCCGCGGAGCCGGAGCGGAGCCGGAGTGGAGCCGGAGCGGAGCCGGAGCGGAGCCGGAGTGGAGCAGGCCGGAGCGGTGGGCCGGTGCGCCGCGCTGGCCCTGCGACGCGGGCGGAAGACCCTGGGAGCGGCGCCTAGGGTGGCGACATGCCCAGGATCGCCACCACGACCCGCGTCACCAGAGAAGAGCTGCTCGACTTCGTCCGCCCCCGCCACGGCTGGGTGCTCATGACGAGCCGGGCCGACGGACGCCCCCAGCTCTCGCCGGTGACCGGCGGCGTGGACGAGCTCGGCCGGCTGGTGGTCTCCACCTACCCCGACCGGGCCAAGGCGGTGAACCTGCGCCGCAACCCGGCCGCGACGGTCCTGGTCGCCTCGGATGGTCTCTCCGACCCGTGGGTCCAGGTCGACGGCAGCGCCGAGGTGCTCGACATGCCGGAGGCCGAGGACGCGCTGGTGGACTACTACCGCTGCATCTCGGGGGAGCACCCCGACTGGGAGGAGTACCGCTCAGCGATGCGCCTCCAGGGCAAGTCGCTGATCCGGATCACGATCGAGCGCTGGGGCCCCCTCGCCACGGGCGGCTTCCCGGCCGACCGTGTGCCCGACTGACGCTGTCACGCACCGAGTCATCCGGCTCTCCTGACTGCTGAATCCTCAGGAACGCCAGTTATCCACAGGTGACCCCTCGAGCGCCCCACGATGTCGGCGGATCGGTGCATCCTTGCGGCATGACCACTCGGGCCATCCACCACTGCCAGTTCATCCCGCCCTACCTGATCCGTCGGCTGCAGCCACCGGAGCTCGTGGCACGCGACCTCGCGCTGCGAGCGGCGCGCGCGGAGGGCCCGCGACCCGTCCCGCAGCAGGCTGTCGGGGCCAAGCCGTGGGTCGTGCACACCAGCCACAACACCGCCGACCTGCCGGGTGACGTCGTTCGCTCGGCCGGCGATCCCGCGTCCGGCGACGCGGCCGTGGACGAGGCGGCCTCCGGCATCACGGGGTCCTTGGCGCTCTACTCCGAGGTCTACGGGCGCAGCTCCTACGACGGCAGGGGCGCCAGCGTGAGCCTGAGCGTGCACTACGAGCAGGGCTACGACAACGCCTACTGGGACGGCACCCAGCTGGTCTTCGGTGACGGAGACGGGGAGATCTTCGGGCGGTTCACGACACCGGTCGACGTCCTCGGCCACGAGTTCACCCACGCCGTGACGGAGCGGACCGCAGGTCTCACCTACCAGGGCCAGTCGGGCGCGCTCAACGAGTCGCTCTCAGACGTCTTCGGCTCCTGCCTCAAGCAGCGGCTCCTGGGGCAGGGCGTCGACGAGGCGGACTGGCTCATCGGTCAGGGGCTGTTCCTGCCGGGCGTGCAGGCGCGGGCGCTGCGCGACATGGCACATCCCGGGACGGCGTATGACGACCCGCGGCTCGGCCAGGACCCGCAGGTCGGACACATGGACGACTACGTGGACACCAGCGACGACAACGGCGGCGTGCACACCAACTCGGGCATCCCCAACCGTGCGTTCCAACTGGCGGCGACCGCCATCCGAGGCACGTCCTGGGACGGCGCCGGCCGGATCTGGTACGCGGCACTCACCAGTCGCCAGGTCGGTCCCGACACCGACTTCGCCGGGTTCGCCGCGGCGACGATCGCGGCGGCCGGCGAGCATGCCGATGCCGTGTCCGCGGCCTGGAAGTCGGTCGGCGTCGGTCAGAGCAGCGTCTCATCGGCTCCGAGCCAACCCGGCCAGTCGGGCCAGTCGGGCCAGTCGGGCCAGTCGGGCCAGTCGGGCCAGTCGGGCCAGTCGGGTCAGTCGGGTCAGTCGGGCCAGTCGGGCCAGTCGGGCCAGTCGGGTCAGTCGGGTCAGTCGGGCCAGCCGAGCGGTGGAAGCAGCTCGACAGTGGCCGTCCGGCGCAGCGGGGGCTTCGCCGGGATCGCGAGCGAGGGATCGGTCGACCTCGACGCGGACGACGACCGGGCAGAGGAGCTGCGGTCCCTCGTGGGCCGCGTCGACATCGCCAGCGTTCCCGGCGGCCCGGGTGACCCCGGCACGTCGGGCGGGGCGGATCGGTTCCTCTACGACTTCGACCTGTGCGGAGACCGGTGCCAGGTGCCCGAGCACCACCTCACGCCCGACCTGCGCCGGATCGTCGAGCTCGTGCTGCGGTGATGGCCGCGGAGCTTGGGGTGCGGAGTCACCCAACTCCCGGTCGGGCGCAACCTCGACGAGCTCGTGCTGCGGTGAGGTGCCGCGCAGCGTGACGAGCTCGTGCTCCAGCGAGGTGCCGCGGGGAGGAGGCGGCGAGGCTCAGCCGGCGGAGGTCAGCCCAGCGCCCGGTCGAGCGCCGCCTCGACGTGCACGGTGATGACGTCGAGCACCGGAACCTCGACGTCCTGCGGGCGGACCAGCAAAGAGAGCTCCGAGGCGCCGAGGAACACGGCGTTGACGCCGCTGTCCCACAGCTCGTCGATGATGGTCAGGAGCCGCTTGCGCGAGCTCGGGTTGACCTTCCGGAAGACCAGCTCGTCGTAGATGATCGATTCCAGCGTCTCGATGTGGAGCGGGTCCGGCAGATTGACGTCGAGACCGTGCTCGGCGATCCGCTCGGCGAAGAACGAGTTCTCCATCGTGGCCTTCGTGCCGATGAAGCCGACCGTCTCGACGCCCATCGTGCGGCACTTGTCGGCCAGCACGTCGGCGAGGTGAAGGACGGGCACGTCGACTGCCGCGGCGACCTGGTCGTAGACGAAGTGGAACGTCGAGCTGCAGAGCAGGATGAAGTCCGCCCCGGCTGCCGCGACCCCGCGGGCGGCCTCGCTCAGGATGGCCGCGACGGTGTCCCAGTCGCCCTTCTCGCGGAGGCCGGTCAGCTCGGCCAGGTCGACCGAGGCCATGACGATCTTCGCCGAGTGGAGCCCGCCGAGCCGCTCGTTGACGCCCTTGTTGAGACCTTCGTAGTAGGCGGCGCTGCTCTCCCAGCTCAGGCCGCCCACGAGTCCGATCGTCTGCATGCCCGGAAGTCTGGCACCGGACGAGGCGCCCGGAGGAATCCTCGCGGGCGCTGGTCAGCCGCCGGTGCGGTGCACCTTGTGCTGGGAGGCCTGGGCCCGGGGCTTGATGACCAGCGAGTCGATGTTGACGTGCGGGGGCCGCGTCACCATCCACGTGATGGCATCGGCGATGTCGTCGGCCACCAACGGTTCCTCCACGCCTGCATAGACGGCCGCGGCCTTCTCAGCGTCGCCGTCGAAGCGGACCAGGGCGAACTCGTCGGTCCTCACCATCCCTGGCGCGATCTCCATGACCCGGACCGGCTGGTCCCACAGCTCCAGACGGAGCGTCTCGGTGACGACCTGCGTCCCGTGCTTCGCGGCGGTGTAGCCGGCACCGCCCTCATAGGCGATCCGCCCGGCGGTCGACCCCAGGTTGAGGATCGCACCGGCACCCGACGCGATCAGGGCCGGCAGGAGCGCGCGCGTCACCTGCATGAGGCCGATGACGTTGACCTCATACATCCGCCGCCAGTCCTCGCTCACCGCCTCCGCGACAGGCGTCGAGCCGAACGCCCCTCCCGCGTTGTTGATCAGGACGTCGAGCCGCGGACCGACGGCGTCGGCCAGCGCAGCGACGGACTCCTCTGAGGTGACGTCTGTGACGACTGCGGTTCCTCCGATCTCGGCGGCCAGGGCCTCGATCCGATCGGCGCGGCGCGCCGCCAGAAAGACATGGAACCCCGCGTCGGCGAGCCGCCGCGCCGTCGCCTCGCCGATGCCGCTGCTCGCTCCTGTCACCACCGCAGTCCTCATGGACCACATTCTTCACTCCGGGACCGGTATCTCCGTGCGGCGCCCCTGCTCCTCACCGGCAGTGCGGGCAACACCGCCCGCAGACAGGAGCAGGGACATGCGCACATCCACCCGACTGGCGGCCGTGGGGGCCGCCCTCGCCCTCGCCCTCCCCGTCGTCGCCGGCAGTGCCGACGCCGACGTCGTCGGGCCGGCCCCGACCAAGGTGCTGGCCGGCGGAGCGACGGGCATCAATGGGGCCTCGAGCGTCGTCCGGGGACCGAACGGCGAGTGGTACGTCGCCAACGGCGGCGGCAACTCGATCACGGTCTATGCGAGCTCGGCCACAGGGAACGCGACCCCGCTCCGCACCATCTCAGGCGCCGCCACCGGTCTGTCCTTCCCGCGCGGGATGGCGCTGGACCAGAGCGGCTACCTCTACGTCGCCAACGAGGGCAACAGCTCGGTCCGGGTCTTCGCTCCCGGCGCGTCGGGCAACGTCGCGCCGGCGAAGTATCTCCAGGGTGGCAGCACCGGTCTGGCCGGTCCCGCGGGTCTCGCGGTACTGCACGACGGCAGCATCCTCGTCACCAACTACTCCGGCAACTCGGTCCTCGAGTTCGCGCCGACCGCGAGCTTCGGCGCTGCGCCGGTCATGACCCTCGCGGGCGGGGCGACGGGACTCAGCAGCCCCGTCGGGATCACCGTCAGCGGCTCCGGGGCGGTCTACGTCGGCAACTCCCAGAGCGTCACGGTCTACGCGCACATGGCGAACGGCAACGTCGCGCCGACGCGGACCATCGGAGGTCTGGCCTCGGACCTCAGCGGGACCTACGGGCTGGCGCTCGACAATGACGGCAACCTCTACGCCGGCTCGTTCAACAAGCAGAAGGTCGTCGTGTTCTCCCCGGGCGCCACCGGCAATGCGATCCCGCGCCGCGTGCTCCAGGGCGGCAGCAGCCAGATGGGCTCGGTCTACGGGCTCTGGGTGGGCAGCGACCACCGCGTCAGCGTGACGAACTACTTCGGCAACGCCATCAACACCTACGCACCCTTGGTGCCGCCGGTGACGGCACCGTCGTCCGTGCGCTCGCTGGCCGTCGGAGGCGGCGTCAAGGCGAAGCGCCGCACGATCAGCTGGGCCGCGCCCGCAAGCACCGGCGGCAGCGCCCTGACGCGCTACGACCTCGTGGTCAAGCGCGGTCGCGCAGTCGTCCGCACCCTGCGGCTCAGCCCGTCGCACCGGTCCTACGTCCTCGTGACGAAGAGGCTCAGGCAGGGCCGCTACACCGCGCTCGTCCGTGCGGTGAACGCCAAGGGCGGCAGCGCCTACGCCGCTCGGGCGTTCCGGATCAAGAAGTAGGACGAGGGGGTCTCGATACGCCTCGCTGGCGCTCGGCTACTCGACCAACGAAGGGGGTCTCGATACTCGACCAACGGTCGATCGCTGGGCGGAGGCGTATCGAGACCCGGGAGCGTCCGGGAATGCATCGGGTGCCAGCGTGGTTGTCGCTGCCGGAGTGGTCCGAGCCGAGGGAGGTCACGCGTGGAGTCGATCAGGCGTCTGGCGATGATCAGCCTGCACACCTCCCCGCTCGACCAGCCCGGCACTGGCGACGCCGGCGGCATGAACGTCTACGTCCTCGAGCTCGCCAAGCAGCTGGTCGGCCAGGGTGTGGAGGTCGACGTGTTCACGCGGGCGACCTCCTCACGGCTGCCGCACGTGGTCGATGCCGAGGACGGCGTACGCGTCCACCACGTGCACGCCGGCCCGTTCGAGGGCCTGACCAAGGGCGAGCTGCCGGGCCAGCTGTGCACGTTCGCCCGTGAGGTGCTGCGCGCGGAGGCGGCCCATCCGCTGGGCTACTACGACGTCGTGCACAGCCACTACTGGCTCTCGGGCCAGGTCGGAGCCCTGGCCCGCGACCGCTGGGGCGTCCCGCTGGTGCACTCGATGCACACGATGGCGAAGGTGAAGAACGACGCCCTCGCCGAGGGCGACACGCCGGAGCCCGCGGCGCGGGTGATCGGGGAGCAGCAGGTCGTCGAGGCGGCGGACGTGCTCATCGCGAACACCGACCTCGAGGCTCGCCAGCTCGTCGACCTCTACGACGCCTCCCCCTCCCGGGTCGAGGTGGTCCACCCGGGCGTGGACCTCGGCCGCTTCCGTCCGCTCGACACCGCCACCGCGCGCAGGGCGCTGGGCCTGCCGACCGACGCTGTCGTCCTGCTCTTCGCCGGGCGCATCCAGCCGCTGAAGGCGCCGGACGTGCTGCTGCGGGCGGTCGCCGTGCTGCTGCGCCGGCTGCCGGCTCTGCGGCACCGGCTGATCGTGCCGATCGTCGGCGGTCCGTCGGGCTCGGGCCTGGACAAGCCGGAGTCGCTGGCCGCGCTCGCCGGCGAGCTGGGCATCTCCGACGTGGTGCGGTTCGTGCCGCCGGTCTCCCAGGACCGGCTGGCGCAGTGGTACGCCGCGGCGACGCTCGTCGCGGTGCCGTCGTACAACGAGTCCTTCGGTCTGGTCGCGATCGAGGCGCAGGCCACCGGCACACCGGTCGTCGCCGCGGCCGTCGGTGGCCTCACGACAGCCGTGCGCCACGGCCGCAGCGGCCTCCTGGTCGACGGGCACGACGCCGAGAACTGGGCCGAGGCGCTCGGCCGCGTGGTGCTCGACGAGGAGCTGCGGGTCGACCTCGAGGCGGGTGCGCTCGAGCAGGCCCGCGCGTTCTCGTGGGAGATGACGGCAACGAGGACCCTCGAGATCTACGAGACCGCACGCTCGATGATGCGGGAGGGCGTCGCATGAGCGCCGCCGAGGACTCTCCCGCAGACGTGGTCCGCGCTCATCTGAGAGCGAACGAGATCGACTTCGACGAGGTCGTCGCCGAGACCGGTGAGACGACGTTCTCCTTCTCCCTCCCCGGCGAGCGCAAGCTGCAGACGCCGGTGCGTCTCGACGTCGGGCGTCACGCGCTGGGCGTCCACGCGTTCGTCTGCCGGCGCCCCGATGAGCGCTTCGAGGAGGTCTACCGCTGGCTGCTCGAACGCAACCTCCGCCTCTTCGGCGTGGCGTTCGCGCTCGACCACCACGGCGACATCTACCTCGACGGCCGGCTGCCGCTCTCCGTCGTCACCCCCGACGAGCTCGACCGGCTCCTCGGCTCGGTGCTGACCTACGCCGACGAGTCGTTCAACACGATCCTCGAGCTCGGCTTCGCCACCTCGATCCGCAAGGAGTGGGCGTGGCGCAACCTGCGGGGCGAGTCGACGAAGAACCTCGAGGCGTTCCGCGGCTGGCTCGAGCGTGAGCCGAGCTGATCCGACCTGCTCAGGCGCGCCGTCGCGGCCGACGACGCGCGAGGGCGACGCCCAGCAGGGCGACGGCGCCGCCCACGTAGGCCAACGCCGGCGGTGTCTCGTCGAGCAGGGTCCACGCCAGTGCGATCGAGATGATCGGGACGACGTACGTCGAGATGCCGAGCCTCGTCGCGGAGATGTGCTGGAGCGCGTAGCCGTAGGTCGTGAACGCGATGGCCGTCGGGAAGACGCCCAGGTAGACGAGCCATCCCACGTCGGCGGCCGACGCCTCCCGGAGGTCGCCGAGGAGCTGGCCGATCCACGGCAGCGTCACGATCGCGCCGATGGTGCAGGCCAGCCAGGTGAGGTGGACCGCCGCGTAGCGCGACGCCAGCGGCTTCTGCAGGACGAGCGAGGTCGAGTACGCCGCCACGGGGATCAGGCAGAGCAGCACCCCGGTCGCCGAGCGGCCCTGACCGGCCGCATCGCCTGAGGCGAAGCCGATCACCGCGACCCCGGCGAAGGCCAGCGCGAGGCCGGCGCCCAGCTGGGGCGTGAACCGCTCGCCCAGGAACAGGGCGGCCAGCACGGCGATCACGATCGGGGAGAGCTGCAGGATCATCGAGGCGGTGCCGGCGTCGACCGAGCGCTCACCCGCGTTGAGCGTGAGCATGTAGACGGCGTACCAGAGCACGCCGATCACCACGATGACCCGCCAGTCGGCTGCGGTCGGACGCGGCAGCGGCCGGCGCCGGAGCGCCACGACGGTGAGGCAGAGGGCGCCGACGCCGAGCCGGCCAAGTGCCAGCGCACCGGGATGGAAGGCGCCGGCCAGATGCCGGATGGCGACGAACGCCGAGGCCCAGAAGACCAGTGTCACCGCGACCGCCGCGACGGGAAGCCAGGCCTTCGTGCGGGGTTCGGCGGGTGTCGTCGTGCTCGTCACCACCGAAGCCTAGGCAGGCGGCAGGAGCCCCGTCGCGCGGGTTTCGGCCATGGCAGCACCAGATGCCGCCACCGGCCTCAGAGGTCGAGCTTGTAGCCCAGTCCGCGGACGGTGACGAGGTACTTCGGCTCGCTCGGGTCGGGCTCGAGCTTCGCGCGCAGCCGCTTCACGTGCACGTCGAGCGTCTTGGTGTCGCCGACGTAGTCGCTGCCCCAGACGCGGTCGATGAGCTGGCCGCGGGTGAGGACCCGGCCCGGGTTGCGCAAGAACATCTCGAGGAGCTCGAACTCCTTGAGCGGGAGCCGCTGCTCGTTGCCGTCGACGGTCACGACGTGCCGCTCGACGTCCATGCGGACCGGGCCGGCCTCCAGCGCGGCGGGCACGAGATCCGGCTCGACGCCACGGCGCAGGACCGCCCGGATGCGGGCGACGAGCTCACGGGGGGAGTACGGCTTGGTGACGTAGTCGTCGGCGCCGAGCTCGAGGCCGACCACCTTGTCGACCTCGTCGTCCTTCGCGCTCACCATGATGACCGGAACCGTGGAGGTGGTGCGGATCTGCCGGCACACCTCGGTGCCCGGGATCCCCGGCAGCATGAGGTCGAGCAGCACGATGTCGGCCCCATTGCGGTCGAACTCCTTGAGGGCGTCGTCGCCGTTCTCGGCGATGGCGACCTCGAAGCCCTCCTTGCGGAGCATGTAGGAGAGCGCCTCGCTGTAGCTCTCCTCATCCTCGACGACGAGTACCCGAGTCACGGGCGGTCCTCCTTGTTGTTCGCGAACGAGGCAGCGTTGTGCCACGACGGTGAGGTCGGCGCCTGGGCGGGCACGAGCAGCTCCGGACCCGGCGAGAGGTGTTGCGGAAGGGTCAGGGTGAAGGTCGAGCCCTGGCCCTCGACGGACCAGACCCTCACCTCGCCGCCGTGGGTGGCGGCGACGTGCTTCACGATGGAGAGGCCGAGACCGGTGCCTCCGGTGGACCGGTGGCGGGCCGGGTCGACACGATAGAACCGCTCGAAGATCCGGTCGAGCTCGTCCTGCGGGATGCCGATGCCCTGGTCGACGACCGAGATCTCGACGGCACCGCCGTCGGCCTTGGCGGTCACCGAGACGCTCGAGCCGGGGTCGGAGTAGGCGACCGCGTTCGCGACGAGGTTCGTGACCGCGGCGGCGACCTGCTCCTCGTTGCCGAACACGAACAGCCCCTTGGTGCCGCCCGTGACGACCGAGATGCGCTTGCCCGCGGCGTCGACGGTGACCGTGTCCACCGCCGCCGAGACGACCTCGTCGACATCCACGGCGACCGGCTCCTCGAGGGGCTCGTCGCCCTGAAGGCGGGAGAGCTCGATGATCTGCTGGACCAGCTGGGTGAGCCGGTCGCTCTCGATCAGCATGCGCCCGGCGAACCGCTTGACCGCCTCAGGGTCCTCGGAGGCCTCCGCCACGGCGTCGGCCAGCACTCGGATGGCGCCCACGGGCGTCTTCAGCTCATGGCTGACGTTGGCGACGAAGTCGCGCCGGACCGCCTCGACGCGCCGCTCACGCGTGCGGTCCTCCACCAGCGCCAGCACCAGCCGGGAGCCGAGCGGCGCGACGCGGGCCGTGACATGGCGGGCGGTGCCGGCCGATCGCCTCATGACCAGCTCGGTCTCGCGGATCTGGCCGTCGCGACGCACCTGCCGGACCAGGTCGGCCAGCTCGGCGGACAGCAGCGAGCTTCCTCGCACGAGCCCCAGAGCGTACGCCGGCGCGCTGGCCTTCACGACGACGTCGTCGTCGTCGACGATGACCGCACTGCTGCGCAGCACGGAGAGGACCGTCGCCACCTCGGGCGGGACTGTCGGGGCCGTGCTGAGCGGCACCCGGTGCTGCTGGCGGTCGCTGATGTGCCACGCGAGCATGGCCGATCCGGCGACGACGGCTCCGAGCAGCGCGGCGAGGAACGCCTGCGTCGTCGGGTTCACACCGACAAGACTAGGCCCCCGCTTCACCCCTGTTTCGCCGCGCGGACGCTCACATCCGCAACGTTCACCCTCAGTTCACCCATCGGCCCCGGCTGGTCATCTACGCTGCCTACCCTTGCTTTCGTGCGTAACGCCTTTCATGACCAGCTCGACGGCATCTTCGACGACCTCGCGTCCATCTGCGGACAGGTCGAGGTCGCCGTCGCCCGGGCCACGGAGGCGCTCCTCTCGGCAGACGCCGGGCTCGCAGAGGACGTCATCAGCCAGGACCGTGCCATCGACGACGCGCGGGAGAAGGTCGAGGACAGCGCCTTCGCGCTCCTCTCCCTCCAGGCGCCGGTCGCCGGGGACCTGCGCGTCGTCGTCGCGGCCCTGCGGATGGTGAGCGACCTCGAGCGGATGGGCGACCTGTCCGTGCACGTCGCCAAGATCGCCCGCCTGCGGATGCCCAACAAGGCGGTGCCCGACGTGGCCAGCCCGACGATCTGCCGGATGGCCGAGGTGGCCGAGGACATGGTGCGCCGCACCGCCGAGATCATCCGCACCCGGGACATCGACGCCGCCGACATGCTCCGGGCCGACGACGACGAGATGGACAAGCTGCGCCGCAAGACCTTCGCCGACCTGCTCGCGCAGGACTGGCAGTACGGCGTCGAGGCCGCCGTCGACCTCGCCCTGCTCGGTCGCTACTACGAGCGCATCGCCGACCACGCCGTGTCGGTCTCCAACCGGGTCATCTTTGTGGTGACGGGCGAGAATCCAGCCTGACCCCGGGGCTCGGCGCGGGGTCGGGTGAGTCAGCGACCTTGGTTGGCGACGGCCGCGGCGGCCTCGGCGGCGGCCTCGGGGTCGAGGTACTCACCGCCGGGGACGAGCGGCTGGAGGGACTCGTCGAGCCGGTAGACCAGCGGCTGACCCGTGGGGATGTTCAGACCGGCGATCGCCTCGTCGCTGATGCCGTCGAGATGCTTGACGATCGCGCGGAGGCTGTTGCCGTGCGCGGCGATCAGCACGACCTTGCCGTCGCGCAGGTCGGGGACGATCGAGTCCTCCCAGTAGGGCAGCATCCGCTCGATGACGTCCTTGAGGCACTCGGTGCGCGGCATCTCGGCGTCCGGGATGTCGGCGTACTGCGGCAGGCCGACCTGTGAGAACTCGTCGTCGTCAGGGAGCACGGGCGGCGGCACGTCGAACGAGCGGCGCCAGAGCATGAACTGCTCCTCGCCGTACGCCTCGAGGGTCTGCTTCTTGTCCTTGCCCTGCAGCGCGCCGTAGTGGCGCTCGTTGAGGCGCCACGTGCGGCGGACGGGGATCCAATGCCGGTCGGCGGTGTCGAGGGCGGCCGAGGCGGTGTTGATCGCGCGGCGCAGGAGCGAGGTGTGCACGACGTCGGGCAGGACGCCGGCCTCCTTGATCATCGTGCCCGCGCGCACGGCTTCGCCGCGGCCCTTGTCGGTGAGCGCGACGTCGACCCAGCCGGTGAAGAGGTTCAGTGCGTTCCACTCGCTCTCGCCGTGGCGGAGCAGGACCAGGGTGTACGACATCACTCGGCCGGCGTCAGCGCAGGAACGGACGGGTATTCGCACGTGTAGGGCTCGCCTGACGACGAGGCAGACGGCGACTCCGACGCCGAGGCGGACGCTGACGACGAAGCCGACGAGGAGGCCGACGGCGAGGCGGAGGACGACGCCGAAGCGGAGGCCGACGAGGATGCCGAAGACGAGGACTGGCGACCCTGCCGGCCGGAGCTGGCGGTCTTGACGTCGGCATACTCGTGGCACTGCTTGACCACCACGGCGTTGAGGTCGATCGTGTCGCCGTTGTCGAAGGTCAGCTTCAGCGGCACGCTGTCGCCGGCGGCGAAGCTGCCGGTGACCGGGACGCCGCCCTCGGTGTAGAGGTTGACCGAGCTGTTGGCCTTGATCTCGATCGGCTGGAACTGCCCGGCCGTGATGCCGTCGCCGCTGACGCCGGTCAGCTTGGTGTTCTCGCCCTGCGGGTCGACGGAGATGGTCGCGACGAAGGTGCCCGTGCCCTCGGACGGTGCGATGATCCGCGCACCGAGCACCTGCACGTCCCCGTAGATGTAGTAGCCGCCGTTGGCGATCACGTTCGGCCGGTCGGTGGCGTAGTCGAAGCCGCAGGAGCTGAGCAGCGGCGCCGCCACGGCGACCAGGCCGGCCACGGCGAGAGCGCGCTGGGTGCGAAGGCGGCGGAGGGTCGTCATCACGGCGGCCACCCTACCGTTGCCGATCGGCCGCGTATCAGGTGGTCGGGGTCCAGGTCAGCGCGACAGACCGAGCTGGTGGGCCGTCACGGCCAGAGAGATTGTGACGAGGGTGAGGTAGGCCAGTGTCACGACCAGCAGGCGGGTGGCGCCCAGGCGTCGCCCGAGCCGGAGCGGGAGGTAGGTCCAGCCGTCCTCGTCGTCGGCGACCAGGCCCCACAGCGCCGTCAGGACGTGCACGCCGATGCCGAGGAGCGCGGTCAGCCCGATGAGCGCCGGCTGCGGCGGGTCTCCGGCGGCCTGTCCGCCCCACCCGCCGTAGGAGAGGTAGGCGGGGTAGAGGCCGAAGGCGACCGCCCAGGGCAGCCAGGACAGCAGGCCGCGCCGGACCAGTCGGTTGTCGAGGTTGCCGAGCAGGCCGACAGCAACGGAGGCGAGATAGCAGCAGCCGGCGAGCACCCCGCTGCTGACCGAGAGCGGCACGAGCAGCAGCACGCCGCAGCACCAGGCGAACCAAGCCGTGCCCGGGTCGAGGTGACCGCTGGCGAGGGGCTTGCCGGCCCGCCCGTGGGCGGTGTCGCGTGCCCGGTCGACGAGGTCGTTGTGCCAGCCGAGCAGCGTCTGGCCGACGAGGACGGTCGCTGCGACGAGCGCGACCTCCCGGCCCGGTCGCGCGTCGAGGGCGGCGACGACGGCCATCGCCGCGGCCGTGATCAGCGCCTGCCGCGGGTGGGCCGCCCGAGCGAGGAGGACCGGCGTGGCGTCGAGCAGGAGACGCCGACGCGGCTGCGTCGCGGACTCGGTCGCGGTCGCCGCCGGCGTCGACGCGGGCCGCGGGGCCTCCTCGGACATGGCCCGAGTATCGGACATCGCTGTCATCCCTGGTCGCCCCGGCCCCGCACGGGCGGAAATCCTTCGGTGCGACGGGCGTCACACCGAACGGGCTCCATCCGGCGCCACCACACCGACCCTCGTTCTGTCAAGCCCTGGCCACCGGGCCATTGCGCCTCTGACCTGCGGAAACGGAAATGGCTTAACCGAAGTCTCGTGGTAGACTTGGCTGTCTAGGAAGGGGTACCTGACATATGACTTTCACCGTCGGCGAGACAGTCGTCTATCCGAACCACGGGGCCGCGATCATCGAGGACATCGAGATGCGCACCATCAAGGGGGAGGAGCGTCAGTACCTCGTCCTTCGGATCATCGCACAACAGGACCTGGTCGTCCGGGTTCCTGCCAACAATCTGGATCTGGTCGGCGTCCGCGACGTCGTCGACAAGGACGGTCTCGACCGCGTCTTCGAGATCCTGCGCGCCGCGCACGTCGAGGAGCCGACCAACTGGTCGCGCCGCTACAAGGCCAACCTGGAGAAGCTGCACAGCGGCGACGTCATGAAGGTGGCCGAGGTCGTGCGCGACCTGTGGCGCCGCGAGCGCGACCGCGGCCTGTCGGCCGGCGAGAAGCGGATGCTCGCCAAGGCGCGGCAGATCCTGGTCTCCGAGCTCGCCCTCTGCGAGCGCACCAACGAGGACAAGGCGGAGGCTCTCCTCGACGAGGTCCTCGCCAGCTGAACCGGTGAGACGGACCCTGGGGCGAATGCCCTGGGGTCCGTTGCCGTCTCCGGACGTCATACGGTGGGGCCGCCATGACCACCGATCAGTATGACGTCGACCCGATCTCCCCGACCCTCGGCACCGTCATCGAGGGCGAGCGGGGCTCGCTGCCCTTCGCGCTGATCCACGGCGAGGCTCTCGTCGGCTGCGCCGCGTGGGCGCTCGGAGATGCGGGGGTCACCCTCGTCGACCACGGCACCGCCTGGGCCGCGCTGGTCGAGGCGGACGAGCCGGTCGTCCTGCACGACGCCCTCTGCCCGATGACGCCCGCCTCGTTCCTCGTCGAGTGCGTCCGGGTCAGCGAGGCACGCTCGGCGGTCGTCGTCGGCGTGCGGCCCGTCACCGACACGGTCAAGCAGATCGAGGACGGGTACGTCGGCGCCACGATCGATCGCGACGGACTCGTCGTCGTCACCTCGCCGATCGTCCTGCCCGCCGAGGTGGTCGCGTCGCTGGAGGGCCTGGCGTCTTACGACTTCGCGACCCTCGCCGGCATGCTCGCCGCGCGCTTCCCGGTCGTCACGCTCGAGGCGCCGCCCGAGGGGCGGCGGGTGGGCTCGCTCGACGACGTGCGCCTGCTCGAGGCGCTCACCCGCCCGGTCTGAGGCCGGCCCTCAGCGCTCCAGGAGGGCCGCCACCGTCGTGAGGTCCTCGACGAAGGTGACCTTGAGGTTGAGGGGCGAGCTGGGCACAGCGGCGACCCGGACGTCGCTGTACGCCGCCAGGCAGGCCGCCGTGTCGGTGGCTTCGAACCCGTCGGCGTTCGCCGCCGTGTGGGCCCGCAGGAGCTCGGCCGCTCGGAAGGCCTGCGGGGTCTGGACCCCGACGACGCCCGGGTGCGGACGGAGCCCGGCGCGATCCGCGACGCCCGCCATCGCGACGACGGGGATGGCGCCGCCGACCTCGCGGGCGACGCTGATGGTCGCGGTGAACAGCTCCGGCGAGGCGAGCGGTCTGGCGCCGTCGTGGATGGCCACGACGTCGATCTCCCCCTCCTCGATGTCCGCGCGGAGCGCGCCGAGCGCGGCCCACTCCGAGGCATGCCGGGTCTCGCCGCCCTCGACGATGAGCACCTCGCCTGTGCCGAGCACCGGGACGACCGTCTCGGCGACGGCCTCCTGCTCGCCGGGCCTGACGACCAGCACGATGCGGCGGACGTCCTCCACCGCCAGGGCCGAGCGCAGCGACAGGCCGAGCACGGTCGTGTCGCCGAGCGGGAGCAGCACCTTGTTGACGCCGGCGCCGACCCGGGACCCGCTGCCGGCGGCGAGGACGACGAGCGCGCTGGACATGACACGGGAGGTTAGCGGCCGCGCTGTGACCGATCGTTTTCCTGGCTGTTACATGGCGAAACAGGCCCAGAACATGCCGCGCCTACGTTCGAGGTCGTGACGGGCGCGGACGAGTGGCAGCCGGTCTGTGACGTCGGCGACCTCGAGCTCGACCGCGGCGTCACCGCCCTCGTCCACGGCCAGGCGGTGGCGATCTTCCGGATCGCCGGCGACCACGTCTACGCGCTCGGCAACCATGACCCCTTCGCGAAGGCCTCCGTCATGGCCAAGGGGATCGTCGGCCTGCGGGGCGGGGTGCCGTTCGTCGCCTCGCCGGTGCATCGGCACGCGTTCGACCTGCGCACAGGTCGATGCCTCGAGGACGCCCACGTCGGCGTGCCGGTCTATGAGGTGAAGGTGGTCGACGGAGTGGTCCTCATCGGTCATCGGAAGGTGCAGCCGGTGGCCTAGCCGGGTCTGCACTGCCTGTCGGGCCAGCGCCGTCGGCCCACACCAGTGCGGTCGCGATCGCCGCGACGCCCTCCCCGCGGCCGGTCAGCCCAAGCCCGTCCGTGGTCGTCGCCGAGATCGACACGACGGCGCCGACGGCCGCCGCGAGGGCTGCCTGCGCCTCGGCGCGCCGTGGGCCGACCTTCGGACGGTTGCCGATCACCTGGATGGCGACGTTGCCGATCTCATAGCCCGCCGCCCGGACGAGCGCGGCCGTCTCGCCGAGGAGCCGTGCCCCGGAGGCGCCGGCCAGCTCGGGGCGGTCGGTGCCGAAGTGGGACCCGAGATCGCCGAGGCCCGCGGCCGACAGGAGGGCGTCGCAGGCGGCGTGGGCGGCGACGTCGCCGTCCGAGTGGCCCTCCAGCCCGACCTCGGAGTCCGGCCAGGACAGCCCGGCGAGATGGAGAGGGACACCGGCCGCCAGCCGGTGCACGTCGGTGCCGATGCCGATGCGGGGGATCACGGGTCAGATCATGCCGGAGACACCGAGCGGCCCCGAGACACCGTGCGGGCCGGGGTGCCACGATGGGGCCGTGACACAGCGGCGTAGCGCCTGGGCGCTGTCCGGAGCGCTGTCGGCGTTGGCAGGGCTGGCCGTCAGCACCCTGGTCACCAACGTCATGGGCGGCGACGAGACCCCGGTGACGGCGGTCGCCGAGCGCATCATCCGGCTCACGCCCGGCGCGGTGGCCGAGCGGGCGATCCGGTCGGTCGGACACGCCGACAAGCCGCTCCTGGTCGTCGGCGTCGTCGTGGTGGTCACGCTCCTGAGCGCGCTGATCGGAGCCGCCGCACGACGCAGCTCCGTCGGTCTCTGGCTGCCCGCGGCGGCGTACGGCGTGCTGGCGGCCGTCGGTCTCGCTGCCGTCCTCGCCCAGCCGGCACCCCACCTGCCGGGCGTGGTCGGCGTCGTCGCCGGATACGTCGCCTGGCTGCTCGTCTTCTCGCTCCTGACCCGTCCGCTGACCCGATCGCCGAACGAGCCGGTCGACGAGGTGTCGCGACGGCAGTTCCTCCTTCGCGCCGGTCTGGTCGCCGCCGGCGCGGTCGTCGCGACGTACGGCGGCCGCCTGGTCGGCCGGCACCGCCGCGAGGTGGAGGCGGCCCGTCGGGCGCTGCGGCTGGAAGGCGTCACGCAGCCGGTGGTGGCGCGTTCCTACGACCTCGACGTCCCGCACCAGCCGCCGTGGCTGACCCCGGTCGGCGACTTCTACCGCATCGACACCGCCATCGTGCCGCCGGCCGTCGCGCCGGCCGACTGGCGGCTGCGGATCCACGGCATGGTCGACCACCCCGTGGAGCTGACCTTCGAGGACCTGATGGCCAAGCAGGTCACCGAGGGCTGGATGACGCTCAACTGCGTCTCGAACGAGGTCGGAGGCGACCTCATCGGCAACGCCTGGTGGAGCGGGGTGAGGATCGCGCCGCTCCTGGCCGCGGCCGGTGTGCACCCGGATGCGGACGGCGTGCTCCAGACCTCTGCGGACGGATGGACCTGCCTGACGCCCCTCGAGGCCCTCACCGACGACCGCAACGCGATGCTCGCCCTCGCCCAGAACGGTGAGCCGCTCGCGGTCGAGCACGGCTTTCCTGTCCGGATGATCGTGCCGGGCCTCTACGGCTATGTCAGCGCCACCAAGTGGGTCGTCGACCTCGAGGTGACCCGCTTCGACCAGGCGCAGGGCTACTGGACCGACAAGGGCTGGAGCGCGCGCGGCCCGGTGAAGGTCGCCTCCCGCGTCGACGTGCCCCGGTCCGGGGACACCGTGGCCCGCGGTGCGGTGACGGTCGCCGGGACCGCCTGGCAGCAGCACACCGGCGTGCGTGCCGTCGAGATCTCGGTCGACGGCGGCGCCTGGCAGCAGGCGGAGCTGGCCCGCGCACCGGGCGTCGACACGTGGGTGCAGTGGCGCACGAGCGTCACCCTGCACGCCGGTCGTCATCAGGTCCGCGTGCGGGCGACGAGCGCCGCCGGGCAGGTGCAGACCGGTGTCCGTGCCGCGCCGGCGCCCAACGGCGCCACCGGCTGGCACACCGTGGAGTTCCGCGTTTCCTGACCCGGCAGCCGTGTTCTCTAGACTTGCCGGGTGATCAGGCTCTACGACACCGCGACGGCTGCGGTCCGCGACTTCGTCCCCCTCCAGGAGGGGAAGGCGTCGCTCTACGTCTGCGGCCTGACCGTGCAGTCCGAGCCGCACGTCGGCCACGTGCGCAGCGGCGTCAACTTCGACGTGCTTCAGCGCTGGCTGCGCCACCGCGGCTTCGAGGTGACGTTCATCCGCAACGTCACCGACATCGACGACAAGATCCTCGCGAAGTCCGCCGACCAGGGCCGCCCTTGGTACAACCTCGCCTACGACATGCAGCGGTCGCTCAGCAAGGCCTATGAGTCGCTGAACGTCGCCGCGCCGACCTACGAGCCGCTCGCGACCGGCCATGTGCCGGAGATGGTCGAGCTGATCGAGGCGCTCATCGAGAAGGGGCACGCGTACGCCGCAGCCGACGGCTCGGGTGACGTCTACTTCGACGTGCGGTCGTGGCCGGCGTACGGCGAGCTCACCCACCAGCGTGTCGACGACATGGAGGCTGCGACCGACGCGACTCCCCAGGAGACGGCCGAGCGGAAGCGCGACCCGCGCGACTTCGCGCTCTGGAAGGGCCGCAAGGAGTCCGAGCCGGAGACCGCGTCGTGGCCGAGCCCCTGGGGTCGAGGCCGTCCGGGCTGGCACATCGAGTGCTCCGCGATGGCCGGGAAGTACCTCGGACCCGCCTTCGACATCCACGGCGGCGGTCTCGACCTGCGCTTCCCGCACCACGAGAACGAGCTGGCGCAGTCGCGCGCCGCTGGGCGCCCCTTCGCGACGTACTGGATGCACAACGCGTGGATCACCACCGCCGGCGAGAAGATGTCGAAGTCGCTCGGCAACTCGTTGACGATCCCGGCGGTGCTCGAGCGGTTCCGGGGGATCGAGCTGCGCTACTACCTCGTCTCCGCCCATTACCGCTCCCACGTGGAGTTCTCCTTCGAGGCACTCGAGGAGGCGGCGTCGGCGTTCCGCCGCCTCGAGTCGTTCCTCGAGCGGGCCCTCGAGGTCGTCGGACCCGAGGACGCCGGGCTGGGCTCGGAGCTGCCGGAGGCGTTCGTCGCCGCGATGGACGACGACCTCGGGACACCGGCCGCGATCGCCGTGCTGCACGACACCGTGCGTGAGGGGAACCGGCTGATCGCCGACCGTGACGTCGACGGCGTGCAGTCGGTCCTCGGCTCGGTGCTCCTCATGCTCGACGTGCTCGGCCTCAACCCCGCCGACCCGGTCTGGGGCCCGGCCACTGGCGCCGACGAGCAGCTGACCACCGTCGTCGACGCGCTCGTCCGTGGTCTGCTGGACCAGCGGGCCGCCGCGCGTGAGGCCAAGGACTGGGCCTCGGCCGACGCCGTGCGCGACCAGCTCAAGGCCGCCGGCGTGGACATCACCGACACCCCCGAGGGGCCGAAGTGGAGCGTCTCGTGACGGCAGAGGTTTGGACAGACGGTCTCGATACGCTCGCTAGCGCTCGCTACTCGACCTTCGAAAGCTGCGCTGGTCGAGTGGCCCGAGCCTCTGGGCGAGGGCGCATCGAGACCACCGACGTCGCTGGCACTCGCCCAGTCGACCACCGAGAAGGACACTGACGTGGCAGGCAACAGCCAGCGCAAGGGCGCGATCGTGAAGCCGGGCAAGAAGAAGGGCGCGACGGTCGGGTCCGGTGGGCAGCGCCGCCGCGGCCTCGAGGGCAAGGGCCCGACGCCGAAGGCGAAGGACCGGCCCTACCACAAGGCGCACAAGGCGGCCGAGCTCGCCGGGCGCTCCGAGGCGAAGCGCGCCGGCGGCCCCCGCAGGCGGACCAGTTCCGACGCCGAGTGGATCATCGGCCGCAACCCGGTCGTCGAGGCGCTCCGGGAGGGCGTGCCGGCCAACGCGGTGTACGTCGCGGAGGGCGCCGATCGCGACGCCCGGCTGCGTGAGGCGTTCCAGCTGGCCTCCGAGCACGGCATCGGCCTGCTCGAGGTCACGAAGACCGAGCTCGACCGGCTCACCGGCTTCAACGGCCACCAGGGTCTTGCGGCGCGCATCCCGGCGTACGAGTATGCCCACCCCGACGACCTGCTCGACCGCGCAGCAGACGCCGGTCAGCCGCCGCTCATCGTCGCGCTCGACCACGTCACCGACCCGCGCAACCTCGGTGCGATCGTCCGGTCGGCGGCGGCGTTCGGGGCGCACGGCGTCGTCGTCCAGACGGACCGCTCCGTCGGCATGACCGCCGCGGCCTGGAAGACGTCGGCGGGCGCGGCCGCACGCATCCCCGTCGCGCAGGCCGTCAACCTGACCCGGCAGCTGAAGTCCTACCAGGACGCCGGCTGCATGGTCGTCGGCCTCGACATGGAGTCCGACGTGTCGCTGCCGGACTTCGACCTCGGCGACGGCCCGCTCGTGGTCGTCGTCGGCGCGGAGGGCTCCGGCCTCAGCCGCCTCGTCTCCGAGACCTGCGACCAGATCGTGTCCATCCCGATGGTCAACGCGGTCGAGTCGCTCAACGCGTCCGTCGCCGCCTCGGTGGTGCTGTACGCCGTGTCGCAGGCGCGGGCCTGAGCTGCGCCGCCCCGGACGTCATACGGAGTGGTTGTCAGAGCAGCCGGCTCGCATGACGTCCGCGCCGACGCTCGCCCGGGACGTCATACGGAGTGGTTGTCAGAGCAGCCGGCTCGCATGACGTCCGCGCCGGCATTGGCTCACTCCGGCTCGGCGGCGAGCGCCTCCTCGGGCTTCTGGGTGAGCACGGTGTCGACGTAGCTGCGGGCGGCATGGAGGAGGGGGATGCTGCGTCCGGCCTGCTCGGACAGAAACCACCGGTGCACGAGGACCTCGTGGAAGATCTCCGCGGGCTCCAGCTTGCCGCGCAGCTCGAGCGGCACGAGTGCCTGCAGCGGCTCCCACACCTCGCGCAGCCACCGCTGGGCCACGACCTCCCGGGGCAGGCGCCCCAGGCCGCGCGAGCTCGTGTAGGCGGCGATGTCGTTGAGGAGCCGGCGTGCCTGGGCGTCCTCGGCGACGATGCCGGTGAGGTTCTGCAGCTCACGGGCGTGGTGGCCGAGCTCGACGACGCGGGGCTGCAGGCGGATCTCGTCGCCGTCGATGTCGGTGACGATGTCGATCTCCTCCACGTCGAAGCCCAGGTCGTTGAGGCGCTCGATGCGCTGTTCGATGCGCCAGCTCTCCTCAGCCGAGAAGGTCTCCGCGGACGTCAGCTCCTCCCAGAGCTGGTCATAGCGCGTTCGCAGCCGGTCGATGACGGCCTCGGGCTCGATGTCGGCCGCGTTGCCGACGCCGCTGGCCATCACGTCGAGCAGCTCGGCGTAGACGTTCTCGGTGCCGACCGTGACGTCGTACTCCCGCATGTGCGGCGACAGCGACTGCTTGAGCTCCCCGGTCTCAGCGTCGACCAGGTAGGCGGCGAAGCCGCCGGCGTCGCGCCGGAACAGCACGTTGGACAGGCTCACGTCCCCCCAGTAGAAGTCGGCCAGGTGCAGACGGACGAGCAGCACGACGAGCGCGTCGATGATGCCGTGGACCTGCTCGGGCGCGAGGCCGTGCTCGAACAGGCTGCGATAGGGCAGCGAGAAGGCCAGGTGCTGGGTGACCAGGGCGGCGGGGAGGGGCTGCCCGTCGTGGTCGGGCCGGCCGGCGACGACCGCCTGCGGCACGACGGCCGGCAGCTGCATCCGCTGCAGATCGCGCAGGAGGCGATACTCCCGGAAGGCGATGTCCTCCTGGGTCTCCTTCACCGCATAGACGCGGGTCCCCAGCCTCACGATCCGCACCACGTGTCGCGACAGACCGCGGGGGAGCGGCACGACCTGCTCGGTCCACTCCTCGAGCGGGGTGTCCCAAGGGAGCGTCAGGATCGCCGGGTCCGGGCGGTTGGCGACGATGCGAAGTGCCACGGCCCTCAGTGTGTCACCGGTGCGGGGTCACGTGAGCCGCCAGAGCGAGACGGTGGCGCGCTCGGCGGCCGGGACGGTCCCCGCGAACGTGCGCTCGTCGCCCGTCGTGCTCAGGAGGAGGTCGCCGGCCGGCAGATCGACGGCGATCTCGGGGCCGGGAGACCTGCGGGCGGCCACGAGGATCGTCTCGTCGGGGTGCTCGCGCACGTAGACGAGGGAGTTGTCGTCGACGTACGCCCACCGCAGGCCGCCGCGACGCAGCGCGACGTGCCGGCGACGCAGGTCGGCGAGGGCGCCGTACGTCGCCAACGTCGCGGTGTCCCACTCCTCCCGGCGGTCCCACGGCATCGGGCGACGGCCGTCCTCGCCGTTGACGCCCTCGAGGCCGAGCTCGTCGCCTGCGAACAGCATCGGCACGCCCGGGAGCGTGAACTGCAGCCCAGCCGCGACGCGATGCACGTCGGGGTCCTTGACCAGCGTCCTGATCCGGGCGCTGTCGTGGCTGCTGAGGATGTTCCACGACTGGGTGGTCGCCCGCCAGCCGTAGCGCGCCCGCCATTCGTCGAGGCTGCGGCGCACGAGCGATCCCGGCCGGCGTGGGACCGGGACCGGTCGCCCGAACGGGCGCGCATCGGTCGTCTCCGCCCGCAGCCACGACCAGACCGGCCACGAGAAGCCCGAGTAGTTCATGGTCCCGTGCCAGCCGTCGCCGTCGATGTCGGAGGAGGCGTCGTGGTTGTGCTCGCCGATGACGAACGTCTCCTCGCGCTGCTGCGCGGCGGTGGCTCGGATGATGCGGGCGACGTCGTGGTTGACGTCGATGTCCCCGAGCCGGCCTGTCATGTTGGCGACATCGATGCGCCAGCCGTCGACGTCGTACGGCGGCCGCAGCCACCGTCCCACCACCGAGTCGGGCCCCTCGATCATGACCCGGCGCAGCTCGTCGTTGGCGTGGTTGAGCTTCGGGAGGGTGTGGTGGCCCATCCAGGTCTCGTAGCCCTCGCCGAGGAAGTAGTACCAGTCCCGCGTCGTGCCGCCCTGCTGCGCCTGGCGGAACCACTCGTGGGTGTCGCCGGTGTGGTTGGAGGTCAGGTCGCCGAGGAGGCGCCAGCCGCGCTCGTGGACCGCCCCGCTGAGCCGCTGGTAAGCCTCGTCGCCGCCGAGCAGCGGGTCGACGTGGCCGAACGTGCTCGCGTTGTAGCGGTGGTTGCTCTCGGCAGGGAAGACGGGTGTCGTGTAGACGATGTCCGCGCCCGTCTCCTCCAGGTGGTCGAGGTGGTCGACGATCCCGTCGAGGTCGCCACCGAAGAGCTGCAGTGGCGTGCGCGGGTCAGAGCTCTCGAAGACGACGGTGTCGTCCCAGCCGGCGGGGACCGCCCAGGTCGGTGTGGGGCGCTCGTCGGCCCGCTTGCTCCTGGCGAAGCGGTCGGGGAAGACCTGGTAGACCACCCCGTCGCGCGCCCAGTCCGGCGCCGGGTCGTAGGTGGTGACCTTGAAGTCGAACGTGTCGCTGCCGTCGTAGGCCACCTCGCCCGCCGCGGTCAGCCACGTCTGGGTCCCGTCGGCGCGCTCCAAGAGGAAGCGGTAGTGCGTGACCGGGTTGCGGATCGGGAGTTCGCCGCACCACCAGGCCGCGCCGGCTTGTGTCGTCTCGTGGGTCGTCTCGTGGGTCGTCTCGTGGGTCGTCTCGTGGGTCGTCTCGCGGGTCGTCTCGCGGGTCATTACGTGGTACGTCGGCTCCGCGTCGTACGTCGTCCGGACCCACATGCACACGATCGGGTCCTCGGTGCTCGCGCAGACGCGGACGCTCACCGTGCTGCCGAGCGCAGGTGCCTCGTCGGAGAGGTAGAGCGGGGAGCCGTCGTGGTGTGGCCGGCCGAGGAGGTCGAGCATGCCGTCATTGTCTAGGATGGCGTCCGGCCGCTCGCGGCCACGCCGGTGTAGCTGAGTTGGTACAGCAGGGTCCTTGTAAGACCAAGAGCGCAGGTTCGAGTCCTGTCACCGGCTCAAATTGTCGGAGGCAGAATCTATTGTGCCCGACATGAAGACATGTCTTTCCTGCGGCGCTGAGATGACCAAGCGCAGCCAGTTCTCCTACTGCAGCAACGCGTGCCAGCGAGCACACGAGCGTGCGCGGAACGTCGCCCAGTGGCTGGCGACGGGCGTCGGCGAGCCAGCCGGAAATCATCGACATTACATTCGGCTGTACGTATTCGAGCAGCAAAGCGGGCTCTGTGCGATCTGTGCCTGCCCGGCGCTGTGGATGGAGGCGGAGCTCCGGTTCGTGCTCGACCACATCGACGGCGACGCCTCGAACAACAAGCGCGAGAACCTCCGCCTGATCTGTCCGAACTGTGACAGCCAGCTGCCGACGTACAAGAGCAGGAACCGCGGCCGGGGGCGGGCCTGGCGCAAGCAGCGGTACGCCGACGGCAAGTCGTACTAGGAGCACCTCTCGGCGGATGTCGGTGCGGGTCCGTAGGGTCGGGGCATGGCCGAGATCCTGTTGCTCCACCACGCGCTCGGACTCACCACGGGCGTCCACGAGTTCGGTGGCGCGCTGCGCGATGCCGGGCACACCGTCCACACGCCGGACCTCTTCGGGCAGACGTTCGCCACCGTCGAGGAGGGCGCCGCCTTCGAGGAGTCGATCGGCTGGGAGGGCATGATCGAGCGGACCGAGGCGGCGGCGGAGGGCCTGCCGGCCGAGCTCGTCTACGTCGGCATGTCCCTCGGCGTCGTCTACGGCACGCGGCTGGCGGTGCTGCGACCCGGCGCGCGTGGGTTCGTCGGCTTGTTCTCCCCGGTCCCTCCGCAGAACGTCGCCGGTCCGTGGCCGGAGGGGGTGCCAGCGCAGTACCACTGGATGAAGGGCGATCCATGGGTCGACGAGGGGGCGCCCGAGGCGCTCGTCGAGCAGATCCCGCACGCCGAGATCAACGTCTACGACGGCAAGGGTCACCTGTTCGCCGACCCGAGCAGCGACGACTTCGACGCGACGGCCGCCGCGCTGGCGATGGAGCGGATCTTGGCCTTCCTCGGCGCGCTCGGCTGAGGGTCGGGTCTCGATACGGGTCTCGATACGCTCGCTGGCGCTCGCTACTCGACCAGCGAGATCGCGTGTCAGCGAAGCTGGCGCACCTCGAAGCGGGACGGCGGCGCAGCGATCGCGTCCTGCGCCGCGACCAGCTCGAGCTCGCGGCGACCGGACGCCAGCGTCGTCTCGAGGATGGCGAAGAGCGTGTTCGCGGTCAGCCCGAGGGCGGTGGCAGGGGAGCCCGTCGTGCGCAGGTGGGCGAGGTAGACGGCCGCCGTCACGTCGCCGCCGCCGTTCGGGGTGATCGGCAGCAGCGGGGTCGTGACGGCCCAGGCGCCGGCGTCCGAGACGGCGACGAGGTCCAGCTCCTCCGATCCCAGGGCACCGTGGACCACCGAGGTGACGAGGACGTCCCGCGGGCCGGTCTCGCGCACGACGTCGACCGCATCGACGACCTCGTCGAGGGTCGTGGTGGTGCGCCCCGAGAGGAAGTCCAGCTCGAAGTGGTTGGGCGTGATGATGTCGGCCGCCGGCACCACCTTGTCCCGCATGAAGTCGGGGATGCCAGGCCGCACGAAGAACCCTCGGCCGACGTCGCCCATCACCGGGTCACAGCAGTAGACAGCGTCAGGGTTCGCCTCCTTCACCCGTGCGACGGCGTCGAGGATGACCGCCCCGACCGCGGGGTCGCCCTGGTAGCCCGACAGCACCGCGTCGATCTCGCCCAAGGCGGAGCGCTCCGCGATCCCGTCGATGACCGCCGCCACGTCGTCCGGCGCGATGAGCGGTCCGCGCCACTCGCCGTACCCCGTGTGGTTGGAGAAGTTCACCGTCAGGACCGGCCACACCTCGTGGCCGAGCCGCTGCAGGGGAAACACGGCGGCGGAGTTGCCGACATACCCGAACGCGACGTGGGACTGGATCGACAGGATCTGCACTTGCCCATCCTGGCGCCCCGCGCCAACGCGCTCCAACCGCGCGAGTACGGTCGACGCCGTGACCGACATGACCTACCGCCGCCTGGGCGACTCCGGCCTCATCGTCAGCGCCGTCGGCATCGGCTGCAACGCGTTCAGCCGCCGCGTCGACCTCGACGGCGTCAAGGGGATCCTCGCCGCGGCCCGTGACACCGGGGTCACGCTGCTCGACACCGCAGACATCTACGGCAACCCGCACGGCGGGTCCGAGGAGCTGCTCGGCGAGGCGCTGGCGGGGCAACGCGACGAGTTCGTGCTCGCCACCAAGTTCGGGATGGACATGGGCGGCGCCAACGGCGAGGACTTCGGCGCCCGCGGGTCGCGTCGCTACATCCGTCGCGCCGTCGAGGCGTCACTGCGGCGGCTGCGCACGGATCACATCGACCTCTACCAGCTGCACGAGCCCGACCCGCTCACGCCGATCGAGGAGACGCTGAGCGCCCTGACCGACCTCGTCCGCGAAGGCAAGGTGCTCTATCTCGGCTGCTCCAACTTCGCCGGCTGGCAGGTCGCCGACGCCGCATGGACGGCGCAGAGTGCCGGTCTGGAGTCGTTCGTCTCGGTGCAGAACCAGTACTCCCTCCTCACCCGCGACATCGAGGACGAGGTGATCCCCGCGGCCGAGCGATTCGGGCTCGGCGTCCTGCCGTTCTTCCCGCTTGAAGCCGGACTGCTCACGGGCAAGTACAAGCGCGGCGAGGCCCCGCCCGCCGGCTCCCGTCTGGCGCTCGAAGCGGGCCGACGGCCCTGGCTCGAGAACGCCGACTGGGACACCATCGAGGCCTTCGAGAAGTACGCCGCCGCCCGCGGCCTGTCGCCCCTCGACGTCGCCATCGCCGGCCTCGCCGCTCAGCCCGGCGTCTCGTCGGTCATCTCCGGTGCGACCTCCGGCGACCAGGTGCGGGCCAACGCCGCCGCGCTGCGTTGGGAGCCCAGCGAGGCGGACCTGGTGGAGCTGGACGAGCTCACGCAGCGCTGAATTGCGCCTCCGCTTCGCTTCGGCGCGTGCCGCGGCGCCCGCCAGGTCTTGCCTTCCTCCGCTCCGCTCGCTCGCTGGCGCTCCCTCGCTGCGCTGCGTCCAGGCAAGACCGGCGCCGCGGCGGGCTGGGGCTGGCGGTTCACTCGCAAAATCACAGAGTCCAGTCCATGGGTTCCCCGCCCTGTTCGACGAGGAGCTCGTTGACGCGTGAGAACGGCCGGGAGCCGAAGAACCCGCGATGCGCCGACAGGGGCGACGGATGCACCGACTCCACGCACGGCACGTCGCCCATCAATGGCTTGAGCGACTGCGCCTGACGGCCCCAGAGGATCGCGGCGAGGGGGCCGCCGCGCGCGGCGAGGGCCTCGATCGCACGCGAGGTGATCGCCTCCCAGCCTTTGCCGGCGTGGGAGGCCGAGGCACCGGGGCGCACGGTGAGCGCCCTGTTGAGCAGCATCACGCCGCGGTCGGCCCATGCCGAGAGGTCGCCATGCGCCGGCGGCGTGATGCCGAGGTCGGAGGCGAGCTCGCGGTAGATGTTCTGCAGCGACGCCGGCAGCGGTCGCACGTCGGCCTCGACCGCGAACGACAGTCCGATCGGGTGGCCGGGCGTCGGGTAGGGATCCTGCCCGACGACCAGGACGCGCACCGAGGCGAGCGGTCGCTGGAACGCGCGGAAGATGCGGTCTCCGGCGGGAAGGTAGGGACGGCCGAGGGCGAGCTCGTCGCGGAGGAAGCGGCCCATCGCGGCGACCTGCTCGTCGACCGGTGCGAGCGCCTGTGACCAGTCCTGAGCGATGAGCCCCTTGGAGACGAGGCCCGCGAGAGCGCTCACCGCAGCCGACCGCGGAGGATCAGGCGGGTCGACGCCGAGCGGACGCACTGGCGCGCTCCACGCAAGCGTGTCCACTGCCGATGCGGTCGCCGTCGGAGCGCACGCTCCCGGCGGCGAAGAGCTGATTGACGCGGGTCCGGGCGGTCGGGCACGCACGACACCGTACAGACGCGGTCGGCCGAGCGCCGCCCCTGGAGGGGTCGCCCAGCGGCGGGCTCGGCGGCCGGCGCCCGCGCCCGGCCCCGCTGCTCGACGCCGACCTGGGTACCGTCACGGACATGAGATTCGGAGTCTTCATCCCGCAGGGCTGGCGCTACGACCTCGTCGGCATCGACCCTGCCGAGCACTGGACCACGATGCGGGGCCTGGCGCGTCGCTTCGACGGCGTCGACGCCTGGGAGTCGCTGTGGGTCTACGACCACTTCCACACCACGCCGGAGCCGTCGGAGGAGGCCACGCACGAGGCGTGGACCCTGATGGCCGCGTTCGCCGCCGACACCTCCCGCATCCGGCTCGGCCAGATGTGCACGTGCATGAGCTACCGCAACCCGGCGTACCTCGCGAAGGTCGCGGCCACCGTCGACCATGTCTCCTACGGACGCCTCGAGATGGGCATCGGAGGCGGCTGGTACGAGCACGAGTGGCGCGCCTACGGCTACGGCTTCCCGGCCCCGAAGGAGCGGCTCGGCCGGCTCCGCGAGGGCGTCGAGATCTTCCGCCAGGCGTGGACGAAGGGGGCTGCGACGCTGAACGGCGACTACTACCAGGTCGACGGGGCGATCTGCCGGCCGCTGCCGGTGCAGCAGGGTCGCAGCGGCATTCCCATCTGGGTCGCCGGCGGCGGCGAGAAGGTCACCTTGCGGATCGCTGCGGAGTACGCCGACTACACCAACTTCGACGGCTCACCCGACGTGTTCGCGCACAAGTCGGCGCTGCTGGCGGAGCACTGCCGCGCGGTGGGCCGCGACGTCGACGAGATCACCCGCTCGGCCAACTACAACACCTTCATCGGGTCGACCGAGGCGGAGGTGGAGGACCGCAAGGCCCGCTTCACCGACCACTTCACCCAGGCGCTCGGCCAGAGCCGAGGCGGGGCGTACGCGCGGCAGATGCTGTCGGGCGCGCTGGCCGGCACGCCCGAGCAGGTCGTCGAGCGGCTCTCGAAGGTGCGCGACCTGGGCCTGGCCTACTACATCGGCTACTTCCCGGAGCTCACCTACGACACCTCCGGCGTGGAGCTCTTCGAGCGTGAGGTCATCCCGGCGCTGGCGTGACGCAGCGTCGGCCGGCGGTCGATGCGGGTCTCGATACGCGCGCTGGCGCTCGCTACTCGACCAGCGAGACGGCCGGGTCTCGATACGCTCGCTGGCGCTCGCTACTCGACCGGCGAGACGGCCGGCTCAGGACCTCCGGGCCGGTCGCAGCGTCTTGGCGTGGTTGCCGGGCACGTCGGCGAGCGAGGTCATGAAGGAGTCGGCCCAGGCGGCGACGTCGTGCTGGCGCACGGTCCGGCGCATCGCGCGCATGCGGCGGGCGCGCTCGCGGTCCTCGGCCCGGTAGGCGTCGAGCAGCGCCTGCTTCATGCCGTTGAGGTCGTAGGGGTTGACCAGCCATGCCTGTCGCAGCTCGTCCGCGGCGCCGGCGAACTCCGATAGGACGAGGGCTCCGTCGTCGGCGGCGCGGCAGGCGACGTACTCCTTGGCGACGAGGTTCATGCCGTCGCGGTAGGGGGTGACGACCATGATGTCGGCCATGCGGTAGAGCGCCGCCATCTCCTCGCGGGGGTAGGACGAGTGCAGGTAGTGGATCGCCGGGCGGCCGAGCCGGCCGTAGTCGCCGTTGATGCGGCCGACGAGACGCTCGATCTCGTCGCGGAGCACCTTGTACTGCTCGACCTGCTCGCGGCTGGGCACCGCCACCTGCACGAAGACGGCGTCCTCGACGTCGATGTGGCCGTCGGCGATGACCTCGGCAAAGGCGCGCAGGCGCGCGAAGATGCCCTTGGTGTAGTCGAGCCGGTCGACGCCGAGGAAGACCTTGCGCGGATTGCCCAGCGCCTCACGGATCTCCTTGCAGCGCTCGATGACCGCCTCGGTCTGGGCGAGCTCCTCCAGCCCTTCAGCGTCGATGGAGATCGGGAACGCCGCGGCGCGGACGGTGCGGCCGTCGGGCAGGTAGACGAGGTCGCGATGGGTCTTGTGGCCGACCCGCTGGCGCACCAGCCGGATGAAGTTCTGCGCCGCCCCGGCGAGCTGGAAGCCGACGAGGTCCGCGCCGAGGAGGCCCTCGAGGATCTGACGGCGCCACGGCAGCTGGGAGAAGAGCTCGGCGGGCGGGAAGGGGATGTGCAGGTAGAAGCCGATCGTGAGGTCCGGTCTGAGGCCGCGCAGCATCGAGGGCACGAGCTGCAGCTGGTAGTCCTGCACCCAGACGGTCGCACCCTCGGCGGCCACCTCGGCGGCCTTCTCGGCGAACCGCCGGTTGACCCGCTGATAGGTGTCCCACCACTCGCGGTGGAACTCAGGCCGCGCCGCCAGGTCGTGGTAGAGCGGCCACAGGGTCCCGTTGGCGAAGCCCTCGTAGTGCTCCTCGATCTCCTCGGCCGACATCGAGAGCGGGACCAGCCGCAGCCCGTCGTCGGTGAAGGGCTCCAGGTCGGAATCGGTCCCACCCGGCCAGCCGATCCAGACGCCGTCGTTGGCCCGCAGCACCGGCTCGATCGCGGTCACCAGGCCCCCGGGAGAGGTGCGCCACCCCTTCGAGCCGTCGGGATTGGTCACCATGTCCACGGGGAGGCGGTTGGCGACCACCACGAGATCGGCCTGCATGCTGTTGACCATATCGACGTCCATTTACCCGATGCGCACCGCCCGCACGCGCCGTCAGTCGAACGTCACGCCGACCTGGCGCCGCACCTCGTCCATCTGCCGCAGCAGCGAGAGGGTCTGTGCGTGGGGCACCAGCGGGGACTCTCGGAGTCCGGCGCGCACGCAGCGGCCGACTTCGGCGATCTCGTTGCCGTAGCCGGACCCGATGACCGGGCCGTCCGGCTCGATGGCCACCGGCTCGGCCGGGGCCTCCTCGGCGGTCCAGTCTGTGATCGGCGCCGTCGGGGTGAAGACCGCACGTGTCGGATGGTGGAAGTCGTCGAGGTCGATGCGGCCGCGGTCGGTGGCGATCGCAGCGGCTCGGGACGACCACGACGTGATCGACGCGGTCATCGTGGCGAGCACGCCGCCCGGGTAGCGCCCGGCGATCGCGACGTCGAGGTCGAAGGTGCCGCCGGCCGCCGTCCGCGTGTCGCCGACCGCCTGGAGGGACTCGGGCTCGCCGAAGAGCAGGTGCGCGACGGTGAGGGGGTAGATGCCCATGTCGAGCAGGGCCGAGGCTCCCAGGCTCGGGTCGAGCATGCGGTCGCTCGCCCCCGCGGTGACGAGGAAGCCCAGCTCGGCGTGGAAGTGCCGCGGCGTCCCGAAGTCGCCGTCCGCGAGCCGCCGTCGCAGGGCCGCGATGGTCGGGTGACAGGCGGTCCACATCGCCTCCATGAGGAAGCGGTCGTGCTGCCGCGCGAGCGCGACCATCTCCTCGGCGTCGGCCGTCGCGAGCGTCAGCGGCTTCTCGCAGAGCACGTGCTTGCCCGCCTCGAAGGCCAGGCGGGCGTTGGCGAGGTGGAAGGCGTGCGGGGTGGCAACGTACACCACCTCGACGTCGGGGTCGGCGACCAGCTCCTCATACGAGCCGTAGGCCCGGCCGCCGTGCTGGGCGGCGAACGCCTGGGCAGAGCCGAGGCGGCGGGAGCCGACGGCGACGAGCTCGGCGCCCGGCGTGGCATGGAGGTCGCGTGCGAAGGCGTGGGCGATCTTGCCGGTGGCGAGGATGCCCCAGCGCACGGGAGTGTCGGCGGTCACGTCGCCACGCTATCGGCACCGACCCGGCGACCGACCGTGCACCGACCCTGCGCTCGGCACGCCGTCGCCAGAGAACTACATCGCTGTGATTCCTCGTCTAGAGTGGGGCGCGACGTACGGACCGGCAACACCAAGGACGGGGGAGTCCGATGGCTGCGGAGAGCGCCGCCTCACCGAGCGAGGCCCAGAGCCCCGCGCTCAGCGAGCGCGATCGCGACATTCTCGACTTCGAGCGTCAGTGGTGGAAGTACGCCGGGGCGAAGGAGACCGCCGTCCGCGAGAAGTTCGACATGTCGGCGACCCGCTACTACCAGGTGCTCAACGCCCTCATCGACCGCCCCGAAGCGCTCGAGGCCGACCCGCTCCTGGTGCGACGGCTGCGTCGGCTGCGGGCCGCCCGCCAGCGCCAGCGCTCCGCCCGCCGCCTCGGCTTCGAGATCTGACATGAGCACCAGGCGCAGGGACCAGCGCGGCGTCGTGCTGCCGTCGCCGGTGATGATGCTGAGCATCGTCGCCGTGCTGATGGCGGCCGTCACGTTCGTCATCACCCGCGGGCACGAGCCCGCCGAGCGCGAGATCGTGGCGGTGTCGGAGCCGCGCACGTCGCAGACCTCCACCCCGACGCCGACCGCGAAGCCCACCCCGACGCACCCGCCCAAGCCCGTCGTCCGCAAGAAGGTCATGGTCGAGGTCTTCAACAACACCCCGACCAAGGGCCTGGCCGGCGTGGTGAGCCAGAAGGCGTCCACCATCGGGTGGCAGGTGGTCGGCGCGGACAACTGGTACGGCAGCATTCCGGCCACCACGGTCTACTACCCGGCGAAGCTCAAGCGGGAGGGCAAGCAGCTCGCGCTCGACCTCGGGATCAAGCGCACCGCGAAGGCCATCGACCCGATGAAGCTCGACCGGCTCACGATCATCCTGACCGGTCCTCTGCACTGAGGCCGTCGCCGACAAAGGACCTCAGTGAATCGCCGCCGGGACATCCAGGGGCTGCGCGCGATCGCAGTCGGACTGGTCGTCGTGGCACACGCAGGCGTCCCCGGGGTGCAGGGCGGCTTCATCGGCGTCGACGTCTTCTTCGTCATCTCGGGCTTCCTCATCACCGGCCTGCTGCTCAGCGAAGGGCGTCGCACCGACCGGATCGGCCTGCGCGACTTCTATGCGCGCCGGGCCCGGCGGATCCTCCCCGCAGCGACACTGGTGCTGGTCGTGACGCTGGCGTTCACCGCGTGGGCCGGGTCGTTGACCAGGACCGAGCAGACCCGCACGGACGCGCTCTGGTCGGCCGGGTTCCTGGCCAACGTGCACTTCGCGCGCACCGGAGCCGACTACTTCAACACCGACCTGCCCTCGGCGTTCCAGCACTACTGGTCGCTGGCGGTCGAGGAGCAGTTCTACCTGGTGTGGCCCGTCGTCGTCGCACTCCTGGTGTGGAACCGGGCCCGGCGGGGGATGGTCGCGGCCATCACCGGGACGGTCGCGCTGGCCTCGCTGGCCTGGTCGCTGCACACGACCGAGCTCGACCCGACGGGTGCCTACTTCTCCTCCTTCGCCCGTGGCTACGAGCTCGCGGCCGGCGCCTTGCTCGCGGTGCTCGCGCCGCGGGTGCCGCGGCGGGCGCAGTGGCTGCTCGGCATCACCGGCGCCGTCGTCCTCGGCTGGGCGGCGACGACGATGGACGCCAGCACGGCGTTCCCCGGTTGGCATGCGGGCGTCCCGGTGGCCGCGACGACGGCGCTGCTGGCGGCCCGCCGTGGGCCGGTCGCGACAGTGCTCTCCGTGCCACCGCTGCGCTGGCTGGGGGACATCTCGTTCTCGGTCTACCTGTGGCACTGGCCCTTCCTCGTGCTGGGCGAGTCGCACCTGCCTCAAGAATGGAGCCACGCCGCGCGCGTCGGCGTGCTCCTCGCGCTGACCCTGGCCGCCTCGGCCCTCACCTACCTCCTGGTGGAGCGGCCCTTCCAGCGTCGGCTCCCGTCGCTGCGGGGTCACCGAGGGCTGGTCCTGTGGCCGGCCACGCTCGGTCTGGTGGTCGGGTCCTCGCTGGCCGCCACGTCGCACGCCGAGGCGGTGCTCGCCCGGGATCGGGCCGACTCCGAGGTGTGGTTCGCTGCCCACCCCGACGTCGCCGTGCCGACTGCGCAGACCAGCATCCCGGACTCGATCGCCGAGGCGGTCGGCCTCGCCCGCAACGGGGCGCCGCTGCCCCCCGTCGACCTCGCCGAGCACCAGAGCGACATCTGGCGGACCGACTTTCCGTGCTACGCCGACTTCGACGCGACCACGTCCCGGCTCTGCACCTACGGCGACCGGGCGGCGTCGCCGCTTGTCGTGGTGTACGGCGACTCCCACGCCGGGATGTGGCTGCCGGCGCTGGACGCGATCGGGCAGACCGAGCACTTCCGCGTCGTACCGCTCGTGAAGTCGTCGTGCATGCCGTTCGACGTGCCGCAGAGCCTGGGTCATCGCGACTATGTCGCCTGCCGGGGCTTCCACAGCTGGGCGCTCGCCCAGATCGCCCGACTCCGGCCGACGACCGTCGTGGTCGCCTACCGCGGGCTCTACCAGACGCGCGCCCGGCCCGGCTTGACGCGCGGCCGCACCTGGCAGCAGGGCGTGGCGTCGACCGCGCGTGCGCTGAGGGCCCTCGCTCCGGACGTCCTCGTCCTCGGCGACATCCCGCAGCGGGCCCTCCCCGCATCCGACTGCCTCACCACGCCCGGCGCCGACCAGGCCACCTGCCTGGCGCCGGTCGCCGGCGACGGGGTGCTGTCGAACGGCTTCACCGTCCGGGGCCTGGCCGGCACCGGCGTGAGGTTCGTCGATCCGCGTGCCCTCATCTGCTCCGACGGCACGTGCCCGCTGGTCGTCGGCGACCACGTGGTCTTCTACGACGACGACCACATCACGGCCTCGTGGTCGCGCCTCGTCGCTCCCGCGCTCGAGCAGCTCACGGGTCCATTGAACGGATCCGCCCCCGCTGTGTGACGTTCGTCCCGGGCGGTTCCCCATAGCCCGGGCAGGCATGGTTGGCTTGACGTCATGCAGTTCGCCTCCACCGAGGGAGAGCACAGGTACGACGCGCTGGTGGCCGCCGCGCCCGGCGTGGTCGTCGCGCTCGACTTCGACGGCACGCTGTCGCCGATCGTGGACGACCCCGGCGAGGCCCACATCCATCCCGACGCCGGTGACGTCCTCGTCGCGCTCGCCGAGAAGGTGCTCGCGGTCGCCGTCGTGACCGGACGCCCGGCCCGGCAGGTGCTCGACCTCGGAGGACTGGAGCAGGTCGGGGACGCGTTCGCAGCCGCCGGCAAGGAGCTCTACGTCTTCGGGCAGTACGGCAACGAGCGGTGGAGCGCCTCCCACCGCACGATCATCGGACCCCGGCCGCCCCAAGGCCTCGCAACGTTCCTACGAGACCTGCCCCGCACGCTGCGCGCCGCCGACGCCGCCGACGCCTACGTCGAGGAGAAGGGCCTCGCGATCGCCGTCCACACGCGGCGGCTGCCGGATCCCGACGCGGCCTTCGAGCGGCTCCTGCCCGTCCTGCGTGAGCAGGCGGAGACGCACGACCTCATCATCGAGCCCGGCCGCAATGTCATCGAGGTCCGCTCCGACGGCATGGACAAGGGTCTCGTCGTCGACCGGCTCATCACGCAGCTCGACGCCAAGGGGTTCCTCTTCGCCGGCGACGACCTCGGCGACGTCGAGGCGTTCGAGACCGTCGGCGCCTACGGCGAGGAGGGTCTGCCGACCCTGCTGGTCTGCTCCGCCTCCGAGGAGCAGCCGGCCCTCGTCCCCCTCGCCGACGTCGTCGTCGACGGGCCCGATGGCGTCCTCGAGCTCCTGCGGCGGCTCACCGAGGACATCTCGGGCTGAGTCGGGGGCGGGGTCTCGATACGCCCTCGCCCAGCGGCTCGGGCTACTCGACCAGCGGGCGCGCTTCGTTGGTCGAGTAGCGAGCGCCAGCGAGCGTATCGAGACCCACATCCGGGCCCTGTCCGCCCACGGCGAACAGAGGATCAAACGTGACCCCGTGGAAGTTGAGTCGACACAACTCAAGTCCAGGAGAGTCTCATGGATCGTCTTCCCGTTCTCTTCGTCTCGGACCTCGTGGTCCTGCCGGGCATGGTGGTGCCGATCGCGCTCGACGAGGCGGCCCAGGCCGCCGTCGACGCCGCCCGCGCGAGCAGCGACGGTCATGTCCTCGTCGCGCCGCGGCTCGAGGACCGCTACGCGTCGTACGGCGCCATCGCCGTCATCGACCGCGTCGGCCGGACCCAGTCGTTCAACGGCGGGAGCGGCGGCCCCGCCGCGGTCCTGCGCGCCGAGTCCCGTGCCCGCATCGGATCCGGCGTCACCGGTCCCGGTGCCGCGCTCTGGGTCGAGGTCGAACCCGTCACCGAGACCGTCACCGACCACGCCCGGGAGCTGGCTGAGGAGTACAAGCGGCTCGTCGTCGCCGTGCTCCAGCGTCGCGAGGCCTGGCAGGTCATCGACCAGGTCAGCCGGCTGACCGAACCCGGTCAGATCGCCGACACGGCCGGCTACGCGCCGTACCTCTCCGACGACCGCAAGCGGGAGCTGCTCGAGACGCCCGACGTCGAGGAGCGGCTGGAGAAGGTCATCGGCTGGACCCGCGACCACCTCGCCGAGGCCGAGCTGACCGACAAGATCAGCGAGGACGTCCGAGAGGGGATGGAGAAGTCCCAGCGCGAGTTCCTGCTGCGTCAGCAGCTCGCCGCCATCCGCAAGGAGCTCGGCGAGGGCGAGCCGGAGGGCGCCGACGACTACCGCACGCGCGTCGAGGCCGCCGACCTGCCTGAGCACGTCCGCGAGGCGGCGCTGCGCGAGGTCGACAAGCTGGAGCGCGCCAGCGAGCAGAACCCGGAGGCCTCGTGGATCCGCACGTGGCTCGACACGGTGCTCGACCTGCCGTGGAACGTGACGACCGAGGACTCGACCGATGTCCTCGAGGCCCGGCGCGTGCTCGACGCCGACCACCACGGCCTCGAGGAGGTCAAGGACCGGATCGTGGAGTACCTCGCCGTCCGCGCCCGCCGGGCCGAGCGCGGGCTCCAGGTCGTCGGCGGCCGTGGGTCGGGCGCCGTCATCCTGCTCGCAGGTCCTCCTGGCGTCGGCAAGACCTCGCTCGGCGAGTCGGTCGCCCGCGCGCTAGGACGGAAGTTCGTCCGTGTCGCGCTCGGCGGCGTGCGCGACGAGGCGGAGATCCGCGGGCACCGGCGCACGTACGTCGGCGCGCTGCCCGGCCGGGTCGTGCGGGCCATCAAGGAGGCCGGCTCGATGAACCCTGTCGTGCTGCTCGACGAGGTCGACAAGGTGGGTGCGGACTACCGAGGCGACCCCGCTGCGGCCCTGCTCGAGGTGCTCGACCCGGCGCAGAACCACACCTTCCGCGACCATTACCTGGAGCTCGATCTCGACCTCTCGGACGTCGTCTTCATCGCGACCGCCAACGTGGTCGAGTCCATCCCGTCGGCCCTGCTGGACCGCATGGAGCTGGTGACGATCGACGGCTACACCGAGGACGACAAGGTCGCGATCGCCCGCGACTTCCTGCTGCCGCGCCAGCTGGAGCGGGCGGCGCTCACGGCGGACGAGGTGTCGGTGACGGACGAGGCGCTGCGCGAGCTGGCGGCGAACTACACCCGCGAGGCCGGCGTACGTCAGCTCGAGCGGCTGCTCGCCAAGGCGCTGCGGAAGGCGGCCACGCGCCTCGCCACCGGCGAGACGCATGTGTCGATCGACGAGCCGGGCCTCAAGCCTCTGGTGGGGCGCCCCAGGTTCACGCCGGAGTCGGCGGAGCGTACGGCGGTCCCGGGCGTCGCGACCGGTCTCGCGGTGACGGGACTCGGCGGCGACGTGCTCTTCATCGAAGCCTCGGCCTCGGACGGCCAGCCGGGCCTGACGCTCACCGGGCAGCTGGGCGACGTCATGAAGGAGTCGGCGCGGATCGCGCTGTCCTACGTGCAGTCGCACGCCGCCGAGCTGGGTGTGGACGCGTCGGTGCTCGACCGTCAGATCCACGTCCACGTGCCGGCGGGTGCGGTGCCGAAGGACGGCCCGAGCGCCGGGATCACCATGGTCACGGCGCTGATGTCGCTCGCCACCGGTCGCCCGGTGCGTGCCGAGGTCGGCATGACGGGCGAGGTCACGCTGAACGGCCGGGTCCTGCCGATCGGTGGCCTCAAGCAGAAGCTGCTCGCCGCCCAGCGGGCCGGGCTGACCGAGGTGTTCGTGCCGCTGCGCAACGAGCCGGATCTGGACGACGTGCCGGCGGAGGTGCTCGAGGCCCTCACGGTCCACGTGGTCGGTGACGTCCGCGACGTGGTGCGCGGTGCGCTCGAGCCGGTGGCCGAGGGTGGAACGGCGCGGGTGACCGCGTCCGACGCGGCCTGAGGACGCCTCACCGGGGTCCGGATGTTGGGATTTCTGCCCAGCATCTGGACCCCGGTTTCTGCGTGCGGCGTCGTCGCCTCTACAGTTGGGCCTGCTCATCGAGAGGGACTGAGGGAACGGCCCGTTGAAGTCCCGGCAACCGCCACGAGCCTCCGCCGCCCCTGCGGGCCGGTTCGTGGAAGAGGTGCTAATTCCGGCCCGGCGCGAGATCCGCGTGCGGGGAAGATGAGGAGGAGGACTCATGAGCACCGTTGCCCCGGAGACCCAGCAGGTCCGTGAAGGCGCCTTCGGCAACGCTCGCGCGCTGTCGTGCCGCGAGTGCGGGACGGAGGTCGAGCTCGGCCCGTCGTACGCCTGTCCGGAGTGCTTCGGCCCCCTCGAGGTGGCCTACGACTTCCCGGCCGTGACCCGGGAGGAGATCGCGGCGGGCCCCGCGAACATCTGGCGCTACAAGGCGCTGCTCCCCGTGCCGGACGACATCGAGGCCAGCCCCAACACCGAGCCCGGGTTCACCCGGCTGCTCCGTGCCGACAACCTGGCGCGCGAGCTCGGCCTCGCCAAGCTCTGGGTCAAGGACGACAGCACCAACCCGACCAACTCCTTCAAGGACCGCGTCGTCGCGTGCGCGCTGAGCGCCGCCCGCGAGTTCCATGCCAAGGTCTTCGCCTGCCCTTCCACCGGCAACCTGGCCAACGCCGTGGCCGCCGCCGGAGCACGGGCCGGCATCCGCACCGTCGTCTTCATCCCCAGCAACCTCGAGCAGCCCAAGCAGATCAACTCGGCTGTCTTCACCGACAACCTGATCGCGGTCGACGGCAACTACGACGACGTCAACAAGCTCGCCCAGGAGATCGCGGCCGAGGAGGACGGCTGGGCGTTCGTCAACGTCAACGTCCGGCCGTTCTATGCCGAGGGGTCCAAGACGCTGGGCTACGAGATCGCCGAGCAGCTCGGCTGGCGCCTGCCCGACCAGATCGTCATCCCCGTCGCGTCCGGCTCGCAGCTGACCAAGGTGCACAAGGCATTCGGTGAGCTCATCAAGCTCGGCCTCGTCGAGGAGAAGCCCTACCGCGTCTTCGGCGCTCAGGCCGTCGGGTGCAACCCGGTCGCCACCGCCTACAAGGCCGGCGTCGACGCGATCCGCCCCGTCAAGCCCGACACGATCGCCAAGTCGCTCGCCATCGGCAATCCCGCGGACGGCATCTACGTCCTCGACGTCACGCGCTCCACCGGTGGCGCCGTCGAGGAGGTCACCGACGACGAGATCCGCGAGGGCATCGTGCTGCTCGCCCGCACCGAGGGCGTCTTCACCGAGACCGCCGGCGGCACGACCACCGCGGTGCTCAAGAAGCTCGTCGAGAGCGGCCAGCTCGACACCTCGCTCGAGACGGTCATCATCAACACCGGCCACGGCCTCAAGACCCTCGACGCCGTCTCCGGCCAGGTCGGCCCGCGCGCCACCATCTCGCCGTCCTACGACGCCTTCGAGGCCGCCGGCCTGGCCTGACCCTCCGGGTGAACGGTGCAGATGACCGCGGGACGAGCGCCGCAACTCGGCGCTCGTCCCGCGGTCATCTGCGACCGTTCAGCACACCGGAGGTTCACCGGGGGTTCACGAGCCCCGGGTTCACTCGCTCCATGGAGCGAGTGAACCCGAGGCTGCTGGGGGCGATGGCCGTGACGGCCGGGGTCGCCGGAGCGGTCGGTGCGCTCGGCGCGGCCGCCGGCGTCGGCGCCCGGCATCTGCTCAAGCGGCAGGCGGCGACAGCGCGGGCCCTCATCGGCAAGCCGCTCGGCGACGTGGCGCCGCGGGCGGACAAGCGCTACAAGAAGCGGTACGGCGACCCGATCCGCCTGCTCGTCCTCGGTGACTCGATCGCCGCGGGACTCGGGGCGGAGAACGGCAGCGGCACGCTCGGCGCACGGCTGGCGAAGAAGGTCGCCAAGCAGACGCACCGGTCCGTCGACCTGACGACCGGCGCGATCGTCGGCAGTGAGACGTCACAGGTGATGGCGCAGATCGAGCGGCTGCCGGCGACGTACCGCGCCGACGTCGCCATCCTCATCGTCGGCGGCAACGACGTCATCCACCGCGTGCCCGTCGCCGAGTCCGTCAAGCACCTGACGGAGGTGGTCGACCGCCTCCGTGAGGGCGGCACGCCGGTGGTCGTGGGGACCTGCCCGGACCTCGGCGCGCTGCGGGCCGTCCCCAACCCGCTGCGCGCACTCGGCTCGCGGGTCTCTCGCCAGCTCGCAGCGGCGCAGGCGGAGGCGGCGCTGAGCGCCGGCGCGTATGTCGTCAGCCTCGCGAAGGTGGTCGGGCCGTTCTTCATCACCAACCCGGACGAGATGTTCAGCCTCGACCGCTTCCATCCGAGCGAGCTCGGCTACCGGCGTACGGCGGAGGCGCTGCTGCCCTCGGTGCTCGTCGCCCTGGGCGTCTCCGACACCGTGCCGTTCGGCCACGCGGTGCCGGGCCGCCCCGCCGGGGGCGCGGGCGACGACGCGCGGCCCCTATCCTGAACCGCATGTCACAGGCGCGCCGTCCGACGCTGGAGGACGTGGCGGCCCGAGCAGGGGTCGGCAGGGGCACGGCCTCGCGCGTCATCAACGGCGCATCGCGGGTGTCGTCCCGTGCCCGGGACGCCGTGCACGCCGCGATCGAGGAGCTCGGATACGTCCCGAACCACGCGGCCCGCTCGCTGGTGACCAACCGGACCGACGCCATCGCCCTGGTGATCGCGGAGTCGGAGGAACGGTTCTTCGGCGAGCCGTTCTTCGCAGGCGTGGTCCGAGGCATCGCCGGTGCTCTTTCGGAGGCCGACAAGCAGCTCGTCCTCATGCTGGCGCCGGCCGAGCGTGCCGGCCACATCGAGGACTACCTCACCCGCCAGCGCGTCGACGGTGTCCTGCTCCTGTCCCTGCACGACGACGACACGCTGCCCGGCCGCATCCGGGACCGCGGCATCCCCGTCGTCCTCGGCGGTGGTCCGCCGCCGGGGCCGGGCGTGGGGTACGTCGACAACGACAACGCCGAGGGCGCCCGACTGGCCGTCGCCCACCTGCTGGGACGCGGCCGCACGCGGATCGCGACCATCGCCGGTCCGGCGGACATGGCCGTCGGCCACCATCGGCTCGCCGGCTACCTCGCGCAGCTCGATGAGGCGGGGCTGGCGCCCCTCACCGTGGAGCACGGCGACTTCGGCCAGCACAGCGGTGAGGCGGCGATGCGCGCGCTGCTCGAGCGGCATCCCGACCTCGACGCGGTGTTCGCGGCCAACGACCTGATGGCGGCCGGCGCGATGAGTGCGCTGCGCGAGAGCGGTCGTGCGGTGCCCGGCGACGTCGCCGTGGTCGGCTTCGACGACTCCCCGGTCGCGGTCTCACTGGGCCTGACCAGCGTGCACCAGTCCGCAGACGCCATGGGGAGGGCGATGGTCGAGGTGCTCCTCGACACGATCTCCGATCCGACCGAGGTGCCGGGGGCTCGGATGCTGCCGACGTACCTCGTCGAGCGGGCCAGCTCCTGACGAGCGCGGCCGGCGCGCGGCCTGCCTGGTGGGCGGCCCGGGTGGGCGGGCCAGGTGGGAAGCGACGGTAGGTTGGGCGCCGTGCGCACCAGCCCGATGCTGACGTTCCGCGACGCCACCGCCGCCGACGTGGCCGAGGTCGTCGCGCTCGTCGAGTCGGCCTACCGAGGGGACGCCAGCCGCGCGGGGTGGACCACCGAGGCCGACATCCTGGAAGGTCAGCGGACCGACCCGGAGGGCGTGCGCGACGTCATCGTGCGCTCCGGAAGCCGGATGCTGCTGGCCGAGCGCGACGGCGACCTGGTCGCGTGCTGTCAGCTCGAGCACCGGGGCGCGGTGTGCTACTTCGGCATGTTCGCAGTGCGTCCCGGCTCGCAGGGCGGCGGGCTCGGCAAGGTGGTGATGGCCGAGGCCGAGCGGATCGCGCGCGAGGAGTGGGGCGCGAGGAGCATGGAGATGACGGTGATCTCCGTCCGCGACGAGCTCATCGCGTTCTATGAGCGGCGTGGCTACAGGAGGACCGGCGAGCTGTCGCCGTTCCCGTACGGCGACGAGCGGTTCGGGCTGCCCCAGCGGGAGGACCTGGCCTTCGAGAGGCTCGTCAAGACACTCGGCTGATCCTGGCGTGCGCCGCCTGTTCGTCGAGGTATGCAGACGAGTCGTCACTTCCCGTGCGGAGTTCCGCCAGGGGAGTGCCCCTTCGTCTGCATACCTCGACGAACCGCCAGCGAGGCCATCCGCCCCGACAGATGCGCCCGCTCCGCCTCGTTGCCACACAGCGCGATCGCGGCGGCGAAGGAGCTCCTCGCCTCGTCGGGACGACCGGCCCGCACGAGCAGCTCGGCGCGGGTGGCGGGGAGTCGATGCCCGGCGAGGGCGACCGACGAGAGCGCGGCCAGTCCGGCCTCGGGGCCCTGCGCCTCCGCGAGGGCGACGGCGCGGTTGAGCCGGACGACCGGCGTGTCGAGCAGGGTCAGCAGCTCGTCGTAGCGGGCGACGATCCGGTCCCACGCGGTCGCCTCCGCGGACGGGGCGATGGCGTGCTCGGCGGCGATCAACGCCTGGAGGAGGTACGGCGCAGGCGGCTCGTGCACGAGCGGGGCCAGGAGGTCGAGACCCTCGGCGATCTCGTCGCGGTGCCAGAGGCCCCGGTCCTGGTCGGCCAACAGGACCAGAGTCCCGTCTCTCACGCGCGCGTCGCGCCGCGAGTGCTGCACCAGCATGAGAGCGAGCAGCGCGTCGACCTCCGGGTCCGGTGAGGGCAGCAGGTCACGGAGCACGCGGACGAGCCGGACCGCCTCGCCGGCCAGCTCCGTCCGGACGACGTCGGGACCGCTGCCCGGCGCATACCCGGCCGTGAACGCCAGGTAGGCGACGTCGGCGACCGCCGAGACCCGCGCTGCGAGGGCGGTGGGGTCGGCGGGGACCTCGAAGCGCGCGCCCGCGAGCCGCTTGCGCGCCCGCGTCAGGCGCGCCGCCATCGTCGGCGTCGACTGCAGGAAGAGTCGAGCGACGTCCTCGGTCGAGACGCCCAGCACCAGCCGAAGGGTGAGAGCGGCCGCCGCCTCCGGGGAGAGGGAGGGATGCGCGCAGAGGAGCACGAGTCGAAGCCGCTCGTCGGTGACCAGGTCTCCTCCGTCGGCCATCACGTGTGCGGCCTCCTGGGTCAGGGACGCCTCGACCTCGAGCAGGGGCATCCGCCGCGCGAGGACGGTCTCGGAGCGCAGCCGGTCGACGATGCGCCTCCGTGCGCTGGTGAGCAGCCAGGCCGGGCCGTTGCCCGGCGTACCGTCCGTCGGCCACGTGCGTGCCGCCGCCTCGAACGCGTCGGCGAGCCCGTCCTCGGCGAGGTCGAGACGGCGATACTGCGCGACGAGCAGGGCCAGCAGGCGGCCCCACTCGTCGCGCAGCAGGCGCTCCAGCTCGGTCAGCGGATCTCCACGCCGCGGGCCGGCCGCACCTCGACCGACACGAGGTCGGGCAGGAGGAACTGCACCTCACTCACCTCCGTGGTCGACAGTGGCGCGGACCTCGACGGGGGCACCGCCCGTCGCGAGCAGGCCGCAGATCTGCAGCAGGTCGTCGAGGTCGTCGCTCTCGACCAGGTAGAAGCCGGTCAGCTGCTCGACGGTCTCGGCGAACGGGCCGTCGGAGACGACCACATTGCCGCCGGCGTCGCGGCGGACTTGCTTGGTGGTGCGGGAGTGGGTCAGCTCGGCGCCGCCGGCGATCTTGTGCCCGCGCTCCTCGAGCAGCGCGGCGAAGCGGCCGTGGGTCTCGTACATGGCGGCGCGCTGCTCCGGGGTCGCGCTCTCCCAGGTGCTCTCGTCGCCGGGAAGCAGAACGGCGTAGGTGCTCATCTCGGATCCTTTCGGTGGTGGTGAGTCTGTCATCGAGATGACGGGCGAGACAGAGGTCGATCGACAGGGACGACGAGGTTTCTCGTCCGTGCCCCGGATCCTTCTCGCGACCTACCAGCTGCTGCCCGCGGGCGAGGGCGCCGTCTTTCTCCTTGCACTCGGCAAGGTCGAGTGCTAAACATGACGTTGGCACTCTCGCCATGAGAGTGCCACCTCCGGACCGGTGACGTTGGGTCGCTCCGTGGGTGGCGTGAAGGGATCGCCACCGCAGGACGATCGTGCCGTCGCGGGCAGCCCACCGGCCGGGACACGCACTTCCAGTGAAGGATCGCCAGGCAATGCCGAAGCTGATTGCTTTCAACGAGGAGGCCCGGCGCGGTCTCGAGCGGGGCATGAACACCCTCGCCGACGCCGTCAAGGTCACCCTCGGCCCGAAGGGCCGCAACGTCGTTCTCGAGAAGAAGTGGGGCGCCCCCACGATCACCAACGACGGCGTCTCGATCGCCAAGGAGATCGAGCTCGAGGACCCGTACGAGAAGATCGGCGCGGAGCTCGTCAAGGAGGTCGCCAAGAAGACCGACGACGTCGCGGGTGACGGCACCACCACCGCCACCGTGCTCGCTCAGGCGCTCGTCCGCGAGGGTCTGCGCAACGTCGCCGCCGGCGCCAACCCGATGGGCCTCAAGCGCGGCATCGAGGCTGCTGTCTCCGCCGTGTCCGAGCAGCTCCTCGCGCTCGCCAAGGACATCGAGACCAAGGAGGAGATCGCCTCCACCGCCTCGATCTCCGCCGCTGACACCACCGTCGGCGACATCATCGCCGAGGCGATGGACAAGGTCGGCAAGGAGGGCGTCATCACGGTCGAGGAGTCGAACACGTTCGGCCTCGACCTCGAGCTCACCGAGGGCATGCGGTTCGACAAGGGCTACATCTCGGCCTACTTCGTCACCGACCCCGAGCGCATGGAGACGGTCTTCGAGGACGCCTACGTCCTCATCGCCAACCAGAAGATCTCCAACGTCAAGGACCTGCTGCCGCTGCTGGAGAAGGTCATCCAGTCCGGCAAGCCGCTCGTCATCATCGCCGAGGACGTCGACGGCGAGGCCCTGTCCACGCTCGTCGTGAACAAGATCCGTGGCACCTTCAAGTCGGTCGCCGTCAAGGCCCCCGGCTTCGGCGACCGCCGCAAGGCCATGCTGCAGGACATCGCGATCCTGACCGGTGGCCAGGTCATCTCCGAGGAGGTCGGCCTCAAGCTGGAGAACACCGGCCTCGAGCTGCTCGGCCAGGCCCGCAAGGTCGTCATCACCAAGGACGAGACCACGATCGTCGACGGTGCCGGCGACGCTGCCCAGATCGAGGGCCGCGTCAACCAGATCCGTGCCGAGATCGAGAAGTCGGACTCCGACTACGACCGCGAGAAGCTGCAGGAGCGCCTCGCCAAGCTGGCCGGCGGCGTGGCCGTCATCAAGGTCGGCGCGGCCACCGAGGTGGAGCTCAAGGAGCGCAAGCACCGCATCGAGGACGCCGTTCGCAACGCGAAGGCCGCCGTCGAGGAGGGCATCGTCGCCGGTGGTGGCGTCGCGCTCGTCCAGGCCGGCGCCAAGGCGTTCGAGAAGCTCGAGCTCGACGGTGACGAGGCCACCGGCGCCAACATCGTCAAGGTCGCCATCTCGGCTCCGCTGAAGCAGATCGCCATCAACGCCGGTCTCGAGGGCGGCGTCGTGGCGGAGAAGGTCGCCAACCTGCCCGCGGGCCACGGCCTCAACGCCGCGACCGGCGAGTACGTCGACCTGCTCGCCGCCGGCATCATCGACCCGGCCAAGGTCACCCGCTCGGCGCTGCAGAACGCCGCGTCGATCGCCGCGCTGTTCCTCACCACCGAGGTCGTCGTGGCCGACAAGCCGGAGAAGGCCGCCCCCATGGGTGGCGACCCGACCGGCGGCATGGGCGGCATGGACTTCTGAGCCGCTAGGCGAAGAAGCGACCGGCACAGCTGAGTCCACGCCTCTCGGACGTCATGCGAGCTGATCGCCTCAGCGGCCGGAGCGTATGACGTTCCGCAGGACAACAGGCAGGGCCTCCACCTCCGGGTGGGGGCCCTGCTGCCGTGTGGCGCGTCCGGCGCGTGTGGCCGTGCCTCATCTGGGGAACGAGCGAGACTGACTCGGAAAGACATGTGGCGTGAGTTGATGGGAGGCTGGAGGCGTGGAGACCACCAGGTCCGATCGATTCGACGCGCTGGCACGCGAGTGTCTCGAGCCGCTGCGGCGGTATCTGGCGCGCCGCACCGACGCCGAGACCGCGGCCGACGTCCTGGGGGACACGCTCCTCGTGGCGTGGCGCCGGTTCGACGACGTACCGGATGGTGAGCCGCTGCCGTGGCTCTACGGCGTCGCCCGCAACTGCCTGGCCAATGCGGAGCGCGGGGTACGGCGCCGAGCCCGCCTGGCCGCGAGACTGGCCGAGCAGCCGGCTGACGACGCCGAGCCCGCCATGCCCGACGAGCTCCTCGAGGCACTCGAGCAGCTGGGGGACGATCAGCGCGAGCTGGTGCGGCTGTGGGCGTGGGAACGGCTCACGCCGGCCGAGATCGGCACGGTCCTCGGGCTGACGCCCAATGCGGTCAGCATCCGGCTCACCCGTGCGCGCCAGCGGCTACGCGAGCTGCTGGCGGCGCGAAAGAGCAGCGACCTTGCCGGACATGAGAAGGCATGAGCCCCGACCCGACCGATGCTGAGCTCCTCGCACGTCTGCGCGCTGCGGACCCCGCGTCCGAGCTGCCCCCCGCCGACCCCGCGGAGGTCGACCGCGTGCTGCAGCGCGTCATCGACGTCGACCTGCGCGAGACCGGCACCCGCAAGCGCAACCGGCTGACGTGGCTCGTGGCGGCCGCCGCCGCGATCGTGATCGCAGCCGGAGGGTCGGCGCTGTGGCTGAGCCAGTCCGACAGGCCGAGGAGCGGCGGAGTCCTCGTCACCGGTCCGTCGCCGACGAGCGCGACGCACGGACCAGGGGCCGTCAGCGAGCTCACCGTGAGTCCCGCCGCCGGCCGTTGCGTCGTGCCGACGTCCGAGGCGCTCGCCGCGACGCCCATCGCCTTCAAGGGCACGGTGCTCGGGGTGGCCGACGGGATCGCCACGATCCGGCCGACGACGGTCTACGCGGGACAGGTCGCCGACCAGGTGACGGTGAGCGGTGCCGTCGCTCCTGAGACCGAAGGCGGTCGGGAGGGTGACCCGGCATTCGTGGCGGGCCAGGACTACCTGGTGGCGGCGGACGGCCGCTCGATGGTGCTCGGGTGCGGCATGAGCGGGCCGGCGTCGCCCGAGCTGACCCGCCTCTACGCCCAGGCGTTCGGTCGGTGACGGTCCACGGCCTGCTGCTTGCGGGCGGAGCAGGACGGCGCATGGGCACGCCCAAGGCCCTCGTCGTGGACGACGACGGTCCCTGGCTGCCGCGGGGCGTCCGGGCGCTCCTCGACGGTGGCTGCGCCGCCGTCACCGTCGTGCTGGGGGCGGCCGCGTCCGAGGCGGCGCATCTGCTCGACGGGCTCGCGACCGGACCCGACACCTTCGTCGACGTCGTCGTCGCCGAGGACTGGGATCGCGGCATGAGCGCCTCCTTGCGCACCGGCCTGCAGGCTCTCGCCGACGTGGACGCCAGCTCGGCGCTCGTGCACCTGGTCGACCTGCCCGATGTCGGCCCCGCGGTGATCAGTCGGGTGATCGCGGCGGGAGGGTCGCTGACGCGGGCGTCGTACGACGGCGTGCCCGGGCATCCCGTCCTCATCGGGCGCCGGCACTGGGCGCCCATCATCGCGAGCCTCGCGGGCGACCGGGGGGCGCGCGACTACCTGCGGGCACACAGCACCGTGCTGGTCGACTGCGGTGATCTGGCCTCCGGGCGCGACGTCGACTCCGTCGGGTGAGCCCGTGCGGGCGCCCCGAGGTGGGCAACCGGCCACCAACGGATCGCCAACGGATCGCCGAGTAGCCTGGAACACATGGAGACCCTGTCCGCTCAGGAGCTGAGCGCCCGGCTGGGCCAGACGGGCTACCTGTGCGACGAGGCTCTTGCGACCGTCACCTATCTGGCGTTGCGGATGCAGCGTCCGCTCCTCCTCGAGGGGGAGCCCGGCACCGGGAAGACCGCGCTGGCGGAGGCGATCGCCGAGTCGCTCGAGCTGCCGCTGATCCGGCTGCAGTGCTACGAGGGGATCGATGCGACGCAGGCGCTCTACGACTGGGACTTCCCCCGCCAGATCCTGCATCTGCGTGCCCTCGAGGCCGCCGGTGGCGCGCCCCGTGGGGACCGGAGCGTCGAGGAGGCGGAGAAGAGCCTGTACGACGAGCGCTTCCTCCTCGCCCGCCCCGTGCTGGCCGCCCTCCAGCAGAGTCCGGCGGTGCTCCTCGTCGACGAGGTCGATCGCGCCGATGACGAGTTCGAGGCGTTCCTGCTGGAGGTGCTCTCGACCTACCAGGTCTCGATCCCCGAGCTCGGCACGGTCGCCGCGGCGACGCCGCCGGTCGTCGTCCTCACGTCGAACCGCACCCGCGAGCTCCACGACGCCCTGAAGCGGCGGTGCCTCTACCACTGGATCGACCACCCGGGTCTGGACCGCGAGGTCGAGATCGTGCGCACCCGCGCGCCCGAGGTCGCTGACGCCCTGGCACGTCAGGTGGTGACGATCGTCCAGCAGCTGCGCTCCGACAGCGGCCTCCTCAAGCCGCCTGGCGTCGCCGAGACGCTGGACTGGGCCCGTGCGCTCACCTACCTCGGCAGCGAGGAGATCGACCTGGCCACCGCCAGCGCGACCCTCGGGGCGCTGGTCAAGTACCGCGAGGACGCCGACCGCGTGCGCGACGCGCTCGACCGGCTGCTGTCATGAGCACGCTCCACCCAGGGAACTCCGGAACTTCTCAGGGGCCATGGAGCCTGGGAAGTTCCGGAGTCCCCGGTGAACCGGGGACTCCGCCCGCCGACCGCGTGCTGCTCGGCTTCACCCACGCGTTGCGTGCGGCGGGGGTGCCGGTGACGCCGGACCGGTCGCAGAGCTACCTCGAGGCGGTCGCGCTCGTCGGTCTGGAGGACCGCCGGGCGACGTACACCGCCGGACGGGCCACGCTGTGCGCGGGGCCGGACGACCTCGCCCGCTACGACCAGGTCTTCGAGGCCTACTTCGGGGCGCGCGACGGGCTGCCGATGCCACGCCCGGCCACGTCGGTGACTCCGACGGTCGGCGACCTCCCGCTCGTGGACGGCGACGAGGCCGGCCAGCGGTCCGACGAGATCACCCGGGCCATGGCGAGCGAGGTCGAGGTGCTGCGGCACCGTGACGTCGCCCGGCTCAGCGCGGCGGAGAGGCGACGCCTCGCCGCGATGTTCGCGACGCTCGACCCACGTCCGCCGCTGCGCCGGACCGCTCGCCACCGCCCGTGGCACCGCGGGAGCGTCGACGCCGCGCGCACCCTCCGGACCAGCCTGCGGCGCATGGGCGAGCCGGCTGAGATCGCCTGGCGTCGCCGCGCGACGCGGCCGCGCCGGGTGGTGCTGCTGATCGACGTCTCCGGCTCGATGAGCGGGTACGCCGACACGCTGCTGCGGCTGGCCCACCGGATCAGCCACGCGATGCCGGGGACCGTCGAGACGTTCACCGTCGGCACGAGGCTGACCCGCCTGACCCAGGCGCTACGCCTGCGCGACAGCGAGCGCGCGCTGGTCGCGGCCGGCGACACCGTCCCGGACTGGTCCGGCGGCACGCGGCTGGGGGAGACGCTCCAGGTCTTCGCCGACCGCTGGGGTCGGAGGGGGATGGCCCGCGGCGCGGTGGTCGTCGTCTTCAGCGACGGATGGGAGCGCGGCGACGTCTCGCTGCTGGCCGCGCAGGCCCGCCAGCTCGCCCGCGTGTCCCACCGGCTCGTGTGGGTCAACCCGCACCGCGGCAAGGACGGCTACGAGCCGGTCCAGGCCGGCGTGCGTGCGGTGCTGCCCTCGGTGGACGACTTCGTCGCAGGGCACTCGCTCGCGACGTATGAGCATCTCTTGGAGGTGATCGCTGATGCGTGACGTGCTCGAGGACCTGATGCGGTGGTGGGAGAGCGGCGAGACGGTCGGGGTGGGCACCGTCGTCGCGACGTTCCAGAGCGCACCGCGGCCGCCCGGTGCCTCGATGCTCGTGGGCCCGGACGACTCCGCGGTCGGCTCGGTCTCCGGCGGCTGCGTCGAGGGTGCGGTCTATGACCTCGCCCACGAGGTGGCCTCCTCGGGTGAGCCGGTGCTGCAGCGGTACGGCGTCTCCGACGACGACGCCTTCGCGGTCGGTCTGACCTGCGGGGGGATCCTGGACATCTATGTCGAGAAGGTCGACCGCACCACCTTCCCCGAGCTCGGCGAGGTCGCCGCCGACGTCCGCGCCGGGCGGCCGGTGGCCCTGGCGACGGTGATCGAGCATCCCGACCCCGCGGTGCTGGGCCGGCGCCTGATCATCCGGCCCGACGGTGAGACGACGCGGGTGGCGGGCTCGCTCGGGTCGCCGCGGATGGACGACGCGGTCAGCGACGACGCTCTCGGCCTGCTCGCGCAGGGGCAGAACGCGACGCTGACCTACGGTCCCGACGGCGAGCGCCGCGGCGAGGGCATGCGCGTCTTCGTGTGGGCGTTCGCGCCGAAGCCGCGCATGCTGGTGTTCGGGGCCATCGACTTCGCCGCCGCGGTGGCGCGGGTGGGGGCGTTCCTGGGCTACCACGTGACCGTCTGCGACGCCCGGCCCGTCTTCGCCACGCACAGTCGCTTCCCGGAGGCCGACGAGGTCGTCGTCGACTGGCCGCACCGCTACCTCGCCGCCGAGGCGGAGGCGGGCCGCGTCGATGCACGCACGGTCATCGCGGTGCTCACGCACGACCCGAAGTTCGATGTCCCCCTGCTGGAGGTGGCGCTGCGACTGCCGCAGGTGGGCTATGTCGGGGCGATGGGCTCGCGACGAACCCACGACGACCGGGAGCAGCGGCTCAAGGAGGCCGGCCTGACCGCTGATGAGATCGCCCGGCTCTCCAGCCCGATCGGCCTCGACCTCGGTGCGCGCACCCCGGAGGAGACCGCCATCTCGATCGCAGCGGAGATCATCGCCGGGCGCTGGGGTGGCAGCGGCAACCGGCTCGCACAGCTGGGCGGTCGCATCCACCGGGAGCACGCCCTGCCCTGAGGCCGACGGGCCGGAGTCCGACTGTCCTGAGTCCCGACGCGTACACGGGTACACCGAAGTCACGTCCATGCGACCGCGCTACGCTCGGGCCGGCACCCGCGAGGAGACTTCGGTGTACCCGTCTACGAGGGTGGCGCCCGGGACCCTGTGGCGGCGGTCACGGCGGTGCTAGGTTGGCGGCGACGGAGCCCGTGTCCAGGAGGTCCGATGGTTCGCGCCGAGCTCCACACCCGCCGCGTCGAGGCCGTGCGGGCCTGGACGTCCTTCGTCGAGAACGGCGACGACGTCGAGGACCGGGTCAGGCCCGAGATCCTCCGGAGCTGGGCGAGGTCGGGCAGCTCCATCACCCCCGACGTCACGCAGGCGCCGCTCGCGGACGAGGCCGACACCGCCGACTACTGGCGGCACTCGCCGTTGCAGGTCGCCGTGGAGCGGGTCGAGGACGAGCTGCGCCGCACCGCGGAGGACGGGGACCTCGTCATCGCGATCACCGACCCCGACACCCGCATCCTGTGGACCTACGGCGGACGTGTGATGCGGCGCCGCGCGGAGACGGTGAACTTCGTGCCCGGCGGTCGCTGGGACGACCAGTCGGTGGGCACCAACGCCCTCGACCTGGCCAACCGCGACGACGTGCCGTCGATGGTGTTCTCGGCCGAGCACTACGCCGAGGTCGTCCACAACTGGGTCTGCTGGGCAGCGCCGGTGCACGACCCCGTCACCGGTGCGCGCCTCGGCGTCGTCGACCTCTCCACCACCTGGGACCGCACCCACCCGATCGGCCTTGCCACCGCCCGTGTCATGGCCCGCCTCATCGAGACCGCGCTCCCGTCGGGAGCCGTCGCGAGTGCGACCGACGAACAGACCACGCCGGGCCTCGTGATGACCCTGCTCGGCACGGCCGAGACGTGGCTCGACGGCCAGCGGCTGTTGCTCAACCGGCGCCAGACCGAGATCCTCGCGCTGCTCGCGCTGCACCCCGAGGGCCTCTCGCTCGAGCAGCTGCACGCGGCGGTGTACGGGGACCAGGCCGTGACCTTCTCGACGCTCAAGGCCGAGGTGTCCCACCTGCGGCACGCCATCGGCGGGCAGCTGGCGTCGCGGCCCTACCGGCTGCTGATGCCGATCACCACCGACGTCGAGCAGGTCCTCGCGCTGCTGCGCCGGGGGCGGGTGGCCGCCGCCGTCGACGCCTACGGCGGAGACCTGCTGCCCGGCACCAACAGCCCGGCGCTGGCCGAGCTGGCCGAGTACGTCGCCGTGGCCGTCCGCGAGGCTCTCCTGGGCAAGCCGGAGCCGGACGCGGTGATGCGCTACAGCGAGCTGGCCCCCTACGACACCGAGGTCCTCGAGACCTGTCTCGCGCGCCTCGAGCCGCAGCACCCGGCGGTGCCGCTGCTCAAGGGCCGGCTGGCGGTGGGGCGCGGCTGACATTCGCGGCGAGCGGACGCAGATGTCCGCGGGATGGAGGGCGAGCGGACTCAGTTTCGACGCAGCTGCGGACATCTGCGTCCGCTCGCCGGAGCGAAGGAGCCTGGCGGACCCACCAGCCGCCAACCATCCAGCAACCTTCCCGCTCCTACGGTGAGCGGGACCACATCGGCGTGATCACCTGGAGGTCCCATGACCCGGATCAATCTCACTGTGGACGGCATGACGGTGAGTGACGACGTCGAGCCCCGGATGCTGCTCGTGCAGTATCTCCGAGAGAAGCTCGGCAAGACCGGCACCGTCGTCGGGTGCGACACCAGCAACTGCGGCGCGTGCACCGTCCACCTGGACGGCGAGAGCGTGAAGTCCTGCAACGTCCTCGCGGTGCAAGCCGACGGACATGAGGTCACCACGATCGAGGGGCTCGCCAAGAACGGCGAGCTGCACCCGGTCCAGGAGGCCTTCCGCGAGTGTCATGGGCTGCAGTGCGGCTACTGCACGCCCGGGATGATCATGCAGAGCATCGACCTGCTCAACCACAACCCCTCGCCCTCCGAGCACGAGATCCGCGAGGGGCTCGAGGGCAACCTGTGCCGCTGCACGGGCTACCACAACATCGTGCGCGCCGTGCAGTACGCATCCGGCCAGCTGGCCGCCGGCGTCCAGGCCAAGGGCGCCACGGAGGAGGTGACTCCGGCATGACCACCCTCGAGACCCAGCCCGAGACCAAGGAGATCGGTCGCGACCGCCGTCGCAAGGAGGACGCCCGGCTGATCACCGGGCGCACCCGCTGGACCGACAACATCGCGCTGACCGGCATGCTGCACATCGCGATGGTGCGCAGTCCCTTCGCCCACGCCAGGATCAGCGGCATCGACACCGCCGCCGCCAAGGCCGCGCCGAACGTGATCACGGTGCTCACCGGGGCCGACGTCGCGGCCGACCAGGGGGTCATGGCCACGGCCTGGCCCCTCTCGGACGAGCAGAAGTCTCCGACCCATCTGCCGATGGCCGTGGAGCATGTCGCGTTCGCCGGCGAGATCGTCGCCCTGGTCGTCGCGCGCAGTGCCGCCGAGGCCCGAGACGCCGCCGAGCTGGTGGAGGTCGACTACGAGGAGCTGCCCCCCGCGCTCGACCTGAAGGAGGCGGCCGCCGACACCGTGCTCGCGCACCCCGACCTCGGCACGAACATCTCCGCGGTGTGGGTGCTCGACTCGGGCGATGCCGGCACCGGCGGCAACGTCGACGAGGCCATCGCCGAGGCTCGGGAGAACGGGATCGTGATCGAGCGGGAGTATCGCCAGCAGCGGCTGATCCCCTCGTTCATGGAGCCGCGTTCGATCGCGGTGGACCCCACCGGTGAGCAGATCACCATGTGGACCTCCAGTCAGATCCCGCACATCACGCGGTTCCTCCTGGCAGCGACGACCGGCACCCCCGAGTCGAAGATCCGGGTGATCGCGCCCGACGTCGGCGGTGGCTTCGGCGGCAAGCTGCAGACGGTCCCCGAGGAGTGGCTCGTTTTCCTGGCCGCCAAGCGGCTCGGCAAGCCGGTGAAGTACACCGAGACGCGCTCGGAGTCCCTCATGGCCGCCCACCACGGTCGTGACCAGTGGCAGCGGCTCACCCTCGCCGCCACGAAGGACGGCCGACTGACCGGTCTGAAGGTGGACCTGCTGGCCGACATGGGCGCCTACATCGGGCTCGTCGGCGGCGGTGTTCCGGTGCTCGGCGCCTGGATGTACAACTCGATCTACAAGTGGGACGCCTACCAGTTCAAGACCACCAACGTGATCACGAACAAGGCGTGGGTGGACGCCTACCGCGGAGCCGGTCGACCCGAGGCCACCTACGCGATCGAGCGCCTCATGGACGAGCTCGCCGCCGAGCTCGGCATGGACCCCCTCGAGGTGCGCGAGAAGAACTGGATCAAGCACGAGGAGTTCCCCTTCACCACCGTCGCGGGCATGACCTACGACTCCGGGAACTACGAGGCCGCGACCGAGCGGGCCAAGCAGCTCTTCGGGTACGACGAGCTGCGGGCCGAGCAGAAGAGGCGCCGTGACTCGGGCGACCCGGTCCAGCTCGGCATCGGCGTGTCCACGTTCACCGAGATGTGCGGTCTCGCGCCCAGTCGTGTCCTCGGCCAGCTCAACTACGGCGCCGGCGGGTGGGAGCACGCCACGATCCGGATGCTGCCGACCGGCAAGGTCGAGGTGCTGACCGGCACGTCGCCACACGGCCAGGGCCATGAGACGGCCTGGTCGCAGATCGTCGCCGACCGGCTCGGGGTGCCGTTCGAGGACGTCGAGGTCCTGCACGGCGACACCCAGATCGTGCCCCGCGGCATGGACACCTACGGGTCCCGCAGCCTCGTCGTCGGAGGGGAGGCGCTCGTCCTCGCGGCCGACAAGGTGATCGAGAAGGCCAAGCCCCTCGCAGCCCACCTGCTCGAGGCGAGCGTCGACGACCTGGAGTTCGCGGATGGCCGGTTCGGGGTCCGCGGCACCGACCAGGGCATCGGGATCACCGAGGTCGCGCTGGCGAGCTTCGCCGCACACAACCTGCCGGACGGGATGGAGCCAGGGATCGACGCGGAGGCGACGTACGACCCCATCGCCTTCAGCTTCCCGCACGGCACCCACCTGTGTGCGATGGAGGTCGACACGGAGACCGGTGCGACGCGGATGCGGAAGTACACCTGCGTCGACGACATCGGCGTCATCATCAACCCGCTGATCGTCAGCGGGCAGGTGCACGGCGGCCTCGTCCAGGGGATCTCGCAGGCGCTGTGGGAGGAGGCGGTCTACGACGACTCGGGGACGCTGGTGAGCGGCACGTTCACCGACTACCTGCTGCCCACGGCCGCCGACACGATCAGCTTCGACATCGACCACACCACCTCGCCGGCCACGACGAACAGCCTGGGCACCAAGGGCGTCGGCGAGGCCGGCACGATCGCCTCGACCCCGGCGGTCGTCAACGCCGTCATCGACGCGATCCGGCACCTCGGGGTGAACGACATCCAGATGCCGTGCACGCCGGAGCGGGTCTGGAAGGCGATCCAGGGGGCCGGGGCCGGCGGCGACACCGTCGGTGCTGCGGCTCCGCACTTCGATCCGTCGACGGGCATGTCCGGCAACGTCGACCGCACCACCGGAGGGAACGAGGCATGATCCCCGCACCGTTCGACTACGTCGCCCCGACCACCGTCGAGGAGGCGCTGGCCGCGCTGCAGCAGCACGGCGACGACGCCAAGGTCCTCGCCGGCGGCCAGTCGCTGCTGCCCGTGCTCCGGATGCGTCTCAACGCGCCGGAGGTCGTCATCGACCTGGGTCGCATCGACGCCCTGCGCGGCGTCCGCGACGACGGCGACGCCATCGTCATCGGCGCGATGACGCGCCACGTCGACGTGGCGGGCGATCCGCTCGTCGCCGAGCACGCGGCGATCATCCGCGCCGCGGTGCGGGAGGTGGCCGATCCGCAGGTGCGGCATCGCGGCACCTTCGGCGGCGCGCTCGCCCACGCGGACCCGGCCGGTGACCTGGGCGCCCCGACGTTGGCGCTCGGCGCGACCTTCGTCATCCAGGGGCCGAGCGGCACCCGCACGGTGGCGGCCGACGACTTCTTCGTCGACCTCTTCGAGACCGCGATCGGCGACGGCGAGCTCCTCACCGAGGTGCGGATCCCGAAGCACACCGGCTGGGGCGCGCACTACGAGAAGTTCGTGCGGGTCGCCCACCAGTGGCCGATCTGCGCGGTCGCTGCGACGGTGCGCGCCTCCGGCGCGCCCGGTGAGGAGAGGATCGAGGAGGCACGCGTCGGGCTCACGAACATGGGGTCGACGCCCCTGCGCGCCCGTGCGGTCGAGGAGGCGCTGGTCGGGCAGCCGGCCACGGACGAGGCCGTCCGGGCGGCGGCCGCGCACGCGGCCGACGGGGCGAGTCCGCCGAGCGACCTCAACGGCGACGCCGACTACCGGCGCCACCTGGTGGGCGTGCTGACCCGCAGGGCGGTCCTCACAGCGGCGGGGGTGTAGGACTTGGGTAGGTCCCCCCACCGACCTCGCTGCGGCGAGAAGTAAGGAGAGACACCCATGGGCATGGAGCTCACCCACACCTTCACCGTCCCCGGTCCGGTCGACCAGACCTGGGAGCGGTTCGGCGACATCGCCTCCCTTGCGGAGTGCTTCCCCGGAGCGCAGGTCACCTCCGTCTCCGGCGACACCTTCGAGGGGACCGTCAAGGTCAAGCTGGGGCCGATCGCATTGGTCTACTCCGGCTCGGGGACGTTCGTCTCGAAGGACGAGGACGCGCACACCTTCGCCGTCGAGGCGAAGGGCCGGGACAAGCGCGGCAACGGCACGGCGGGCGCGAACGTCACGGTCGCGATGGCGGAGGCCGGCGACTCGACCAGTGTGGAGGTGAAGACCGACCTGTCGATCACCGGCAAGCCGGCGCAGTTCGGCCGCGGGGTGATGCAGGACGTCTCCGACAAGCTGCTCGGGCAGTTCGTGGCCTGTCTCGAGCAGCGGTCCGGCGTGCCGGAAGGGGACTCCGGCGACTCAGACGCCGGACCTGCGTCGGTGCCGACAGGTGCGGCAGCGTCGGCGGCGCCGGGGGAGGACCAGGACGCGGGTCCTGCCTCGGCGCCGGCTCCGGAGACCGTGAGCGGTGGGCAGGCAGCCGGTGCCGCGTCCGGGAACGTCTCCTACTCACCGCCCGCGACGGCGGGCGGTGTGCAGTCGACCGGCGGCACGTCCCCGGGCGCTGCCGGCTCACTGCCGGCCGACGACGCCCTGGACCTGGGCGCGACGCTCCTTCCGGTGCTCGCCCGGAGCTACTGGAAGCAGGCGCTCGGTGGCTTGGCCGTCGTCGCCCTGCTGGTCTGGCTGGTCCGGCGGCTGCTCTGACCCGGCCGTGCCCCGCCGATCATCGCCGGCCGGTCTCGGCGGTCAGTGCAGGCCGTTCCCGGCCGTCAGCGCAGGCCGTTCTCGGCGGGGCTCAGCAGCGGCTCCAGCCGCCCGATGGCCAGGACGCCGATGAGGAGCGAGCCGACGACCAACGAGGCGATGTAGAGCCACGACAGGTCGGCCTGGATGAGGAGGCCGGCGATCGGCGGCGCGATGACCTGCGGCAACTGGAAGCCGAAGGAGTTGAGCGCGTTCGCGCGGCCGCGGCTGCGGTCGGCGGCGAGGTCGTTGACGATCGCGGGGATGCTCGGCTGCAGCAGCGTCTCCCCGAAGGCGAAAATGGCGGTGCACGCGCAGACCAGCAGCGCCGCGGCCGTGGTGCCGGGCACCAGCCCGGCCCAGCCGAGGCACAGCCACGCGACCGCCCACACGACGCCCATGACGCCGAGGACGCGGGTGCGCCGGCGTCCCTCGATGCGTTGGAGGACGACGAGCTGCAGGATGACGATCACGGCGGTGTTCGCCGCGAACGCGAAGCCCAGCGCCTTGGGTGAGATTCCGCCGACGACCGTCGCGAACGCTGTCATGCCTGCGTTCAGCTGCGCGTAGCCGACGAACGACGCGACCACGCTGACGAGCAGCAGCATGCGGACGGCGGGACTGCGCAGCAGGACGAGGTAGCTCGGCCGGTCTGCGTGATCCTCCTCGTGAGACGTCGGTCGGTTGCCCGCGTGCCGCAGGGGCCAGGCGAGCACGACCATGCTCGGGAGGAAGGTCGCGGCGTCAGCGAGGTAGATGGCCTGGAACGTGACCGGATGGTCCACGTCGACGAGCAGGCCGCTGATGATGCCGCCCAGGCCGATCCCGAGGTTGAGCAGCGTGAAGTTCACGCCGAAGTAGCGCTGGCGCAGCCGCGTGGGGACGATCGTGGCGATCAGGCTCTGCGATGCGGGCCAGATGACGCCGAGGGCCAGCCCCTGCAGGACGAGCGCCAGCCCGGCGACCGGGACGCTCGAGGCGAAGGCGAGCAGGACGCTGCCGGTGACCATCAGCACCTGCACGCCCTGCATGACGCGGCGGGCGCCGACCCGGTCGATGAGCGTCCCGCCGGGCCCGACGGCGGCGAAGCCCACCAGGGACCCCAGGCCGATGAGCACGCCCGTGGTGCTGAGCGAGAAGTGACGGACCTCGTGGAGATAGACCACGGCGAACGGCAGCGTGAGACCGCGGCCGAGGAAGTCGATGACGACGAGGGAGAGCAGCAGCTTGCCGTCCCGAGGCAGGTCGTGCCAGAACGACGCGAGGCTCGGGCGGGCGGTCATCGTCGACACGACCCCATGGAAGCACCGGGCACATCTGGGGTTCGACTCGTTTTCGCGACCTATGCCCGACATGGCCCTGACGCGTCATGCGGTTGGGACCCTCGGGGTCCTAGAGTCCGGTTGCGTGACCCGGATCGCCTCGTACCTCGCCGGGATCCTCGCCGTCGCCGGCGTGCTGTGCCTGCCAGCGCTGTGGGCGGACACCTCCTCGGTCACGGGAGAGGCGGGCCCTCCGTGGTCGGGGCGCTGGGACGACGTGCTCGGCACGAGCTCGGTGCTCCTCGTCGGCGTGCTGCTGGTCGGCCTCGTCGGCGCGGTCCTCGCCGGTCGGCTCGGTGCGCTGGCGGGGGAGCGGCAGCCGTCGAACGTCGTCGTCGATGCGCCACCGGAGGGTCTCGGGCCGGCTCAGGCGGTCCACGTCCTCGGTGAGCCGATCACCGAGCAGGCCTACGTCGGCACCCTTCTGCACGCCGCGAGCGTCGGCACGATCGCGCTCCGTCGCGATGACGACGGGTGGGTGCTGAGCCGACTGCCGCAGCCGGAGGGGCCGGTCGACGTCGTCACCGAGCGCGCCTACGGTCGCCTCCTCGAGACGGCGAGCCCCTTCCGCGTCTCACCCACGAGTGTCGCGGCGGGACGGGTGCTGCACGCAGCGCTCACCGGCGTGCGTCGCGAGGCGCGGGCGTGGGGCGTGCAGTCCGGCGCGATGAGCCGTACGGGCGTCGCCGGGGGCTGCGCCGCCCTGCTCGGCCTCTCGGTGCTGCTCGTCGCGGCATGCGTGGTGCTGACGCCGTTCGGCATGTCCATGCTCGGCCTGCTTCCCGGGATGCTGCTGGTCGGAGCGTGCTCCGCTGCCGCCGCCGGAGCGGGCACGCGGCACACACGCCGCGGGAGGCAGCTGTGGGCGCGCGTCGGGGGCTTCAAGCGCCTCCTGCAGGCTCCGTCGAGCCGGCTGCGCTTCGGGTTCTCCGGACGCGAGGAGCTCTACACGGCGTACGTCCCCTGGGCCGTCGCCTTCGGGTGCTCGAAGGAGTGGGCGCAGAAGTACCGGAACGAGGTGGGCACCGAGCCGCCGGTCCCCGCCTTCCTCGAGCCGTACGACGGCCCGCACACCGCCGACCACGTCGACGCGATGGTCTCCAGCCTGCAGAGCGCCGTCGACGGGGCGATCTCGACGTGGCAGGACAACCAGTCGGCACAGGCTCGGCCTAGAAGACGTTGAGCGGTCGGAACTGCACGGAGATCCGCGGGCCGGCGTGGGCGACCTTGGGCACGGCGTGCTCCCAGGTCCGCTGGCAGGAGCCGCCCATCACCACCAGGTCCCCGTGCCCCATCTCGACGGCGATGGAGTCGCCACCGCCCCGAGGTCGTAGGCACAGCCGGCGGGGGTCCCCGAGGGACACGATCGCGACCATCGTGTCCTGCGAGCGCCCGCGGCCGATCGTGTCACCGTGCCAGGCCACCGAGTCGCGACCGTCGCGGTAATAGCAGCACCCCGCCGTCACGAACGGCTCGCCGAGCTCGGGCAGATAGTGCCCGCTCAGCGCGTCGCGCGCGTCGTCGAGCACGGGATGCGGCAGCGTCTCCCCGGCGAGGTAGGTGCACACCAGGCGCGGGACGTCGACCACGCGGTCATACATCTCCCGGCGCTCGGCGCGCCACGGCACCTGCTCGACCAGTGTGGCGAAGATCTCGTCGGCCCGGGGCAGCCAGTCGCGGTTGACATCGACCCAGGCCCCGCGGGACAGGGGCCTGCGCTCCACCCGGTCGAATCCGATGCCCGCCGGAGCCTCGAAGAGCGTGTCCTGGAACTCCATGGACACACTCTACGCCTTCGTTCGAACACATGATCGAAGCGGCGAGTACCGGCGATCCGAGGACAGGACGCCTGCCGTTTACCTACGCTTGGGCCCCGTGGAGAACGTGCTTTCGCCCGGGGGACGAACGCTGAAGCACGAAGCGATCCGTGAGTACGTCCGTCAGCTGGTCGCCGGCGAGCAGCCGGGCGCCCCGGCCCCGTCGGAGCGCGAGCTGGTCAGTCGCTTCGGAGTCGCCCGGATGACAGTGCGGCAGGCGCTGGACGCACTCGTGGCCGAGGGGCTGCTCGAGCGCAAGCCGGGCCGTGGAACGTTCGTGGCGCGTCCGCGGCGGGGGTCCACGCCCGTCCTGTCGTTCACCGAGGAGATGGCCCGGCGGGGGATGGTCGCCGAGTCGCAGACGCTGACCTTCCGCCTCGAGCAGGCCGGCGTCGGCGTGGCCCGTGCGCTGGGACTCGCGGAGGGCGGGACGGTCATCCACTGGCGTCGGCTCCGGCACGCCGACGGCGCGCCGATGTGCGTCGAGGACGCCTACCTGAACGAGGCGCTGCTGCCTCGCTTCGTCCGCGACCCCGCGCCGGTCAGCCTCTACGAGGAGCTGGGCGCCCGCGGCATGCGCCCGACGTGGGTCGAGGACGGGGTGAGCGCCGACGTGGCGGCCGCCGACGAGGCGCAGCTGCTCGATCTGACACCTGGGGCCCCCGTCGTGCGCAAGCAGCGCCGCGGGATGGCCGCGGAGAGGATCGTCGAGGTGTCGCGCGCTGCCTACCGCGCCGACCGATACGTCCTGCGGCTCACGCTCGGCGGCAGCGACTAGCTAGGGCATCTCGAGTCGGCCGAGCGGCGCGACGACGTCGCCGCTCACCTCGCAGACCCAGACCGGGTCCGGCCCGCCGAGATCCGGGGAGATGTAGACCGAGTGCTCCGTTGCCTCTCGGGCACAGGTATGGCACAGGGGCCACCTGACGCCGGCCTCGAAGAGAGCGTCCTGGACGTCCTGGGCGACCAGCCCGGCGACGTACTGCACGCCCTCGGGCCACTGGTCCGCCCACCAGCCGCGCTCCGAGACGGCGTCCTCGAGCGCGTTCACAGCCTCGGGGCCCGCCTGCCCTCGGGCTTGCAGGTCGGCGAGGACGAGGGCGCGGGCCTCCAGCAGCAGTGCGGCATCCATCGCGTCCCATCCTCCCCGAGCCGTCAAACTGGGAGGCGTGATCCTCATCGACCCCCCTCTGGTGGCCGCCTACGGCCGACTCTGGTCGCATCTGGTCAGCGACGAGTCCTACGACGAGCTGCATGCGTTCGCCGCGGGCATCGGCATCCCGGCACGCGGGTTCGACCGGGACCACTACGACGTCCCCTCGGAGCGCTACGACGACGTCGTCGCTGCCGGTGCCACCGTCGTCAGCAGCCGCGAGCTCGTCGCGCGTCTGCATGCGTCCGGCCTGCGACGGCGGAAGACGTCCGCCCGCTGACGCTCCGTCCTGCCGCCTGCCGCCTGCCGCCTGCCGCCTGACGAACAGACGGCGAGGCAGGTGTCAGATCCCGAGCGGCGCGTCGGTGGCCTGCTGGGCGTCGCCGAGGGCCGTGACCTCGGCGACGGTGGGCGACTCCGCCACCGACCGTCCGCGCCGCGTGAGGAAGAGACCGGGCACCGCGATGAGCAGGCCGACGATGCCAGCCAGCGCGAAGCCCCACGACCAGCCGCCGCGGTCGAGACCCAGACCGATGATCGGCGCGCCGATCGCGCTGCCGAGCGTCAGCGCCGACCCGTGCCAGCCCATCGCCTCACCGCGGACGCTCGCCGGCACGTTGCGTGAGAGCTCGTCGACCGTGGCGGTGATCGTCGGGGCGCAGAAGAGACCCGAGATCGTCAGCAGCAAGGCGAAGACCAGCACGTTCTCGTCGGGGGCGAACGCCACGAGGGCGGTCGTGCCGGCGAGGCCGACCAGGAGGAGTGCGGCCGGCGGGTGACGGCGCAGGGCGCCGTACACGAGCCCGCCCACCGCCGAGCCCATGCCCCACAGGCCGAGCATCCATCCGATGGAGGTGGCGTGGTCCCAGGCCCGCAGGGCGGCCACGGTGGAGAGGTCCTCGCCGGTGAGGATGATCGTGCTGGTCGCGGCGATCGTGAGGATGACGACCACGGCGGGCCGCATCCACGAGCGCACGGCCACCTTGCCGGCCGACAGGTCCGAATGCGCACTCACGAGCGGGGGGTTCGCGATCCACAGCGCGACCGCACCGAGGATGACCGAGAGCTGGCAGATCAGCAGAGCCACGGGCGTGGGGAGGTACGTCGCCGCGAGGACGCCCAGGACGGGTCCGACCAGGAAGGTGAGCTCGGTCGCCACCGAGTCCACCGACAGCACCGTGGTGCGCTGGTGGTCGGGGACGTGGCTGATGAGCACCTGTCGGACGATCGAGAAGCTCGGGACGGCGAAGACACTCGCGACGCCGGCGATGACGACCAGGGGCCAGTAGCCGACCCACGGCGCGATGCTCCAGGCGATGCCGCCGACCACGATCGACGGGAGAACCGTCGCTCGGAGCCCGACCCGGTCGAGCCGCCGTCCCCGCCACGGGCTGCTCACCGAGAGGCCGATGGCAACGACGGTGGAGACGATGCCGGCCTCGGTGTAGGAGCGGTGCAGCTGGCTGACCACGTGCAGGGTGATGACGACGTTCGCGGCCCAGAGCGGGACGCGGATCAGCATGCCCAGCAGCAGGATCCGGCGCACCACCGGGTTCTTCAGCACCTCGGCGTACGTCGCGAATCCCACGCGGAGGATTCTCCCTCCCGAGCCGGGGGTGTGCCGAATTGTTATTCGGTGGGAGTCATGGCAGGCCCTCGGCGAGCTCGAGGAGCTCTGCCTGCAGGTTCGCACGGGCGACGGCCTCCCACGCGTCGCGGGCGAAGGCGGTGTGGAAGAGCGTGTCCTTCTCGAGGAGCTGGCTCAGCACGTGGGCGCGGCCCTTCCGGAACTCCTCGTCGTCGAGATGGCCGTACTCCGCGCGGATCGCCGCGCGGTACTCCGCGTACCGCTCCGGCGCCGCCGCCAGGATCGCGAGGTCGGCGTCCGACAGGGCGCAGCCGTTGATGTCGGCGTCGTCCGGCCGGTGCGTCTCGGTGAGTCGCACCAGGCGGGCCACCTCGTCGACGACAGCCGCCTCGACGCGTCCGCGCAGCCCGTCCTCGGCCCAGACGGCCGAGCGCTCCTCCGCATCACGCTCGCCGTCGTAGACGCTGTCATGGAACCACGCGGCCAGCGTCACGGGCAGGTCGTCGTACGCCGTCCCCGCCTCCCGCAGCTCCTCGAGGCGCGCGAGCACCTCGCCGAGGTGACGGGTGCTGTGGTAGCGGCGACCGGGGTCGTCGTACGCCGCCTGCAGCTCGTCGCGCAGGTCGGTCGCGTCAGGAAGGGGCCAATGTTGAGGCAGCTCCACGAGCCCATCTTGACTGCCGTCGCGTGGCGAGCGCCAGTCGGGGTCTCCGAACCTCAGGCGTCCCAGCTGCGCAGCCACTGCGTGTGCGGCGACGCCTGGAGCTTGGCGAGCGCGCCCTCCGAGACGTGCCCGGCCACATCGGTGACGACATACCCCTGCTCACCGCGGGTCGCCAGATACTGCCCACTCACGTTGACGCCCTCGCTGGCGAGGATGTTGTTGACCTCGGCGAGGACACCGGGGACGTTGACGTGCAGGAACCCGACGCGGGCGCCCTCCGTCAGCGCCGGCGGCTGGACGGCAGGCAGGTTCACCGAGAGCTCCGTCGAGCCCTGCAGCTGGAAGTTCTTCAGCTTGCTGGAGACGAAGTAGCCGATGTCCTCCTGCGCCTCCTGCGTCGAGCCGCCCACATGCGGCGTCAGGATGACGTTGTCGAGCCCGCGCAGCGGCGACTCGAACTCGTCGCCCTGGGCCTTCGGCTCGATGGGAAAGACGTCGAGGGCGGCACCGGCGATGTGACCCGAGAGGATGTGCTCGCGCAGCGCCTCGGTGTCGACCACCATGCCGCGGGCGGCGTTGATGAAGAGGCTGCGCGGCTTCATCTGCCGGAACTGCTCGTCGCCGAAGATGCCCGCGTTGCCGGGCCGGCCGTCGACGTGGAGGCTGACGACGTCGGCCTCGGCGAGCAGAGCCGCCATCGTCGGCATGCGCCGGGCGTTGCCGTGTGCGAGGCGGTCGGCGATGTCGAAGTAGATGACATACATCCCCATCGCCTCGGCGAGGTTGGACAGCTGGGTGCCGATGTTGCCGTAGCCGACGATGCCGAGCGTGCGCCCGCGCACCTCGTGCGACCCCTTGGCGCTCTTGTCCCAGACCCCTGCGTGCATCTTCTGGGTCTTCTCCGGAAGCCGACGCGCGAGGCTGATGATCTCGGCGATGACCAGCTCGACGACGCTGCGGGTGTTGGAGTAGGGCGCGTTGAACACCGCGATCCCGTGCTGGGCGGCGGCGCCGAGGTCGACCTGGTTGGTGCCGATGCAGAAGCACCCGATCGCCGTGAGGTCCGGCGCGTGGTCGAGGACGCGCGAGGTGATGTGGGTGTTGGACCTGATGCCGAGCAGCGTGACGCCGGGGAGCGTCGCGACGAGCTCGTCCTCGGACATGCTCGCCGTGCGCAGCTCCACCTCGAATCCGGCGGCCTCGAGGTTCTCGACGGCGACCGGGTGGATGTTCTCGAGCAGCAGGGCTTTGGCCATGCCTCCAGCCTAGGACGCCGCGCCGACAGGGCCGGAATCGTGCTGCGCAGCGAGACGGCCGCGGGCGGCCGCATGGTTGGATCGAGCCAGCGGCCCGCGCGCTGACGACAACCCGAATCGAGGGGGGACCCGATGACCATGCCCGTTGCCGACACCCACGACCTGATCCGCGTCGAGGGCGCGCGCGAGAACAACCTCAAGGGCGTCAGCCTCGAGCTCCCCAAGCGTCGGCTGACCGTCTTCACGGGCGTCTCGGGCTCGGGCAAGAGCTCGCTGGTCTTCGGCACGATCGCGGCGGAGTCGCGTCGCCTCATCGATGAGACCTACTCGACCTTCGTGCAGGGCTTCATGCCGAGTCTGCCGCGGCCCGAGGTGGACCTCCTCGAGGGCCTGACGACGGCCATCCTGGTGGACCAGGAGCGACTCGGAGCGAACCCGCGCTCGACGCTCGGGACCGTCACCGACGCCCACGCGATGCTGCGCAGCCTGTTCAGCCGCCTCGGAGAGCCCTTCATCGGCGGACCGACCGCCTTCTCGTTCAACATCCCCACCACGAGAGCCAGCGGGGTGATGACCGGCCCGAACGGCGAGAAGAAGATCGTCAAGGACGCCGTCTACCTCGGCGGGATGTGCGCGGAGTGCGAGGGTCGAGGCACCGTGTCCGACCTCGACCTGTCGGTGATCCTCGACGAGTCGAAGTCGCTGGCCGAGGGGGCGATCCTCGTGCCGGGCTACACCGCCGACGGGTGGATGGTGGCCACCTTCATCGAGTCGGGGTTCTTCGACCCGCACAAGCCGATCAAGGACTACTCCGAGAAGGAGCGGCACGACCTGCTCTACAAGCAGACGACCAAGATCAAGGCCAAGGGCATCAACGTCAGCTATGACGGTCTGATCCCGAAGCTGCGCAAGTCGATGTTCAGCAAGGACGTCGACTCGCTGCAGCCGCACATCCGTGCCTTCGTGGAGCGGGCCGCGGTCTTCAAGACCTGCCCCGCCTGCGACGGCACCCGCCTCAACGACTCGGCGAGGTCCTCGAAGATCAACGGCCTGAGCATCGCGGACGTGTGCGGCATGCAGGTGACCGATGCGGCCGCGTGGCTGCGCGGGATCGAGGACCGCGGTGTGGCGCCCCTGGTGGCCGGCCTCCTCCACCTCTTCGACTCCTTCGTGGAGATCGGGCTGGGCTACCTCTCCCTGGACCGGCCCTCGGGCACGTTGTCCGGAGGCGAGGCGCAGCGCACCAAGATGGTGCGCCACCTCGGCTCGGCCCTGACCGACGTCACCTACGTCTTCGACGAGCCCACGGTGGGCCTCCACCCGCACGACATCGAGCGGATGAACAAGCTTCTCCTCGAGCTGCGCGACAAGGGCAACACCGTCCTCGTCGTGGAGCACAAGCCCGAGACGATCGCCATCGCCGACCACGTGGTCGACCTCGGACCGGGCGCCGGCACGGGCGGGGGCAGCATCTGCTTCGAGGGGACCGTCGAAGGCCTGCGGGCGAGCGGCACCCTCACCGGGCGGCATCTCGACCATCGGGCGGAGCTGAAGAAGTCGGTGCGCACCGCCTCCGAGCAGCTCGAGATCCGGGGGGCGACCACGCACAACCTCCAGGACGTCGACGTCGACGTCCCCCTCGGGGTGCTCTGCGTCGTCACCGGAGTCGCGGGCTCCGGCAAGTCCTCGCTGATCCATGGCTCGATCGGCGGCCGCGACGATGTCGTCGTGGTCGACCAGGGCGCGATCAGGGGCTCGCGACGCAGCAACCCGGCGACGTACACGGGACTCCTCGAGCCGATCCGCAAGGCCTTCGCCAAGGCCAACGGCGTCAAGCCGGCGCTCTTCTCGGCCAACTCCGAGGGCGCCTGCCCGACGTGCAAGGGCAACGGGATGATCTACACCGAGCTGGGGTTCATGGAGACGGTCGCGAGCCCGTGCGAGGACTGCGGCGGCAAGCGGTTCGGGGCCGCTGTGCTCGAGCTGCGCTTCGGCGGCCTCAACATCGCCGAGGTGCTCGACCTGCCGGTCGCCGAGGCGCGCGCATTCTTCGCAGCAGGGGAGGCGAAGACCCCGGCCGCGGCGACGATCCTCGCTCGACTGGAGGACGTCGGGCTCGGCTACCTCAAGCTCGGCCAGCCGCTCACGACGCTGTCGGGCGGTGAGCGTCAGCGCATCAAGCTGGCCACCCACATGGCGGAGAAGGGCGGCATCTACGTGCTCGACGAGCCCACCAGCGGGCTCCACCTCGCCGACGTCGACAACCTCCTCGGCCTGCTCGACCGCCTCGTCGACTCCGGCAAGTCCGTCATCGTGATCGAGCACCACCAGGCCGTCATGGCCCACGCCGACTGGCTCATCGACCTCGGCCCCGGCGCGGGCCACGACGGCGGGCGTGTCGTCTTCGAGGGCACGCCGGCCGACCTGGTGGCGGCTCGCTCCACCCTGACCGGGGAGCACCTGGCGGCGTACGTCGGCGCCTGAGTCGAACGTCTCCCTGCCGGACGTCATGCGGACGGAGCAGGTGCTTGCTCCGTCCGCATGACGTCCTGACCCGGGTCAGTCGCCCTTCACGTTGACGATCTGCCGCAGCGTGTGGCGGATCTCCACCAGGTCGGCGGCGTCCGCCATCACCTGGTCGATGTCCTTGTACGCCGCCGGAATCTCGTCGATGAAGGCGTCGGTGTCGCGGTACTCGATGCCGGCCATCGCCGCCTGCAGGTCCTCGCGCGTGAACTGCCGGCGGGCCGCCGACCGCGAGAACGACCGCCCGGCGCCATGCGGCGCCGAGTTGAGCGCCACCCTGTTGCCCAGGCCGGTGACGACGTACGACGCCGTGCCCATGCTGCCCGGGATCAGCCCCGGCCGCCCCGCCTCGGCGTTGATCGCGCCCTTGCGGGAGAGCCAGACCCGCTTGCCGAAGTGGGTCTCCTGCTCGGTGTAGTTGTGATGGCAGTTGATCTCCTCCATCCGCACCACCGGCGCACCCGTCCACTCGGCGAACTGCCGGGCGACCCGGTCCATCATCTCCTCGCGGTTGAGCAGCGCGTAGTGCTGCGCCCACCGCATCTGGGAGATGTAGGAGTCGAACTCATCGGTCTCCTCGACCAGGTAGGCGAGGTCGCGGTGCGGAAGCGCGATATGCCACTTCCGGCACAGCTGTGCGGCGACCTTGATGTGGTGCTGCGCGATCTTGTTGCCCACTCCTCGCGAGCCCGAGTGCAGGAACAGCCAGACCCGGTCCTCCTCGTCGACGGTCACCTCGATGAAGTGGTTGCCGGACCCCAGTGTGCCGAGCTGCAGCTCCCACTGGCGGGCGTAGGAGCCGGGCTCGAAGCCGGCGTCCTGCGCCTCCTTCGTGAGGAGCTCGAGCCGGCGCTCGGTGTGCTCGCGACTGACCTTGCGGTTGGCGGCCCCGGCGTTCACGGGGATCGCCCGCTCGATCGCCTCGCGCAGCGGTCGCCGGTCGGTCGGCAGCTCCGCGCGGGTGAGCTGGGTCCGCACCGCGATCATGCCGCACCCGATGTCGACGCCGACCGCGGCCGGGATGATCGCGCCGAGGGTCGGGATGACCGAGCCCACCGTCGCGCCCAGGCCCAGGTGGGCGTCAGGCATCAGGGCGAGGTGCGGGTGGATGAACGGCATCCTCGCCGTCGTCACCGCCTGCTCGCGGGTGCTGTTCTCGAGGATCGAAGCCCAGCTGAGGAGCTTCGGGGTGATCTGCTTCATCGTCGCTTCCTGCGTCATAGCCCTTCTCGTGTGGTCGGTGCCCTCCGGACGGCGGGCCGACACAGGAGGCTAGGGGGCGCGAAATCAGTTGTACGACGCATTTCCGGTGTGCCGTTGCCCTAGCCTGTGCCTGCGGAAGGGGAGCGATGACGTCGTACACGGACCCGCCGGACGAGGCCGCGCCTCGCTGGCTGGTGTGGATCCTCCGCGTCCTGGCGCTCTGTGTTGTCACGCCCCTCCAGATCGCGGCCGTGGCCCTGTCAGCGCTCTTCCGTGTGTTGACCGCCGCCCGCCTCGCCGCCCGCCTCGCCGCTCGCCTCGCTGTGCGCCGCACGCTGCGTTCGCTCGGCCGAGTCGTCGGCGCGTCAGCCCGCGGGCTCGCTCACGCGTGCGGCATCGCCTCTCGTGGGGTCCTCCGTGCGGCCCGGTGGATGGTGCGGACATTCGCAACGCCGGTCGGTCAGGCCGGTCGGCGCCTCGTGCGGCTCCTCGTGCGGCTCCTCCGAGGCACCGGCCGGGCGCTCGTCGCGATGACCCGGGTGAGCGCACCGCTGTGGCGCATCCTCGGGCGGATGGCCGCGGCGATCGCCCGCTGGGCGCGGCCCTACGCGGCGTGGCTGGCTCGAGCTCTCCTGGTGGTCGTCAGAGCGATCGCGGACGTCGTGCGGTTCCTGGGTACGACGATCCGGGTGGTCACCTCCGCGGTCGTCTCTGGCGTCGGCTGGGTCGTCCACGCGCTCTGGCTTGGCTTCGTCGCCGCTGCGCGCTTCGTCACCCAGGCGTTGGTCGCCGTCGGTCGCTTCGTCGCCCGCGTGCTGGTTGCCGCCGGCCGCTGGATCGGTCGCCGTCTCGCGGTCCCGGCCGCCGCAATGTGGCGTCTGTGCCGCGTGGCCGGCCGGGTCGTGGGAGCGGCCTTCCAGTGGGCTGCGTCGCGCTCCTGGCGGGCCCTGTGCTGGACGGCTCGCGCCGTCGCACATGTCGGGCGTCTCACGGTCGGGCCGGCGCTGCGCGTGTCGGCCCGCGGCATCCGAGGCGTCCGACGCGTAGCGGGTGGTGTCGGCGGTGCTGTCGGCGGTGCAGCCGCGCGTGCCCTTGAGCGTGCTGCCACGTGGTCCGCGCCGTGGCGTCGCGCCGCCGTCGAGGCCCGAGCGTCCATGGCGGTCGCCGTCGCCCAGTGGCGAGGGTCGTGGGTCAGGTCGTGGCGCGCGTCGGGGCGCCGCCGGCTGCGCTGACCGGATACTCGAGAGTCAGACGGCGTCATGCCGGCGAGATGTCATGCGGCGGGATGTCATGCGTCGGGATGTCATGCGTCGGGACGTCATGCGGATGGTGCAAGCGGTTGCTCCATCCGCATGACGTCCTGAGCCGCATCCCCGGAGCCGCCTCCCGAGCCGCATCCCCGGAGCCGCCTCATCCGGGCAGCCAGAGGGCGAGCCGATCCCGCACGACCTGCTGCGCGAAGTAGCCGTTGTGCGTGACCGACAGCGCGTCGGGCACGGCGAACGCGTCGGCGACGGGCTGGTGCTCGGCCACCCCTTCGGTCGGCACGACGAGGTCGTTGCGACCATCGAGGAATCCGGAGAAGAAGTCGTCCGCGGCGACGTCCAGCGCGCGCTGAGCAACGGTGCCGGGGTGGGGCTCGTGGTTGCTCGCGACCGTGAACGTCAGGGGCGTCGACGTCCCGCGCGCCTCGGTCAGCGCCGTCAGGAACGCTCCCTGCGGATCCATCGACTCGAGCCCGTGGAGGCCGTCGAGCACACCGGTGCCGAGCTGCTTCACCGTCGCGATCACCGCCGCCAGGGCATCCCCGCCGGCGCCCGGGAAGAGGACCGCGAGGTTCGTGGCCGCGTCGAGAAGCCTCGTCCACTTCGCCGGCGACGCCAGCGGCGTCCCGTTGTTCGGGGTCGCGACATGGACCAGGCGGCGCACCACGGGGGGTCGCAGCAGGGGTCCGGCATACGTCGGCGTGGCGATGAGTGCCCGGCCGACCAGTCCGCCGCGCGAGTGCCCGACGACGTCGAGCACCAGGTCGGTGTCCCCGGTGTGGTCCAGCAGCCAGCGGACGTTGTCGATCGGGCTCACGGAGACGGAGGGGTGGTCGAAGAGAAGGACGCGGCCGGCGTACGTCTCCTGCAGCGCGGGGAGGAGCGTGGAGCCGAGGTCGCCGAACGCGCCCGCGGAGGTGGCGAACGTGCCGTGCACCAACAGCAGCGTCGGCTTGCCGGCGAGCTCGCTCAGTTGGTCGGCGGCGAGGCGGAAGCCGGCCGGCCCGGCAAGACCCCCGTCGTCGTAGCGCCGCAGCCCATAGGGCCGATGAGTCCGCTCCCAGTGCGACATCAGGAACTCGGCCGCGCCGCCCGCGCCCTGCTCGAGCGGGTAGCGGAGCACGTGCAGGAGCTTGCTCAGACCGATGCCCCGCAGCGCGCGGTCGCCGTCGCCGGGCGCCGCGGGTCCGGGCAGCGGCGCCTGCACGACCGGGACCCGAAACACGTCTTGGCCGGTCCCTCCGAGAACATCACCGACGTCGCTGACAACGCCGCCACCGGCCCGGTCGGTCGCGGCGGCGTCGCCGACGGGGAGCGGGAGGTGCCAGCTCGCAACCCCCGTCCCGTCGACCTCGAGCAGGACCTGGCACTGGTCGGGCGGCGGCGCCTCGACCCGGAGCTCGACCGCCGGCACGTCCCCGTCGCCGGTGACCGTCGCCGGCGTCGTCAGCTCGGTCAGCGACACGGCCAGCACCGGCCTGGTCTCGGCAACGGCCAGCGCGACGACGAGCTGGGAGGCGCCCTCGACCGGCATGCTCGCGGAGACCAGGGCGCTCGCGAGGTCCTGCGGAGCGCGAGTGCCGTCGAGGACGAGCATCTCGGAGTGGGCCTCGGCGCCGACGCCCGTCGAGGTGAGCACCACACCCGGGAGCGCGAGTCGGCCATCCGGCGGAAGTGTTGCCATGGCGGTGCCTCTCTCAGCGGGTCCGGCCATGAGTGTCGGTGCCCGTCGCTATGTCCCTTGGGAGAGTGGCGGACGCGGAAGGCGACGGACACCCCCACATGGTCTATCCGGAGTCGGTGACGCGCAGGTCGACGCGCACGGTGTCGCCGGTGTCGACCCGCGCCGCACCTCGGACCGCCTTCTTGACCGGAAGCACCCAGCCGGACCTGCCCGGGAAGACCGACGTCCGCCACGTCGACGGGCCGAGCGTCGCCTCGACCCGCACCGATCCGAAGCCGCGGCGCGGGCCCGCGAGGTCGCGGATCTCGTCGCCGACGTCCTCGGGAAGGGTGAGGAAGACCCACGCCCCCTCCGCCCCGTCACCGGAGAGCCACAGCTCGGCCTCGAACGTCCAGGTCATGTCTCCATCCTGCCGCTCACCACCGGCAGGGCGCCTCAGGCGCCGACGTCCGTGGAGGACGTCGACGCCTGACGCGCCTGCTGCGCGGCGCCGACCACGCACGCTGGCTGCGTTGTCGTCAGTCGCCGTGGCTCCGCCACGGCTCCCTCCTCCGCCTTGCCACCGCACGCACTCGACGCCGCTCGCGACGTCGCCTCAGGCGCCGACGTCCTCCGCATCAACGATGCGGTAGGCGTAGCCCTGCTCGGCGAGGAACCGCTGGCGGTTGGCGGCGAAGTCGGCGTCGACGGTGTCGCGGGCGACGACCGTGTAGAAGTGGGCGACCTTCCCCGGCGCTCCGGGCCGCAGCAGCCGGCCGAGGCGCTGCGCCTCCTCCTGGCGGGAGCCGAACGACCCTGACACCTGGATGGCGATCTCGGCGGAGGGCAGGTCGATCGAGAAGTTCGCGACCTTCGAGACCACGAGCAGGTCCAGCTCACCGGACCGGAACGCGTCGAAGAGGCGCTGCCGCTCCTTGACCGGCGTCTCCCCGGAGATGACCGGGGCGTCGAGGGCGTCGGCGAGCTCGTGGAGCTGGTTGAGATACTGCCCGATCACCAGCGTCGGCTGCCCGGCGTGGCGCTGCAGCAGCGACCGAACGACGCCGACCTTCTCCCGCGCGCAGGCGGCGAGTCGATACCGCTCCTCGGGCTCGGCGGTGGCGTAGGTCAGCCGGTCGGCCGACGGCAGCGTCACGCGGACCTCCACACAGTCCGCCGGCGCGATCCAGCCCTGGGCCTCGATGTCCTTCCAGGGGGCGTCGTACCGCTTCGGGCCGATGAGCGAGAAGACGTCCCCCTCCCGGCCGTCCTCGCGCACCAGGGTCGCGGTCAGCCCGATCCGGCGACGGGCCTGCAGGTCGGCGGTCATCCGGAAGATCGGTGCGGGCAGCAGGTGCACCTCGTCGTAGACGATGAGGCCCCAGTCGCGGGCGTCGAGCAGCTCGAGGTGGGGGTAGACGCCCTTCCGCTTGGTGGTGAGGACCTGGTACGTCGCGATGGTGACCGGTCGGATCTCCTTGGTCGAGCCGGAGTACTCCCCGATCTCCTCCGCCGTCAGCGACGTGCGCCGGACGAGCTCGTCCTTCCACTGGCGGGCCGAGACCGTGTTGGTCACGAGGATGAGGGTCGTCGCCTGAGCGTGGGCCATCGCGGCCGCGCCGACGAGCGTCTTGCCGGCGCCGCAGGGGAGTACGACGACGCCGGAGCCGCCATGCCAGAACGACTCGGCCGCCTCTCGCTGGTAGGGCCGCAGCTGCCACTCGCTCTCGTCGAGGTCGATGGCGTGCGCCTCACCGTCGACGTAGCCCGCGTAGTCCTCCGCCGGCCAGCCGAGCTTGAGCAGCGCCTGCTTCAGGTTGCCCCGCTCGCTCGGGTGCACGGCGACCGTCGCGACGCTGTCGGGCACCGGGTCTACGCGGGAGCCGAGCATGCCCTGCACCTTCTTGGCGCGCAGCACCTCCTCGAAGACGGGCAGGTCGTTCGACGCCAGCACGAGGCCGTGGGTGGGGTGCTTCTCGAGACGCAGACGCCCGTAGCGGGCCATCGTCTCGGCGATGTCGACGAGGAGTGCGTGAGGGACGGCGTACCGCGAGAACTCCAGCAGCGCGTCGACGACCTGCTCGGCGTCGTGCCCGGCCGCGCGCGCGTTCCAGAGTCCGAGCGGCGTCAGCCGGTAGGTGTGGATGTGCTCCGGCGACCGCTCGAGCTCGGCGAACGGGGCGATCGCCTTGCGGGCATCACCGGCCCGCGGGTGGTCGACCTCGAGCAGCAGCGTCTTGTCCGACTGGACGATGAGGGGGCCATCCATGGTGCCGCCAGCCTACGGACCGGTGCTACTCCCCGGTGAACCGCGGCTCCCGCTTCTCCACGAACGCAGCGACCGCCTCGGCGTGGTCGGCCGTCTGGTGCATCATCGCCTGGACGTCGGCGGAGGTCTCGAGCACCTGCTCGAGGGTCAGGCCGGCGGTCTCGCGCAGCAGCTGCTTGCCGGCACGCACGGCGACGGGCGGGTTCGCGGCGATCCGCTCGGCGATCTCTCGGGCGGTGGGGAGCAGCTCCTCGGGTGCGACGACTCGCGAGACGAGGCCCCACTCCAGCGCCGTCTCCGCCGAGATCCGGTCACCGGTCAGCGCCATCTCGGCGGCGCGGGCATGGCCGACGACTCGGGGCAGCAGGAACGCCCCGCCGTCACCCGGGATGAGCCCCACCTTGACGAACGACTCGGCGAAGAACGCATCGGTCGAGGCGATCCGCAGGTCGCACATGAGCGTGAGGTCACAGCCGGCTCCGACCGCGGGGCCGTTGACAGCGGCGATCAACGGCACGGGGCAGTGGAAGAGCGCACGCGGGATGCGCTGGATGCCCTGCCGGTAGCCGTCGGCGATCTGGTCGGGCGTCCCGCCGAACATCCCGCTGCGCTCGGCCATGGCCTTGACGTCGCCACCCGAGGAGAACGCCGGGCCCGCCCCGGTGAGGATCACCGCCCGCACCTCCACGTCGCCGGTGACGCGGGCCGCCGCTGCCTCGAGAGCCTCCACCATGGGCAGGTCCGAGATCGGGTTGCGCCGCTCCGGCAGGTTGAGCGTCCAGGTCTCGACGTGCCCGTCGCGGCGGGTCAGCAGTGGCTCGGCCATGGTGCCGACGCTAGCCCAGGCGGCGGATGGCCGACCGTCACCTCTCGACCGGTCGTACGTCGCGGATCCGGTGCACCGCGAAGGAGCGGGTGTCGTCGACCCGGTTGTCGACCGCGACCAGCTGGCCGCCCTCGACGCGCACGGGCGAGACCACCCGGTCCGCGAGGGTGCCGTGGTTGTCGACGTAGGTGATGACCACCGGTGTCGACGTCTCGACCGCCTCTCGGAGCGCCGCGAGCGCGTCGGCGGGCGTGAGCTGGGCCGACGAGCGTCCGGACGCCGCCGCCTCGTCGCCCGCACGCACGGCCCTCACGACGGCGGCGACCCGAGCCGAGTCGCGCGCCTCCTCCGCCGCGGCGCCCTCGGCACCCGAGCGCCGCGACTTCGGCGTGCGTGCGCGGAGCTGGTCGGGGCGAGCCACGTGGACGGTGCCGTCCGACGCCTCGGCGACCGGCGAGGCGCCGAGCTCTCGGAGCCGGGGGAGAAGCACGTCGATCGGGGTCGAGGAGATGAGCACGGTCGGCGCGATCCGGCGCAGCCCGAGCGAGGGCGCCTGCGGATGGTGGAGCAGCTCGGCCAACGCGGTCTCGTCGTCGGAGCGCAGGAACGCCTCGGCGTAGCCCACCCGGATGGAGCCGAACGTGCGCGCCGCGTCGTCGACCAGGTAGGACAGCGGCTGCGGGACGGCGGTGCGCGAGACCGACGCCAGGAACGCGTGCACCTCGCCGGCGCTCCATCCGGCTTCGAGCGCCCGTCGGACACTGGCCGGCGTGAACCGGTAGACGGTCGCGCCGCCGCGCGACTCGACGTCGGCGAGCAGCTGCAGGTGGCGGGCGAGCGACGGTTCGAGGGGGCCGGGGGCGACCGCCGTGAGGTCCGCCTGCAGGAGCACGTGGTCGACCGGGTCGGGCAGCAGCCCGGTGAGCGCGGGAGCCGGGTCGTCGCCGGTGACGAGTGCCCGGGCGTACGTCGCCAGCCCGTCCAGTCCGGTCACGCCGAGCGCCGCGGCCTCCTGCAGCGTGTGGACGACCTGCTCCGCTCGCTGCCTCGGTCGCCGGGGCCGCAGCCAGGAGAGCCGCGCGACCAGGCCCGGGACGCCGGTCCCGGAGGCCAGCACCTCGTCGTCGGGGAGCAGTGCGAGCTCCGCCAAGGTCATGCGGCGGGTCTCGCGCGCCAGGGGGCTGACCAGCTCCTGCACCAGGGCGTTCCACACCTTGCCGGCGGTGTCACGCTCGCCGACCAGGCTCGGCGTCCGGTCGCTCGCCAGCCAGGCACGGACGAGCACGACCCACCGCTCGGCGACCGGCTGTGCGGTCCAGGTGTCGAACTGGTCCGTCGGCAGCCACGCCGGGCTGCCGTCGGGGGCCGCCGCGGTGGTGACCAGACCCGCAGCGTGTGCCACCTCGACGAGCAGGGCCGCCGTGGCCTCGTCCACGTGGAGCCGCGCGGCGGTGGCGCGCAGGTCGCGGACGCCCAGACCGCCGGACCGCAGCGACGCGGGCGGAGCCGCACCCCACCCGTCGACGAGGAGCTCGGTGCGGCGTACCGCCTCGAAGGCCGCGCCCGCGGCCACCTTGTCCACGAGCGACCGTCCGCGGGGCGAGGTGGGGATCTCGGGAGGCACGTCGACACGCTCGGCGGTCGTGTGGCCCCGGACCGCGATCGCGACCTCCCCGGGGACCACCATCGGAGCATCGGTCCGCGGCACCAGCAGCCCGCGCGCGATCAGCTCCTCGGCAGGCGTCGCGGCGTCGGCCACCGAGACCGTGGTGCGCGCGCTGCTGACGGCCTCGCCGCCGGAGTCGACGACATGGACGAGCATGGCCCGCGCCGCCGGGGATACGGCCGCGACCACGGCACGTACGTCGCCTGGGGACCGCGCCGGTGACGACACCGGTCGCACGCCACTGAGCGGTCCGAGCGCCTCGGCGACCCCGGTGAGCGCGCGCAACCCGCCACGCGACTCCCAGACGAGGGCGAGATCGACCAGCCGTCGCAGCGCCGCGTGCACCGCGTCGGGATCCGCATGGACCGCGTCGGCGACCCGGTCGGCCGACGCCTGCTGGAGGACCACGACCGCGTCCAGGACGACCAGCTCAGGGCGGCTCAGCAGGTCCAGCGCGCGCTGCAACGAGGCCCTCGTCGCCGCACGCGAGGCCAGCTGGCTCGAGTCCTGCGGGGCGGGCGTCGCGAGGTCCGGCCGGGCGAGCAGCAGCCCGGAGAGACGCTCGACCGGCCAGGCGCGCAACTGGTCGGCGAGCGAACGGAATCCGCTGCTCGTGCTCATCCTTCCCAGGCTACGGGCTGCGGATGTGGTGGGATGTGCCCTGTGAGTGATCGGACCTTCTCCTACCAGCCGGGCGGCTGGTTCGGCATCGTGGGTGACCACGCCACCGTCCTCCTGCCGGGCACCGAGAAGGCCCGCGCCGGTGCACTGTGGGTGCTCGTGGACGACGGTGCGGGCTTCGACGCCGTCCTCGACGCCCTCGTCGCCGACGGCCTGACGTCGCTGCCGGGCTTCGTGCTGCTGGCGAGTGACGGCGACACCATGCGCGTCGTCATCCGCGGCGATGCGACGGCCAGGTTCGACGCTGCTGAGGGAGCGGTCCACGTCGAGGGCTCCAGCACGTCGATGTGGGTCGAGCGCGTCCTGCACGACGTCAGCCACCTGGTGGTGACCCTGCCGGGCGAGCTCCCGACCGGACCGCGGCTCACGGTGGTCGGCGGGCTCGTCAGGCTCGCCGGGCTCGAGACACCCGCTCCGGCCCTCGCCCCTGCGCCGCCCACACTGCCCCCGCCCCCGCCGCCTCGGGCACCCGTGCCGCCCGCGCCTCGGCTCGAGCTCGTGCCCGACCCGCTCACCGACGAGATCGAGCTGCCCGCTCCCGAGGATGAGGCCCCGACCGGCGACGACGTGCTAGGCGAGCCGCCGTCGTGGACGCCGCCGACCCCGCTTCCGCCGCCGCCCGCGCCGCCGGTCCCGACGCTCCCACCGCCTCCGCCGTTCCCGAGCGTCCCCCTGGAGCCGGAGCTGGAGCCGGTCGCCGAGCCGCCTTTCGAGCCGCCCATCGAGCCCGCCGCTGAGCCCGCGCCGCCGTCAGCCGCCCCGCCGGCCTGGAGCGACGAGCTGACCGAGCAGTTCCCGGCCACGCCGGTCGAGCCGGAGCACGACGCCGAGCCCTCCTGGGAGCGGCCCGGCCCGGTCGCCCACCTGTCCTTCTCGAGCGGGGCGGAGGTCGACGTCGACGGCCTCGTCGTCATCGGCCGGGCGCCCGACGCCGGTCGCTTCCCGGCCGACGAGCAGCCCATGCTGGTGGCGGTCCCGAGTCCGCACTCGGAGATCTCCTCGACGCACGTGGAGGTCCGTCCCGGCACCGGCGACGACCATGGCCGTGCCGTCGTCACTGACCTGGGGTCGACCAACGGCACGCTGCTCGTCCAGCCCGGGCAGCGGCCGGAGGAGCTGCGGCCCGGCGTACCCGTCGTCCTCCAGGTCGGTGCCCTCATCGACCTCGGGGACGGACTGACCATTCGCGTCGTCGACGCGTAGGGGCTCGGCGTCCGCGACCCGGCCGCGACCCGGCGGCGGACGTCATGCGAACCGTGGAAGCGGTTGCACCGTCCGCATGACGTCCCGGGTCCCGTTGTCGCTGCCAGCGGCCGCGTCGTCTCCACTGCCCCGTGTCGAGGGGGCGTCGTCCACAGCGGAGCCATCGGTGGGGCGCCGCCGCGGGCGGACCCCGGGCAGCGTGGCCCCATGCCGAAGACTCCGCCACCGGGCGACAAGCGCCTCCGAGCCGCATACGAGCTCGCGCTCACCCAGGGGATGGTCGTCTCGCGCAGGCAGCTCTACGCCTCGAAGGTCACCCGGTGGGAGATCCGGGGTCAGCTGAGGGCGCGACGGTGGCAGCTCATTGGCGACCAGTCGGTGTGTCTCCACAACGGGCCGATCACCGACATGGGCCATCAGTGGGCAGCGGTGTTCCAGGGCGGCCCGAGCGCCTGCCTGGACGGAGCGTCGGCCCTCGTCGCCGGTGGGCTCACCCGGTTCGACGTCGACCGCCATCGGGTGTCGGTGCCACGGGGTGCGCGCGTGCGGCGGACGCCGCTCTACGACATCCGGCAGACCCGCCGGCTCACCAGGGACGACCGCGCCGCGACGGGCATCCCTCGCACACGTCCGCCGGTGGCGGCCGTGCGGGCAGCCCTGTGGGCGAAGACAGACAAGCAGGCGGCGTACGTCGTCACCCTCACCGTCCAACAGGGGCTGGCCAGCCCTGAGCAGATCGGACTGGCGCTGTTGGCCGTCAAGAGGCATCGACGGCGGCAGCTCCTGCATGAGCTGGTCAACGATCTGATCGACGGCGCCCGCGCGCTGGGCGAGCTGGACGTCGTCCGCGAGCTGCGCCGCCGAGGGCTGCCCCTTCCCGCGCAGCAGGTGCTGCGTCAGGACGGCCGCGGGCGCTACTACCTGGACCTGTACTGGCCGGACCACCACCTCGTCGTCGAGATCGACGGCATCCATCACGCCTGGGCCGAGAACGTCGTCGGCGACGCGCTGCGCCAGAACTCGCTCTCGCTGACGGGCGACACCGTGCTGCGGCTCCCGCTCCTCGGCCTACGGCTCGCGCCGGAGGAGTTCTTCGCCCAGATCGCCCAGGCGCTGAGCCGTCGGGACGTCATGCGAACCGTGGAAGCGGTTGCTCCGTCCGCATGACGTCCGGCGCGGACCGTCCGGCGCGGACTCAGTCCTTCTTCGCCGGCTCAGCGATGTCGTCGAAGACCTGGGGCCGATGGATGATGTGCGCGCGACTGAGGGGCCACACCAGGGCGACGACCTTGCCGACGACGAGGTCGGTCGACACGTAGGCGTCGTTCTTGTCGCAGTTGGGGCCGTCGTCGGCGGTGCACAGGTGGAACGAGCTGTCGGCCGACTCGTCCCGATTGTCGCCCATCACGAAGAGCTTCCCCGGGGGCACCGTCGCCGACCAGCCGGAGCAGCCGGCCATCGGGCCGTCGCAGTCCTGCTGCGGGTCGATGAAGGAGTCCTCGGCGAGCGGGGTGCCGTTGACCGAGATGCGGCCCTTCTTGTCGCAGCAGACGACCTTGTCCCCGGCGATGCCGATCACCCGCTTCACCAGATGGCCGCCGGAGGGGTAGAGGCCGATCTTCGCGAGCGTCCCCGCCAGCGGGCCGCTCGGACCGCCGTTCTCGCCCTCGTTGAGCCAGTCGCCGGGGTCCTTGAAGACGATGATGTCGCCCCGTTGCGGGGTGCCGTGCCAGTACGACGGCTTCTCCACCAGGATGCGGTCGTTGATCTGCAGCCCCGGCTCCATCGAGCCCGACGGGATGTAGAAGGCCTGCACGAAGAACGTCTTCACGATCACCGCGAGCCCGATGGCGACCACCAGCAGGATCACCGTCTCCCGAAGGACCTTCCCGGAGCTGCTGGACGCCTTGGCGCGCTCGTCAGTGGTCACAGCGGGACACTAGAGGATGCGCCAAAGCGGCGGGACGCGAACCGGCGCCCGGCGACCCGGCCTGCGATGCGTCGACCATGGGGCCGCGACCCGGGCGTCTAGCATCGAGGCCGTGAGCGAGTCGGGGCAGCTGGTGGTGGGGTTCGACCTCGATATGACCCTCATCGACACCGTCCCCGGCTTCCGGGACGTCCTGGTCGTCCTGGGTGAGGAGCTCGGCGTCGAGTTCCCGGTCGAGGAGATGACGGCCAAGCTCGGACCGCCGCTCGAGATCCTGCTGGCGCCGTACCTGCCCGCCGACGAGATCGACGCCGCCGGCGACCGCTTCCGCGCGCTCTACCCCGCCCATGCGATCGCGAACGTGCACGCGTTCTCAGGCGCGCACGAGGCGCTCGCCGCGGTGCGCAGGCACGGGGGCCGGGTCGTCGTCGTGACAGGGAAGTACGCCGCCAACGCACAGCTCCACGTCGACCACATCGGCTTCGAGATCGACCATCTCGAGGGCTGGGTGTGGGGCGTCGGCAAGGCGGAGGTGCTGCTGCGCGAGGGGGCGAGCATCTACGTCGGCGACCATGTGCACGACGTCGAGGGCGCCCTGGCGGCGGGCGCGATCAGCGTGTCGGTGCTCACGGGAGGCTGCACGCGGGAGGAGGTCGAGGCGGCCGGAACCCACGTCATCCTCGACGACCTCTCCCAGTTCCCCGCCTGGCTCGACGCCCACGTCGCCGAAAGCGCTGCACAGGCGCCACCGCCGCTCGGATAGGCTCTGTCGGCCCGGTGGAGATGCACGGGGCGCAGATCTGTCGACGACACGCGAGCAATGAAGAGGTCAGTCCGGTGCCCACTGGCAAGGTGAAGTGGTTCGACGCGGAGAAGGGTTTCGGCTTCCTGTCCCAGGAGAACGGCCCCGACGTCTACGTCCACGCCGACGCTCTCCCGGCCGGCGCCGCCAAGACCCTCAAGGCCGGCACCCGCGTCGAGTTCGGCATCGCCCAGGGCCGCCGCGGTGAGCAGGCGCTCCAGGTGCGCATCGTGGACGCCCCCGCGTCGGTCTCGCGCAACCAGGCCGCGGCCAAGCGTCGCAAGCCTGAGGAGATGACGCTCATCGTCGAGAACGTCATCAAGCTCCTCGAGGACATCCGCGAGGGCTACGAGCACGGTCGCCCCCCGACGCGCGAGCTCGCCAAGAAGGTGAGCCCCGCCCTGCGCGTCCTCGCCGACGAGTTCGAGCTCTAGCCGACGCCCGGCACGCACGCTGGCCGCGTTGCCGCCGCTCGACGACCCGCTCCGCTCCAAGGTCGCCTTCGCGGCGGCGCCTTGCCATCGCACGCCCCGGACGCCGCCCTCTCCGGCACGCACGCTGGCCGCGTTGCCGCCGCTCGACGACCCGCTCCGCTCCAAGGTCGCCTTCGCGGCGGCGCCTTGCCATCGCACGCCCCGGACGCCGCCCTCTCCGGCACGCACGCCGGCCGCGGTCATCTGCGACTGTTCACCGAAGGGCGCGGGCGCGAGGCCAGCACGTACGCCGTCCACGCGGTGAGCACCGCACAGGCGACGCCGAGTCCGAGGTGGGCGTGCAAGGGGAGCGCGATGCCCACGAACCCGCCGATGACCCACGCGAGCTGCAGCGTGGTGTCGGACCGAGCGAACGCCGAGGCCTGGACCGACCCCGGGATGTGGGCCTGGATCGAGGAGTCCAGGGAGAACTTCGCCAGCGCCTGACCGAGGCCGGCCACCAGGCCGAGGACTGCGAGCATCGGCACCGAGTAGAGCAGCGCGGCGGCCAGGGCCACCGCCGCGTCGGCGACCATCACGGTGGAGACGGTGACCGCGGGTCTGATCCGGCGCACCATGGAGGCCGCGACCACGCCGAGGAAGTTGCCGACCCCGGCGCCACCCGCGACGATCGCGAGCAGCACCGTCGCCGACCATCCGTCGATCGGGTGCTCCTGCAGCAGGAACGCCATGAACATCAGCAGGAAGCCGTAGAGCCACTTCGGCGCACAGTTGGCGCGCAGTGCGTAGGCGACGCTCGCCGGCATCCGCATCCGCAGGCGACCGCTCGGGGTCTCGCCGTCCTCGCGGAAGCTGAGTCGGCCCTCGCCCACGCTGGAGTCGACCTTGGCCGGCAGCCGGATCGCGGCGATCGTCGCGGCCACGAAGAGGACGAAGGCGTAGCGCAGCACCCATTCCGGCCCGAGCAGCGAGGCGAGCCCGGCCAGGGGCGCGGAGATGGCCACGCCGACGATGCCGGCCATCGAGACGCGCCCGTTGGCCTTGACCAGCGTGAAGTCGCGGGGGAGCAGCCGGGGGACTGCGGCGGCCCGGGTCACGCCGTACGCCTTCGAGGCCACCAGCACGCCGAGCGCGGCGGGGAACATCGCCGGCGACTGGTCGGGCAGCGCGCCGGCGAGCACCCAGCACAGGAACGCCCGGATCGCCATCGTCGCCCCGATCGCCCAGCGGCGACCGTGGGCGAACCGGTCGAGGAACGGGCCGATCAGCGGCGCGACGATCGCGAAGGGCAGCATCGTCAGGCCGAGGAAGAGCGCCACGCTCTCCCGGGACGAGCCGCCGCTCCCCGGGACGCCCTGGAAGAACAACGACCCCGCCAACGAGATCGCGACCGCTGCGTCGCCCGCGGTGTTGACGGCATGCAGCTCGATCAGGCGGTTGAGCCCGGAGTCGGCCGCACCTTGGGCGTCGGCCGCCCGACGGGCCTGCCGGAACGCGAACCGACCGAAGCGTCCCATCCCTCGGGCCGTGGCTCCCACGCCGTGCGCGAAGGTGCGGCCCGCCGATCGTGACGGCTCCGGACCCGCGGCGGGATGGGGGTCGCGCCACCGCTGACCCTCGCCCTGCTGTTCGTCGTGCTGAGCCGTCACGTCTCCATCCTGCCTGCTCCCACCCCCCGAACTGGCAGGAGAGGAGCAACATGGGTGAAGATGTCGCACGTGAGCAGTGAGGTGAGCCAGATCGACGAGCCGATCGCCGTCGGCGCGGTCGACGCCGCGCGGACCGCCCTCGTCGCCGAGGTCGGCAGTGCCGACGTCGGCGCTCACCTCGGCCACGTCGTCGAGTCCGGTGCCGACCCGGCTGGCGCCGTCGTCACGCACTTCTTCGCCTGCCGGCGCAGCGGGTACGTCGGCTGGAACTGGTCCGTCACCGTCGTCCAGCTGCCCGGCGAGCCGGCCACGATCGACGAGCTGGTGCTCCTGCCGGGCGACGAGGCGATCGTCGCCCCGGCGTGGGTGCCCTACCGCGACCGCATCGAGCCCGGCGACCTCTCCCCGGGCGACCTGCTGCCGGTCTCCGACGACGACCCGCGGCTCGTGCCGACGTACGCCTTCGGGGACGACCCCCTCGACCCCGACGCCAAGGCCCAGGTGCGGCAGGTCGCAGCCGAGCTCGGCCTCGGCCGCGTGCGCACGCTGTCGGTCGAGGGCCTCGATGCCGCGGCTCAGCGGTGGTATGTCGGGCAGGCAGGGCCGGCCGCCCCCATCGCGCAGGCGGCTCCGCACCACTGCCACTCGTGTGGGTTCCTGCTGCGCATCGCCGGCTCGCTCAGCGCCAGCTTCGGCGTCTGCGCCAACGGCGACGCCAACGACGACGGCCGCATCGTCAGCATGGACCACGGCTGTGGTGCCCACTCCGAGGTCCGGCTCGCGAAGCGGCACGAGCCCCAGCCGCTGCCCGAGCCGGTCGTCGACGAGCTGACCCTGGATCTGCTCGAGACGTTCTGAGCTGGCCCTGCGCCCGGACGGCGCACCGTCAGGTGCTCAGCGTCCGTCGCGGTGCGCGCGGCGCCGGCAGACCTCGATGCCGATGAGCCCCAGTCCGAAGCCGGCCATGCAGGTCCACAGCCACCAGGTGTTGCCCGCGTCGGCGAGATGCCCGTAGAAGGGGAGCAGGCCGAGGAAGGCCAGCGCCCAGAGGGCGGTGCCGACCATGAGGGTGCGCACGCCGTCCACGTCGAGCGGCGCGACGTCGGCGACCAGGTAGGTCCTCTTCCCGATCCGATGGGCCAGCGGCTCGTCGTGCTCCTCCACGCACCCAACCTACAAGCGAGCGCAGCACGCTCGCCGGCGCGGCTCCTCGTCGTGCCTCAGCCTCCGGTCGTCTCCGCCGTCCCAGGAATGCTTAGCGAAGGTAATGAGTTATGCTAACGACATGACGAGCACGAGTGTGAGCGGCACCGACGCCGGACTGGCGTCGGTCCTGCGTCTCTCCGTGATGCGGCTACGTCGCCGGCTCGCCAACGAGCGCGATCCGAGCAACGACCTCTCGATGGGGGCGATGGCGGTCCTCGGAGCGCTCAGCGTCTCCGACGAGCTGACCGTCGGTGAGCTGGCCGCGCGCGAGCGCGTCCAGCCGCCCAGCATGACGCGCACGATCGGGTGCCTGGTCGACGGTGGCTACGCCGAGCGTCGCTCGGGCGAGACCGACCGACGCCAGGTCCTCGTCGCCATCACCGAGAAGGGTCGCGCGACCGTCAAGGCCGACCGCGCCCGCCGCGACCACTGGCTCGCCCAGCAGCTCGCCGCCCTGACACCCGATGAACGCGCCGTCCTGCACCAGGCGGCCCCGATCCTGGAGAAGATCGCACACAGTTGAGCCCCACGTTCCGAGCCCTGAGCAACCCGAACTACCGGCTGTATCTGGCCGGCAGTGTCGTCTCCAACACCGGCACGTGGATGATGCGCGTCGCCCAGGACTGGCTGGTGCTCAGACCGCTGGACGGCGGCGGCGCGGCCGTCGGCATCACGACGGGCCTCCAGTTCCTCCCGGTCCTCCTCCTGACGCCGTACGCCGGAGTGGTGGCCGACCGGATGCCGAAGCGCCGGCTGCTGCAGATCACGCAAGCGGCCATGGGGCTGGTGTCGCTGCTCGGGGCGGTCGTCGCCATCTCCGGCCACAGCCAGCTGTGGTTCGTCTACCTCTGCGCCCTGGCCCTCGGCGTGGGCGCGGCGTTCGACGCGCCGGCGCGGCAGTCCTTCGTCAGCGAGATGGTCGGCACGGAGCACCTCACCAACGCCGTCGGCCTGAACTCCGCCAGCTTCAACGCCGCCCGCATCATGGGCCCCGCGATCGCCGGCCTGATGATCGGCGCGCTCGGGTCGGGCCAGCAGGCGACCGGCTGGGTCTTCGGAGTCAACGCCGTGTCCTACCTCGCCGTCATCGCGCAGCTGCGCCGGATGAACCCCGCCCTGCTGCACATCGGGAAGGTGCGCGGCCGGGGGCCCGGCGCGCTGCGCGAGGGCGTGGCCTACCTCCGCGGGCAGCCCAAGATGCTGTTCGTGCTCGTCCTGGTGTTCTTCGCGGGCACGTTCGGCATGAACTTCCAGATCACGAGCGCGTTGATGGCGACGGAGGTCTTCGGCAAGGGCGCGGGGGAGTACGGCATCCTCGGCTCGACCGTCGCGATCGGGTCCCTCACCGGTGCACTGATGGCTGCTCGCCGGACCCGGATCAGGCTGCGGCTGCTGGCGGTCGCTGCGGTCGGCTTCAGCCTCGCCGAGATGGTGGCGGGCGCGCTGCCGTCGTACGTCCTCTTCGCCGTGTTCAGCCCGGTCATCGGCTTCTGCACCCTGACCCTGCTCAACTCGGCCAACGCGACCATGCAGCTCGAGTCCGACCCGCTGATGCGGGGGCGAGTCATGGCGCTCTACATGACCGTCGTGCAGGGTGGGACCCCCATCGGAGCGCCGATCATCGGCTGGATCGGCGAGGCGTTCGGTGCCCGCTGGACGCTGTGGCTCGGCGGCGGGCTCACGATGCTGGGCGCCGTGCTCGCGATCATGCTGTACGGACGGCTCCAAGGCGGCCTGTCCAGCGTTTTGACCCCCTTTCGGGCGCCCGGTAATCTTTTTCCTCGTGTCTGGGACGACCAGGCCGTCGCGCGTGCCCGCAGGTAGTCCTCAGAACTGGTGAGGGCGCTGGCACGCCCATGAGCAGGGCGACACGCCCGACCTCGGGGGTGGCGGTCACGGACGGTATCGCACCACTCGGACACGGCAACACCACCCTCCGCGGCAGGGCGCTGCGGAGAGAGAGTCGAACAGAAGGGGAACCACCAGGTGCCCACCATCAACCAGCTGGTCCGCAAGGGCCGCGAGGACAAGGTGTCGAAGAACAAGACGCCTGCCCTCAAGGGATCTCCGCAGCGCCGTGGCGTCTGCACCCGCGTCTACACCACCACGCCGAAGAAGCCGAACTCCGCTCTGCGCAAGGTCGCCCGTGTGCGCCTGAGCTCGGGCGTCGAGGTCACCGCTTACATCCCCGGCGTCGGCCACAACCTCCAGGAGCACTCGATCGTGCTCGTCCGCGGCGGTCGTGTGAAGGACCTGCCCGGTGTCCGCTACAAGATCATCCGCGGCACGCTCGACACCCAGGGCGTGAAGAACCGCAAGCAGGCCCGGAGCCGCTACGGCGCCAAGAAGGAGAAGTGAGATGCCTCGCAAGGGTCCCGCTCCCAAGCGCCCGATCGACGTCGACCCGGTCTACGGCTCGCAGCTGGTCACCCAGCTCGTGTCGAAGGTCCTGAAGGACGGCAAGAAGCAGGTCGCCCAGCGCATCGTCTACACCGCGCTCGAGGGCTGCCGTGAGAAGACCGGCACCGACCCGGTCCTGACGCTCAAGCGCGCCATGGACAACGTCAAGCCGGCCATCGAGGTCAAGTCGCGCCGCGTCGGCGGTGCGACCTACCAGGTCCCGATCGAGGTCAAGGGCAACCGCGGCACCACGCTCGCGCTGCGCTGGCTCGTCGGCTACTCGCAGGACCGCCGCGAGAAGACCATGGCCGAGCGCCTCCAGAACGAGATCCTCGACGCGAGCAACGGCCTGGGCGCTGCTGTGAAGAAGCGCGAGGACACCCACAAGATGGCCGAGTCGAACAAGGCCTTCGCGCACTACCGCTGGTGAGCTGACGGGCGGCGTGCCGACGACCTCGGCGCGCCGCCCGGCACCGCACCTACTCCTACTTCCTAAGGAACACGCAGACAGTGGCTGTCGACATCACCACGGACCTGAAGAACGTCCGCAACATCGGCATCATGGCGCACATCGACGCCGGCAAGACCACCACGACCGAGCGCATCCTGTTCTACACCGGCATCACCTACAAGATCGGTGAGGTCCACGAGGGCGCGGCCACGATGGACTGGATGGAGCAGGAGCAGGAGCGCGGCATCACCATCACGTCGGCCGCGACGACCTGCTGGTGGAAGAACCACCAGATCAACATCATCGACACCCCCGGCCACGTCGACTTCACGGTCGAGGTCGAGCGCGCGCTGCGCGTCCTCGACGGCGCTGTCGCCGTCTTCGACGGTGTCGCCGGTGTCGAGCCGCAGTCGCAGACGGTGTGGCGCCAGGCGAACAAGTACTCGGTCCCGCGCATGTGCTTCGTCAACAAGCTCGACCGCACCGGCGCGGACTTCTACCGCGTCGTCGACTCGATCGTCGAGCGCCTCAACTCCACCCCGCTGGTGCTGCAGATCCCGATCGGCGCCGAGGCCGACTTCATCGGCGTCGTCGACCTGGTCGAGATGCACGCGAAGGTCTGGCGCGGCGAGACCCAGATGGGTGAGGACTACACGGTCGAGGAGATCCCGGCCGACCTCGCCGACAAGGCCGCCGAGTACCGCGAGAAGCTGGTCGAGACGCTCGCCGAGGCCGATGACGACATCATGGAGGTCTACCTCGAGGACGGTGACGTCTTCGACGTGCCCACCCTCAAGGCCGCCATCCGTCGCGCGACCCTCGCCGACAAGGTCAACCCCGTGCTCACCGGCACCGCGTTCAAGAACAAGGGCGTCCAGCCGCTGCTCGACGCGGTCAACGACTACCTCCCCTCGCCGGTCGACGTCGAGGCCATCGTCGGTCACAAGCCCAACGACGAGTCCGTCGAGATCACGCGCAAGCCGAGCGACGACGAGCCCTTCTCCGGTCTGGCCTTCAAGATCGCCTCCGACCCCCACCTGGGCAAGCTGATCTACGTCCGCGTCTACTCCGGGAAGCTCGCGGCCGGCGCGACCGTGGTCAACTCGGTCAACGGCAAGAAGGAGCGGATCGGCAAGGTCTACCAGATGCACGCCAACAAGCGTGAGGAGATCGCGTCGGTCGGCGCCGGCCAGATCGTCGCCGTCATGGGTCTGAAGGACACCAAGACGGGTCACACGCTGAGCGACCCCGCCAACCCCGTGGTCCTCGAGTCGATGACCTTCCCGGCCCCGGTGATCGAGGTCGCCATCGAGCCGAAGACGAAGAGCGACCAGGAGAAGCTCGGCGTGGCGATCCAGCGTCTCGCCGAGGAGGACCCGACCTTCGTCGTAAAGACCGACGAGGAGACCGGCCAGACGATCATCGCGGGCATGGGCGAGCTCCACCTGGAGATCCTCGTCGACCGCATGAAGCGCGAGTTCAAGGTCGAGGCCACCGTCGGCAAGCCGCAGGTGGCCTACCGCGAGACCATCCGCCAGAAGGTCGCGAACCACAGCTACACCCACAAGAAGCAGACCGGTGGCTCGGGTCAGTTCGCGAAGGTCGTCATCTCGATCGAGCCGAACATCGACCCCGAGACCGGCACGGGTGCCGGCTACGAGTTCGCGAACAACGTGACCGGTGGTCGCGTGCCGCGTGAGTACATCCCGTCGGTCGACCAGGGCGCCCAGGAGGCCATGGAGTTCGGCGTCCTCGCCGGCTACCCGATGGTCGACGTCAAGGTCGCCCTCGAGGACGGCGCCTACCACGACGTCGACTCCTCGGAGCTCGCGTTCAAGATCGCCGGCATCCAGGCCTTCAAGGAGGCCGCACGCCAGGCCAAGCCGGTCCTGCTGGAGCCCGTGTTCGCCGTGGAGGTGACGACCCCGGAGACCTTCCTGGGCACCGTCATCGGCGACATCAACTCCCGCCGTGGCCAGATCCGGGCGCAGGAGGAGCGGTTCGGCGACATCGTCGTCCAGGCCCTCGTGCCCCTGTCCGAGATGTTCGGGTACGTTGGCGACCTGAGGTCCAAGACCTCCGGCCAGGCTTCGTACTCGATGGAGTTCGACTCGTACGCCGAGGTTCCCACGAACATCGCCGACGAGATCATCAAGAAGGCTCGCGGCGAGTAATCGCCGTTCGGCCCTCGGCATCACCCAGTTCAGTACGAGTCACGTAACAAACACACCAGGAGGAGCCCACAGTGGCTAAGGCGAAGTTCGAGCGGACCAAGCCGCACGTCAACATCGGTACGATCGGTCACATCGACCACGGCAAGACCACGCTGACCGCGGCGATCACCAAGGTCCTGCACGACAAGTACCCGGACCTGAACGCCGCTTCGGCGTTCGACGAGATCGACAAGGCTCCCGAGGAGCGCCAGCGCGGTATCACGATCTCGATCGCGCACGTCGAGTACCAGACCGAGGCGCGCCACTACGCGCACGTCGACTGCCCTGGTCACGCGGACTACATCAAGAACATGATCACCGGTGCGGCCCAGATGGACGGCGCGATCCTCGTGGTCGCCGCCACCGACGGCCCGATGCCGCAGACGCGTGAGCACGTCCTGCTCGCCCGCCAGGTCGGCGTGCCGGCCCTGGTCGTCGCGCTCAACAAGTGCGACATGGTCGACGACGAGGAGCTCATCGAGCTCGTCGAGATGGAGGTGCGCGAGCTCCTCAACGAGTACGAGTTCCCGGGCGACGACATCCCGGTCGTGCGCGTGGCCGCCTTCCCGGCGCTGCAGGGCGACGCCAAGTGGGGCGAGTCGATCCTCGAGCTCATGAACGCGGTCGACGAGGCCATCCCGACCCCCGAGCGTGAGACGGACAAGCCGTTCCTCATGCCCGTCGAGGACGTCTTCACGATCACCGGTCGTGGCACCGTCATCACCGGTCGTATCGAGCGCGGCATCGTCAAGGTCGGCGAGGAGGTCGAGATCGTCGGCATCCGCGAGACGTCGCAGAAGACCACCGTCACCGGTGTCGAGATGTTCCGCAAGCTCCTCGACGAGGGCCAGGCTGGTGAGAACGTCGGTCTGCTCCTCCGTGGCACCAAGCGCGAGGACGTCGAGCGCGGCATGGTCGTCATCAAGCCGGGCACCACGACCCCGCACACCAACTTCGAGGCGAACGTCTACATCCTCTCGAAGGAGGAGGGCGGCCGTCACACGCCGTTCTTCAACAACTACCGTCCGCAGTTCTACTTCCGCACGACGGACGTGACCGGCGTCGTGACCCTCCCCGAGGGCACCGAGATGGTCATGCCGGGTGACAACACCGAGATGTCGGTCGAGCTCATCCAGCCCATCGCGATGGACGAGGGCCTGCGGTTCGCGATCCGTGAGGGTGGCCGCACCGTCGGCGCCGGCCGGGTCACCAAGATCACCAAGTGATCGAGCGCCGGCGGAGCCGGCCACCTCAGGGTGGCCGACTCCATCAATGCCGGCCGGGTCACCAAGATCACCAAGTGACCTAACGACACTCCACGGAGTCCCCCGGTGCCGATCGGCACCGGGGGACTCTGCCTTGTCAGGTGTACATGGTGGTGAGCGGACGCAGATGTTCACGGCAAAGGCCGCGAGCAGGCGCAGTTGGCCACACGAGCCGTGAACATCTGCGTCCGCTCACGCTGCCGGAAGGTGTGTCCCCCATGTCCGACGACAAGCACGGCAAGCTGGCCCGCTCGCGCAACGCGAGCCCCGAGAGCCGACCCCATGTCCGGCTCACCGAGGACGGCCGGCCGGTGCGCGAGGTGCTGTCCTACTCCCGCAGGGGCAGCCGCTTCACCGCGAGACAGGCCGGAGCCTGGGAGCGCCTCGCCGGTGACTGGGTCTTCGGCGCGGACGCCGTCGAGGGTCTGACCGGACCGCTCGACGTGACGACGTGGTTCGGCCGCGAGGCGCCGCTGTACGTCGAGATCGGCTCGGGTGTGGGGGAGACGACCGCGTCGTATGCCGCCGCCCACCCGGACGTCAACGTGCTCGCCTTCGAGGTCTGGCTCCCTGGAGCCGCTGACACGTTGGCGCGGCTCGAGGCGGCCGGCGCCACCAACGCCCGGCTCTGCACCGTCGACGCCGCCTGGTCGCTGACCGAGCTCTTCGCCCCCGGCTCGATCACCGAGCTGTGGACGCTCTTCCCGGACCCCTGGCACAAGAAGCGCCACCACAAGCGTCGCCTCGTGAGCCAGCCCTTCATCTCGACCGCGGCGTCGCGCCTCCTCGAGGGCGGCACCTGGCGGCTCGCCACCGACTGGGCGGACTACGCCGACCACATCGACGAGGCCATGGCGACCGAGCCGACCCTGGAGGGCGGCCGCGTCGAGCGCTGGGCGGATCGGCCCCTCACGAAGTTCGAGCGCCGCGGCATCGCCGAGGGCCGCGAGATCGCCGACTTCGCCTACCGCCGCATCTGACGCGGGTCGGTCTCGAGACCACTCAGCAGCCCGGGGCCGGGCTCTGGCTGACCGCCGTGAGACCCGGCGCATGACGCAGCGCACGGAGCTTTCGCTTCGCCTTGGTCGTGCGCTTGAGGCTCCAGTAGCGGGCCCAGTCGAGCTGCGTGGTGGCCGGAGCCATCTCCTGGCCGGGCGTCGAAAGCAGCGACAGGCGCAGGTGCAGCGGCTTGCCGATGAGAGCCGCTGGCCGCGACTCGCGCCTGATGACCTTGCCGTCGAGGAACCACGAGATGTGGTCCCTGCCCACCTCGACGGCCCACACCCGCCAGGCGCCGACGTGCTCGTCCTGCGTCGGATTCCACGTGTTGACGTCGAAGAGCGGGCCTACGGGAGTCGCGGGCGCCATGGCGTCGAAGCCGGGCCGCGTCACGCCGACCGTCGCAGTCCGACCGGCGGTCGCGGGGTCGTAGCCCGCCATCAGGACCGACTCCGCGGCGCAGCGGCTCGGCGACGTGCCGGAGGGCACGAGCTCGATCTTCACCTGGTAGGGCGTCAGGCCGCTGGGCGTGCGCGCCTTGCCCGACTTGCTGCGGAAGCGGACCTCCCAGCGGCCGGTCCGCCGCGACTGGTTCCAGTCGGTGACGAGGTCGCCGGCGCTCTGGTCGACCTGGAGCGTGCCATACCGGTCCGACCAGGCCGTCGGCGTGCCCGAGTAGGACCACGCCGCCGGCGGCCGGGAGCCGTCCGCCGTGATGAACTCGTGTCGGATCGCCGCCGGATACCACCCGTAGGTCGACCCTGCGTGGATCAGCTCGTAGCGGTTGCAGCCGGACGCCCGACCGCACGACGCGGACGCCGGCTCCACGCTTCCCGCGAGCGGCAGGACGAGCGCGGACGCGAGCAGGCCGACGGCGACACGGGCCGGGACACGGCGCGAGAGAAGGTCCGAGAGAAGCGAAAGGCGGCGCGGGGGCACCGCGCCACCTTAGGCGAGAGATCTGGTCGTGTCAGACGTTTCAGCAGGCTCCGGCGTACCGCTTCTGGGTCGTGGACGGTGCCTTGATCGACTTCTTGCTCTTCTTCTTCATGGTCCAGTAGCGGGCCCAGTCGAGCTGGAGCCGCGTCTTGTTCATCGCGCGGCCCTGCTGGGGCACCAGCGCGGCCTGCATCGTGTACGCCCGACCGGACAGAGCCGCCGGACGGCGCTCGGTGCGCACGACATGCGCGTCGATGAACCACGAGATGTGCGACTTGGTCACCTCGACGGCGAACTCGTGCCACTGGTCGGATCCGACCTTGCGGCCCAGCGACTGCTTGGCGGCGAAGCGCAGGTCGGGCAGCGTGTGGATGTTGAACGCCGCGGTGTGCGCCTTGGCGGGCGAGTAGTCGAGGAAGTCGATGTCCTGCGCGCCGCAGTGACGCTCTCGCTTGCTCACGGGCACGAGCGAGAGGACGACGCGGTAGTCGGCGTTCCCACGGGTCTCGCGGTCGGTGCGCATCCGCACCTCCCAGCGGCCCTCGCGGTAGCCCACGCCGGTCCACACGGTGCGGACGCCGCTCGTCTGCCCCTTCGGAGCGACGAGGGTCAGCATGCCGTTGGTCTGGTAGAGCTTGCCGGGGCCCGCCTTGTGCCAGGCGCTCGGCGCCTTGCGGCCGCCCTTGAACTCGTAGCGCTGGGCCGCGGGATACCACCCGTAGCTGGCGCCGGCGTGGACGAGCTCGAACGAGGTGCAGCCGCTCGGACGCCCACAGGGATAGGCCTCGGCGCGCGGCAGTGTCGGCGTGAAGAGGACCGCGAAGAGGCCCAGCGCGACCCCGAGAGCGGTCACAGGAATGACCAGGTGCTTGGACAACATCCGGAGACCCTAACCCGATCGTCGCAGGGGACCGATTCGGCGAGGCCGTCACGTCGGCGCGCCGGCGGCAGGCCGAATATCGTCGGCGAGGGGCAGGATCGGCGCTCAAGCCCATCGCGCGGCTATGAGACCGTAGGGCCTGTGACGCGCGTGGAGACCCCGACCCGCCAGCGGGTCGGCCTGCACCGCGCGTGGCCGATCGCGGCTGTCACGATGGCGTCCCTGATCGCCGCCGCCGGCTTCCGGTCCTCCACAGGGGCGCTGCTCGAGCCGCTCGAGCAGGACTTCGGCTGGTCCCGCGCGACGACGTCCGGGGCGGTGTCGCTCAACCTGATCGTCTACGGGCTCACGGCCCCCTTCGCGGCGGCGCTCATGGAGCGCTTCGGCGTACGCCGTGTGGTCGCCGCGTCCCTGACGCTCGTCGCCGTCGGCTCCGGACTGACGCTCGTCATGACGCAGGCGTGGCAGCTGTGGCTGCTCTGGGGCTTCGCCGTCGGCATCGGCACCGGCGCGCTCGCCCTCGTCTTCGGCGCGATCGTCGCCAACCGGTGGTTCGTCGCGCACCGCGGGGTGGTCGTCGGCGTCTTCTCGGCAGCCTCCTCGACCGGCCAGCTGATCTTCCTGCCCCTGATCGCCCACCTCGCCGACGGGCCGGGCTGGCGTTGGGCGGCCGGCCTCGTGGCGCTCTTCGCGCTCCTGCTGGTCCCCCTGGTCTGGTGTGTCCTGCGGGATTCGCCACAAGAGATCGGCACGACGCCGTACGGCGCCCCCGCCGACTGGACCCCACCGCCGGCGCCGGCACACCACCTCGGCGCCGCCCGGCTCGCCCTGGTGACGCTGCGCTCGAGCGCCCGCTCGGGCACCTTCTGGGCCCTGTTCGTGACCTTCTGGATCTGCGGCTGGTCGACCAACGGACTGATCGGCACCCACTTCATCCCCGCCGCGCACGACCACGGGATGCCCGAGACGACCAGCGCCTCGCTGCTTGCGCTGATCGGCATCTTCGACATCGTCGGCACGATCGCGAGTGGCTGGCTCACCGACCGGGTCGACCCGCGCAAGCTCCTGTTCGGCTACTACTTCCTGCGCGGTCTCTCCCTGCTGTGGGTCGACATGCTGCTCGGGCCCTCCCTGCATCCGAGCCTGTTTCTCTTCGTGCTCTTCTACGGCCTCGACTGGGTGGCGACCGTGCCGCCGACCGTGGCGCTGTGCCGCCAGCACTTCGGAATCGAGCGCTCGGGCGTCGTGTTCGGTTGGGTCTTCGCCGCTCACATGGTCGGTGCCGGCGTCGCGGCGAGCTATGCCGGATGGATCCGGCAGTCCACCGGCGACTACCTCCTCGCCTGGATCACCGCCGGCGTCCTGTGTGTCGTCGCGGCTGGCCTGTGCCTCATGATCCCGCGCCGGGCGCTCCCGTCGACGAGCGCACGATGAGCTCGACCGGGAGCACCTCGGACTCCGGAGGGGGCGCGCCGGTCAGCTCGGCGAGCACACGCTCGGCACCGCGTCGCCCCTGCTCGCGCACGGGCTGAGCGACGGTGGTGAGGTCGAAGAAGTCGGCCAGCTCGTAGTCGTCGATGCCGACCACCGAGACGTCGCCGGGGACGGAGAGGCCCAGCTTGCGCGCTGTGCGCAGCACGCCGAGCGCCATCTCGTCGGAGGCGGCGAAGATGGCGGTCGGCCTGTCCGGGAGGGTCAGGAGCCGCTGCGCCGCGGCGCCGCCTCCGGTCACGCTGAAGTCGCTGACCTCCTCGAGCACGCGATCGTGTTGCAGGCCGTGCTCGCGCAGGACGGCCCGATAGCCGGCGAGCCGCGCCGAGGGGGCCACGAAGTCGAGGGTGTCCAGCGACCCGCCGATGTAGCCGATCCGGCGGTGGCCGAGGTCCACGAGATGCGACGTCGCGAGCCGTGCGGCGGTCTCGTCGTCGATGCTCACGCTGAACAGCCCGGGAGCGGCGGCGCCGACGATGGCGACCGGCCGGCCGAGCGTCGCGAGCCTCGCCTGCTCCTGCGGGGTGGGACGCAGCCCCAGGACGAGGACGGCGTCGACCCGCTTGGAGAGCAGGCCCGTCTGGAACACGCGATGGCGCGCAGCCGGCTCGCCGGCGAGGTTGTAGAGCAGCAGGTCGTAGTCAGCCGCGCGCAGGACCTCCTCCGCACCCTGCACCACCTCGCCGAAGAACCACCGGGCGACGTGGGGGACGATGACGGCGACCGTGCGGGTCTGGCCGCTGGCCAGACCGACGGCGCTGGGGGAGGGGACGTAGCCCAGCCGCTGAGCGGCCTCGCTGATCCTCGAGCGGTTGGCCTCCGAGACGCCGCGGAGTCCGCGCAGCGCTCGCGACACGGTCGCCGTCGAGAGCGACACGTCGCGGGCCACGTCCTTGATGCTCGTCATCCTCGTGCTCCTCCCCCTATTGGGAGCGCTCCCATTCTCCCGCTAGAGTGCGACCCATGACACTGCACCTTCCGCAAGGTCCGCTGGCGTTCGGGGCCGCCACAGCGTCGTACCAGATCGAGGGAGCCACGCGCGAGGACGGACGGGGCGTGTCCATCTGGGACACCTTCGCCGCGACGCCGGGCGCCACCCGCGACGGGAAGGACGGGACCGTCGCCTGCGACTCCTACCACCGCTACGCGCAGGACGCGGCGCTCCTCGCCGACCTCGGTGTCGGCTGGTATCGCTTCTCGGTGGCCTGGCCGCGCATCCTCCCGGCGGGCACCGGCGCCGTCGAGACGCGCGGGCTCGACTACTACGACCGCCTGGTCGACGCCCTCCTGGAGCGGGGGGTCACCCCGACCGGCACGTTCTACCACTGGGACCTGCCGCAGGCGCTCGAGGACGCCGGCGGCTGGCTGTCGCGCGAGACGGCGTACGCCTTCGCCGACTACGCCGCGATCGTGCACGAGCGCCTGGGCGACCGGGTCAAGGTCTGGGCCACACTCAACGAGCCGTGGTGCTCGGCGTACCTCGGCTATGCCGCGGGCGTGCACGCGCCGGGGCGGCGCGAGGGCGGTGTGGCCCATCGCGCTGCTCACCACCTCATGCTCGCCCACGGACTGGCGGCGCGTGCCCTGCACGCGGCCGGCAGCCAGGACGTCGGCGTGGTGCTCAACCTGGCTCCGATCTGGCCCGAGCCAGGCACCGACGAGGCCCGAGCCGACGGGATCGACGCCGTCCGCAACCGCGTCTGGCTCGGGCCGCTCGTCGACGGCATGTACGACGAGGGCCTGCTGCGCATCGCCCCGGAGCTCGCCGACCCCGCGCTGGTCCGCGAGGGCGACCTCGAGCTGGTGCGCGGCAGCGCCGACTGGCTCGGCCTCAACTACTACACCCCGGTCCGGCCGGGGCCGGTCGAGCCGACGGAGGAGGGGCAGGAGCGTCACCCGGAGACGGACGCCTACCCCGGCGTCCCCGCCGTCACCTTCCACGTCCGAGACCCTCGCACCCACATCGGCTGGGAGGTCGAGCCGGCCGGGCTCGAGGAGCTGCTGCTCGACACGCACAAGCGCACCGGCCTGCCTCTCATGGTGACCGAGAACGGCGCGGCGTACGCCGACGAGCGCGTGGTCGACGGAGCGGTGGACGACCAGGACCGCATCGGCTACCTCGAGGGACACATCGCGGCCACTGAGCGCGCGCGGGAGGCCGGTGCGGACATCCGGGGCTACTTCGTGTGGACGCTGCTGGACAACTTCGAGTGGGCGGAGGGCTACACGAAGCGCTTCGGCATCGTCCACGTCGCCCCGGAGACACAGGACCGCACGCCGAAGGCGTCCTACCGGTGGCTCCAGCGGCGGCTCCGCGCCTGAGAGGTCCCGTCGTCTCACGGCATCCGTGACACGGCCCCCGGGGCTCGCCGCTGGCGAGCGCCGGGGGCCGCTGTCATGCCGCTCCGAGCCGGACGTGGCTCAGCCCTTCACGGACCCGGCCAGCAGACCGCGGACGAAGAACCGCTGCAGCGACAAGAAGACGATGAGCGGGATCACCAGAGAGACGAACGCACCCGCGGAGAGCAGATACCAGTCGGCGCCGCGGGTGCCGGACAGGTTGGCCAGCGCGACGGTGAGAGGCGAGATGTCCAGGCTGCCACCGCCGAAGACGAGCGCGACCAGCAGGTCGTTCCACACCCAGAGGAACTGGAGAATGGCGAACGCCGCGATGGCCGGCATCATCAGCGGCAGGATCAACCGGGTGAAGATCTGGACGTGCCCGGCGCCGTCGACCTTGGCGGACTCCACCAGCTCACCCGGGATCTCGAGCATGAAGTTGTGCAGCAGGTAGATCGCGAGCGGCAGGGCGAACGCGGCGTGCGAGAGCCAGATCGTGTAGAACCCGCCACCGGGCGCGTCGTTGCCGGCCAGCCCCAGCTTCACGTAGAGCCGCAGCAGCGGGATCATCGTCACCTGGATCGGCACGATCTGCAGGGCGAAGATCAGGATGAAGATCGTGTTCTTCAGCGGGAACCGCATCCAGGCGAAGGCGTACGCCGCCATCGTCGCGATGCTGATCGGGATGACGACCGCGGGGATGGTGATGACGATCGAGTTCACGAAGAAGTCGGTCAGGCTGTACTCCGAGCCCCCGCTCAGGACCGCCTTGTAGTTGTCCAGCGTGAAGGACGGGTTGGTGACGACCGTCCACCAGCCCGAGGTGTTGATGTCGTTCTCCGGCCGGAAGGACGTGACGAGGAGGCCCGCGGTCGGGATCGTCCACAGGACCGCGATGAGGAGCGCGGCCATGGAGGCCCACCGGTTGCTGAGATCCTTGCGGCTGGACTCGGCTGCCGCCTCGATCTTCTCGAGTGGGACGTCGATGACGGTCATTTCCGGGGTCCCCTCGAAGTTGTGGCCGGAGGGAGCGCAGCGAGTGGAGGGCAGAACTTCGTGGGGTGGATCATCGTGCCACCTTCCTCATCTGACGGACGTTGTAGATGACCACCGGCAGCACCAGCGCGAAGATCAGGACCGCGAGCGCGGCGCCGAGGCCGCGGTTGGCGGACCGGAAGCTCTGCACGTAGAACTCATAGGCCAGGACGCTGGTCTTGAAGTTGCCGCCCGTGGTGGTGCGGACGATGTCGAAGACCTTGAGCGTGACGATCGTGATGGCGGTCAGCACGACGATCAGCGTCGGCCGGATGCTCGGCACGGTGATGTAGCGGAACATCTTGAAGCCGCCGACCCCGTCGAGCCGTGCCGCCTCCACGATGTCGGTCGGGATCGCCTTGATCGAGGCCGAGAGCACCACGGTGGCGAAGCCCGCCTGGACCCAGACGAGGATGATGATCAGGAAGAACGTGTTGCCGGGCGGGTTCAGGAGCCAGTGGTGGCGGCCGAGCCCGAGCGCGTCCGTGACCGCGTTGAGGATGCCCACGTTGTCGTCGTAGACGAACTTCCAGATCAGCGACGCGCCGACCAGCGAGATCGCCATCGGAAGGAAGATGAGGGCCTTCGCGGCCTTCTCGAAGCGGGACCGGTCGACGAGCACTGCGTAGACGAGCCCGACGAAGGTCGCCAGGATCGGCGTGATGATCACCCACAGCGCGGTGTTGACGAGGACCCTGATGAGGTCGGAGTCGGTGAAGATCGTCCGGTAGTTGTCGAGCCCGACCCACAGCTTGTCGAAGTTGTTGCGGAACGACAGCCGGATGGTCGAGACCGCCGGGAAGAGCAGGCCGACGCCGAGCAGGACGAAGGTCGGCAGGAGGAACGCCGCGGACTGGACGAGCTCACCGACTCGGGACCGCAGCTTGGACGTCAGCAGCAGGATCACGGCCACCACGGCGAAGAACAGGGCGACGATGATCACCGCCTGGATCAGCTTCTCGCCTGTCGACATGTGCCCTCCCAAGGACGAGGAGATGGGACGAGCCGGCGAGGCGCCGGCGGAGGTCTCAGGGCAGCCGGGCCGGCGTGGGCCGGCCCGGCTGCTCGGAGGTGGGTCAGCTCTTCGGCCAGGACTTCTCGATGTTGTCGAGGGTCGTCTTGGTGTCCTGCCCGGTGATCCAGGCCACCATCTGCTTCCAGAAGCTGTTCGCGCCCACGGCGGCCGGCATCGCGTCCGAGCCGTCGAAGCGGAACACCGCGTTCGGGTCAGCGAGGATCTGGGCCGACAGCTTGTCGATGGGGCTGACCAGGTTGTTCGGGTCGAGGCCCTTGTTGGCGCTCACCCAGCCGCCGCCCGGGGTGGCCTTGGCCTTCTCGTTGGCCCAGACGTCGCTGGAGAGGTAGGTCTGGAAGGCGACGGTCGCGGGGTTGGAGTTGAAGGCGGCGACGAACTCGCCACCACCGAGGACGGGCTTGCCCTTGCTCGGGTCGACCGGCGGCAGGTAGAAGGCGAAGACGTCTCCGTCCTCGGCGACCTTGGTGCCGGTCGGCCAGTTGGCGGCGTAGAACGACGCCTGGCGGTGCATCGCGCACTTCCCCTTGAGGATCGGCAGGCCACCCTGCTGGAACGCCGTGGTCGCGATCGACTTGACGTCGCCGATGCCGCCGTTGACGTACTTCGGGTTCTTCAGGATCGCGCCGACCTTGTCGAGGGCGTCGGCGACCTGCGGGTCGTTGAACGGGATCCCGTGGCTGACCCACTTGTCGTAGACGTCGGCGCCCGCGGTGCGCAGCAGCATGTCCTCGAGCCAGTCGGTGCCCGGCCAGCCGGTGGCCTCGCCGGACTCGAAGCCGGCGCACCACGGCTTGATCCCCTTGGCGGCGATCTGGTCGGACAGCTTCATCAGGTCGTCCCAGGTCTGCGGGACGGTCCAGCCGTTGTCCTTGAACATCTTGGGGGAGTACCAGACGAAGGACTTCACGTTCGCGCCGAGCGGCGCCGCGTAGAGCTTGCCGTCGACGGTGCCATAGCCCTTCCAGTCCTTGCTCCAGAACTTGTCGACGTTGTCGGCGACGCCCTTCGGAGCCTCCTTGACGGTCCCGGTCTGGGTGACCAGCGTGTTGAGCAGGCCCGGCTGCGGGATGTAGGCGATGTCGGGCAGGTTGCCGCTCTGGGCCCGGACGAGGATCTGGGCCTCCATCTCCTTGGAGCCCTCGTACTGCACGGTGGCGCCGGTGCAGTCGGTGAAGAGCTTGTAGCTGTCCTTCTGGGCCTTGTCCTCGGGAGCCACGATCGTGGTGTAGACGTGGACCTTCTTGCCGGTCAGGTCGCCGAACTGGGTCAGCTGCGCGCACTCGGCCTTGCCTTCGCCGGGCGACTTGCCGCTGGCCTTGTTGCTGCCGCCGTCGCTGCCGCCGCAGCCGGCCAGCACGAGGCCCGCGGTCACCAGGGCAGCCGTGGCGGCCATGCCCCGTCGTGCGTTGCGTGATCGGATCACGTCGTCTTCCTCTCCTCTGTGTGAGAGCACGGCGACGGACGGGGTGAGTCCGACGCCGTTGTCCTCCTCCATGGGTGATGCAAGCGCTTACGCATAGGCATGGTCAACCATTCGCGATAACGGTTGCGTAACGTGGGTCACATTAGGTGGGAACGCTCCCACTGTCGAGCACCAGCGCGCCCTTCGTTCCGATCTGCACCACCTCGCGTTCTGGCTGGGCCTCGCGGCGGCGGTCAGCCATGCACCGACGTACGACGCCGTTCGGTTGCTGGCTCACCGCCGGGCGAATGGCATGATGAGGAGGCCGGGTCGGCGGCGGTCCGTCGCCTACCTGACCGGTCTGCGTCCCGCGGCCGGGGCGACGGTGCCGGGTCGATTTGGCCGTTGCTCGCAGATCTGACAAGATTCTCGGGTTGCTCCGGCGGGTCGCCGGGGTGCGGCACATCTTGACTACTGAATCGCGTCTCCCGGGCCCCGGCCCGGTCGTGTTCGGTGATCGCCGTGCGTCCGCACCGAACCTGGAGACCCGATCAGCCTGGCGAACCGCCAGGTGCCACCGAACAACCGAGCAGGCAGATCCCGCCGATGGTGGGTCGTGCGCGAAGCGAGACTCGCGACACGCCCGACCGCGGGGGTCGGAGCCGGCCGGGGGTGGTGGGCAGCAGGGCGGGACCGACTCAAACCCGAGGACGCCCCGGAACGCACGCGGCAACGCTGACCAGAAGGACGAGAGAGACAGATGGCGGGACAGAAGATCCGCATCAGGCTCAAGGCCTATGACCACGAGGTGATCGACACCTCGGCGCGCAAGATCGTGGACACGGTCACCCGCACGGGTGCCAAGGTCGCCGGCCCGGTGCCGCTGCCGACCGAGAAGAACGTGTACTGCGTCATCCGCTCGCCCCACAAGTACAAGGACTCCCGCGAGCACTTCGAGATGCGCACCCACAAGCGCCTCATCGACATCATCGACCCCACCCCGAAGACCGTCGACTCGCTGATGCGCCTGGACCTGCCGGCCGGTGTCGACATCGAGATCAAGCTCTGAGGTTGCCCAAGATGACTTTCGAACGCAACGTGAAGGGTCTGCTGGGCACCAAGCTCGGCATGACCCAGGTCTGGGACGAGAACAACCGCGTCGTCCCCGTGACCGTCGTCGCCGCTGCGACCAACGTCGTCACGCAGATCCGCCAGCCCGAGACCGACGGCTACAACGCCATCCAGGTCGGGTTCGGTGAGATCGCGGGCCGCAAGGTCACCAAGCCGGTCGCCGGCCAGTTCGCCAAGGCCGGCACCACGCCGCGCAAGCACCTCGTCGAGATCCGCACCGCCGACGCGGCGTCGTACACCGTGGGCCAGGAGCTGGCGGTCGACACCTTCGCCGCCGGCGAGGTCATCGACGTGACCGGCACCAGCAAGGGCAAGGGCTTCGCCGGCACGATGAAGCGTCACGGCTTCGCCGGCGTCTCGGCCTCGCACGGCGCCCACCGCAACCACCGCAAGCCGGGCTCGATCGGCGCGTGCGCCACCCCGGGTCGCGTGTTCAAGGGCGTCCGCATGGCCGGCCACATGGGCACCGACACCGTCACCACCCAGAACCTCACCGTGCACGCTGTCGATGCGGAGAAGGGCCTCATCCTCCTCAAGGGCGCCGTTCCCGGCCCCAAGGGTGGCCTGCTCGTCCTTCGCTCCGCCGCGAAGAGGACGGAGAACTGACCATGGCTCTCACCACTGTCAAGGTCGACCTGCCCGCCGAGATCTTCGACGTTGCCGTCAACGTCCCGCTGATCCACCAGGTCGTCGTCGCGCAGCAGGCCGCCGCGCGCCAGGGCACCCACGCCACCAAGACCCGCGGCGAGGTCCGCGGCGGTGGCCGCAAGCCCTACAAGCAGAAGGGCACCGGCCGCGCCCGCCAGGGCTCGACCCGCGCGCCGCAGTTCGCCGGCGGTGGCGTCGTCCACGGTCCGCAGCCGCGTGACTACAGTCAGCGCACCCCCAAGAAGATGAAGGCCGCCGCCCTGCGCGGGGCCCTCTCCGACCGGGCCCAGAACGGCCGCGTCCACGTGGTCGAGGGCTTCGGCCTGGGGGAGAAGCCGTCGACCAAGGACGCGCTCGCCGGTCTGCGCACGCTGACCGACCGCAGCAAGTACCTGGTGGTCCTCGAGCGCGCCGACGTCGTCACCTGGCTCTCGCTGCGCAACGCCCCCGAGGTGCACATCGTGGCGGTCGACCAGCTCAACACCTACGACGTGCTGGCCAGCGACGACGTGGTCTTCACCAAGGGCGCGTACGACAGCCTGGTGAACGCCGCGGGCGCCAAGACGAACGCCGAGGAGGCTGCCAAGTGAGCACCCTGCACAAGGACCACCGCGACATCCTGCTCGCGCCGGTCGTGTCCGAGAAGAGCTACGGCCTCCTCGACCAGAACAAGTACACGTTCCTGGTGCGCACGGACGCCAACAAGACCGAGATCAAGATCGCCGTTGAGAAGGTCTTCAACGTCAAGGTCACCTCGGTCAACACGATCAACCGACCGGGCAAGACGCGCCGTACCCGCAATGGGCTCGGCAAGCGCAAGGACACCAAGCGCGCCATCGTCAGCCTGGCCGACGGTCACCGCATCGACATCTTCGGAGGTCCGGTCTCCTGACCGGGCTGATTAAGGACTGAAGAGACATGGCTATCCGCAAGTACAAGCCGACCACCCCGGGCCGCCGCGGCGCCTCGGTGGCCGACTTCGTCGAGATCACCCGGACCACGCCGGAGAAGTCGCTGACGCGTCCGCTGCCCAAGACGGGCGGCCGCAACAACCAGGGCCGGATCACCACCCGGCACAAGGGTGGCGGTCACAAGCGTGCCTACCGCATCGTCGACTTCAAGCGCTACGACAAGGACGGCGTGCCGGCCAAGGTCGCTCACATCGAGTACGACCCGAACCGCACCGCCCGGATCGCGCTGCTGCACTACGCCGACGGCGAGAAGCGCTACATCCTCGCGCCGAAGGACCTCAAGCAGGGCACCGTGGTCGAGTCGGGCCCGACGGCCGACATCAAGACCGGCAACAACCTGCCGCTGCGCAACATCCCGGTCGGCACGACGATCCACGCCGTGGAGCTGCGGCCGGGCGGCGGGGCGAAGATCGCCCGCTCCGCCGGCATCAGCGCCCAGCTGGTCGCCCGTGAGGGCAGCCGTGCCACGCTGCGCATGCCGTCCGGCGAGATGCGCTACGTCGACGTGCGCTGCCGCGCGACGGTCGGCGAGGTCGGCAACGCCGAGCAGTCGAACATCAACTGGGGCAAGGCCGGCCGCATGCGCTGGAAGGGCGTGCGCCCGACCGTCCGTGGTGTCGTCATGAACCCGGTCGACCACCCGCACGGTGGTGGTGAGGGCAAGACCTCCGGTGGTCGCCACCCGGTCTCGCCGTGGGGGAAGCCCGAGGGTCGCACGCGCAAGCGCAAGGCCAGCGACTCCCAGATCATCCGTCGCCGCAAGTCCGGCAAGAACAAGCGCTGACCAGGAGATAGAGCCAGATGCCTCGCAGCCTGAAGAAGGGGCCCTTCGTCGACGACCACCTGCAGAAGAAGGTGGACGCCGAGAACGAGAAGGGCTCGCACAACGTCATCAAGACCTGGTCGCGCCGTTCGATGATCGTGCCGTCGATGATCGGCCACACGATCGCCGTCCACGACGGCCGCAAGCACGTCCCGGTCTTCGTGTCCGACTCCATGGTCGGCCACAAGCTGGGCGAGTTCGCCCCGACCCGCACGTACAAGGGTCACGTGAAGGAAGACCGGAAGGGTCGCCGCCGCTGAGGCGGGGGCTCCTTTCGACCTAGGAACTGGAGAGAACGAGCTATGAGCGTTACCGAGCGCCGGCGCGTCAGCGCCCGTCGCGAGTCGCTGCTCGGCGACCAGCCGGGTGCCTTCGCGAGTGCCCGCTACGTGCGGATCACCCCGCTGAAGGCGCGCCGGGTCGTCGACCTGGTCCGCGGCCTGCCCGTCGACGACGCGCTGTCCCTGCTGGCCTTCGCGCCGCAGGCCGCCTCGGAGACCGTCTACAAGGTGCTGGAGAGCGCCATCGCCAACGCCGAGACCACTGAGGGTCTCGACCGCGGCGACCTGGTCGTCTCCGTGGCCCAGGTGGACGAGGGTCCGACCATGAAGCGCTGGCGTCCGCGTGCCCAGGGCCGTGCGACCCGCATCAACAAGCGCACGAGCCACATCACGCTGGTCGTCCAGCCGGCCGATGTCCTCAAGGCCAAGAAGGGTGGCAAGTAAGTCATGGGCCAGAAGATCAACCCGAACGGCTTCCGCCTCGGCATCTCGACCGACCACAAGTCGCGTTGGTACGCCGACAAGCTGTACAAGTCCTACGTCGGCGAGGACGTCGCCATCCGCAAGCTGCTCAGCAAGGGCATGGAGCGGGCCGGCATCGCCAAGGTCGAGATCGAGCGCACGCGTGACCGCGTCCGGGTGGACATCCACACCGCGCGTCCCGGCATCGTCATCGGCCGCCGCGGCGCCGAGGCCGACCGCATCCGCGGCGAGCTCGAGAAGCTCACCGGCAAGCAGGTCCAGCTGAACATCCTCGAGGTCAAGAACCCCGAGGTCGACGCCCAGCTGGTCGCCCAGGGTGTGGCCGAGCAGCTCAGCGGTCGCGTGCAGTTCCGTCGCGCGATGCGCAAGGCGATGCAGACCACGATGCGCTCGGGTGCCAAGGGCATCCGGATCCAGTGCTCGGGCCGGCTCAACGGCGCCGAGATGTCGCGCACCGAGTTCTACCGCGAGGGCCGCGTCCCGCTGCACACGCTGCGCGCCGACATCGACTACGGCTTCTACGAGGCCCGCACGACCTTCGGCCGCATCGGCGTGAAGGTCTGGATCTACAAGGGCGAGGTCGCCGGCACCCGTGCCGAGCGTCAGGCCCAGCAGGCCGCCCGCGCCGGTGTCCCCGGTCGTGGTGGCCGTCCGACCCGTGGTGGCGAGCGTCCGAGCCGTGGCTCGCGCGGCGGCCGTGGCGGCGACGCCCCTGCTGCGACCGAGGCTCCTGCCGGTGGCGACACCGCGCTGGCCTCGACGCCCGCCACCCCCGCGCAGACCCAGGAGGGCTGACCCATGCTGATGCCCCGTCGCGTCAAGCACCGCAAGCAGCACCACCCCACGCGGAGCGGTGCGGCCAAGGGTGGCACGAAGCTCGCGTTCGGCGACTTCGGCATCCAGGCGATCGAGGGTCACTACGTGACCAACCGTCAGATCGAGTCGGCCCGTATCGCCATGACCCGCCACATCAAGCGTGGCGGCAAGGTGTGGATCAACATCTACCCGGACCGCCCGCTCACCAAGAAGCCCGCCGAGACCCGCATGGGCTCCGGCAAGGGCTCGCCCGAGTGGTGGATCGCCAACGTCAAGCCGGGCCGCGTCATGTTCGAGCTCTCCGGCGTGCCGGAGGAGGTGGCCCGCGAGGCGATGCGCCGCGCGATCCACAAGCTGCCCATGAAGTGCCGTTTCATCACCCGAGAGGCCGGTGAGTTCTGATGAGCAACGCCACCAAGGCGCACGAGCTCGACGACCTCAACGACGTCGACCTCGAGGCGAAGCTGCGCGAGGCCAAGGAGGAGCTGTTCAACCTCCGCTTCCAGGCGGCCACCGGCCAGCTGGAGAGCCACGGCCGTCTCCGCACCGTCAAGAAGGACATCGCCCGGATCTACACCGTGGTGCGTGAGCGCGAGCTCGGCATCAGGGTCGCCCCGGGTGCGAGCAACGCCAACAGCACCGAGGAGGCCTGACCATGGCTGCACAGTCTGAGGTGGAGACCACCGAGCGCAACCGCCGCAAGGTCCGCGAGGGCCTCGTCGTGAGCGACAAGATGGACAAGACCATCGTCGTCGAGGTCGAGGACCGCGTGAAGCACCCGCTCTACGGCAAGGTCATGCGGCGCACGAGCAAGCTCAAGGCCCACGACGAGCAGAACACCGCCGGCATCGGCGACCGCGTCCTCCTCATGGAGACCCGGCCGCTGAGCGCCACGAAGCGGTGGCGCCTCGTCGAGGTCCTCGAAAAGGCCAAGTGACACAGGCCCCGCGAGGGGTCGCCATTTTGACCATCTGTGCTGGTGCCGGGGAGACTAGACCGTTCCCCGGCACTTGCGCGGAACAACCTACGGAGTTCGGCCAGGCTCATCCGCCCCGCAGCGGCTGAGAACCAGCTCGACAAGGAGAAGTAATGATCCAGCAGGAGTCGCGACTCAAGGTCGCCGACAACACGGGTGCCAAGGAGATCCTCTGCATCCGCGTTCTCGGTGGCTCTGGGCGTCGCTACGCCGGCATCGGTGATGTCATCGTCGCCACCGTCAAGGACGCGATCCCGGGTGGCAACGTGAAGAAGGGTGACGTCGTCAAGGCCGTCGTCGTGCGCACGGTGAAGGAGCGTCGTCGTCCCGACGGCTCCTACATCCGCTTCGACGAGAACGCCGCCGTCATCCTCAAGAACGACGGCGAGCCGCGAGGCACCCGCATCTTCGGCCCCGTCGGCCGCGAGCTGCGCGAGAAGAAGTTCATGAAGATCATCTCGCTGGCTCCGGAGGTGCTGTGATGGCGAAGAGCTTCAACATCAAGAAGGGCGACACCGTCAAGGTGATCGCCGGCAAGGACAAGGGCGCCGAGGGCAAGGTCATCCGCGTCCTGCGTGACGAGGACCGCGTCGTCGTCGAGGGCGTCAACCTGGTCAAGCGGCACACCAAGGTCCAGGACCAGGGCGGCCGCGCCGGCACGACCGGCGGCATCGTCACCACCGAGGCCCCGATCCACGTGTCGAACGTGATGCTGCTCGAGGACGGGCAGACGGTCCGCGTCGGCTTCCGCCGCGACTCGGTGACCAAGCGTCGCCCGGACGGCTCGACGTACGCGGCCGAGCGCAGCGTCCGCATCTCGCGCAAGACCGGCAAGGAGATCTGAGATGACCGAGACCCTCCCCTCAGAGACGACTCCCCGCACGCAGCCGCGTCTGAAGACCCGCTACCGCGAGGAGATCGCTCCCGCGCTGCAGCAGCAGTTCGAGATCGCCAACGTCATGCAGATCCCCGGTCTGGTCAAGATCGTGGTCAACATGGGTGTCGGCGAGGCGGCTCGTGACTCCAAGCTCATCGAGGGCGCGGTCCGCGACCTGACCGCGATCACCGGCCAGAAGCCGCTCGTCACCAAGGCCCGCAAGTCGATCGCGCAGTTCAAGCTGCGCGAGGGCATGCCGATCGGTGCGCACACCACGCTGCGCGGCGACCGCATGTGGGAGTTCCTCGACCGGCTCCTGTCGCTCGCGCTCCCGCGCATCCGCGACTTCCGCGGTCTCAACGGCAACCAGTTCGACGGCCGTGGCAACTACACCTTCGGTCTCACCGAGCAGGTCATGTTCCACGAGATCGACCAGGACAGGATCGACCGGTCGCGAGGCATGGACATCACCATCGTGACCACTGCCACCAACGACGACCAGGGTCGGGCGCTGCTGAAGGCCCTCGGCTTCCCGTTCAAGGAGAACTGACATGGCGAAGACCGCGCTCAAGGTCAAGGCCGCGCGCAAGCCGAAGTACGCCGTCCGCGCCTACACCCGCTGCCAGCGCTGTGGCCGCCCGAAGGCCGTGTTCCGCAAGTTCGGCCTGTGCCGGATCTGCCTGCGGGAGATGGCCCACCGCGGCGAGCTCCCCGGCGTGACCAAGTCCAGCTGGTAATCACCTCGACCCGTTGAAGGTCGCCTCACTCGTGAGTGGGGCGAAACCGCTTCGAGAAAGAACACATCATGACGATGACTGACCCGATCGCAGACATGCTCACGCGTCTGCGCAACGCCAACCAGGCGTACCACGACTCGGTCTCGATGCCTCACAGCAAGATCAAGGCTGGAGTCGCGGAGATCCTCAAGCAGGAGGGCTACATCACCTCCTTCGAGGTGAAGGACAACCTCGCTGCCGACGGCACCCCCGCCGTGGGCAAGACGCTGACCATCACCCTCAAGTACGGCCGCAGCCGCGAGCGTTCGATCGCCGGCGTGCGCCGCATCAGCAAGCCCGGTCTCCGGGTGTACGCCAAGCACACGGGTCTGCCCCGCGTGCTGGGTGGCCTCGGCATCGCGATCATCTCGACGAGCCAGGGCCTGCTGACCGACCGTCAGGCCAACCAGAAGGGCGTGGGTGGGGAAGTCCTCGCCTACGTCTGGTGATCAGGGAAGGAGAGAAGAACATGTCGCGTATTGGCAAGCTCCCCGTCCTGGTTCCCAGCGGCGTCGACGTCTCGATCGAGGGCCAGGCGGTCACGGTCAAGGGGCCGAAGGGCACCCTGTCGCACGTGGTCGCCGCCCCGATCACCGTCGAGAAGGGTGACGACGGCGTCCTCGACGTCAAGCGCCCCGACGACGAGCGTCAGTCGAAGTCGCTCCACGGCCTGTCCCGCACGCTCATCAACAACATGGTGATCGGCGTGACCGAGGGCTACGAGAAGAAGCTCGAGATCGTCGGCGTCGGCTACCGCGTCCTGTCCAAGGGCCCGACGCAGCTGGAGTTCCAGCTCGGCTACAGCCACCCGATCATCTTCGACGCACCCGAGGGCATCACCTTCACCGTCGATGGCCCGACCAGGCTCGGCGTCGTCGGCATCGACAAGCAGCAGGTCGGTGAGGTCGCGGCCAACATCCGCAAGCTGCGCAAGCCCGAGCCGTACAAGGGCAAGGGCGTTCGCTACGCCGGCGAGAACGTCCGCCGCAAGGTCGGAAAGGCTGGTAAGTGACGATGGCCATCTCGCTGTCCAACAACAAGCACACCGCTGCCAAGGTCAAGGCGCGCCTCAAGCGTCAGGTCCGCGGCCGCAAGAAGGTCAACGGGACTGCCGAGCGTCCGCGCCTGGTCGTCACCAAGTCGGCCCGGCACATGATCGCCCAGGTCGTCGACGACACCGTCGGCAAGACGCTGGTCTCGGCGTCCACCCTCGAGGCGGACTTGCGCGCCGGCGAAGGGGCGAAGACCGACAAGGCCAAGGCCGTCGGCCAGCTGGTCGCCGAGCGCGCCAAGGCGGCGGGGATCGAGGGCGTGGTCTTCGACCGCGCCGGCAACAAGTACACCGGCCGCATCGCGGCCCTGGCTGACGGCGCCCGCGAGGGCGGCCTGCAGTTCTGATCGCGACAGCTAGCTAGAGGAAGAGGAAAGTCTCATGAGCGGAGCCCAGCGCGGATCGCGTGGTGGCGAGCGCCGTGGACGCGACGATCGTCGCGGCCAGGCTGCTGAGAAGACCGCCTACATCGAGCGCGTCGTCGCGATCAACCGAGTCGCCAAGGTCGTGAAGGGTGGTCGTCGCTTCAGCTTCACCGCCCTCGTGATCGTGGGTGACGGCGAGGGTCTCGTCGGCGTCGGCTACGGCAAGGCGAAGGAAGTCCCGGCGGCGATCGCCAAGGGTGTCGAGGAGGCGAAGAAGCACTTCTTCCGCGTCCCCCGCATCCAGGGCACGATCCCGCACCCGGTGCAGGGCGAGAAGGCCGCGGGCGTCGTGCTCCTGCGTCCGGCAGCCCCCGGTACCGGTGTCATCGCCGGCGGCCCGGTGCGTGCCGTCCTCGAGTGCGCGGGCATCCACGACGTGCTGAGCAAGTCGCTCGGCTCGTCCAACCAGATCAACATCGTCCACGCGACGGTCGAGGCGCTGCGTCAGCTCGAGCAGCCCGAGTCGGTGGCGGCCCGTCGCGGCCTCCCCGTCGAGGATGTCGCCCCGGCCGCTCTGCTCAAGGCGCGCGAGGAGGCTGCGGCCACCGCCGCCGCCCCGGCGGAGGTGTCGGCCTGATGGCACAGCTCAAGGTTCGCCAGAACAAGGGCCTCGTCGGACTGAAGCAGAACCAGCGCGACACGCTGCGCTCGCTGGGGCTCAAGCGGATCGGCGACGTGGTCGTCAAGGAGGACCGCCCGGAGATCCGGGGGATGGTCCACACCGTCCGTCACCTGGTGACGGTCGAGGAGGTCGACTGACATGACGCTCAAGCTGCACAACCTGGCTCCCGCCCCGGGGGCCAAGAAGGCCAAGACCCGCGTGGGTCGCGGAGAGGGCTCGAAGGGCAAGACCGCGGGGCGCGGCACGAAGGGCACCAAGGCGCGCTACCAGGTTCCGGTGGCGTTCGAGGGTGGCCAGATGCCGATCCACATGCGGCTCCCGAAGCTCAAGGGCTTCAAGAACCCGTTCAAGGTCGAGTTCCAGGTCGTGAACCTGGACAAGATCAGCGAGCTGTTCCCCGAGGGTGGCACCGTCACCGTGGCCGACCTGGTCGCGAAGGGCGCCGTCCGCAAGGGCCAGCCCGTGAAGGTCCTCGGCAACGGTGAGCTGACGGTGAAGGTCGACGTCACCGCCGACAAGTTCTCCGCCTCGGCGAAGGCCGCGATCGAGAACGCCGGTGGCAGCGTCACCGAGTCCTGAGGTCCGCACCTCGGCTGAGCACACGCGGTCAGGGTCGCCCACCGGCGACCCTGACCGCGTTCGTGGTTCAGCGCCCCTGTTAGGCTTCGCGGGGCTGGCGGCCGGGCTCGGTCGGCACCCGCTCCCATCTGGTTGTGTGAGAAGAGGGATCTACTCGTGCTAGGCGCGTTCGCGAACGCATTCCGGACACCGGATCTGCGTCGCAAGCTGCTGTTCGTCCTGATGATCATCGTGATCTTCCGGGCGGGCTCACAGATCCCGGCCCCTGGCGTGAACGTCGCCAACGTCCAGGACTGCATCAACCTGACCAAGAACGGCTCGGGCGCCGGGCTGTACAACATGGTCAACCTGTTCTCAGGCGGAGCGCTGCTCCAGCTGACGATCTTCGCCCTCGGGATCATGCCCTACATCACGGCGAGCATCATCCTGCAGCTCCTCGTGGTCGTGATCCCACGGCTGGAGGCCCTCAAGAACGAGGGCCAGTCCGGCCAGGCGAAGATCACGCAGTACACGCGCTACCTGACGCTCGGCCTCGCGCTCCTGCAGGCGACCGGGATCGTCGCGCTGGCCCGCTCGGGCAACCTGCTGCAGTGCAACCAGAACCTGCTCTACAGCGACAGCACCGGCACGTTCCTCGTCATGGTCGTCACGATGACCGCCGGCACCGCGGTGATCATGTGGCTCGGTGAGCTCATCACCGAGCGCGGGATCGGCAACGGCATGTCGATCCTGATCTTCACCCAGGTCATCGCGACCTTCCCGGCGACGCTGTGGGCGGTGCGCCAGCAGCACGGCTGGCCGACGTTCGCCGTGGTGCTCGCGATCGGACTGGCGCTCGTCGCGGCGGTCATCTTCATCGAGCAGGCCCAGCGGCGCATCCCTGTTCAGTACGCGCGACGCATGGTCGGCCGCAAGATGTTCGGCGGCTCGTCGACCTACATCCCGCTCAAGGTCAACCAGGCCGGCGTCATCCCCGTCATCTTCGCCAGCTCGCTGCTCTACCTGCCCGCGATGGCGGCGCAGTTCAACCAGAACAGCGGCGCGGCGTGGGTCGACTGGATCAACACCTACTTCGTGCGCGGAGACCACCCGCTCTACATGGCGGCGTTCTTCCTGCTCATCGTCTTCTTCACCTACTTCTACGTCTCCATCACCTTCAACCCGAAGGAGGTGGCGGACAACATGAAGAAGTACGGCGGCTTCATCCCCGGGATCCGGGCGGGCAAGCCGACCGAGGACTACCTGTCCTACGTCCTTTCCCGCATCACGCTGCCCGGCTCGCTCTACCTCGGCCTGATCGCGCTGATCCCGCTGATCGCGCTCGCGCTGATCAACGCGAACAACAACTTCCCGTTCGGCGGCACGTCCATCCTCATCATGGTCGGCGTCGCTCTCGACACGGTGAAGCAGATCGAGAGCCAGCTGCAGCAGCGCAACTACGAAGGATTCCTGCGTTGAGGTTGATCATCATGGGCCCGCCCGGGGCCGGCAAAGGCACCCAGGCGAGGTTCATCGCCGAGCACTTCGGCATCCCCGCCATCTCCACCGGGGACATCTTCCGCGCGAACGTCTCCCAGGGCACGCCGCTGGGCATCGAGGCGAAGCGCTACATGGACGCCGGGGAGTATGTCCCGGACGAGATCACCAACCGGATGGTCCGCAACCGGATCGACGAGCCCGACGCCGCGCAGGGCTTCCTCCTCGACGGCTACCCGCGCACGGTCGCGCAGGTCGAGGAGCTCGACGGGATGATCAAGTTCACCGGGCACCAGCTCGACGCCGTCCTGAGCCTCGTAGTCGACAAGGACGAGGTCGTCGCGCGGCTCCTGCAGCGCGCCCAGATCGAGGGCCGCGCCGATGACACCGAGGACGTCATCCGTCGCCGGCAGGAGGTCTACCTCGAGCAGACCGAGCCGCTGATCTCGGTCTACAAGGGTCGCGGCATCCTCATCGAGGTCGACGGTCTGGGCGAGGTGGAGGACGTCACCAAGCGGGTCTTCGACGCCCTGGACGTGGTTCCCGAGTCCTGACCCGCCAGGAGACGTGAGGTGGGGCTCTTCGAGCGTGTCGAGATCAAGACCCCGACGCAGATCGACCGGATGCGGCAGGCGGGGCTGGTGGTCGGCCGCACCCTCGAGCTGCTGCGGACGTCGGTCCGCGCCGGCGTGACGACCGCCGAGCTCGACGCGATCGCGGAGGACTCGATCCGCTCGGCCGGAGCGACTCCGTCGTTCCTCGGCTACCAGGGCTTCCCCGCGTCCATCTGCGCGTCCGTCAACGACGAGGTCGTGCACGGCATCCCCGACGGCCGCGTGCTGGCCGAGGGCGACCTCGTCTCGATCGACTGCGGCGCGATCGTGATGGACGAGTCAGGTCGCGGCTGGCACGGCGATGCGGCGATCACCGTCGCCATCGGAGAAGTCTCCGATGAGCTGACCACCCTGATGGCGGTCACCGAGGAGGCCATGTGGCGCGGCATCGCGGCTGCCCGGCTCGGGGGTCGCGTCAGCGACATCTCCCACGCGGTCGAGGGGCACGTGCGCGGTGCAGGGCGCTACGGCATCCTCGAGGACTACACGGGGCACGGCATCGGCTCGGAGATGCACCAGGCGCCCGACGTGCCGAACTACGGACGGCGCGGCAAGGGCACCAAGCTCGTCGAGGGCCTGGCGCTCGCCGTCGAGCCGATGGTGACGCTGGGCACGAAGGAGACCGACCTCCTCGACGACGACTGGACCGTCGTGACGACCGACGGCAGCTGGGCCGCACACTTCGAGCACACGTTCACCCTGACCCCCGAGGGCACGTGGGTCCTCACCGCGCTCGACGGCGGCCGCGCGAAGCTCGCGGAGCTCGGCGTGCCCTACGGCGGGCGGGACTGAGCGGCTCCCGCGGCCCGGTGGCCCGGGTCGTCACGGTCGTGGGGGAGCGCCACGACCTCGCGTCGCTGTCGACGGCCGAGCGCGCTCGTCACGACCGGCTCGTCGACGCCCGCGACAGGGCGGCGTACGTCGCCGCACACGTCCTCGTGCGCGCGTGCGTCGCGACGCTGACCGGCACGCCCGTCTCGGAGGTGGAGGTCGCCCAGCGGTGCGCCCGCTGTGGCGGCGCCGACCACGGGCCGCCGTACGTCGTCGGTCGCCCCGACCTCCATGTGAGCCTCAGTCACGCGCGCGGGGTCGCGGCGGCCGTCGCCGACCACGCCCCCTGCGGGATCGACGTCGAGACCGTCGCGCGCGAGGTCGCCTGGCACACCCTCGGCCCTCTCGAGGCTGAGTGGATCCGCGCCCAAGGCGACCCGGCGGCTGCCTTCACGCGCCTCTGGGTCCGCAAGGAGGCCCTCGTGAAGGCCGGCGTGGTCGACCTCGACCGTGTGGGGGAGATCGACGTCGTCGGCGAGGATGCCCCGGCGTCGTCGTACGGACTGTTCCGGCTGACCGACGGCCTCGTCCACGCCGTCGACGGCGCCGGGCCTGCCGGCCGGGCCGGTCCGGCGGCCGTCTGGGCGTCCGCGACGCGCGCGCCCGCGTGAGGCCGCGGCCGCTCGACCACCAGCCATCGAGCCGGAACAAGAACGCCCCGCGAGAGGTTGACCCCAGGTGACTCTCGCGCTCTCCGTCCTCGACCTCGTCCCGGTCCGCACTGACCAGAGCAGCGGGGACGCGATCGCCGCGTCGGTGTCGCTCGCGAAGGTGGCCGACGAGCTGGGCTATACGCGCTACTGGGTCGCCGAGCACCACAACATGCCTGCCGTCGCGGCGACGAACCCGCCTGTCCTGATCAGCCTGCTCGCCGGCGCGACCGACCGCATCCGCGTCGGGTCGGGCGGCGTGATGCTGCCCAACCATGCGCCGCTGGTGGTCGCGGAGCAGTTCGCGCTCCTCGAGGCGGCCTTCCCGGGCCGGATCGACCTCGGCATCGGTCGCGCTCCGGGCACCGACCAGGTGACCGCGTGGGCGCTGCGGCACGGAGGACCGGCGGACGCCGAGGAGACCGTCAACCGTTTCGACGAGTACGTCGACAACGTGCTGGCCATGATGGACACGGGCGGCGTCTCGGTCTCGGTGGCCGGGCGGCGTCACGTGCTGCACGCGACGCCGGCCGCGACGGCCGTGCCCACGATCTGGCTGCTCGGGTCCTCCGACTACTCGGCGCGCCTGGCCGCGGAGAAGGGGATGCCCTACGTCTTCGCGCACCACTTCTCGGGGCAGGGCACGCAGGAGGCGCTGGACCTCTACCGCTCGACGTTCCGCCCCTCGCCCGAGCTGGCGGAGCCGCGGACCTTCCTGACGGTCAACGCCGTCGTCGCCGAGACCTCCGACGAGGCCGACCGCCTGGCGCTCCCGCAGCTGCTCACCATGCTGGCGCTGCGCACCGGGCAGCCGCTCGCGGCTCAGCGGCTGGTGGAGGACGCGGAGCGAACCCCCGTGGCGGAGGCGCACCGGGGGCTCCTGGACGCGATGCGCGACAGGTGGGTGATCGGCGACCCGTCGTACGCCCGCAAGCGGATCGCCGACCTCGCGGCCGAGTTCGGGGTCGACGAGGTCATGGTGAACCCGGTCTCGGGAGCCCATGTCGGGGTCGACCCGCGCACCGCGCCGGGCCGCGAGGAGACGCTGCGGCTGCTCGCCTGAATTTGGGCGCCGCATCCGCAGGCGCCTAGACTGGCATGTCGGCCCAACGTGGGTCTGTTCTGTCGCGCCTCGCGGCTGCCCGAGATCCGTCGAGGGAAGAGGCGCACCGAACGGCTTCACGAGGTCCACTCACGTGGTTGGTGAGAGGTTCCCGGGCCACCCGGACCGTCCTGGTGGACGGACTCCGGTGCACCGAAACGGTAGACGACACCACGAGCAGTTAGTGAGGACATGCCGAAGAAAGAAGGCGTGATCGAGATCGAGGGCACCGTTGTGGAGGCCCTGCCGAATGCCATGTTCCGCGTCGAGCTGAGCAACGGGCACAAGGTTCTCGCCCACATCAGCGGCAAGATGCGCCAGCACTACATCCGGATCCTCCCCGAGGACCGTGTGGTGGTGGAGCTCTCGCCGTACGACCTCACCCGGGGTCGCATCGTCTACCGATACAAGTGAGCCGTCGGGCCCGCTTGTAGACACGCAACAGCCGACTAGCGAAGAAAGAGGCTGACCATGAAGGTCAACCCCAGCGTCAAGCCGATCTGTGACAAGTGCAAGGTGATCCGTCGCCACGGCCGCGTCATGGTGATCTGCGAGAACCCGCGCCACAAGCAGCGCCAGGGCTGATCCGCCCAGCGGACCGACCACACAACTGAACATCCACCTCGACGCACTACTCGCGGCACCGCTGCGGGGAACCACCTCTGGAGCCTCAGGCCAGAGCTCAGGCGCCAACCTGAGACGTACGTCGACTGACACCTGTGGCTGAAACCGAAGGAACCACCATGGCACGACTCGTCGGTGTCGACCTCCCGCGTGAGAAGCGCGTCGAGATCGCACTCACCTACATCTACGGCATCGGCCGTACCACCTCCCAGCAGCTGCTGGCCGCGACGGGCGTCGACCCGAACACCCGCGTCCACGCACTCTCCGAGGACGAGCTGGTCAAGCTCGCGCGCGAGATCGAGACCCGCAACCTGACGATCGAGGGCGACCTCCGTCGTGAGGTGCAGGGCGACATCCGCCGCAAGATCGAGATCGGCAGCTACCAAGGTCGCCGTCACCGCATGGGCCTCCCGGTCCGCGGCCAGCGCACCAAGACCAACGCGCGGACCCGGAAGGGCCCGAAGCGCACCGTCGCCGGCAAGAAGAAGGCCAAGTAACCGCACCCACGGGGGCTCCGCCCCCGTGAGCCCCCGGATTACTGACGCCACCGATCCGATCTCACGAGACTTGACCACGGGTCTCCGGGCCTAGCCCAGGAATGACCTGAGAAAAGGAAACTGCATGCCTCCCAAGAGCCGTCAGGCTGCGGCGAAGACCAAGGTCCGCCGCAAGGAGAAGAAGAACGTCGCCCAGGGCGAGGCTCACATCAAGAGCACGTTCAACAACACGATCGTCACGATCACCGACCCGACCGGTGCGGTGATCTCGTGGGCCAGCGCCGGCACCGTCGGCTTCAAGGGCTCGCGCAAGTCCACCCCGTTCGCCGCCCAGATGGCCGCCGAGGCCGCCGGCCGGCGGGCGATGGACCACGGCATGAAGAAGATCGACGTCTTCGTCAAGGGCCCGGGCTCGGGTCGCGAGACCGCGATCCGCTCGCTCGGCGCCATCGGCCTCGAGGTCGGCACCATCCAGGACGTCACGCCGACCCCGCACAACGGCTGCCGCCCGCCCAAGCGCCGCCGCGTCTGACCGACCCGAGACTGAAAGAGAGACGATTAGAACATGGCCCGCTACACCGGCCCCATGACCCGCAAGTCGCGCCGTCTCGGTGTCGACCTGGTCGGCGGCGACTCCGCCTTCGAGAAGCGTCCCTACCCTCCCGGCCAGCACGGCCGTGCGCGCATCAAGGAGAGCGAGTACCGCTCGCAGCTCCAGGAGAAGCAGAAGGCCCGCTTCACCTACGGCGTGCTCGAGAAGCAGTTCGCGAACTACTACGCCGAGGCGCACCGTCGTGCCGGCAAGACCGGTGACAACCTGCTCCAGCTGCTCGAGTGCCGCTTGGACAACGTCGTCTACCGTGCCGGCTTCGCCCGGACCCGCCGTCACGCCCGCCAGCTGGTCGTCCACGGCCACTTCCTGGTCAACGGCAAGAAGGTCAACGTCCCGTCGTACCAGGTCTCCGCTCACGACGTCATCGACGTCCGGGAGAAGTCGCTGGAGATGACCCCGTTCATCGTCGCCCGTGAGACCCACGGCGAGCGCGTCGTGCCCGCCTGGCTCGAGGCCATCCCCGGCCGCATGCGGATCTTCGTCCACCAGCTCCCGACCCGGGCCCAGATCGACCTTCCGGTCGAGGAGCAGCTCATCGTCGAGTACTACTCGAAGCTGTGATCTCCGCCCGGCACTCCGGACCTGTTCCGGGGACGGAGTGCCGGCCCGTTTCACTTCCGTCACTACCCTGGAGTTCGGGCCTGTCATATAGCGGGTAGGCCCGGAAAGGAAAGAACCAGTGCTTATTGCACAGCGCCCCACCCTGTCGGAAGAGACCGTCGACGAGTTCCGCTCGCGGTTCGTGATCGAGCCGCTGGAGCCCGGCTTCGGCTACACGCTCGGGAACAGCCTGCGTCGGACGCTCCTGTCCTCGATCCCCGGTGCCGCGGTCACCAGCATCAAGATCGACGGCGTCCTCCACGAGTTCTCGACCATCGAGGGCGTCAAGGAGGACGTGACCGAGGTGATCCTCAACCTCAAGGGCCTGGTCGTCTCCTCCGAGCACGACGAGCCCGTCACGATGTATCTGCGCAAGTCCGGCGCCGGTGACGTCACCGCCGCCGACATCGCCCCGCCGGCCGGTGTCGAGGTGCACAACCCCGACCTGAAGATCGCGACCCTGTCCGACAAGGGCAAGATCGAGCTCGAGCTGGTCGTCGAGCGTGGCCGCGGCTACGTCTCGGCGGTGCAGAACAAGGGCGCCGACAACGAGATCGGCCGGATCCCGGTCGACTCGATCTACTCGCCCGTGCTCAAGGTCTCGTACAAGGTCGAGGCGACCCGAGTCGAGCAGCGCACCGACTTCGACAAGCTCGTCATCGACGTCGAGACCAAGCCGTCGATCAAGCCGCGCGACGCCATCGCGTCGGCCGGCAAGACGCTGGTCGAGCTCTTCGGTCTCGCCCGCGAGCTCAACGTCGAGGCCGAGGGCATCGACATCGGCCCGTCCCCGGTCGACGAGCAGCTCGCCGCCGACCTGGCCCTGCCGGTCGAGGACCTGCAGCTGACCGTCCGGTCCTACAACTGCCTCAAGCGCGAGGGCATCCACACCGTGGGTGAGCTCATCAGCCGCTCCGAGCAGGACCTGCTGGACATCCGCAACTTCGGCGCCAAGTCGATCGACGAGGTGAAGGCCAAGCTCCACGAGATGGGCCTCTCCCTCAAGGACAGCGCGCCGGGCTTCGACCCGACCGCCGCCCTCGCCGCCTACGGCGACGATGATGACGACGCCTTCGTCGAGGACGAGCAGTACTGATCCACCCCGGGACGTCATACGAGCTGGTCGCTCTGGCAGCCAGGCCGTATGACGTCCCAGCAACAGAAACCGACCTGCACCCGGCGGGTCGTCTACCCCGGTACCTGACACGGCCGGAGAGGAAGGAAGTGGCAGATGCCTACTCCCAAGAAGGGCGCCCGTCTCGGCGGCAGCCCCGCGCACCAGAAGCTGATTCTGTCGAACCTGGCCACTCAGCTCTTCGAGCACGGCCGGATCACGACCACCGAGGCCAAGGCGCGGACGCTGCGTCCCGTCGCGGAGAAGCTGATCACCAAGGCGAAGAAGGGCGACCTGCACAACCGTCGCGAGGTCCTCAAGACCATCCGTGACAAGGGCGTCGTCCACAAGCTCTTCACCGAGATCGCCGAGACGTTCACCGAGCGTCCGGGCGGCTACACCCGGATCACCAAGATCGGTCCGCGCAAGGGCGACAACGCCCCCATGGCGGTCATCGAGCTCGTGACCGAGGCGTACCAGCCGAAGCCGGCCGCGTCGAAGGGCGCCGCCAAGGTCGCTCCGGCCGCTCCGGTCGAGGAGGCGCCGGCCGAGGACACCGCCGAGGTGACCGAGGCTGAGGAGACCGAGGTCGCCGAGACCGAGGTCGCCGAGACCGAGGTCGTCCAGGCCGAGGCGCCGGCTGAGGGGACCGAGGCCGTCGAGGCTGAGGCCGCCGCTGAGGAGGCCCCGGCCGCCGAGGCGACCGAGGAGACCACGGAGGAGGAGCAGGCCTGAGCCTGGTCCACTCCGACGAGGGCCCGCCACCGTGAGGTGGCGGGCCCTCGTGCTCTCAGCCGAGTAGGTCGAGCAGCTCGCGGGCGTTCTCCGGGGCGTAGCCCGATCCGTCGTTGTCGAAGTAGCCGAAGACGGCGCGGCCCTCCTCCCGCCAGCCGCGGATCCGCTCGGCCCACTGATGGAGCTCGTCGGCCGAGTACCGGCCGGCGTACAACGGCCGGTCCGTCGGCCCGTGCCAGCGGCAGTAGACGAACGGCGCGGTCGTGCGCAGGACGGTGTGCAGGCCGGTGCCGTGGGTGACGACGTACGCCGCCCGGTGCTTCTCGAGCATGGCGGCGACCGCATCGTCGTCCCAGGACGGGTGGCGCAGCTCCATCGCGACGCGCAGACCGTCGGGGAGGCGGGTCAGGAAGGCGTCGAGCCGCTCGTCGTCGCGCTCGAAGTCACCGGGCAGCTGCACCAGCACGCAGCCGGCCCGTGGCCCCAGCGCCTCCATCGCGGCCGCCAGCCGGTCGGCCCAGGCGCCGTCGGGGTCGTTGAGCCGGCGCCCGTGGCTGATCCACCTCGACGCCTTCACCGACATCGTGAAGCCGTCCGGGAGTGACGTCGCCCAGCCCTGGAAGGGCCGCAGACCGGGCCAGCGGTAGAACGACGCATTGAGCTCGACGGTGTCGAAGCGCTCCGCGTAGAAGTCCCGCCAGCGGGCACGGCCGAGCCCGTCGGGGTAGAACCTGCCGGCCCAATGGGCATAGGTCCACCCCGACGTCCCGATGTGCACGTCGTCCATGCCGCACCTGTATCCACCTGATGGGAGGATGACCGCCGTGCGGATCCGGATCGACCTCGCCTACGACGGCACCGACTTCCACGGCTGGGCCGCGCAGCCGGGTCTGCGGACGGTGCAGGGGGAGCTGCAGGCCGCGCTGGGGACGGCGTTCCGGCTGCCGGAGGAGGAGCGCCCGTGGGTGACGTGCGCCGGTCGCACCGACACCGGCGTCCACGCGCGCGGCCAGGTGGTCCACGTCGACGTCGAGGACGCGGCGGTCGCCGCCAGCGCCGGCCGCTCCCAGCAGCCGCCGCTGGACGCCCTCGTGCGGCGGCTCAACGGCATGCTGCCGGCCGACATCCGCATCCATCGGGCGAGCGAGGCGGCGCCCGGCTTCGACGCCCGATTCTCAGCGCTGTGGCGGCGCTACGCCTACCGGATCGCGGACACTCCGGCGACCTACGACCCGTTGCGCCGCCACCACGTGCTCCACTGGCCCCGGCCGCTGGACCTGTCCCTGATGAACGTCGCGGCCACCGACCTGGTCGGGCTGCACGACTTCGCGGGGTTCTGCAAGGCCCGTGAGGGCGCCACGACGATCCGGACGATCCGGACGCTGGTCTGGGAGCGCGACGAGACCGGCGTGGCGGTCGCGCGCGTGGTGGCCGACGCGTTCTGCCACGGGATGGTGCGCGCGCTCGTGGGCTGCCTCGTCGCCATCGGGGAGGGGCGCAAGGAGATCGGCTGGGCGACGGAGGTCCTCGGGCACTCGGTCCGAACCTCCGCTGTGCACGCCGCCTCGCCGCGCGGGCTCACCCTCGAAGAGGTCGGCTACCCGCCCGACACGGAGCTCGAGGCACGCGCGGTCCAGACGAGGGCGAAGCGGGAGGCCATCGATGGGTGACGAGCAGGAGCACTACTTCACCGCTGACCCGTCCGTGCCGTTCGAGCGCATCGGGTTGACCGCCGAGGTCTGGGGCCACGAGCTCGAGCTGGTCAGTGGCAGCGGCGTCTTCGCCCAGGGACGGGTCGACATCGGCACGAGCGTGCTCTTCCGCGAGACGGAGCCGCCCTCGCCGGGCCGGATCCTCGACCTGGGCTGCGGCTACGGCGTCATCGGGCTCGCGGTGGCCGCCGCCGTGCCCGGTGCCGTCGTCACGGGTGTCGACGTCAACGAGCGGGCCGTCCTGCTCGCCAACGAGAATGCGGCGTCGCTGCGCCTCGACAACTACCGCGCCGTGACGCCGGAGGGCGCGACGGGGGAGTACGACGAGATCTGGAGCAACCCGCCGATCCGCATCGGCAAGCAGGCGCTGCACGAGCTCCTCCTGACCTGGCTGCCACGGCTGGTGCCGGGTGGTCGGGCGGTCATGGTCGTCGGCAAGAACCTCGGGGGCGACAGCCTGCAGCGGTGGCTGACCGGGCAGGGCTACCCGACGACGCGCCTCGCGAGCGCCAAGGGCTTCCGAGTGCTGGAGACCCGCACCTCGTGAACCTCAGCGTGACCTCTGGGTCACGGTGAGCTTCACAAGGGGGCTCTCACGCGTCGGGGCGGAGTCTGACGGGCAGCTTGTCGAGGCTGTAGACGATCGAGAGGTCCCGGAACCCGAGCTCGGAGATGTCGTCAGTCGCCATCGACAGGTCGGGGAAGCGGGTCGAGAGCCCCGTCAGGGCGGCCCGCAGCTCCATCCGGGCCAGCTCCGCGCCGACGCAGCGGTGCAGGCCGTGGCCGAAGGCGAAGTGCTGGGTGTCGGCGTTGCGCAGGTCGAACTGCTCGGGGTGCGGAATGGCCTTCGGGTCGCGGTTCGCACCGGTCAGGGAGACGATGACGACCGACCCCTTGCTCACGCGGTGACCGAAGAGGTCGTGGTCCGCGCGGGCGAACCGCGGAAAGGCGATCTGCACCGGGCACAGGTAGCGCAGCATCTCCTCGACGACGGCGTCGACCTGGTCCCGGTCACCCGACCGCAGGGCCGCGTAGGCCTCAGGGTGCTGCATCAGCACGTAGGCGCCCATCGACAGCATCGACGCGGACGTCTCGTAGCCGCCCAGGAAGACGCCGTCGGCCAGGCCGCCGAGCTCGACGTCGTCGTACTCGTGGCCCTTGGTGCGGATGAGCTCCCCGATGAGGCCCTCGCCGGGGTTCGACCGCTGACGTCGCACCGTCTCGATGAGGAAGGTCCGCGTCTCCGTCGCGGCGCCGAAGACCGAAGCCCCGCCCTGGCTGACGTCGAAGCGGGCGACGCCGAGGTCGTGGAACTCGTCGCGCACCTCCTCGGGCATGCCGAGCAGCTCACAGATCACCCGGAACGGGATCTCGAAGCCGAACCGCTGGACCAGGTCGACGACCGGTCCGGCCGCCTCCATGCCGTCGAGCGCCTCGGTGACGATGCCGTCGATCATCTCCTCGAGCCGCCGGAGCCGGCGCATCGTGAACTCCGGCGTCAACAGGCCGCGCAGCCTCGTGTGGTCGGGCGGGTCGGTCATGCCGAGGCCGCCGATGCCCTCGGCATCCGTGCGAGGACGCGAGCCGAGCAGGTGCCGCATGTCGTTGGAGTACGCCGTCGAGTCCGCGAGGACCTGCTTGGACTCCTCGTGTCCGGTGACCAGGAAGATGTCGAGACCCAGCACGTTGCCCAACAGGGTGACCGGATCCTCGGCCCGCTGCTCGGCCAGTTGCGGCACCGGGTCGACCGCATTGCGGCGCAGCGGGAAGGTCAGGTGCTCGGGCACCTTCTCCAGCGTGGTGATGTCCGGCAGCGGCGAGGCCTGCCGGCGCATGGCGAACCGGAGGACCCGACGACGGATCGGAGCAGGCATCCACGAGATCGTGGTCATGGCAGTAGTGTGCGGGACGCGTCTGAGAATCTGCCATCAGGGGGCGTGTGTTGTCTTGCGCCTCCGCTGCGGTGCCGTCTTGCGCCTCCGCTTCGCTTTGGCGCGTGCCCGACGCCTCGTCACCCTCGCCTTCCCTCCCGACGCTCGGTCGTTCCTCCCTCGCTCTGGTCAGTCCAGGCGAGGGCGGCGTCGGGCGGTGCCGTCTTGCGCCTCCGCTTCGCTTCGGCGCGTGCCGCGGCGCCTTCCGGGCCTTGCCTTCCTCCGCTGCGCTCGCTCGTTCCTCGCTCGCTGCGCTGCGTCCAGGCAAGACCGGCGCCGCGGCGGTGCCGTCTTGCGCCTCCGCTGCGCCGGTCCTGCGTGCCCGGTGTGAAAACCCGGTGCCCGCGAGGCGCCGGCGGGGGAGGATGACCCGTTGTGGGACATGTCGACGTCGCGAACGTGCGCTACGAGCTTCCGGACGGCCGGGTCCTTCTCGATGACGTCTCTTTCCGGGTCGGTGAGGGTGCCAAGGTCGCGCTCGTCGGCGCCAACGGCGCCGGCAAGACGACGCTGCTGCGCATCGTGACCGGCGAGGTCGTCCCTGCCGCTGGCGCGGTGACCCGGTCCGGCGGGCTGGGCGTCATGCGCCAGAAGGTCGGCGAGAGCGCCACCACCGTGGCGGAGCTGCTCATGAGCGTGGCGCCGGACCGCGTCCGGCAGGCGGCGGCCGAGGTCGATGCCTGCGAGCTCGCGCTGATGGAGGTCGACGACGAGGCGACCCAGCTGCGCTATGCCTCGGCCCTCAGCGAGTATGCCGACGCCGGCGGCTACGACCTGGAGGTCACCTGGGACGTGTGCACGATGGCCGCGCTCGGCCTGCCCTTCGACCGTGCCCGCTACCGCGCGCTGAGCACGCTGTCGGGCGGCGAGCAGAAGCGGGTGGTCCTCGAGTACCTCCTGCGGGGCCCCGACGAGGTGCTCCTCCTGGACGAGCCCGACAACTACCTCGACGTGCCCGGCAAGATCTGGTTAGAGGAGCGGATCCGCGAGTCGGCGAAGACGATCCTCTTCATCAGCCACGACCGGGAGCTGCTCGCCAACACGGCGACCCGCGTCGTGACCGTCGAGCTCGGCCACGCGGGCAACCTCGTGTGGACGCACCCGGGTGGGTTCGCCAGCTATCACGAGGCCCGGCGCGATCGCTTCGCTCGCTTCGAGGAGATGCGACGCCGCTGGGACGAGGAGCACGCGAAGCTCAAGGCTCTCGTGCTGCGCTACAAGACCAAGGCGGCCTACAACGACGGCCTGGCCTCCCAGTACCAGGCCGCCCAGACTCGGCTGCGCAAGTTCGAGGAGGCCGGTCCGCCCACCGAGCAGCCGCGGGAGCAGCAGGTCACCATGAGACTGCGCGGAGGCCGCACGGGCAAGCGTGCCGTCGTCTGCGAGCGGCTCGAGCTCCTCGGGCTGATGAAGCCGTTCGACCTGGAGGTCTGGTACGGCGAGCGGGTGGCCGTGCTCGGCAGCAACGGCTCAGGCAAGTCCCACTTCCTGCGCCTGCTGGCCGCGGGCGGGACGCGGCCCGACAAGGAGCACGAGCCGGTGCGGGGTCCCGACGACGGGCACGTGATCGAGCCGGTCGCACACCGGGGGCTGGCCAAGCTGGGGGCGCGCGTCCGACCGGGCTGGTTCGTCCAGACCCACGAGCACCCGGAGCTCGTCGGGCGCACGCTGCTGGAGATCCTGCACCGCGGCGACGGCCGGGCGGACGGCACCGGACGCGCCGGCATGGGCCGCGAGCAGGCCAGCCGTGTCCTCGACCGCTACGAGCTGTCCGCGAGCGCCGAGCAGCGCTTCGAGTCGCTCTCGGGAGGTCAGCAGGCGCGCTTCCAGATCCTCCTGCTCGAGCTGTCGGGCGCGACGCTCCTGCTGCTCGACGAGCCGACCGACAACCTCGACGTCCAGTCCGCCGAGGCGCTCGAGGACGGCCTGCGCGCCTTCGAGGGCACCGTCGTGGCCGTCACCCACGACCGCTGGTTCGCTCGTGACTTCGACCGCTTCCTCGTCTACGGCGCGGACGGGGAGGTCTACGAGTCGCCCGAGCCCGTCTGGGACGAGGGCCGCGTGGAGCGCGTCCGCTGATGGAGATCTTGGTGATCGACCCGCTGGACGACCGGCTGCTCGTCGCGTGGCACGGCGTGCTCGACGCCGTCGACCAGGCTGACCGCGCCGAGGTCGCCGACACCTGGTCACTCGACGAGGTGCGGGCCGAGATGCGGCAGGAATCGGCGTACTGGCGTCGGCTCCCCGTCCTGGCGCGCGACGGCGACGACGTCGTGGCTGCCGCCTGGCTGGCGCTGTCGCTGCAGGACAACCTCCATCGTGCGGAGCTCTTCGTCGCGGTGCTGCCCGGACATCGCCGCCGCGGCATCGGCTCGGCGCTTCTCGAGCGCCTGGCGAGCATCGCGAAGGCGGAGGGGCGCACCGTGATGGGGTCGGAGGCGGACTGGCCGCCCGCCGCCGGCCCCGAGGGCGCCGGTTGTCCCGGTCCGGAGTTCCTGCGACGCCATGGCTACGAGCAGGTGCTGCTCGACGTGCAGCGTCGCCTGCCGCTTCCGGTCGCTGCCGGGGTGCTCGACACTCTCACAGCCGAGGCGGCGGAGCGCGGCACCGGCTACCGCCTGCGCAGCTGGGTCGGCCCGGTGCCCGAGGAGCACGTCGCCGGCTGGGCTGAGCTGGATGCCAGCCTGGAGACCGAGGCCCCCACCGGTGGGCTCGATCTCGAGCCGCGTGCTGCCGCAATCGCGAAGGTGCGTGAGGGCGAGGAGCTTCTCGTGGCGCAGGAGCGGACGTCGTACGCCACCGTGGCTCTCGACCCCGATGGCGAGGTGGTGGCCTACACCCAGATCCTCGTGGGCAGCGACGGCACGGGCAGGGCCTACCAGGAGGGCACCCTCGTGCGGGCGGACCACCGCGGTCATCGGCTCGGCCTGGCCGTCAAGGTCGCCAACCTGCGCCTCCTGCAGGAGGCAGGGCTCGGGCACGTCGATGAGCTGGTCACCTACAACGCCGCCTCGAACGAGCACATGGTCGGCGTCAACGACCGGCTCGGCTATCGAGCGGTCGAGTGGGCCGGGGAGTTCCAGAAGCGCCTGTAGCCCCGCCGAGTCCCCCGAGGCAAGGCGGGACCCCGCGGCTGGGGTCAGGGGTCAGGCCGCGGGGTCACGCCTCTGGCGACGAGGGGAGTGGAAGTCTCAGGACTTCGTGGACCCCTCGTCGGAGTCGAGGGTCACGGTGGCGGTGTGCGTCTTGCCGTCACGGCTGAAGGTGATCGTCACCTTGTCGCCGGGCCGGTAGGAGCGGACGGTCGCCACGAGCGAGTCGGACCCGGAGATCAGGTGGTTGTCGACCTTGGTGATGATGTCGCCGACCTTGATGCCCGCCTTGGCGGCGGTCGAGCCGGTCCCGACCTGGCGGACCTGGGCACCGTTGCTGCTGAACGGCGACGTGCTCTGGCCCTGACCCTGGCTGCCCTGGCCACCCTGGCCACCCTGGCCGTCGCCCTGGCCCTGGCCGAACGGGTCGAACGGGTTGCCCTGGTCAGGCTGCTGCTGGCTCTGCTGCGATGCGCCGACGTCCTGCACGGAGATGCCCAGGCGGGCGTGGGTCGGGGTCTGGCCCTTGATCATCTGCTGGATGACCGGCTTGACCTCGTCGATCGGGATCGCGAACCCGAGCCCGATCGAGCCGGCCTCGGAGGACGACGAGGAGGAGGTCGTCCGGATGGAGGCGTTGATGCCGACGACCTTGCCGCTCATGTCGACCAGCGCGCCGCCCGAGTTGCCGGGGTTGATCGCCGCGTCGGTCTGGATCGCGGGATAGACGGTCGCGTTGCCCGAGCTGTCCGTCCCCACGTTGACCGGCCGTTCGAGGGCGCTGACGATGCCCGAGGTCACCGTGGAGTCGAGACCGAACGGCGAGCCGATGGCGACGACGCTCTGACCGACGGCCAGGTCGTGGGACCTGCCGATGGAGGCCGGCTTGAGGTTGGAGACGCCCTCCGCCTTGATCACGGCGGTGTCGGTGAGCGGGTCGGTGCCGACGATCTTGGCCTTGGCCGTGCTGCCGTCGTTGAAGTCGACCCGGATCTGACCGCTGTCGCCTGCGACCTCGACCACATGGTTGTTGGTCAGGATGGTGCCGTCGCTGGTCAGGATGATGCCCGAGCCCGAGCCCGCCTCCTGGGAGCCGGCCACCTCGATCTTCACGACCGAGGGCAGCACCGACTGCGCGACCGCCTGGACGCTGCCGGAGGGGGCGGAGGTCGCGGTGGACGTGCCCGCGCTGCTGGCGCCGGAGAAGATGGTGCTGGTGTTGTCGTCGTGCGTGCCGTTCCACAGCGCCGCGCCGCCGTAGCCCGCACCGCCGCCGACGACCAGCGCGAGCGCGGCCAGGCCGCCGACCAGGCCGGCACGGCCCCGACGCCGTCCGTTGGCCGGCGCCGCGGTCGGCGCTGCCGTCGGGGAGGTGGTCGCCGCCGGTGAGGTCGCGGTGTCGTCGCCGAAGAGCCACGGGTTGCCCGCCGGCGGCGGACCGGCCGGGCCGGGGTATCCACCGGTCGAGGACGAGGTGGGGTAGGGCTGGGTGAACTGCTGCGTCGGCTCGCGGTCGGGCGTGCCCGCCGGCTGCTCAGGGTCGTGGCTCATGTCATCAACTGTGCGGGCTGAGTCTGTGACCACGCTGAGACCTCACTAGGTGATCGTGAAGAGTCGGGTTGCCGACCGGTCCTTGTAGCGCTAAGTGCGCTACGTCACACTCAGGCCATGGGAGCCCCCGCCCTGACGTTCGTTGACGACCGCCTCGCCCACGGCACGTGCCCGACCTCGGTGGTCGTGCTCGATGCGCTGGCGCGCAACCCGACCGGCAAGATCATCGAGCGTGAGCTGCGCTCGTCGTGAGGTGAGCCGTGACCGCGTGTCAGGACATCGCCTGTTCACCTGACTTCGAAAGGGTCGTTGCGTGACCGACCCGCTGCTGCGATCCGCGTGGGCCCCGCCGCCCCGCACGCTCGTCGACATCTTCCGCTCGACCGTCGAGCAGGCGGCGGACGAGCCCGCGGTCGATGCGGGCAACGGGGTCCTCACCTACGGCGAGCTCGAGGAGGCCGCCGACGGGCTCGCGGCCGAGCTGAACGCCGTCGGTGTGGGCCCCGGCGACAAGGTCGGCGTCCGGGTCAGTAGCGGGACGACCGACCTCTACGTCGCGATCCTGGGCATCCTGCTGGCGGGCGCCGCCTATGTGCCGGTCGACGCGGACGACCCCGACGAGAGGGCCCGGCTGGTCTTCGGCGAGGCCGACGTCGCGGCCGTCATCGGCAACGAGCTGGCGGTCGACGTACGCCGCCCGCGAGCCGCTCGCGAGCCGCAGGACCCGACGCCCGACGACGACTGCTGGGTGATCTTCACCTCCGGCTCCACCGGCACCCCCAAAGGCGTCGCCGTGACGCACCGCAGCGGCGCCGCCTTCGTCGACGCGGAGTCCGCGCTCTTCCTGCGGGACGCACCGGTCGGCGTGGGGGACCGGGTGATGGCGGGCCTGTCGGTGGCCTTCGACGCCAGCTGCGAGGAGATCTGGCTCGCCTGGCGGTACGGCGCCTGCCTGGTGCCGGCTCCCCGGGCGCTGGTGCGCAGCGGCGTCGACGTCGGGCCGTGGCTGGTCGCCAACCAGATCACGATCGTCTCGACGGTGCCGACGCTGGTCGCCCTGTGGCCGCCGGAGGCACTGGAGCGGGTGCGGCTGCTCATCATGGGCGGCGAGGCCTGCCCGCCGGAGCTCGCCGCGCGGCTCCAGGCGCCCGGACGGGAGGTGTGGAACACCTACGGGCCGACCGAGGCGACCGTGGTGGCCTGCGGGGCGCTGATGACTGGCGAGGGGATGGTGCGCATCGGCCTCCCGCTCGACGGCTGGGACCTGGCGGTCGTCGACCCGCGCACCCAGATGCCGGTCGCCGACGGCGAGACCGGCGAGCTGATCATCGGCGGCGTCGGCCTGGCGCGCTACCTCGACCCGGCGAAGGACGCCGAGAAGTACGCGCCCATGCCGACCCTGGGATGGGACCGGGCCTACCGGTCGGGCGACCTCGTGGTGCGCGACCCGGTCGGGCTGCTCTTCGGCGGCCGCGCCGACGACCAGGTCAAGCTCGGCGGGCGCCGCATCGAGCTCGGCGAGATCGACAGCGCCCTGCTGCAGCTAAACGGCGTGCAGAGCGCCGCCGCAGCAGTGCGACGGACGTCTGCGGGGAACCAGCTGCTGGTGGGCTATGTGACGGTCGAGGGCGGGTTCGACCCGGGCAAGGCCGTCGCCCTGCTGCGCGAGGAGCTGCCGGCGGCGCTGGTGCCTCGCCTGGCCGTCGTCGAGACCATGCCGACCCGCACCAGCGGCAAGGTGGACCGGGACGCCCTGCCGTGGCCGCTGCCCCGCTCGAGCAGCGAGAGCGGGCTGGGCGGCACGGCGGGCTGGATCGCCGAGCTGTGGCTCGACATCCTCGGCGCCGAGGTCAAGGGGCTGGGCGACGACTTCTTCGACCTGGGCGGCGGCAGCCTCACCGCGGCGCAGATGGTCTCGCGCCTGCGGACGCGCTTCCCGGAGGTCGCCATGGGCGACATCTACGAGCAGCCGACCGTCGGCCGCCTGGGCGACTTCCTCGACCAGCTCACCGAGGCCGGGCCGGCCAGCGATCGGGAGGTGCCGGCGGTCCCGCGCAAGACCCAGGCCGCCCAGGTCGCGGCGGGTCTGCTGCTCCGGAGCCTGGCGGTGCCGCGCTGGCTGACGTGGATCGCGATCGCGTCGCTGGTGGGGCATGCCGCCGGCATCGACCTGCTGCCGCAGCCGGCGCTGGGGGCCGTCCTCGTCGGGGCGCTCGTGTTCCTCCTGCCACCGGGTCGCATGCTGCTGGCCGCCGCCGTCGCGCGGTCGCTGCTGCGCGGCGTCGGACCTGGTGACTACCCCCGCGGCGGCAAGGTCCACCTGCGCCTGTGGCTCGCCGGCCACGCCGCGGACGAGCTCGGCGCGACCGGCCTCGCCGGTGCGCCGTTCACGACGTGGTACGCCCGGCTCCTCGGCGCGACGGTCGGGCGCGACGTCGACCTGCACTCGATCCCGCCGGTGACCGGCCTGCTGACGCTCGGGCGCGGCTGCTCGGTCGAGCCTGAGGTCGACCTGTCGGGCTACTGGATCGACGGGGACACGGTCCGGGTGGGGCCGGTCCGCGTCGGCGCCCGCGCGCGGATCGGAGCTCGGTCGATGCTCTGTCCGGGGGCCGACGTCGGAGCCGACGCCGAGATCGCCCCGGGCTCGGCCGTCTTCGGCGAGGTGCCGCCCGGTGAGTACTGGTCGGGCTCGCCGGCCGCCCGGCTCTCGGGAGACGCGCGTGGACCCTGGCGGGACCGGGTCGAGAGGTCGCGCTGGTGGGTGGCGGCGTACGTCGCCGTGGCCGTCGTGCTGGGCCTCCTGCCCGTGCTGGCCGTCGGCGTGGGTGCCGTCGCCGTCCTCGGGGCCGCTGGGCGCCCCGGCTCCTGGCCCGAGGCGTTCGCCCTCCTGTGGTGGTCCTGGCTCGGCCTGCTCGCCGGCTACGCGTTCCTCGCGGCGGCGATCCTGGTCGTGGTCCGGGTCGCCGGCATCATGATCCGGCCGGGCGTCCACCCGGTGCGGAGCCTGGCGGGGATCGCGATCTGGGCGACCGTGCGGGTGCTCGACGATGCTCGCACGTGGCTCTTCGGGCTCTACTCCTCCCTGCTCACGCCGCTGTGGCTGCGGCTGCTCGGCGCGCGGATCGGCAAGCACGTCGAGGCCTCGACCGTGCTCCTGGTCCCGAGTCTCACGCAGGTCAACGACGAGTCGTTCCTCGCCGACGACACCCTCATCGGAGGCTACGAGCTCGGCGGCGGCTGGGTGCGCGTCGAGCGCGTCAAGATCGGCAAGCGGGCCTTCGTCGGCAACTCCGGCATGGCCGCGCCCGGGCGCAAGGTCCCGAAGGCCTCGCTCGTCGCGGTGCTCAGCGCCGCCCCGCGCCGCAAGAAGGCACACGCCGGAGAGTCCTGGCTCGGCAGCCCGCCGGCGCCCTTGCGTCGCACCGTGGAGGCGCAGGACGCCGACCGCACCTATGCTCCGCCGGCGACTCTGCGGGTGGCGCGGGCCCTCATCGAGCTGTGCCGCCTCGTCCCGGCGAGCCTCGCGGTCGCGCTCTACGCGGCGGTCGGGATCACGCTCCTTTCTCTCGCGGACAAGAGCGCCTGGTGGGTCTCGCTGCTCCTCGGGGGCCCGATCCTGGCCGTCGCCGGCGTCCTCGCGGCGGCCGTCACGGTGGTGGCGAAGTGGCTGCTGGTCGGCCGCATCCGGCCCGGTGGCCACCCGCTGTGGAGCTCGTTCGTCTGGCGCAACGAGCTCGCCGACACCTTCGTCGAGGTGCTCGCGGCACCGTGGTTCGCGCGCCGCGCCGCGGGCAGTCCGCTGATCACGTGGTGGTTCCGGGCGATGGGCGCATCGATCGGACGCGGGGTGTGGTGCGAGAGCTACTGGCTGCCCGAGACCGACCTGGTCAGTCTCGGCGACGGTGCGACGGTCAACTCCGGCACCGTCGTGCAGACCCATCTCTTCCACGACCGGCTGCTCTCGCTCGACACCGTCACGCTGCGTCGGGGCGCGACACTCGGACCCAACAGCGTCATCCTTCCCGCAGCGACGCTCGGTCGTCACGCTACGGTCGGACCCGTGTCGTTGGTGATGAGGGGCGAGTCGGTGCCGGACGGGACCAGCTGGATCGGCAACCCGATCGGCCCGTGGGTCGAGGGATGACCGCTCATCCCACGGCCGACCCCTACCTGCCGGGTCACGGCGACCTCTCCTGGAGCGCCGAGCACTACGACCTCGACCTCGCCTACGACCTCGTCGGCAACCGGATCTCCGGCACCGCCGTCGTGCGCGGGGTCGCCGAGCAGGAGACCTCCCGCCTCGTCCTCGACCTCGCCTACCTGCAGGTGCAGAAGGTCACCGTCGACGGCAGGCCTCCGGCGCGCTGGGCCCACCGCGACCACCGACTCATCCTCACCCTGCGCCGCCCGCTCGAGCCGGGTCAGAGCTTCACCCTCAGTGTGAAGTACGCAGGCCGGCCGAAGCCGCTCGTCGTGCGCCATCACGGCGATGCCGGATGGGAGGAGCTCGCCGACGGCGTCATCGTCGCCGGGCAGCCTCACGGGGCACCCACCTGGTTCCCCTGCAACGACCGGCCCTCCGACAAGGCGTCGTACGTGATCACGGTGACGACCGCGACCAACTACACGGTCGTCAGCAACGGCACGCTCGTCTCACGGACACGGCGCGGGAGCGGGGAGACCTGGCGCTACGAGCAGCTCGAGCCGATGGCGACCTACCTCGCGACCGTCCAGATCGGCCGCTACGAGCTGGTCCGCCCAGAGGCGGGACCGGCGGGCGTGCCGATCATCCTGGCGGTGCCCCCGGGCGCCGACTGGGAGCCGGCGTTCGGGCGGCAGGCCGAGATGATGGCGACGTACGTCGAGCTTTTCGGGCCCTATCCCTTTCCGACCTACACCGCCGTGGTGACCGACGACGACCTGGAGATCCCGCTGGAGTCGCAGTCGCTGTCGACGTTCGGGCGCAACTACCTGGACCCCGACTGGCACACGAACCGGCTCGTCGCCCACGAGCTGGCCCACCAGTGGTTCGGCAACACGCTGACGCTGCGGGAGTGGAAGGACATCTGGCTGCACGAGGGCTTCGCCTGCTATGCCGAGTGGCTGTGGTCGCAGGCGGCCGGTCTGCGCACGACCGACGAGCTCGCCCGCGACCATCACGGCCGCCTCCGCAAGCTCCCCGAGGACCTGCTGCTGGCCAACCCCGGGCCTGAGCTGATGTTCGACGACCGCGTCTACAAGCGCGGCGCGCTGACGCTGCACGTGCTGCGGTCGCGCATCGGCGACGGGGCGTTCTTCACGCTGCTGCGCGAGTGGGTCGCCCGGCACCGGGCCGGCTCGGTCACCACGGCCGACTTCGAGGCGCTGGCGGCCGACATCGCCGGCGAGGACCTGTCACAGCTCTTCGACGCCTGGCTGCGGAAGACGGACCTGCCGGACCTCTGAGACGCCGAACGGACGCAGATGACCGCGGGGGCGGGTGACGAGTCGCGACTCGTCACCCGCCCCCGCCCTCATCTGCGTCCGTTCGGCGTCCGGGTCAGGCCCAGCGCTGCTCTGCGGGGGTGTAGGTCAGCTGACGAGCACCCGTGTAGATCTGCTTCGGGCGGGCGATCTTCTGCTCCTTGTCCTGCGTCAGCTCGAGCCACTGCGCGAGCCAGCCGGGGGTGCGTCCGATGGCGAAGAGGACGGTGAACATCTCCGGCGGGAACTGGAAGGCCTCATAGATCAGGCCGGAGTAGAAGTCGACGTTGGGGTAGAGGCGTCGCTTGACGAAGTACTCGTCCTCGAGGGCGATCTTCTCCAGCTCCTGGGCGATCTCGAGGAGCGGGTTGACCCCGGTGACCTCGAAGACGTCGTCGCAGGCCTTCTTGATGATCTTGGCGCGCGGGTCGTAGTTCTTGTAGACCCGGTGGCCGAAGCCCATCAGCTTCTCGTTGCCGTTCTTCACACCCTCGATGAAGGCGGGGATCTCGGACTTGCTGCCGATCCGCTTGAGCATCCGCAGGACGGCCTCGTTGGCGCCGCCGTGCAGTGGACCGTAGAGGGCGCCGACACCGGCGGCCACGGCGGAGTAGGGGTCGACCTGGGTCGAGCCGACCGAGCGCACGGCGTTGGCCGAGGCGTTCTGCTCGTGGTCGGCGTGGAGGATGAAGAGGGTGTCGAGGGCCTTGACCAGGCGCTGGTCGGCCTCGTAGCGGGGCTCGCTCATCTTGAACAGCATCGAGAGGAAGTTCTCGGTGTAGGTCAGCGAGTTGTCGGGGTAGACATACGGCTTGCCCTGGGCGTGGCGGAAGGACCAGGCGCCGAGGGTCGGCATCTTGGCGATCATGCGGATGATCTGGATAGCACGGTTGTCGGCGTCACCGATGTTGCGCGACTCGGGGTAGAACGTCGAGAGGGCCCCCACCGACGCCATCAGCATCCCCATGGGATGCGCGTCGTAGCGGAAGCCCTCCATGAAGCCCTTCACGTTCTCGTGCACGAACGTGTGGTAGGTGATGTTGTGCACCCACAGGTCGTACTCGTCCTTGGACGGCAGCGAGCCGTGGATCAGCAGGTAGGCGACCTCGAGGAAGTTCGACTGCTCGGCGAGCTGCTCGATGGGGTACCCGCGGTACTCCAGCACGCCCTTGTCACCGTCGATGTAGGTCACCGAGCTGCGGCAGGAGGCGGTGTTGACGAAACCGGGGTCGTAGACGGCCAGGCCCGGCTCGTCCTCGCCGGCCTTGATCTTGCCGATGTCGGCGGCCTTGATGGCGCCGTCGACGATCGGAACGTCGTACTCCTGTCCGGTGCGGTTGTCGCGGACGGTGAGAGAATCAGTCACGGCCTCAAACTTAGCCTCAGCCGTCGCGATGCTGTAAGCGGGTGCCCGTCACGTGAGAGGACTGGGGTGGCGGCAGCGCGGCGTACGCCGTTTTGACCGGCTGTGTGAGCGGCCCGTAACCTTGTTCGGTCGTGACTCCTGCCGCTTCCCGGCCACCCACGGTCGAGGGGCAGTCCCGGACAGCTTGACGCTGAGCCGGGCCGTGTTCGTCAGAAGTCACGAGCGCTCCGTCGAGAGGCGGGCACACCTCCGCGACAGCCGTCGGGGAGGCCCAACGAACGAATGAGGCACATCGTGGGCACCTATGCTCCGAAGCCGGGCGACATCGAGCGCGCCTGGCACGTGATCGACGCGACCGACGTCCGTCTCGGCCGTCTGTCGGTGCAGGTCGCGAACCTGCTCCGCGGCAAGCACAAGGCGATCTTCGCCCCCAACGCGGACACCGGTGACTTCGTCATCGTCATCAACGCCGAGAAGGTCTCCCTCTCCGGCACGAAGCGGACCACGAAGTTCGCCTACCGCCACTCCGGTTACCCGGGCGGTCTGACGGCCACCCCGATCGGCGAGATCCTCGACACGGATGCTCGCAAGGCGATCGAGAAGGCCGTGTGGGGCATGCTCCCGAAGAACAAGCTCGGTCGGCAGATGCTGAAGAAGCTCAAGGTCTACTCCGGCCCGACGCACCCCCACCAGGCTCAGAAGGCCGTCCCGTTCGAGATCAAGCAGATCTCCCAGTAATCGTCGAGGCTTAAGGAACTTTCGTGTCTGAGAACACCACTGAGGTCGAGGAGACCTACGAGACCGACGAGCAGGGCGTCGCCTACACCTCGGAGAGCGCCCCGTCCGCCGACACCCCGGCCCGTCCGGCGACCATCGCGCCCGCCGGCGCCACCGGCCGCCGCAAGGAGGCCGTCGCCCGCGTCCGCATCGTGCCGGGCACCGGCGTGTGGACCATCAACGGCCGTGCGCTCGAGGAGTACTTCCCGAACGCGCTGCACCGCCAGGTCGCTGCCGAGCCGTTCGCCGCGCTCCAGCTCGAGGGCCGCTTCGACGTGATCGCCCGCATCCACGGCGGCGGCATCACCGGTCAGGCCGGTGCGCTGCGCCTGGGCGTGGCGCGTGCGCTGAACGCCGTCGATGTCGAGGCCAACCGCCCGACCCTCAAGAAGGCAGGCCTGCTCACCCGCGACGCCCGCGTCGTCGAGCGCAAGAAGGCCGGGCTCAAGAAGGCCCGCAAGGCCTCGCAGTTCAGCAAGCGCTGATCTTCGGTCTGCATGGCTCGCCTTTTCGGCACCGACGGGGTCCGGGGCCTGGCGAACGGTGACACCCTCACCGCTTCGCTGGCCCTGGACCTCGCTGTTTCTGCGGCGCAGGTGCTCGCCGACGCCGGCCAGTTCGAGGGGCACCGGCCCTTCGCGGTCGTCGGACGCGACCCGCGCCTCTCGGGGCAGTTCCTCCAGGCCGCCGTCGCGGCCGGGCTGGCCTCGGCCGGCGTCGACGTCGTCGACCTCGGGGTGATCCCGACGCCCGGCATCGCCTACCTGACCGCCGAGCTGGGCGCCGACCTCGGCGTCGTCATCACCGCCTCCCACAACCCGATGCCCGACAACGGCATCAAGTTCCTCGCGCGCGGCGGGCACAAGCTCGACGACGCCGTCGAGGACGCCATCGAGGCGCGGCTCGGGCAGCCCTTCGACCATCCGATCGGGGCCGCCGTCGGGCGGATCAGCGGGCGGGAGAGCGCCGTCGAGGAGTACGCCGACCACCTGGCCGCCACGCTGGGCCCGATGTCGGGGGAGGGCACGCTCGCCGGGCTGACGGTCGTCCTGGACTGCGCGCAGGGGGCCGCGTCCGTGGCCGGCCCTCGTGCCTTCGAGGAGCTCGGCGCCACGGTGATCGCGATCAACAACACGCCTCAGGGCGACGACATCAACGACGGCTGTGGCTCGACCCACCCCGAGCAGCTGCAGAAGGCGGTCCTCGAGCACGGGGCCGACGCCGGCTTCGCGTTCGATGGGGACGCTGACCGCTGCCTGGCCGTCGACGCGTCCGGCACGCTGGTCGACGGCGACCAGATCATGGCCATCCTGGCTCTCGCGATGCGCGAGAAGGGCCGGCTGGCGTCGTCGACGCTCGTGGCCACCGTGATGAGCAACCTCGGCCTGCGTCAGGCGATGGGCGCGGCGGGCATCGATCTGCGCACCACGGCGGTCGGCGACCGCTACGTGCTCGAGGAGATGCGCGCCGGTGGCTACTCGCTCGGCGGTGAGCAGTCGGGCCACGTCATCATGAGCGAGCACGCCACCACCGGGGACGGCATCCTCACCGCGCTGCACGTCGCCGCACGGATGACCGCTACCGGCGCCAGCCTCGCCGAGCTGGCCTCGGTCGTCACGCGCTTCCCCCAGGTGCTCGTCAACGTGCCCGACGTCGACAAGTCCCGCTGCGACGACGTCGAGCTGCTCGCCGCGGTCGCGGCCGAGGAGGCGCGGCTGGGTGAGACCGGCCGCGTGCTGCTCCGTCCGTCCGGCACCGAGCCGCTGGTGCGAGTGATGGTCGAAGCGCCCACCGCCGAGGTCGCCAGCACCGTCGCCGAGCGGCTCGCGGGCGTCGTACGGGACCGCCTCGCCTTGTGAGTGGGAGAGTGACCCCTGGGTCACTGTCACACTCACAAGGCGAGCTCAGAGCTTGCGCAGCCGCACGTAGCGCACGGAGTGGTCCTTGTCCTTGCGCAGGACCAGGGTCGCGCGTGAGCGCGTGGGGAGCACGTTCTGCTGCAGGTTCGGGCCGTTGATGGAGTCCCAGATCCGCATCGCCTCGGCGACGGCCTCGTCACGGCTGAGCGCGGCGTACTTGCGGAAGTAGGAGTGCGGGTCGCGGAACGCCGTCTCGCGCAGGCGCAGGAACCGCTCGACGTACCACTCGCGGATGTGCGCGGTCCCGGCGTCGACGTACACGGAGAAGTCGAAGAAGTCCGACAGACCGAGGCCGGTGCGGCCGTCCTCACGCACACCGGCGGGCTGGAGCACGTTGAGGCCCTCGATGATGACGATGTCCGGAGACTTGATGACGACCTTCTCGTCGGGGACGACGTCGTAGACGAGGTGGGAGTACGTCGGCGCCTCGACCTCCTCCTTGCCCGACTTGATGTCGACGACGAACTTCAGCAGGGCGCGGCGGTCGTAGGACTCCGGGAAGCCCTTGCGCTGCATCAGCCCGCGGCGCTCGAGCTCGGCGTTGGGGTAGAGGAAGCCGTCGGTGGTGATGAGCGAGACGTTGGGGTGCTCGGGCCAGTGGGCCAGCATCTGCTGCAGCACGCGGGCGGTCGTGGACTTGCCGACGGCGACCGAGCCGGCGAGTCCGATCACGAAGGGGGTGCGCGGCGGCGTGCGCCGGTGCAGGAACTCCTCCTGCTCGCGGTGCAGTGCGCCGGCGGAGGACACGTAGAGCGACAGCAGCCGGGACAGCGGCAGGTAGACCTGCTCGACCTCGGTCAGGTCGATGTTGTCGCCGAGACCGCGCAGCCGCTCCAGCTCCTCGGCCGACAGCGGGCTCACCGTCTCGTTGCCCAGCTCGGCCCAGGCCTCCCGGCTCAGCTCGAGATAGGGCGACGCCTCACCCTCGTTGCTGCCGTGGCCGTTCGGCGCGTCTCCGAGCCGGGCCTCCGTCGAGGTCATGGGACGCCATTGTTCCAGTCGGGGTCCGGGAGGCGTGCCAGGGCCCCCGTAGACTCGCCCACCATGTGCGGGATCGTCGGCTACGTCGGGAAGCAGCAGTCCGAGGGCACCGTCATCGAGGGACTGCGCAGGATGGAGTACCGCGGCTACGACTCCGCCGGGATCGCCGTCGTCGCCGACGGCGCGCTGGACGTCCGCAAGCGCGCTGGCAAGCTCGCCAACCTCGACAAGGCCCTGGCCGACGAGCCGCTGCCCGCATCGACGACCGGCATCGGGCACACACGCTGGGCCACGCACGGTGGGCCGACGGACGACAACGCCCACCCCCACCTCGGCCCGTCGGGCCGGGTGGCCCTCGTCCACAACGGCATCATCGAGAACTTCGCCGAGCTGCGCGCCGAGCTCGAGCAGGCCGGCCACGTCCTGCTCTCGGAGACCGACACCGAGGTCGCCGCCCACCTGCTCGAGGCCGCTGTCGAGGCAGGTGCTGACCTCACGACCGCGATGCAGGAGGTCTGCCGCCGGCTCGAGGGCGCCTTCACGTTCGTGGCGGTCGACGCCCACGACCCCTCACGCATCGTGGGCGCGCGCCGCAACAGCCCACTCGTCGTCGGCATCGGGGAGGGCGAGAGCTTCCTCGGCTCCGACGTCGCCGCGTTCATCGAGCACACGCGCGACGCGCTCGAGCTGGGGCAGGACCAGGTCGTCACCATCACCGCCGAGACGGTGGCGGTCACCGGCTTCGACGGGACGCCGAGCGAGGGCCGGCGCTACCACGTCGACTGGGACCTCTCGGCGGCGCAGAAGGACGGCCACGACTGGTTCATGCGCAAGGAGATCTTCGAGCAGCCCCGGGCCGTCGCCGACGCGCTGCTGGGCCGCCGGGGCGTGGACGGCCGGCTGCAGCTCGACGAGATGCGCCTCTCCGACCAGGAGCTGCGCGACATCGACAAGATCATCATCATCGCCGCCGGGACGTCGTTCTACGCCGGGATGGTCGCGAAGTACGCCATCGAGCACTGGTGCCGCATCCCCGTCGAGGTCGAGCTCTCCTCGGAGTTCCGCTACCGCGACCCGATCGTCGACTACTCGACGCTGGTCGTCGCGATCTCGCAGTCCGGCGAGACCGCCGACACGCTCCAGGCCATCCGCCACGCCCGCGCCCAGCGGTCGAAGGTGCTGGCCATCTGCAACACCAACGGCTCGACGATCCCGCGGGAGTCCGACGCCGTCATCTACATGCACGCGGGCCCGGAGATCGGTGTCGCCTCGACGAAGGGCTACGTCACCCAGCTCGTGGCCTGCTACCTGCTCGCGCTCTACCTCGCCCAGGTGAAGGGCACCCGGTACGGAGACGAGATCACCCAGGTCGTCGAGCAGCTCGAGTCTATCCCGGTCCAGATCGAGAAGGTGCTCGCCAAGGCCGACCACATCTACGCGCTCGCCCGACACCACGTCGACAGCCGTTCGTTCCTCTTCCTGGGTCGGCACGCCGGATACCCGGTCGCGCTCGAGGGTGCGCTCAAGCTCAAGGAGCTCGCCTACCTCCACGCCGAGGGGTTCGCCGCCGGCGAGCTCAAGCACGGGCCGATCGCGCTGGTCGAGGCCGGCCTGCCGGTGCTGTGCATCGTGCCCCCGCAGGGACGCGACCAGCTGCACGACAAGATGCTGTCCGGCATCCAGGAGGTGCGCGCCCGCGGCGCGCACACCATCGTGCTGGCCGAGGAGGGCGACGAGCGCATCGCGCCGTACGCCGACGACCTCATCACCTTGCCCCGCGTGCCGGTGCTGCTCCAGCCGCTCGTCGCCGTCATCCCGCTGCAGCTCTTCGCCTGCGAGCTCGCCTCCGCGATGGGCCATGACGTCGACCAGCCCCGCAACCTCGCGAAGTCGGTGACCGTCGAATGATCGTGGGCGTCGGCATCGACGTCTGCGATCTCGACCGGTTCGCGACCTCGCTCGAGCGCACGCCGGGGCTCCGGGAGCGCCTCTTCACCGCCGCCGAGGCGGCACGCCCGCCGGCTTCGCTGGCGGCCCGGTTCGCCGCGAAGGAGGCGCTCGCGAAGGCGCTCGGTGCACCGACAGGACTGGCCTGGCACGACGCCGAGGTCGTCTCCGAGGCCTCGGGGCGCCCCCGCTTCGAGCTGCGTGGCACCGTGCAGGAGCGCGCGGAGGAGCTGGGTGTGACCAGCGTGCACCTCTCGCTCTCCCATGACGCCGGGATCGCGTCCGCGATGGTCGTCCTCGAGGGCTGACGTCGGTCAGGGCTGGTGGTCGGACCTGTGGGAGTCAGCCGGGGGTAGTTCGGGACGTTCCCCACGGTCTACTCGCCGGTAATAGTCGGAAACGTCCCGGACTACCCCGCCAGGCCGAGTCTGAGAGGGTCGGAGGATGAGCTCGAAGTACGCGCGGCTGGAGAGCGAGCGACGGTTCCTGGTCGAGGCGATCCCTGACGGCGTCGTCCGCGTCTCGGACATCGTCGACCGCTATCTCGACGGCACCCGCCTGCGTCTGCGCGAAATGACGACCGACGGCGTGACGGTGCGCAAGCTCGGGCAGAAGATCCGGGTCGGCGACGGCCCGGGGACGGTCGCGCACACGACGCTCTACCTCGACGACGGCGAGTGGGCGGCGCTGAGCGCGCTCCCTGGCCGGACGCTCCGCAAGCGTCGTCACCACGTCGAGAGGGGCGGGATCGCGCTTGCGGTCGACGCGTTCCCCGACGGCTCGCTCGTGGCCGAGATCGACGGCGGCGACGAGCGGCCCGACGACCCCCCGAGCTGGCTGGAGGTCGTCCGCGAGGTGACCGACGAGGAGTCCTTCACCGGCGCCGGCCGGGCCCATCGTCAGTGGTCGTCTCCGGGAGTTCGCCGGGTGTCCCGCACCCCGCGCACGCACCTCGCTTCGTTGTCGGAGGCTCGACGGGCCGCCGGCCCGCCTTCGCTCCTCCGCCTTGCGAGGCACGCACGCGGAGCACGGCCCACGCCCGCCGAACTCCCGGAGACGACCACTAGCGTGGCCCCCGTGAGATCAGCGCACACCGTCGAGCAGGTGCGGACGGCCGAGGCCGCCCTGATGGCGACCTCGCCGCACGGTGCGCTGATGCAGCGCGCGGCGGCCGGGCTCGCCACCGTGATCGCCGACTTCCTCGGCGGCGTCTACGGTCGCCGGATCGTCCTGCTGGTCGGACCCGGCGACAACGGCGGCGACGCGCTGTACGCCGGCGCGCGGCTGGCCAGGCGCGGCGCGGCCGTAGAGGCCTGGTTGCTGGCCGACCGTTGCCACGAGGCCGGTCTCGCCGCCCTGCGCCGTGCCGGCGGCACCGTCACTGCGCCCCGGCCACTGTCGGCCGGGTCGGTCGATCTCGTCGTCGACGGCGTCCTCGGCATCGGGGGCCGACCGGGGCTGCCGTCGAGGGTGGCGGAGGCGGTCATCCCCATCAACCAGTCCATCCCCTTCGTCGCGGTCGACGTCCCGAGCGGCCTCGACGTCGACACGGGCGAGCGCGCCGGGATGCACCTGCGCGCCGACGTCACGGTGACGTTCGGGACCCACAAGATCGCGCACCTGGCCGATCCCGCCGCGCAGGCGTGCGGTGTCGTCGAGCTCGTCGACATCGGACTCGAGCTGCCGCCCCCGCCGGTCGAGGCTCTCGGAGAGGCCGAGGTCGCGCGCCTTCTCCCGCGACCGAGTCCGGACGCGCAGAAGTACACCCGCGGCGTGGTCGGGGTCCGCGCGGGCAGCACGACATACCCGGGCGCGGCCCTGCTCGCCGTCGCCGGCGCCAACACGGGTCTGGCCGGCATGGTCCGCTACCTCGGCAGCGCGGCCGAGATCGTCAAGCAGCACCATCCGGAGGTCGTCGGCGCTGGTCGGGTGCAGGCGTGGGTCGTCGGACCCGGCGGAGGCGACGAGGCTGCGCGGCACCTGGAGGAGGCGGTCGCGGACGACGTCCCCCTCGTCGTCGACGCCGACGCCCTCGCCCACGTGTCGGGCCCACTCCCGCAGGCCGTGCTGACTCCGCACGCCGGCGAGCTCGCCGCCATGCTCGGCCTCGAGCGGAGCCAGATCGAGGCGGCCCCGCTTCGGCACGCGCGGGAGGCGGCAGAACGCTACGGATGCGTCGTGCTGCTCAAGGGCCGCCACACGGTGGTCGCCGGCCCACGCGTGCGCATCACGACGGCCGGCACCTCCTGGCTGGCCACCGCGGGCGCGGGCGACGTGCTGTCCGGGCTCATCGGCTCCCTGTTGGCGGCCGGGCTGTCGCCGTACGACGCCGCGAGCGTCGGCTCCTGGCTCCACGGTGCCGCCGCCACCCTGGCGGCCGAGGGCGGACCGATCACCGCGACCGACGTGGCGCGCGCGATCCCCGCGGTGGTGCGCGGCCTCGCGGTGAGACACTGGAGGACATGAGCCGCGCGGAGATCGTCGTCGACGTCGCCGCGGTCCGCCACAACGTCCGCAGGCTCGGGGACCTCACCGCGACGCCGGTCATGGTCGTCGTCAAGGCAGACGGCTATGGCCACGGCATGCTGGCCTGCGCCCGCGCCGCGCGGGAGGCAGGTGCGCCCTGGCTGGGCGTCGCGACGCTCGACGAGGCGCTCGCCCTGCGCGACGACGGCGACGCCGGCCTGCTGCTGTGCTGGCTCACCGTCCCCGGCGACGACCTCATGCCGGCGGTCGTCCGCGGGGTCGACATCACCGCCTACACCGTCACCGAGCTCGACCGGATCGCCGAGGCCGCGGCCCGCGCCGGGCGCCGCGCCCGGGTGCAGCTCAAGATCGACACCGGTCTGTCCCGCGGCGGGTCCACCGCCGCCGACTGGCCGGCGCTGGTGGCCCGGGCTCGCGCAGGCGAGGAGGACGGAGCCTGGACCGTCACGGGCATCTGGTCGCACTTCGCCAGCAGCGAGGTGCCCGAGGACCCGGCCAACGAGGCACAGGAGAAGCTCTTCCGCGAGGCGCTCGACGTCACCGACGAGGCGGGCCTGCGCCCCGAGGTCCGTCACCTCGCCAACAGCGCCGCGGCGATCCTGCGTCCGAGCTCCCGGTTCGACCTCGTCAGGTGCGGCATCGCGTCGTACGGTCTCGACCCGGCCCCCGGGCTGACCCCGCCCGAGCTCGACCTGCGCCCGGCCATGACGGTCCGCGCCGACCTAGCGCTCGTCAAGCACGTCGAGGCGGGCGCCGCCGTGTCCTACAACGGGCTCTGGGTGGCTCCGGAGCCCACGACGCTCGGCTTGGTCCCGGTGGGCTATGCCGATGGGATCCTCCGCAGCGCGGCGAACCGCGGCGAGGTCCTCGTCGGGGGCCGGCGCCGACCGATCCGGGGCAACGTCTGCATGGACCAGGTGGTCGTGGACCTCGACGGCGACGAGCCGGAGCCCGGGGACCCCGTCGTGCTCTTCGGGCCGGGGACCGCGGGCGAGCCGACCGCGCAGGACTGGGCGGAGGCGACCGGGACGATCAGCTACGAGATCGTCACCCGTGTCGGAGGACGCCTGGTCCGCCGAACCGTCGACAGCGACGTCGAGCCCGGCGTCGGCGGCACGAGGGAGATCTAGCGCATGGGAGTGACCGCACGCATCGCGGGCACCGTCGCCGGCGCGGCCGGACTGGCGGCGGCAGGCGCTGCGATCAGGGTGGCGCAGCGACGCCGGGTGATCGAGAGGCGCGACGGGGAGTCGGCGCCGTTCGGGTCCCTGCACGCGCCAGCGCACACCGTGATCGCGGATGACGGCGTGCCCCTGCACGTCGAGGTCGACGAGGCCGACTCGGCGCTGACGGTCGTCTTCGTGCACGGCTACGCGCTGAACCTCGACTGCTGGCACTTCCAGCGGGCCGCATTCCGCGGTCTGGTCCGCACCGTCTTCTACGACCTGCGCTCCCACGGTCGCTCCGGTCGCGACACCATCGCCGAGGGCACGATCGACCAGCTCGCCTGCGACCTCAAGAGCGTCATCGACGCCGTCGTCCCCGACGGGCCGGTCGTGCTGGTCGGCCACTCGATGGGCGGCATGACCATCGTCGCCCTCGCCGAGCAGCACCCCGAGCTCTTCGGGAGCAAGGTCGCCGGCGTCGCCCTCATCGCCACCACGGCCGGCGGTCTCGACCCTTCGCGCCTGTTCTTCCCCGTGGTGCCGCGCCGGATCGGCGCCGGCCTCACCGGCAGCACCATCCGGACGCTCGCCCGCGGGCACCGGGCCGTCGACGGCGTACGCCGAGCAGGCCGATCGATCGCCACGGTGCTGACCGACGCGTTCGCGTTCGGCGACGAGGTGCCGGCGGGCTACGTCGAGTTCGTCGACGACATGCTCTCGGCGACCCCGTTCCAGGTGGTCGCGGAGTTCTTCCCCGGGTTCCGCGAGTTCGACAAGTTCGACCACGTCGAGATCCTGGGCAGGGTGCCGACGACGATCATCTGCGGCACGGCGGACCGGCTGACCTCGATCGGCCACAGCCGCAAGCTGAACAGCCGCATCCCGGGCTCGACCCTCGTGGAGTGCGAGGGGGCCGGCCACATGGTCCTCCTGGAGCGCCACGGTCAGGTCAACGCCGCGCTCGACCAGCTGCTCGCGGCGGCGTCCTCCGCGGCGGGCACCCGATGAGCGCCGACGTCGGGACCGACCTCGGGACGGTCACCGTCCGGCGGATCGGACCGGAGGAGGCGCCCACGGTCCTCGACATCGTGCGGGAGGCGTTCGGGGCACGCCCGGCCCTCGATCCGCCGGCGGACGCGCTGGCGGAGACCGAGGAGACGATGGCGGCCAGGCTCGCGCCGTACGGCGGCCTCCTCGCGAGCGTGGACGGCCGGCCGGTGGGCACGCTGGTGATGGACCCGGTCGGACGGACGGTCTACCTGCGGCGCTTCGCCGTCCGCCCCCAGGTGCAGCGACACGGTGTCGCCCACGCGATGGTGGCCGCCGCGGTCGAGCATGCCGGGCGCGACGGGGAGTTCGCCGATCTCACCGTCATCGCCCGCGAGGAGCTGCCGAGCAACGTGCGGTTCTGGCAGCGCCAGGGCTTCCACGAGATCGCCCGTCGTCGTCCCAACATCGAGCTGCGGCGTCCGCTGCGCACCCACGTCGTGGAAGTGCCGCAGCCGGACGACATGCGAGGTCTCGGTGAACGGCTGGCTGCGCAGCTGCAGGCCGGCGACCTGCTGGTGCTCACCGGCGAGCTGGGGGCGGGCAAGACGACCTTCACCCAAGGGCTCGGCGCCGGCCTGGGCGTCCGCGGCGCCGTCACGTCGCCGACCTTCGTCATCGCGCGGGTCCACCCCTCGCAGGTGGGCGGTCCCGACCTCGTGCACGTCGACGCCTACCGGCTGGGCGTCGCCGGATCTCGTGGTGGGGACCCGCGGGCCGAGCTCGACGACCTCGACCTCGACGCCGAGCTCGACCGCGCGGTCACCGTCGTGGAGTGGGGTGAGGGGCTCGCCGAGGGGCTCGCCGAGTCGCGCCTGGAGGTGCGGATCCTGCGGGCGCTGACCGTGGACGAGCTCACCGACGACCTCGACCCGCGCCGCGTGGAGATCACGCCCGTCGGCCCGCGCTGGCACGACGTCGACTGGCCGGCCGTCGACGCCGGTCTGCGCCATGAGGGAGCCACCCACTAGGCCATGTCTCCTTCCTCCATCGCCTGCTGCGCGGCGCCCATCACGCACGCTGGCTGCGTCGTCGTCAGTCGCCGTGGCTCCGCCACGGCCCCCTCCGCCTTGGCAGCGCACGGGCTGGACGCCGCTCGCGACGGCGAGAAGTAAGGAGACATCGACCATGCTGCTCGCCTTCGACACCGCCACCCCGCAGGTGACCGTCGCGCTCTACGACGAGACCGACGTCGTCGCCGAGCGGGTCTCCGAGCGGACCATGAGCCACGGCGAGCAGCTCGCGCCCCTCATCGAGCGCGTGCTGCGCGATGCCGAGGCGGAGCGGCACGACGTGTCCGCCGTGGCGGTCGGCGCCGGCCCAGGTCCGTTCACCGGTCTGCGCGTCGGGCTCGTGACGGCACGGACGCTCGGATATGCGCTGCAGATTCCCGTCTACGCCGTCTGCACCCTCGACGTGCTGGCCATCGAGGCGGTCGAGACCGGCGCTGTCACCGGGCCGTTCGTCGTCGCGACGGACGCCCGCCGCAAGGAGGTCTACCACGCGACCTACACCTCCGCAGGCGAGCGACTGACCGGCCCGGTCGTCGACAAGCCGGCCTCACTCGCCACCGACGAGCCGGTCGTGGGGGAGGGGGCGCTCCTCTATCCGGCTGACTTCCCCCGCGCGGTCGGGCCGGCCAGGCCCAGCGCCGGCTGGCTGGCGCGGACGGTCGCCGAGGAGCGGGCCGAACTGCTCGATCCCGAGCCGCTCTACCTGCGCCGGCCCGACGCGGTCGCGCGGCAGGCCTAGGCCGCCGCCCGTGCCGGTGCGCGCCGCGACGCTCGAGGACGTCGAGGCGGTCGCCCTGCTCGAGCTCGACAGCTTCCCTGGCGACGCCTGGACGGCTGACTACCTGCGGCTCGCGGTCACGGGGGAGCTGCCCACGGTGCGGCTGTTGGTGGCCGAGCACGGCGGGCAGATCGTCGGACACGCGATCCTCAGCGTCGTCTTCGAGGTCGCCGAGCTGCAGCGGATCGCCGTCGGCTCGTCGTACCGCCGGCACGGGCACGCGCGTGCGTTGCTGGCGACGGTGGTCGACCAGGCGGCCGCAGAGGGGGCCGAGCGCCTGCTGCTCGAGGTCCGCGAGACCAACGCGCCCGCGCTCGCGTTCTACGCCAGCGCCGGCTTCGCCGAGATCGACCGGCGAGCCCGCTACTACCGCGACGGCACCGACGGGATCGTGCTCGAGCTGCCGCTGGGGCCGTAGGCGCTGCCGCTGGCGCCGTAGGCGACACCGCCGCTCGCGCCCCTCCGCCGGGACAGTGGGCGGTCGCGAGAGCCGCCGGTCCCGACCCCGCTGTGGCGTCACGGCACAATGGGCTCCATGACCGCCGACGCCCCCCTCGTCCTCGGCATCGAGACCTCCTGTGACGAGACGGGCGTCGGCATCGTCCGCGGCCATGAGCTGCTCGCCGACGCCATCGCGAGCAGCGTCGACGAGCACGCCCGCTTCGGTGGCGTTGTGCCGGAGGTGGCGTCCCGCGCACACCTGGAGGCGATGGTCCCGACGATCGACCGGGCGTGCGAGACGGCGGGCATCAAGCCGTACGACGTCGATGCGATCGCCGTCACCAGCGGCCCCGGTCTCGCCGGGGCCCTCCTCGTCGGCGTCGCCGCCGCCAAGGCGCTGGCCTTCGCGCTCGGGAAGCCGATCTACGGCGTCAACCACCTGGCCGCGCACGTCGCGGTCGACCAGCTCGAGCACGGCCCGCTGCCCGAGCCGGCGATCGCCATGCTGGTCAGCGGTGGCCACTCCTCGCTCCTGCGGGTCACCGACGTGACGACCGGCGTCGACCCGATGGGCGCCACCATCGACGACGCGGCAGGGGAGGCCTTCGACAAGGTCGCCCGGCTGCTGGGGCTCGGCTTCCCCGGCGGCCCGGTCATCGACCGGGAGGCTCGCTCCGGGTCGTCGGTCGCGATCGACTTCCCGCGCGGTCTCACCGCCCGGCACGACCTGGAGCGCCACCGCTTCGACTTCTCCTTCTCCGGCCTGAAGACCGCCGTGGCCCGGTGGGTCGAGGCGCGCGAGCGGTCCGGCGAGCCCGTGCCCGTGGCCGACGTCGCCGCGTCGTTCCAGGAGGCGGTCTGCGACGTGCTGGTCAGGAAGGCGCTCGACGCAGCCTCGTCGGAGAGCATCGAGGACCTGGTCATCGGTGGTGGCGTCGCGGCGAACTCCCGCCTGCGGGTCCTGGCCGAGGAGCGCGCCGCCAGGCTGGGCATCCGCGTGCGCGTGCCCCGACCCCAGCTGTGCACCGACAACGGCGCCATGGTGGCGGCCCTCGGCGCCGAGATGGTGGCCCGCGGGCGCACCCCTTCGGCTCTCGACCTGCCGGCCGACTCCTCGCAGCCGATCACCGAGGTCCTCGTCTGACCGACCCGCGGTTCGGGCGGACGTCATGCGGGCTGGTCGCCGAGGCAGCCACCCCGCATGACGTCCCGGGGTCGGGCGGACGTCCTGCGACCTGGTCGCCGAGGCAGCCACCCCGCATGACGTCCCGGGGTCGGGCGGACGTCCTGCGACCTGGTCGCCGAGGCAGCCACCCCGTCGGACGTCCCGGGGCCCGGGGCGGGGCCGGGCGCGGCCTACTGCGCGGCGAAGACGTACGCCGGCTCCTCCCCGCCGCCCGGCTTGCCGGTGGCCCGGCCGACGGTGAACCCGTCGGCGGAGAGGCGCACGAGCGACCACTGTCCGCTGTCGCGGCTGTAGACGGTCGCGAGCAGGGTGTCGCCGTCCCAGGTCCAGCCACCGAAGTAGCCGTTGTCGGGCGCCGTGAAGGCGGCGACCGGCAGCAGGTCGGTCGACGTGCGGATCCAGATGGTGCCCGTCGCGTGCTCGCTGTCCCAGTCGACGCTGCCCGGGATGCGATGATCGCGGTCACCGGTCAGCGCGACGTACCTGCCGTTGGGGCTGAAGGAGCTCACACCGGCCCAGTCGAGGCTCCATCGCACGTCGCCGCTGCGGTCCTCCAGCTGCCAGGTGCCGTCGTCCTTGCCGATCGCGGTCAGCGGCAGGACGGCGGAGGGCACGGCCGCCGTGGCGCCGTGCAGATCGGTCACGGCGCCGGAGAAGACGTCCACGACCTTCACGGCGCCGTCGACCGTCACGACGACGTCGCCGTTCGGGTCGAAGCCGTCGATGGCCGCCCACTCCAGGCTCCGGCCGAGCGAGACGCTCCGGCCACCGGATGTCATCGACCAGCCGGCACCCGCGTCGGAGAGCGTGGCGACCTGCCCTTGCGGGCCGACCGCGAGACCCTCGGGGAAGGTCGGGACGGGGCCGTCGGTGACAGCACCGTCAGCCTTGACCCGCAGCAGCTCGGCGTGCGCCTCGCCCGGCCGCACCACGGCCCAGCCACCCTTCTCGGGGTCCTTCGCGAACGTGAACGGCCGGTCCCGAAGCGGCGTGGCGGTGCCGTCGACGTCGATGATGGCGCCGTCCGACCAGTACGGCACATGCGCCTCGTCGCCGAACGTCTGCTCGGCGGCCACGTCGAGCCGCACGTGGTGGACCGGGCCCACCTCGTCCGCACCGGCCGGCTGCGTCGGCTGCGTCGGCGAGACCGGCGCGGTCGGGGTCTTGGCGATCGGTGGGCGGCTGTCGTCGTTCGAGCCGGACGGCATCACGGCCACACCGAGCCCGGCGATCGCCGCGACGGCCGCAGCCGAGCCCAGGATGGCGGTCGCCGCGCGGCGGCGGCGGATCTGCCGCGCCCGACCGCGTACCTGGTCGAGCCCGATCGGTGCTGGAGCGCCGGCGTCTGCGATCTTGCTGAGCGCGTCCTTGATGGCGTTCATCGCTCCTCCAGCCCTGAGGCGAGGGTCGGGTTGTTCGTGCGGAGGGTGGCCAGCGCGCGGCTGGCCTGGGACTTCACGGTGCCGGGGGAGATGCCGAGCACGTCGGCGATCTCGGCCTCTGTGAGCTCCTCGTAGTAGCGCAGCACGATGACGGCTCGCTGGCGCGGGGGCAGCGAGGACACCGCCCGCCACAGCAGCGCCGCACGCCCGTCGTCGTAGCTGTCGGCGCGTCCGCGGTCGGGCAGCACGTCGGCGGCGACCTCCCTCCGTCGCCACGGGCGTCGCCACAGGGAGGTCGTCTCGTTCGCGATGATCCGCCGCACGTAGCCGTCGACCGACTCACGCTCACGGACCTTGTCCCAGGCGAGGTAGAGCTTGGCCAACGCCGTCGAGACGACGTCCTCGGCGGTGTGCGCATCGCCGGTCAGGAGGTAGGCCGTGCGCAGGAGCGCAGGCTGGCGGGCTCGCATGTATGCCGCGAAGTCGGCATCCCGCGTGTCAGCGGCCAAGCGCCTGCCTCCTCCCCGGTCGATCCCGTGGGCCAGTGCCGTGGGGTCCATGGTGTCCTCCTGCTGCTCCGAACCGACGGATCTCGCGGCCGACGCGACGGGCGGGCCCGCTTCGGCGTCGTGCTTGTCGAGAACAGGACGCGAACCGGCCCCTCAGGGTTGCATCGTGATCGTGGTGCCGCTCGGGCCGGCGGTCACCGGAAGCACCAAGGGCGGGCTCCGGCGGTCGTTGATGCCATGGAGCACGAGGAGGTCCTCAGACTCCCCTCCGACGCCGATCCGCTCGAGGTGCAGCTCGTCGGCGATCCCGATGACGACCAGCAGATGGTAGGGGTCCTCCCACGCGGCGTCGACGATGCTGCCGAGGAAGGCGACGGAGGCTCCGGCGGTGATGTCGGCGCGCGGCGCCAGCGTCACCGAGACGGACCCGATCGAGGCGAAGTAGGTGCCATCGGGGCTGAGCAGATGACCGTCCCGGTCGCAGGTCGCCCAGCCCGCTGAGGCGGTGCCGTCGACCCGGATCCCACGACACGCCGGCCTCAGCTGGCGGGCGCCGACCACGCGCTCGGGCTCCGCCCGGCCGGTCCGGAGCCGGAGCAGGTGTCCGTCGCCGCCGGTCCACGCCACGGCCGTGCCGTCGGGCCGCGCGGACAGGTCGCCGACGGCGGGATAGCCGTGGCGCTGCGTTCCAGGGCCGAGCACGACCACGCTGCCGTCCTGCACCAGCACGACTCGACCGTCGGCGAGAAGGCTGAAGCCGGTCCAGGAGCCGTCGGGGATCCCGCGGGGCTCACCGTCGGGCGGGACGAGGGTGCCCGACCGGAGGTAGGGAACGGCGGGCGGCTCGTGGGCCACGTAGCCGCTCTCCCCGCCCCTCGGCAGGGACGGCGTCGGAGTCGAGGAGGGGTGCGGCGTGGCGCCCGGCTGGTCGAGGATGGCGTGCCACAGCGCCCACCCGACGAGCACGAGAAGCGCGGACGCCAGGACGAGACGCGGCGCACGACCGCCCCAGCGCCCTCGCCTCGGCGGGCGTGGCGGGCGTCCCAGGACGAGCTGCTCCTCGGTCATCGGCTCTGGCTTGTCTCAGTGTGTCGTCGTGCTTCTCTCCGTGCCTCTCAGCGTGCCTCCCGCAGGGGCCTCACCAGCAGGCAGGCTCCCTCGCCGGCGACCCGTGTCATCACGATTGTCGCCTCATTCGGGCCCTGAAGGGAGAGTGCGCGACGCAGCTGCTCGGGGACGACGGCGACGCCGCGCTTCTTGATGGTCAGCCGACCCACGCCGCGCTCGCGCAGCGCCGCCCGCAGGGCACGCTCGCGGTAGGGCAGCTCCTCCACCACCTCGTAGCCGCTGGCGAACGGGGTGCGGAACGCCTCGTCGGAGGTCACGTAGGCGATGTGCTCGTCGAGCAGGCCCCCGCCGACCCCTGCCGCGACCGCGGTGACGAGTCCGGCGCGGATCACGGCGCCGTCGGGCTCGTAGAGGAACCGGCCGACGGCGCGCTCCATGCTGGGGGCCGCGTCCGCGGCGGGAGCGTCCTCATCAGTCAGCGTGGCCAGGCCGCCGTCGCCGATGACGGTGGCCCGGCGGCGTACGGTCGCGAGGCCCCCCGCCCACAGGGCGGCCTCCTTGACGTCGCCGTGGTCGCTCACCCACTCCGCCTCGACGCCGTCCGGGACCAGCTCGTGGGGGATGCCGGGCGCGACCTTGACGCACGCTTCACGGGTCAGGAGCGTCTGGACGAAGGACCAGGGCGGTGTCCACCCCTCGGCATCGGTGTCCCACCCTCGCAGGGCTCGCCCTCGTGCCCCACGTCGCGCCGGGTCCGCGAAGGCCACCTCGAACGCCGCATGGTCCACGGTCGTCGCGTCGGCGACCTGGACGGCGCCGGCGAGGCCGAGCGCGGCCAGATTGCCCTCGGCGACCGCGACCCGCTCGGGGTCGAGGTCCACGCCGGCGACGATCAGCCCGGCGCGCGAGGCGGCGATGAGGTCGCCTCCGATGCCGCAGCCGAGGTCGATCAGGGTCCGGGTGCCGTACGCCGCCAACCGGGCCGCGCGATGCTCGGCGACCGCGCGGCGGGTCGCCTGCTCGAGGCCGTCGGGGGTGAAGTACATCCGCTCGGCGTCGGGACCGAACTTGGCGACGGCCTTCGCCCGCAGCTGGGCCTGGGTGAGGGCGGCGGCGACGTACGCCGGCTCCGCGCCCGGTGCCTCTCGGCGGAGGATCGTCTGAGCCCGCAGCGGGTCCTCGCCGCGCAGCTGGGTGGCCCGCTCGAGGAGCTCCTGCCCGGGTGCGGTGAGCAGCCACGTGAAGGCGTCGAGCTCCATCCGCAGATTCTCTCAGGACGTGCTTCGACCGACTCGGCACCCGGGTCCCTAGCACTCACGCGACCTGAGTGCTAACGTCTCATCTGGCACTCTCGACGTGAGTGTGCCAACTGCCTGCCGGTGACGGCGACCCCCGCGACGGCGCCCAGCCATGCAGGCGAAGACGTCAATATTGATCCGCCCATCGAGCAGTGCACTGTCGAGATGGCTCAGCCACCCGGCTCGGCCGAACTCAGGCGCTGCCGAAACTGAAAGGGGAGGTCGACACCGTGTCGATCAACATCAAGCCTCTCGAGGACCGCATCGTCATCAAGCAGGTCGAGGCTGAGCAGACCACCGCCTCTGGCCTGGTCATCCCGGACACCGCCAAGGAGAAGCCCCAGGAGGGCGAGGTCCTGGCGGTCGGCCCCGGTCGCATCGACGACAACGGCAACCGCGTCCCGCTCGACGTCAAGGTCGGCGACAAGGTCATCTACAGCAAGTACGGCGGCACCGAGGTCAAGTACGGCGGCGACGAGTTCCTGATCCTCTCGGCGCGGGACATCCTCGCCGTCGTGGAGTCCTGATCCACTCAGCCGTTGCGGGACGTCATGCGGACGGAGCAACTGGTTGCACCGTCCGTATGACGTCCCGGACTGCTTCCTGATCTCAAAGGAGAGTCATGCCGAAGATCCTGGAGTTTGACGAGCACGCCCGACGCGCCCTCGAGCGTGGCGTCGACGCCCTCGCCAACGCCGTCAAGGTGACCCTGGGCCCGAAGGGCCGCTACGTCGTCCTCGACAAGAAGTGGGGCGCGCCGACCATCACCAACGACGGCGTCACCGTCGCCCGTGAGGTCGAGCTCGACGACCCGTTCGAGAACCTGGGCGCCCAGCTGACGAAGGAGGTCGCCACCAAGACCAACGACGTCGCCGGTGACGGCACCACCACCGCGACCGTGCTCGCGCAGGCGATGGTCCACGAGGGCCTTCGGGCTGTCGCCGCCGGCGCCAACCCGATGAGCCTCAAGCGGGGCATGGACGCCGCGGCCGCCGCGGTGAGCGACGCGCTGCACGCCGCCTCGCGCGACGTCGACAGCAAGGAGGACATGGCCGCGGTCGCGACCATCTCCAGCCGCGACAGCCTCATCGGCGACCTGCTCGCCGACGCGTTCGACAAGGTCGGCAAGGACGGCGTCATCACCGTCGAGGAGTCCAACACCACGGGCACCGAGCTCGAGTTCACCGAGGGCATGCAGTTCGACAAGGGCTACATCTCGGCGTACTTCGTCACCGACCCGGAGCGCATGGAGGCCGTCCTCGACGACCCCTACATCCTCCTGCACCAGGGCAAGATCTCCTCGATCCAGGAGCTGCTGCCCCTGCTGGAGAAGGTCATCGCCGCCGGCAAGCCGCTCTTCATCCTCGCCGAGGACGTCGACGGCGAGGCGCTCTCGACGCTCGTCGTCAACAAGATCCGCGGCACCTTCAACGCCGTCGCGGTGAAGAGCCCCGCCTTCGGTGACCGCCGCAAGGCGATGATGCAGGACATCGCGACCCTGACCGGTGGTCAGGTCGTCGCCCCCGAGGTCGGCCTCAAGCTCGACCAGGTCGGCCTCGAGGTGCTCGGCCAGGCGCGTCGTGTCGTCATCACCAAGGACAACACGACGATCGTCGACGGCGCCGGTGACTCGGCCGAGGTCGAGGGCCGGGTCAACCAGATCAAGTCCGAGATCGAGTCGACCGACTCCGACTGGGACCGCGAGAAGCTCCAGGAGCGCCTCGCGAAGCTGGCCGGCGGCGTCTGCGTCATCAAGGTCGGCGCCCACACCGAGGTGGAGCTGAAGGAGAAGAAGCACCGCATCGAGGACGCTGTCTCCGCGACGCGTGCCGCCATCGAGGAGGGCATCGTCCCCGGCGGTGGCTCCGCTCTCATCCACGCCGTCTCGGTGCTGGAGAAGGACCTCGGTCTCACCGGTGACGAGGCCGTCGGTGCGCGCATCGTGCGCAAGGCCGCTGACGAGCCGCTGCGCTGGATCGCCGAGAACGGTGGCGAGAACGGCTATGTCATCACGACGAAGGTGCGCGAGCTCGGCGTCGGCCAGGGCTACAACGCCGCCACGGGCGAGTACGGCGACCTCGTCGCCCAGGGCGTCATCGACCCGGTCAAGGTGACCCGCTCGGCGCTCGTCAACGCCACCTCGATCGCGGGCATGCTGCTCACGACCGAGACGCTGGTCGTCGACAAGCCCCAGGACGAGGAGCCGGCCGCCGCCGGTGGCCACGGCCACGGGCACGGCCACGGTCACTGATCCGCCGACCGGGCGCAGATGCCCGGTCGAGGCTCGGTGAACGGGCCCAGATGTTCAGATCAGCTGGACATCTGGGCCCGTTCGGCATTCCGGGGGCGGGCATCTGGGTCTGCTCGGCGAAACACGGGAGCAACATCCGGCCGCCAGACTGCGCGCATGCTGTGGAGAGTGCGCGCGACCCTGCCCGACGAGCCAGGCACGCTCGCCATGCTGGCCCGCAGCTGCGGTGAGGCGGGCGTGAACATCCTCGGTCTCCAGATCTTCCCCGGTCTCGACGGCGTGACCGACGAGATGGTGCTCAGCACGGACGACGGCTGGACCGTGGAGCGCGTCGCCGCGCTGGTCGCCGAGGCCGGCGGTGCGGGCGTCGTCGCACAGCCGAGCACCGAGGCGGCCCTCGACGACCAGCCGACGCGCTACGTGAAGGCCGCGCGCACGATCCTCGAGTTCCCGATGGCCTTCCCGGAGGTCGTCGCCCGGCTCTTCGACGCCGAGGCGGAGCCCGCCGATCCGACGATCGTCCACGACACCATGGACATGGTCGTGGGGGACGTGCTCGTCCAGGTGCACCGGACCGCGCCCTTCACCGACACCGAGCGTGCCCGTGGGACCGCCATGGCGAACCTCGTCAGCGACGTGCTCCGCCGGCTCCGCGAGCCGCTGCCGTCCGGGCTCACCAGCACGCGAGGCTCCGGCTCCGACGCGGCGCCGGAGTATGTCGTCGACGGTGGCTCCGTCACGGCGTACGTCGGCTCTCTCGTCGTCGGCGTGGCCACGATCGGTCCGGAGACCGTCGCGCACGGCGGGCGCGTGCGCACTGTCGACCTCTCCGTGGACCCCGCGTCGCGGCGTCGTGGGATCGGCACAAGGCTGCTCCTCGACGCCGCGCGGGTCGCGCACGGGCTCGACGCCGATGAGATCCTGCTCACCAGCCGCGCCGACAACCCCGCGGTGCTGCCCCTGGTGCTCCGTGCGGGGCTCCGCGGAAGGATCCGCATGGCGGCCGACCGGCTCACCGTGCGGGTCCCGGTCGGGGCCCTCAAGCCACTCGGTCGGTGACCCGACGCCGATTCGGGTGCGCGACGGCAGCGGCCGTAACATTTCGTCATGGAGATCCCTGAGAAGTTCGCGACGCTGGGCCTCACCTACGACGACGTCCTGCTCCTGCCGGGATACTCCGACCTCGCCCCGAGCGACATCGACACCACCAGCCGGCTGACCCGCGAGCTGTCGCTGAGGACGCCGCTGATCTCGGCCGCGATGGACACCGTCACCGAGGCGCGCATGGCGATCGCGATGGCGCGCCAGGGCGGCATCGGCGTGCTGCACCGCAACCTCTCGATCGAGGACCAGGCCTACCAGGTCGACCTCGTCAAGCGCACCCAGACCGGGATCATCTCCAACCCGGTCACCATCGGTCCTGACGCGACGCTCGAGCAGCTCGACAAGCTCGCCGGGGAGTACCGCATCTCCGGCTTCCCCGTCGTCGACTCCGACAACCGGCTGCTCGGCATGATCACCAACCGCGACCTACGGTTCACCCCCGTCGCGGAGTGGGCGACCACGAAGGTCGACGAGGTGATGACGCCGATGCCGCTCATCACCGGACCCTCCGACATCTCCCGCGAGGACGCCACCGCCCTCCTGCGCAGCCACAAGCGGGAGCGGCTGCCGCTGGTCGACGGCGACGGCCGGCTGACCGGCCTCATCACTGTCAAGGACTTCGTGAAGGGGGAGCAGTTCCCCGACGCGTCGTACGACGCCCAGGGCCGCCTGCTCGTCGGCGCGGCGATCGGCTACTTCGGCGACGCCTGGCAGCGTGCCACCACGCTCATCGACGCCGGCGTCGACGTGCTCGTCGCCGACACCGCGCACGGCAACGTGCGACTGCTCATCGACATGTTGAAGCGGCTCAAGACCGACCCCGCGACCCGTCACGTGCAGGTCATCGGCGGCAACGTCGCGACGAAGGACGGCGCCCAGAGCTTCGTCGACGCGGGCGCCGACGCCGTGAAGGTCGGCGTCGGCCCGGGCTCGATCTGCACGACCCGCGTCGTGACCGGCGTCGGCGTGCCACAGGTGAGCGCGGTCTACGAGGCCAGCCTCGCCTGCAAGCCGGCCGGCGTCCCCCTCATCGCCGACGGCGGCCTGCGCTACTCCGGCGAGATCGGCAAGGCGATCGTCGCCGGCGCCGACACCGTCATGCTCGGCTCGATGCTGGCCGGCACCGAGGAGACCCCCGGTGAGCTGATCCTGCTGAACGGCAAGCAGTACAAGGCCTACCGCGGGATGGGCTCCATGGGTGCCATGTCGAGCCGCGGGAAGAAGTCCTACTCCAAGGACCGCTACTTCCAGGCCGAGGTCACCAGCGACGACATGATCGTGCCGGAGGGCATCGAGGGTCAGGTGCCCTACAAGGGCTCGCTCGCCACTGTCGCCCACCAGCTGGTCGGAGGCCTGCACCAGACGATGTTCTACGTCGGCGCGCGGACGATCCCCGAGCTCCAGGAGAAGGGCCGCTTCATGCGGATCACCTCCGCCTCGCTCAAGGAGAGCCACCCGCACGACGTGCAGATGACCGCCGAAGCCCCCAACTACCGCTCCTGAGGCATGGACGCCGTCCGCGTCGACGCCTGGTGCTGGGCGGTGCGGCTCTACAAGAGCCGCTCGCAGGCCACCACCGGCGCGAAGGCCGGGCACATCCGGATCAACGGCGTCCGGGCCAAGCCGTCGCAGACGGTGAAGGTCGGCGACGAGGTCAGGGTCTTCACCGACCGCGAGCACATCGTGGTCGTCCTGCAGCTGCTCGCGAAGCGGGTCGGCGCGCCCGTGGCCCAGGCGGCGTACGACGACCGCACGCCTGCCCTCCCGCCCAAGGCGGAGCGCGCCGCGCCGGTGTTCGTGCGTGAGCGCGGCGCCGGCCGTCCGACCAAGCGCGACCGGCGGGCGCTCGACCGGCTGCGCGAGCTCGGCCGCTGACTGTTCGACGAACATGCACGCGGGCGGGCCGCCCACACCCAGGGCCGGTCGGATTCAGCGGTGCGGCGTACCCGATGTCAGAATCGCCGGGTGACTGACATCGAGATCGGCCGGGCCAAGCGGGCGCGCCGCGCGTATGCGTTCGACGACGTGGCGATCGTGCCGAGCCGGAGGACGCGTGACCCCGAGGAGGTCAGCGTCGACTGGCAGATCGACGCCTACCGCTTCGAGCTGCCGGTGCTCGCGGCGCCGATGGACTCCGTCATGTCACCGGCCACCGCGATCCAGATGGGCCGGCTGGGCGGTCTGGGGGTCCTCAACCTCGAGGGCATCTGGACGCGTTACGCCGACCCCGAGCCGCTCCTCGAGGAGGTCGCGCACCTTCGGGGCGCCGACGCGAACCGCCGGCTGCAGGAGATCTACGCCGAGCCGGTGAAGGCCGAGCTCATCACCGAGCGGCTGCGCGAGATCCGCGCGGCGGGCGTGACGGTGGCGGGCGCGCTCAGCCCCCAGCGGACCAAGGAGTTCGCGAAGACGGTGACCGACGCCGGTGTGGACCTGTTCGTGATCCGGGGCACCACGGTCTCCGCTGAGCACGTCAGCAGCCAGGCGGAGCCGCTCAACCTCAAGGAGTTCATCTACGAGCTCGACGTGCCGGTCGTCGTCGGCGGCTGTGCGACCCACCAGGCCGCGCTGCACCTGATGCGGACCGGCGCCGCCGGCGTCCTCGTCGGCTTCGGCGGCGGTGCGGCGCACACGACCCGCACGGTCCTCGGCGTGGCGGTCCCGATGGCCAGCGCGGTGGCCGACGTCGCTGCGGCGAGGCGCGACTACCTCGACGAGTCGGGCGGCCGCTATGTCCACGTCATCGCCGACGGCTCGATCGGCAAGTCCGGCGACATCGCGAAGGCCATCGCGTGCGGTGCCGACGCCGTCATGGTCGGCAGCCCGTTCGCGCGGGCGACCGACGCGCCCGGCCGGGGGTTCCACTGGGGCGCCGAGGCGCACCACGCGGTGTTGCCGCGTGGTCAGCGGGTCGAGTTCGAGAGCGTCGGCAGCTTCGAGGAGATCCTGCTGGGTCCGAGCCACGTCGCCGACGGCACGATGAACCTCATCGGCGCGCTCAAGCGCAGCATGGCCACGACGGGATACACCGACCTCAAGGGCTTCCAGCGCGTCGAGGTCGTCGTCGGCTGAGACCGGCGGGGACGTCATACGACCTGGTCGTTCGAGGCGCCAGGGCGTATGACGTCCCGCGCGTGATCAACGTCGGACCGCGATCGTCACCGAGCGGCTCAGCGTGCGACCGCCACCGTCGGTGCCGTGCAGCGTGGCGCGCCAGCGGCCGGTGCGACGTCCGGTGCCGGCCAGGACGAGACGGCGACCGGCGTCGCGCACCGAGAGCCGGATCCCCGGCGGCAGCTTGCCGGCGACCGTCCAGTGCAGTGCCCCGGCGCCGCCGCCGACGCTGAGTGTCCCGCGGTAGGCATGCCCGACCCGCGCACGGCGCAGGCTCACGCTCTGCCAGCGCAGCGCCGCCACAGGGGAGCTGATCACGCCGAGCGTCGGGGACTGGCCCGGAGCGACGGTCAACGAGTAGGCACCCTCGGATCCGTAGTCGCTGTAGTGCCCGGCCACCCCGGGGCTCCCGTTGCCGACGCCGTCGATGCTGATCAGGTAGGTCCGAGCGGGGCCGGCCGGCAGGGCGTACTGCGCGCCGAGCCCGTTCGCGGCCACACCAGTGCCCTTCGAGGCCGCGGGGTCGACCTTCGCGACCACCCGGCCGGTGGCCAGGTCCGTGAGGGTGAGCGACAGGTCGAGATCAGGCTGGTAGCCGGTCGGCTGCGCCGAGATCGTCGTCGCCTCGGCAGTCGTCAGGGTGAAGTCGTCGACGTCGGTGCGGGTGCCGATCACGCCGTTCAGGCGGCTCGAGGCGGCCGCCGGCAGCACCGGGGCGCCGACCGCGCTGTCGGCGAAGTCGTCGGGCTTGACGCCCAGCACGCGGCCGATGACGGCGATGTCGTCCTCGGGGTTGTTGGCCAGCGGATACTCGCCCTTCGACCACTGCGTCACCGGCGCGTAGTAGGAGGCGCCCATGATCGGCGCCCAGACGCCCGACCCGGTGTAGTAGTTGTCTCCTGCCGTGGCGTTGGTGCCGTCGTGATGCAGACCCAAGGTGTGTCCCACCTCGTGGCTGACCGCCTGGGCCAGCGAGACGCCGTCGGTCAGCGTGCCGTCGGTGAACACCCACGCCGGCTGGTAGGCGTTGGCCGTCGGGTCCCCGTAGATGCCGACGTACGCCAGGCCGCCGCAGGTGCAGTAGCTGTAGATCGGCCCGTGCGCGGTGATGATCACGCGGACGCCGTATTGCGTGTCGGCCGCACTCGAGCGCTGCAACGCCGCCACGCCCGGGTCGCGGGTGGTGACGTTCACGTCGTACGGCGCATAGTCCTCGGCGACGACGAGCCATGCCCGCTGGATCTGGGTCAGCTCGGCCGCGCTGAAGGCGGTGTCGACCAAGCTGTCCATGCTGTACGGCGGCGCCGTGATGGACGTCGCGGCCGAAGCGCCGTACGCCGAGTCGTTCCAAGCGGTCCCCGTGACGGTCGCGCCGACGAAGTCGAGGTAGATCGTGTGCGCGGAGGTCGGATTCGACGCGAGTGCGAACGTGCTGGAAAGCGGACCCGCCGGCCCGGAGGTGGTCGCGGTGGCGGTCGCGCTGGCGGCGGTGGCGCTGCTGGTCGCGGTGGCGGCGGTGGTGGCGCTGCTGGTCGCGGTGGCGGCCGCCGCCTTCGGAGCCACAGGGTCGCTGTAGAAGCTGCGACCGCAACGATCGAGCCACAGCGTGTCGTCCCCGGCGCGACCGCGTCGTGAGACGTCCTGGAGGGCGTCGAGGCTCAGGCGGCCGAGGCGGGCGACGTGGCGCCGCTGGGTCTGGGAGAGGCCCGGCATCGCCACCGCCGCCGGCTGCCGGCGCGAGAGCACCGGGTCGGAGCACGTGGCCGGCGTCGTGCCGGTGGACGCGCTGGCGTGCGGGGAGACCCACCAGGGGGCGAGGAGAAGGCCCGCAATCGCCCCCACGAGGGCGCGCGCCGACCACCGAGAGAGAGGGAGCACGTGTCCATGTTCAGCGCGTCCTGGGCCGTTCGGCAGGAGAACCGGGACATTGTGCCCAGGATCGTGGTCACCTGGCCCGTCCGGGCCATCCGGACCCTCTGGTCAGGTGGTCATTCGGTGTCATCTCGCGCCGACGATGCGCAGCGCGACGTCGGCCAAGTGGTCACCGACGTCGTCGGGGCTCCACCGGCCGCCCTCGCGATACCAGCGGGCGACGTCGATGCCGAGGGACAGCACGGCGGTCGTCGCCATGCCGACGTCCGCGACGTCGAACTCGCCGGAGGACGCGCCGGCCTCGATCACCGTGCGCACCTCGTGCTCGATGGCGATGCGGAGAGCGCGGATCTCCTCGAAGTGGGCGGGGGAGAGCGAGTCGAGCTCGTAGTTCACGATCCGTGCCCACGTGTGGCCCTCGGCGTGGTGGCGCGCGAACGCCCGTGCCACGGCCGCGAGCTGCAGCGTCGGCGAGGAGGCCGAGGCGGCGGCCGCCCTGACGATGTCCAGCGTCGTCTGGTGGCCGTTGCGGGAGATGACGTAGAGCAGCTCCTCCTTGGACCGGTGGTGCACGTAGACCGCCGCCGGGCTCATGCCGGCCGCCGTCGCGATGTCGCGCGTGGTGGTGCCGTGGAAGCCCTTCGCGCCGAACGCCTCGACCGCGGCATCGAGCAGGCGGGCTCGAGCCTGGTCGCCTCGCGTGGAGCCCTCGAGCGCGCTCATCTGGAGTCCTCCTTCGATGTGTGACCGATCCAGGCGGCGGGACCTCTTGACCCGGACCGGCATGATGCGGCACTGTCAGCATCATAAGCAAGCGCTTAGTCAGCGTCTAGCACGCACACTCTTTCATCATCGACTCACCCCATCAACACTTCAGGAGGGCCGCGTGGCCAGTCGGTTCGAGGGCAGGACGGCGATCGTGACGGGAGCGAGCCGCGGCATCGGCCTCGCGATCGCGCAGCGACTCGTCGACGACGGCGCCCGTGTGGTCATCACGGCCCGCAAGCCGGACGCTCTGGAGGAGGCCGTCGCCGAGCTCGGTGGGCCCGAGCATGCCGCCTTCGTCGCGGGTCACGCCGACGACCCCGAGCACCAGGCGGAGACGGTGGCGACCGCGGTCGAGACGTTCGGCAGCCTCGACTTCCTGGTGAACAACACCGGCATCAACCCGACGTACGGCCCGCTGATGAGCATCGACGTGGCCGCCGCCCGCAAGATGGTGGACGTCAACTGCCTGTCGCCGATCAGCTGGATCCAGCAGGCCCACCGCGCCTGGATGGGCGAGCACGGCGGCGCGATCGTCAACGTGGCGTCAGCAGCGGGGCTACGTCCGGCGCCGGGCATCGCGATGTACGGCGGCACCAAGGCCATGCTCATCCATCTCACCGAGGAGCTCGCCGTCGAGCTCGGGCCGAGCATCCGCGTCAACGCCGTCGCCCCGGCCGTGGTGAAGACCAAGTTCGCGACTGCGCTCTATGAGGGCCGCGAGGAGGAGGTCGCCTCGGCGTACGCGCTGAAGCGCCTCGGCCAGCCCGACGACGTCGGCTCCGTCGTCGCCTTCCTCCTCTCCGACGACTCAGCGTGGATGACGGGCCAGGCGCTGGTCGTCGACGGCGGACTGCTGCTGGCCGGGGGCGTCTGAGGGATGCCGGAGACCACAGGCCCTCACACGGGTGCTGACCTCGCCGGCAAGGGCGTCGTCGTGACCGGTGCCGGGCACGGCATCGGGCGGGCGCTGGCGCGCCGGATGGCCGGCGGAGGCGCACGGGTGGTGGTCAACGACCTCGACGCCGGCGCGGCCGAGGCGGTGGCCGCCGAGATCGGCGGGTACGCCGCCGGCGGCGACGCGGCCTCGGTCGACGGCGTCGGGCGGCTGGTCGACGCGGCCCGTGCCGAACTCGGCGCGATCGACGTCTGGTTCGGCAACGCCGGCGTCGAGCGTGGTCAGGGGCTCGGGGCGTCCGAGGAGGACTGGGCCGCCGCGCTCGAGGTCAACGTGATGGCCCACGTGCGCGCGGCCCGGCTGCTGGTGCCGGACTGGCTCGAGCGCGGGGCCGGACGGTTCGTCGTCACGGCCTCTGCGGCCGGCCTCCTGACGATGCTGGGCGGTCCGAGCTACTCGGTCTCCAAGCACGGTGCGGTCGCCTTCGCCGAATGGCTCTCGGCGACCTACCGCCACCGCGGCGTCGTCGTGCAGGCCATCTGTCCGCAGGGCGTGCGGACCAGGATGTACGAGGACGCTGGGCCCTTGAAGGAGATCCTCGGCCACGACTCGGTGCTCACCCCCGAGCAGGTGGCGCAGGCTGCGTGGGAGGCGCTCGCCGGCGAGGAGTTCCTCGTGCTCCCGCACCCCGAGGTGGGTGCCTACTACCGGGCGCGGGCCGCCGACACGGACCGGTGGCTGAGCGGGATGAACCGGGTGCAGCAGCACCTCGACGAGCAGACAGACGGCGCGCAGGCAGCCGACGATCAGACAGGAGTGCTCCGATGACGATGAGGGCGTGGCGGGCCGCAGAGCTCGGCGAGCCGTCGAAGGTGCTCAGGCTCGAGCACGTGGAGGACCCGGCACCGGGCCCCCGCCTACTGGTGGTGAGGGTGCTCGCCGTGCCGGCGAACTTCCCCGACGTCCTGATGTGCCGAGGTCTCTACCAGGTGCGGCCGGATCTGCCCTTCACACCCGGCGTGGAGCTGTGCGGCGAGGTCGTGTCGGTCGGCGACGAGGTCACCGAAGTCGCCGTCGGCGACCGGGTGGTCGGTGCGGGCGTGCTGCCGTACGGCGGCTTCGCCGAGCTGGCCCTCATGGACGCCGCCACGACGTTCCCCGCGCCGGCCTCTCTCGACGACGCTGAGGCGGCGTCGCTCTACATCGGCTACCAGACCGGCTGGTTCGGCCTGCATCGCCGGGCCGGTCTGCAGGCCGGGGAGACGCTGCTCGTGCACGCCGCCGCCGGCGGAGTCGGGAGCGCCGCGGTGCAGCTCGGGAAGGCTGCCGGTGCGACGGTGATCGGGGTCGTCGGCGGCTCGGCGAAGGCTGAGGTGGCCCGCGCGCTGGGCGCCGACGTCGTGGTCGACCGTCATGCCGACGGCGCAGCGGGGGACTGGGTCAGCGTGGTCAAGGAGCAGACCGGTGGTCGCGGTGCCGACGTCATCTACGACCCGGTGGGCGGCGAGACCTACCAGCGCTCGACCAAGTGCATCGCCTTCGAGGGGCGCATCCTCGTGGTCGGGTTCGCGGGCGGCGAGATCCAGTCCGCCGCGCTGAACCACGCCCTCGTCAAGAACTACTCGATCCTCGGCCTGCACTGGGGTCTCTACAACTCCCAGGACCCGGCTGCGGTGCGCGAGTGTCACCAGGCGCTCACCGACCTCGCCGACCAGGGCCTCGTCCGCCCGCTCGTGAGCGAGCGGCTGCCTCTCGACGAGGGCGCCATCGGCATCCAGCGCCTCGCCGACGGCGTGACGGTCGGACGGGTGGTGGTCACGCCGTGACCGCGACGCCCACCGCGACGCCCACCGGGATGCCGACGGCGATGCCCACGTCAACCGAGCCGCCCGTCGAGGCAGTGGTCTTCGACTTCGGCGGCGTGCTGACCACGCCGGTCGGCGACTCGATCGGCGCCTGGCTCGAGGCGGACGGCATCGACCGTGCCTCGTTCAGCCGCACCCTCAAGGCGTGGCTCTCCCGGGACGCACCGGACGGCACGCCGATCCACCGGCTCGAGACCGGTGAGCTCGCCGCGGACGAGTTCGGCGCCCTCCTGGCGGCCGAGCTGGTGCGCCACGACGGCGACCCGGTCGTGGCCGAGGGCATCATCGGGCGTCTCTTCGCGGGGATGCGGGTCGAGCCGGCGATGTTCGACCTCATCGCCGACCTGCGTTCGCTCGGACTGCGCACCGGTCTGCTGTCGAACAGCTGGGGCAACACCTACCCCCGTGAGCGGATCGCGGAGGCGTTCGACACCGTCGTCATCTCCGGCGAGGTGGGCCTGCGCAAACCCCAGCCCGAGATCTACCACCTGGCTCTGGACGGTCTCGGCGTCGCGCCCGAGCGCAGTGTCTTCGTCGACGACGCCGAGCCGAACGTGATCGGTGCTCGTGCCGTCGGGCTGAGGACGGTGCTGCACACCGACCCGGCGAGCACCCGCGCAGCTCTCGCCGCCTTCGTCCCCGGCCTCGCACCGGTCGCCCCGGTCGCCCCGGTGGAGACGGAGGCCGTCGATGACTGAGGTCCCCGGTCTCGAGCTCGCGCGGCTCGGCGAGTGGTTCGCCGCACACGTCCCCGGCGCGACGCCGTCCGCGGACGGCACGGTCAACCTGACCGCGCGCCACATCAGCGGCGGCAAGTCCAACCTCACCTACGAGGTCTCGGACGGGTCGAGCGCGTGGATCGTGCGACGGCCGCCGCTCGGCCACGTGCTGGCGACGGCGCACGACATGGCGCGTGAGCATCGCGTGATGGCGGCGCTACGCGACACCGCGGTGCCCGTGCCGGTCACGTTCGGGCTGTGCGAGGACACCGACGTGGTCGGAGCGCCGTTCTACGTGATGGCGAAGGTCGCCGGCACGCCGTACCGCACCCGCGGCGAGCTCGAGGCGCTCGGCGCCGATCGCACGCGGGCCATCTCCGAGCGCCTGGTCGACACCCTGGTCGCGCTCCACGAGGTGGACCCGGCGAGCGTCGGGTTGGCCGACTTCGGGCGCCCCGAGGGCTTCCTGGGCCGCCAGGTGCGGCGATGGAAGAAGCAGATGGACGCCTCCCACCACCGTGACCTGCCGGCGGCCGACAAGCTGCACGCTCGACTGGCGGCCTCGGTGCCCGACGACGGTGCGGCTGGCATCGTGCACGGCGACTACCGGCTCGACAACGCGTTGGTCGACAACGGTTCGGACGAGATCAACGCCGTCATCGACTGGGAGATGGCGACGCTCGGCGACCCGCTCACGGACCTGGCGCTCATGTTGGTCTACCAACGGTTGGCCACCTTCGGCGGCGACGCGGTGAGCGACGTCAGCCTCGCGCCCGGGTTCCTCGCCGAGTCGGAGATCCTCGCGCGCTACGACGTGGCGAGCCACCGCGACCTGAGCCGGATCGGCTTCTACCTCGGCCTGGCGGCGTACAAGCTCGCCGCCATCCTCGAGGGCATCCACTACCGCCACCTGCTCGGCCAGACGGTCGGGGAGGGGTTCGACACCATCGGAGACGCGATCGACCCGCTGTTGGAGGCGGGCCTGGCCGCACTCGAGGAAGGCTGAAAGATGGACTTCTCGTTCGACGCACGCACCGAAGAGCTGCGCGACACGCTGCTCGACTTCCTGCACACCCACGTCGAGCCGGCCGAGCCGGTCTTCGGGGAGCAGCTCGCGACCTCCGGCGACCCGTGGGCGTGGGACGCCGTGCCCCTGCTCGCCGAGCTCCGCGAGGAGGCCCGCCGGCGGGGTCTGTGGAACCTGTTCCTCCCCGGCGACGCCGGGGCCGGCCTGACGAACCTGCAGTACGCCCCCCTCGCCGAGATCAGCGGCCGCAGCCACCTGGCGCCCGCGGCCATGAACTGCGCCGCGCCCGACACCGGCAACATGGAGGTCCTTCACCTCTTCGGCAGCGACGCGCAGAGGAAGGAGTGGCTGGAGCCGTTGCTGTCCGGCGAGATCCGCTCGGCCTTCGCGATGACCGAGCCCGACGTCGCCTCCTCGGATGCCACGAACATCGAGCTCAGCATCGTCCGGGACGGCGACCACTATGTGCTCAACGGCCGCAAGTGGTGGATCACCGGGGCGATGAACCCGAACTGCGCGATCTTCATCGTGATGGGGAAGACCGACCCGTCGGCCGAGCGGCATCGCCAGCAGTCGATGATCCTCGTCCCGCGCGACGTCCCCGGTCTCGAGGTCAACCGGGGCATGCACGTCTTCGGGTACGACGACCACGACCACGGCGGCCACGCCGAGCTGACCTTCACCGATGTCAGGGTGCCGGTCGAGAACCTCATCGGCGAGGAGGGCTCAGGCTTCGCGATCGCCCAGGCCCGGCTGGGACCTGGCCGCATCCATCACTGCATGCGCTCCATCGGAGTCGCGGAGCGGGCCATCGAGCTGATGTGCGCGCGGGCGTCGAGCCGGGTCGCGTTCGGCCGCCCGATCGCCGACCAGGGCGTCGTCCGCGACTGGATCGCCGAGTCTCGCATCCGGGTCGAGCAGCTGCGACTGCTGGTGCTCAAGACCGCCTGGCTGATGGACACCGTCGGCAACCGCGGCGCGCACACCGAGATCCAAGCGATCAAGATCGCCACGCCCACGACGGTCCAGTGGATCCTCGACAAGGCGATCCAGGTGCACGGAGCGGGCGGGCTCTCGCAGGACTTCCCCCTCGCGGCGGCGTACGCCGGCATCCGCACCCTCCGCTTCGCCGACGGCCCGGACGAGGTGCACAAGAACGCTCTGGCCAAGGCGGAGCTCGGCCGTCAGGCGGCTCGGGCGGCCCGATGACCCCCGCCGAGCTCCGAGACCGGGTCGCCGCCTTCCTCGCGGAGCACCCGCCTGCCACGACCGACCGCAGCGCCTTCCTGCACGCCCGCTACGCCGCCGGGCTGGCCTGGGTGCACTTTCCCCACGGCCACGGCGGCCTGGACCTGCCGCGCGGCCTGCAGCCCATGGTGGACGCACTCTTCGCGGAGGCGGGCGCGCCCGACAACAACCCGCGCGCCAACGGCATCGGGCTCGGGATGGTCGCCCCGACCCTGCTGGCCTACGGCAGCGAGGAGCAGCAGCATCGCTTCCTCGAGCCGCTGTGGTGCGGGGAGGAGATCTGGTGCCAGCTCTTCTCCGAGCCCGGCGCGGGCTCGGACCTCGCCGGCCTCGCGACCCGCGCCGTGCCAGACAGCGACGCGTGGGTCGTCAACGGGCAGAAGGTGTGGACCTCCGGCGCTCACAACGCCCACTTCGCGATCCTTGTCGCCAGGACGGATCCGGACGTCCCGAAGCACCGCGGGATCACCTACTTCCTGGTGGACATGAAGGACCCGGGCGTGGACGTTCGTCCACTGCGCCAGATCACGGGAGAGGCCGAGTTCAACGAGGTCTTCCTCACCGACATGCGGATCCCCGACGCCCTGCGGGTCGGTGCTGTGGGCGACGGCTGGCGGGTCGCCAACGGCACGCTCAACAACGAGCGCGTCGCCATCGGCGGTCATGCGGCGCCGCGCGAGGGCGGGATGCTCGGCGTGGTGGCGCAGTCGTGGCGCGAGCATCCGGAGCAGCACACGACGGAGCTGCTCGACCGCCTCATGCGGCTCTATGTCGAGTCGGAGGTCGCTCGCCTCACCGGGCAGCGGCTGCGACAGCAGCTCGCCGTCGGCCAGCCGGGTCCTGCCGGCTCGACGATGAAGCTGACGTTCGCCCGGCTCAACCAGCAGTTGACCGGACTCGACCTGGAGATCCGAGGCGAGGAGGGGCTGCGCTACTCCAGCGAGCCCGGCTGGACGATGCGTCGGCCGCAGGAGGTCGACTTCACCGGACGCGATGCCGTCTACCGCTACCTGCGCGCGAAGGGGAACTCCATCGAGGGAGGCACCTCGGAGATCCTGCGCAACATCGTCGCCGAACGCGTCCTGGGCCTGCCGGCCGAGCCGCGCGTCGACAAGGACGTGCCGTGGAAGGAGGTGCCCCGATGACGACCGTCGACGTCGAGGCGCTGGAGCTGCTGGACACCGCCGACGACCGCGACCTGCGGGCAGCGGTGTCGGGGTTCCTCGCCGACCGCTGCCCTGCGACCGGCGTTGCCGCCGCCTACGACGGCGACCGCTCGCTCGTCGAGCCGCTCTGGGCAGGACTGGCGACCGAGCTGGGCCTCGCGGGCCTCCTCGTGTCCGAGGAGATCGGCGGCGCGGGTGCGACGACCCGCGAGGCCGCCGTCGTGCTGGAGGAGCTGGGCCGGGCGGTCGCCCCGGTGCCGTTCCTGACCAGCTCCGTGATCGCCGCGGTGGCCGTGTCCCATGCGCCGACGGAGGACGGGCGCGCGTTGCTGGCGGACCTGGCGGCAGGGCGGCGTACCGCTGCGCTCGTGGCGCCGCTGACCGGGGGCTTCACGGTGCCCCTCGACCCGGTTCGCGGGACCGTCCGCAGCGTCGCCGGCGCCCTCGAGGCCGACGTGCTGCTGGTGCCGACCGAGGGCGCTGGGGGAGTGGAGCTGCGGGCGGTGGCTGCCGCCGATGCCCGGATCGAGCCGGTCGTCTCGCTCGACATGAGCCGGCAGCTGGCCGATGTCACGGTCGATGCGGGCACCGGTGCCGTCGCCGTCGAGGCTGACGCCGCGGCTGCCGTACGCGCCGGGCTCCTCGCCGGGACCGCCCTCCTCGCCTCCGAGCAGCTCGGCCTCGCCCAGTGGTGCCTGGCGACGACGGTCGCCTACCTCCAGGAGCGGCGCCAGTTCGGCCGGGTCGTCGGAGGCTTCCAGGCGCTCAAGCACCGGCTCGCCGACCTCTACACCGCCGTCGAGGGCGCGACAGCCGCGGCCCGGTACGCCGCAGCCGTGCTCGCGGCGGAGCCGTCCGGGGATGAGGCAGCCATCGCGACCCACACCGCGGCGGCGTGGTGCTCCGACGTGGCGGTGCTCGCCGCCGAGGAGGCCGTCCAGCTCCACGGGGGCATCGGCATGACGTGGGAGCACCCGGCGCACCTCTACCTCAAGCGCGCCAAGGCCGACCAGCTCGCCCTCGGTCTGCCCGGTCACCATCGCGCACGGCTCGCGGAGCTCGTCGGCCTGGTCATGTAGGACCGGCGACCCGGGGCGCGGTGACCTTCGACCCCTCCGGTCCGCCCTCGGTCGAGCGAGGCTGGACGAACGACGGAGCCAGCGAAGGGAGCGTGGCGATGCAGGCGACCGAAGCACTCAACGCGGCCAAGGAGGCGCTCACGGTGAAGCGGATCTTCGGCGAGCCCTACGAACATGACGGCGTGACCGTGATCCCGGCCGCCCAGGTCGGCGGAGGCGCCGGCGGAGGCATGGGGCACGACAACAAGGGTCAGGAGGGCGAGGGCGGCGGGTTCGGCCTCGCCGGCCGCCCGGCCGGCAGCTTCGTGATCAAGGGTGGGGAGGTGAAGTGGGTCCCCGCCGTGGACCCGAACCGCTTGTTCGCGATCGCCGGCGTGGTGGCGGTGGTGTTCCTCCTCGTCCGCGGTGGAATCGCACGAGCCCGGATCCGTCACACGTAGGGGCTGCCCGGACTGAAGGATCGCCTGGATGAGAACCTGCGCTTCGCCCTCGGCCTGACGCGCCTGGCTCTCGGAACCGTGCGACCGGCCAGTTGCGGGTGGGCTGGTGGGCTCTCACGCTGGCCGTCGGCCAGTTCACGGCGATCGTCTGCTCGTGCGCATCCGTCTCCGGCAAGCTGCGCCGTCGGCGGCGCGCTCAGGTCGTGCGCGACTGGGAGCGGAAGCGGACGACCTCACGTCCGAGCGGCTGGTTCCCCGTGACCGGTGCGAGGCGGTCGGGGTGACCTTCGGGCGCGACCTCGATCCGGTCACGACCGTTGTTCTTGGCGGCGTAGAGCGCATGGTCCGCAGCTGCCTGAAGCGACTTGGCGTCCCGGCCGTTGTCGGGCAGCACGGCGATGCCGACGCTCAGGGTGATCTGGCGGTCGAAGTCCGGCAGTCGGATGGCTGAGACCGCGGCGCGGATCCGCTCCGCCGTGCCACGGGCCTGCTCGGCGTCGGCGTCCGCGAGCACGACCAGGAACTCCTCGCCGCCGTAGCGCCCGGCGAAGTCGATCGTGCGCAAGGCGCCGGCCAGGACGCTGCCGATGCTGCGAAGGACGTCATCGCCACGAGCGTGGCCGTGCTGGTCGTTGACCTGCTTGAAATGGTCGACGTCGCACATCAGCACGGCCAGTCCGGTGCCGGTCCGCAGGCTGTGGGCCACCATCCGTTGCATGGCGCTGGAGATGGCGCGCCGGTTGGGCAGGTTGGTGAGGCCGTCGGTCACGGCTCGCATCTCGGCACCGGCCAGGTTGCGCAGGTTCCCCAGCACGGGCGCGGCCTGGGTGACCGCGTCGCGGATGGCGCGCTGGTCGGTCTCGGTCAACGGTTGTGGATGCTCGGTGAGGACACTGCCGATGACTTCGCCGCGGACGATCAAGGGTTCGCAGAGGGTTCGCTCTCCGGCCAGGGAGCACACCGGGCACGGCAGCAGGTCGAGCTCTCCGGCCAGCTCACGGCCCTCGTGCGGACGCGCCTTGCGAGCGGCGAGGCAGGCGCCGGGGTCCGCGGACTCGATGCCGGCCGCCGCGGTGCTGCCTCCCGAGGCCGAGACCAGCCCGGGAGCACCCTGGCTGTCGTTGAGATCGAGCACCGTGACGCGGCTGCCGGGGATGACGCGTTCGAGGTGTCGGCGCAGGAGGCCATGGGCGTCGGGTTCGCTCTCCGTGAGCTGCAGAGCGTCGATCAGCTCGAGCTTCCTCTGGTCGTAGGTCGCCTCGGCCTGGCGCCGATCAGCGAGGTCGTCCAGGGCGCGGCCGAGCTGAGCCAGCTCGTCTCGGCCTTCGGCGCTCAGCCGGCGACTGTAGTCGCCTCGACCGACCTGGGTGGCGAACGCCGAGTACTCCAGGGTGCGGGGAAGAACGCTCCGGATCAGCCAGATCACCGTGGCGATCGAGCACAGCAGGCCGGCGAGCCCGGCCATGAGCATGAGCTCGATGCTGAGGTCATAGTCGCGCAGCGCTGCCTGGTAGGCCACGTCGGCCTCGCGGGTCTCCTGGGTCGTGATCGCCCGCGCCGCGGTCACGGCACCGTGGAACTCGCCGTTGATCTCGTCCTCGACGTGGACGTGGGCGGCGGGAGCGGTGGCGGTGGGCAGCTGGTCGGCCAGGACGCCGACGAACCGCGCCCAGCTCGTGTTGATGCTCCGCATGGCTGACCGCTCGCCATGATCTGAGGAGGTCAGAGCGTCGACGGAGGCGAGTGCCTGCTCGGCAGCGGGGATGAGGGCGTCCATCAGCTCGGTCCGCAGCCGACGCCGCTGGGCGCCATCGTCCTCGAGGAGAAGCTCGAGGCTGGCCCGGTGCACCTCTTGGAGGGCGGACTCCAGACGGGCGACCTGGAGCGTGCCCCGCAGATGGTCCTCGTAGAGCGAGTGGGCGCCTTGGCGGCCGGTGTTCAGCCCATGGATGCCCGCCGCGGTCACCGCCACCAGAGCCGGCAGCAGCACAGCGAGCACGAGGGCGAAGCGCCAGCTGATCCGGATCGAGTAACGGGCACCCTTCACAGCGACGCCCTTCCTTTCTCCGATGGTCGCCTCGCGTGGACGCGGCACCCGTCGACACCAGGCGCTCGCATGGCACAACGACACATCCACCTGCGGGTCACGCTTCCAGAAAGCTGGGTGGGATCCTTGGTGAGTGACGGATGGAAGTCGGTGTGGCTGGGCTCCGGTGCCGGGCGTTGCGCCCGATGGGGGCGCTGAAGGGCCAGCCACTCAGCTCGAGGTCGACGGCGAGCTCTTCGAGCTGACAAGCGACGGATTCCGCGGCACCCACTACGCCTGGATCAGTGGGCCGAATGCCGGCTACGGATTCACCTCGAGCCCTACTTCGGAGAGCCCGGAGGAGCATCGTGCGAACATTCGCAACTTCCTCGCCATGGTCGACAAGGAGACGGGCTACATCGAGGATTGACCGCGGTGCTGCATACTTCCCGCGTGGATGTGGCCGACGAACAGCAGCGCCGAGCGTGGAGGCGCGCGTGGATCATCCCGCTGGCAGCCATGTCCGTCGCGGGTGCAGCAGCGACGGCCTTGCGTGATGCAGGGGTGTCGCCTCCGCAGGTGATGAGCGTCTGCTTCTTCGTCGGGGCGATGGGCGGAGCGGGTTGGCAGGTGCTGAATCGACGGGACTTCGTCGACCGCTTCTTCGGTTGGTCTCTCATGTTGGCGGTGGTGATGCTGCTGATCGCTCTCCCGGGCGTCGAATCCAGTGCCGGTGGTGGTGCAGGAGCCCTTCCAGGTGTCGTGGTGGGGGTGGTCCTCACCGAGGGCTGGATGCGGCTCACGGCCCGCTCCGCGCGGGACTCAGCATCGGTCGGCGGAGCGCGCTAATCCGAGTTTCCTGACGTCTTTCGCATGACGAGCGGAACGACGGCGAGCCTTCCAGCGCCGGTCGCGACGCCGAGGGCCATGCCCCACCACGCGCTTCCCCCGGAGACGATTCCGCCCGCGACGAGGCCCACGACGGCAGCCGCCAGCACATGCCAACGCTGTGCGGTCGTGCGCCACGTCATGCCGTGTACGGCCACCGCGCCCACCGTTCCGAGGAGCGCAGCGGGCAGCGCTCCGACCAGGATCAGTGCCATGAAGGTGCTCGCGGACTCGCTCCACCTAAATCCGGGCACCCCGTCGGCGGGTGCAAGCTCCGCAGCGAAGACGACCAGGCTGATCGCGATCGACAGCACGTATCCCCACACCCCGGGCGCGCCGGGCCTTCGGGCAGGGAGGACCTCGGACACGACACCAGGATCTCAGGACATTCAGCGCCTCGTGTGGCTTCCCCAACATCCGCTCGTGCGTGGGTGGATCCAACTCGGAAGTGATGAAAACCGGTCGTAGGGCTGTCCGACTTTTGCGTACGGTTCACGCGTGTCAGTCGTCGACGTGATTGAGGGCGAGCGGCGATTGCCGCCCGGGTTCCGGCACCCGCATGCGTCGGAGGAGGCGCGGACGATAGCCGAGGCCGGCATGATCCTGCGCATCCAGGTCGGCTCCGGCGTACACGGCACCTCCATCAGCGGGCAGGATGACCGCGACGAGATGGGGATCTGCCTGGAGCCGGCCGCATTCGTCACCGGATTGGCCCGGGTGCCGCGAGGCATCGACGACGACGCCGCCGGCGAGATCCAGTTCGAGCAGTATCAACGGCACACCGTCTGGGACAAGCCGGGAGGCCTCGCGAATCGCTCAGGCGCTGGCGACCTGGACGTGGTCGTGTATTCGGCGCGCAAGTGGTGCCGGCTTGCGCTGGCTGGCAACCCCACCGTGCTGCTCGCGCTCTTCGTGCCGGACGAGGAGGTCGTCTACCGCAATGCAGTCGGCGCCGAGCTGGTGGCCAACTCGTCGCGGTTCGTCTCCAAGCTCGCCGCCGACAGATTCCTGGGCTACCTGCGCTCCCAGAAGGCCGCCATGGTGGGTGAGGCAGGTGCGCACACCAACCGACCCGAGCTCGTCGCCGTGCACGGCTACGACACCAAGTTCGCCATGCATGCCCTGCGGCTCGGCGTCCAGGGCGTGGAGTTCCTCACCACCGGTCGGATCAGCCTTCCGGTGCCAGAGCCAGACCTCAGCTTCCTCCGGGCAGTACGCCGCGGTGAGGTCGAGGCCAGCGACGTCATCGACGCCATCGAGATGGCCGAGCGGCGGCTCGAGCGACTCCGTCAGGCATCGCTGGTCCCCGACCAACCCGACCGACGTTGGGTCGACGAGTGGCTGCACCGCGCCCATCTGGACTACTGGGTCCACTGAGGTCTTCCCGTCGCGTGACCCTGCGCCGCCGGACCGCACTGGCAGAGTGCTCGCATCAATGACAGTCGAGAGTCCCCGGGGTGTTGCGCATGGCAGTCGACCGCAAGCTGGTGCTCGAGAACATGTTCCCCTTCGAGGTGCGCGACCTCGATGAGCGCGTTGTTCGCGACGGGTGGACCTACTACGTCCAGGCGGTCAAGCGGCCGGGGTCGCTCGGACGGCGCCCCTTGAGCGACTCGGGCGGCGTCGGCGAGGCGGTGGTGGGTGTCGTCATCGGGATCAGCGCCGCTTCTGAATCAAGACGACGTAGGCCAGCGCGACGCCGAGACCGGCAAGGATCGGACCGAGCGACTGGGCGACGCCCGAGGCTGTGAAGGTCCAGGCGGCCCCGAGGACGATCATCGCGAACGCGACCAGCGACCCCAGGATCTTCGCTGCGACGCTCGGGTTGCCGTAGCGGTTCCCGGGACCTTGCTCGTTCATCGCGGCAAGGCTAGCTCAGTCAGCCGTTCAACGTGTCGGGCATGGCCGTTGAGGGAGTCACCAAGCGTCGCCGGGGCGGTCCTCGCATGTCACCTCAACTGAGAGGTCTGGGACCGCCGACCTGTCGATGCGGAGGATCATCAGGCCGCCGTGCTCATCATCGGGAAAAACGCCGGCTGCCGTCTTGGTGGAGGACAGGCCTCGCCATCGCTCCCAGCCCAGCGACTCATAGAACGTCGTCGCCCGCCCGGTCGAGAGCATGCCGGCCTGCCAACGCCGGGAGATCTCCTCGCGCAACTGCTCCATCATCGACCGCCCGATGCCTCGGCGCTGGCGCTCTGGGTCCGTCGCCACCGCCTCCACGTAACCGACCGTCCTCCAGGGCTGTTTCCCGAACTTGATCCTCCGCGGGACTGCGCTGGCGTGTCCAACGATGCGGTCGCCATCGCGCGCCACGACATGAACGCCGCCGTATGCGTGCTCGGCGTCGTCGTCGGTGAAGCGAGAGCCGAAGGCGCGGTCCCACAGTCGTCGTAGGGCCGCACGCATCGCGACGTCGACGTGATCACTCTCCATCACGTCGAGATGCGCGCCGACGAGCTCACGGGACATGGAGGGCTCACCACCGTCCGCGGTGCACGACCTCGTCGAAAGGGCGTCGGTTCAGCCGTTCGATGACGGCCAGCGGCTTGTCCGCGGGATAGCCGACGGAGAGCATGTAGGCCAGGAACCGTCCCTCCGGGAAGCCCAGGACCGCTCTGGCCTGGTCCTGGTCGGCGGCGGCAGCATGGCCCGTGCCCACGCCCAGGTCGGCGGCGGCCACCGTCATCGCGTACGTCGCCTGGCCGAGGTCGTACTGCAGCAGAGCGGACTGCTGGTCGTCCTTCGGCTCTGGTGCGACGATCGCGATCGCGGCGGCCGCGCGGGCGACATGACCGGCGCCCTGCCACACCTTCGCAAGGTCGACCAGCTGCGCCCTGTCCGTGACGAGCACGAAGTCCCATGGCTGCCAGTTGCCCGCCGACGGGGCGCGTCGCCCGGCCTCCAGGATCCTGTCGAGCGCCTCGTCAGGGACTGCCTGCTCAGTGAACTGCCGAACGTTACGTCGCGCCCGCATGGCGTCCCAGGTCTCCACGGGTGCCATCTTGCGCCTCCGACGCCGCTGTGGCGACTACCCCGCCGGCGGCTGTTGGCCTGGGGTCGATGGAGGAATGCTGCAGTTCCCGCCCCGGCTCGACGATGGCCCGGCTCGACGGTGGCTGAGTCAGCCGCGACGAGCCGGCCGAGTGGGACGTCAGCTGGTCTCGACCCGGCGCTTGAGCAGCGCGATCGGATGGACGAAACGGAAGCCGGCTCCCCATGTCGACACCATCCCGACCGCCTCCCAGCCGTCCGCGCCCAGCTGGTTGAGCTCACCGATGTCCTTTTCGACCTTCGTCAGGTCAGCGATCCTGTACTCCCAACGGTCCATGTCAGCTCTCCCTTCACCCGCCTTCAGCATCGCGCCTGCCGCATATGCCACCCAGAGGCTTAAGTCACCTCATCCCGATCGCCGGAATCCGGGCGGCACGTGGGCCCACCGCGACGATCTCGGGACGTGTTCCTCCGGACACGAGGTACCGAGCGTGTTTCGCGGGCATTCTTCGTGAGTCTCGTCGGGGACTTGTTCACCACGATCCGACCCTGTACGCTTTTCTGTACAGGAGGAATCATGAAGACCTTGAGCTACACAGAGTCGAGGGCGCGCTACGCCGAGGTGCTCGACAGCGTCGTCAACGACCGCGAGGAGGTGGTTATCACGCGCGCCGGGCACGAGCCGGTCGTGATCGTGTCTCTCGAAGACTTCGAATCGCTCCGCGAGACCGCCTATCTGATGCGTTCCCCCGCCAACGCACGCCGACTCCTCGATGCGATGGAGCGCCTCGAGAGCGGTGACGGCGAGGCACGCGACCTGGTCGACGCCGATTGAGCATGCGGCTGGTCTGGGACGTCAACGCCTGGGGAGACTATCTCTGGTGGCAGGTTCAGGACCGGAAGGTCCTCAAGCGCCTCAATGTTCTGATCCAAGACGTGGCACGCCATGGCAATGACGGCATCGGAAAGCCTGAACCCCTGAAACACGACGTTGCTGGCTACTGGTCCAGGCGGATCACTGACGAACATCGACTCGTCTACAAGGTCCTCAACGACGAGGTACGGATCGCTGCCTGCAGATACCACTACGGAAGATGACTCCTGCGCGCCGAGAAAGCGGCTAGACGCGCCGCTCATGGGTGCCGTGCTCTGGGGCGTGCGCGAACCAACCATCGCCCGCGATGACACAGTTGGGGTACGGCGCGGCCAGTTGCTTCAACTTCGTGGATTCCGGATCCGGCGGCAAATGTCGGCGTTGAGCACGGTTCGAGGTCGTAGGCGCTGTAGACGAGGAAGCGAGCCTCGACTGGCTGCCGGAGGACAAGCTCGCACACGTACTCCGTAGCGGCCCCGATTGATCCGAACGGAATTGATACGAGGTCGTCCCACTGATCTGGGGTCATGACGATCTCAACCACCCGCATTGCCGCTTCGCCCGTTCGTTGTTCACCATCTACGTCCGAGACATTCACCAGTGGCGGCTATTCACGCGGCGCGACGCTGGCGTCGCGCAGTGCCGAGCCAGCCGACGGGATCGGCCGATCCCACTCAGGATGCGCCGATCTCAACGCTTCGTATGCGACCTCGACCTCCTCGGGCACGTCGACGTGGCCAAGGTAGTTGCGCCCGCGCGGCCCGTAGCCGTGGATATCGTCGCGTAGCCGAGGCACCTCTCCCATCACCAGCGCGATCCACCGATGCCACGGCCAGCTGTCCCGGCTGTCAGGACCGGGGCGGTTCACGACAACGGCACCGCCCAATGACCAGTGACGTCGAAAGATGGCGCCCATCCGGCGCTGCATCGTCGGGTCCTGAGTCAGGGCGACCGTGTGCGGCCGCAGGCCGTGTCGTCGCGCTATTTGCTCGGCGTGCGTGATGTTGGTCCCGCAGTTTGGTGGACTCAGTTTCGAGGAGCGTGTCCTGAATGCCGTGTACCTCACGCAGTCAGGTGGCCATCACCTCCGCCTCGGTCGACGCGGCTGCCTCGACGGAGTCCGGCTCGACACCTACAGCAGCGAGCATCGCGTCCGTGTTGTGGCCTCGGCCGCCGACCAGCATCAGCGTGCGCGCCTCGCCGGCCCTCACCACGATGATGGTCGCCGAGAAGGGCGCCGACCTGGTGAAGGCTGCTCAATAGTCGACCCCGCGTCGAGATCCGCGGAATCGGCCGCTCGCCGGTCCGATCGGCGCCGCCGAAGCGATACGCCCCGGTTCAGCGCAGCGACCTCGGAGCCGAAGCGCAGTACCGTACAACGGTGCTCCGCACGACGCTTCTCGCGCTTGCTCTCCCCGCGCTGTTCGCCTGCAGCAGCGGTAGCGGCGAGGGCTCCTCGGCTGCCTCGACCGGGCCGTCGACTACTGGTGATCCGACTGGCTCGACGGCTGTGGTGCGCCAGCCGCGGCAGCTCACCCAGACTCAGTTGAAGCACACGCTTCCAATGCCGCGTGACATGTCGTCGATCTTCTCCCCGACACAGGCGAACCAGCCCGGCAAGGACGACCGGAGCTTCCTGTGTGGCGCGGACGTCGATCATCTCGACCGCAGCGACGCGGAGGCGAAGGTCGGCTACGTCGCCCAGGTCGGATTGTCTCTCACCAGGTACTCCTTCCGCATCAGCCAGTTCGACTCACCTGAGGTCGCGGTCGATCAGATCCAGGCGTTGGGTGACGCGATCGACTCCTGCACCAGCTTCACCGCCAACGGCGACACCTACACCGTCGCGCCGTTTTCCGTGGCCGGTGACGACGAAGACACCATTGCGGTGCAAGCGACCACCAAGTCCGCAGGGTTCGCCGTGGCCGTGAACATGCTCATGGTGCGCACCGGCTCGAGCTTGGTGGCGTCCCTGTCGGCCACCATCGGCTTAGCTGAAGGGTCGACCATCGACGACTTGGTCCGCCTCAGCCGGGAAACCGTCGATCGTTACGACGCCGAGGCCGGCGTCACCTGATCAGACAAAGGACAGCACCCGCTGCTGCAGCGCTGATGCCGTGCCGCACGATGTGTCGGATGTCGGCCACACCGCCGCCCCGCGACCGGCCTGGGTCAGTCATCTTCGAGGCCGGCCTTGCGCGCCTTCCCGATGGCGCCGGCGCGGTCGGTGACCTGCAGTTTCGTGAAGATGTTGGAGACGTGGTTGCGGACGGTCTTGAGGCTGATCATGAGCTCGTGGGCGATGGCGGCGTTGCCCTTTCCGGCCGCCATCATCTCCAACACCTCGCGTTCGCGTTCGGTGAGGGAAGGGAACGCTGCGGCTCGCGACCCCGCGCCGCGGGCGAAGTGGTCGACCACGCGCGCGGCTACCTCGGGGCCGAAGATGGCCTCACCGGCGGCGGCAGCGTGGATCGCTCGGACGATCTCATCCTGATCGGCCCCTTTGAGGAGGTAGCCGTGCGCGCCGACACGCATCGCCGCGAAGACTGAGTCATCGTCGTCGAACATGGTGAGCACGATGACGGCCGGAGGGCGCGCGGGGGCGAAGGCACGGATGATCTGACGGGTCGCCTCGATGCCGTCCAGGTCGGGCATACGCAGGTCCATCAGGACCACGTCGGGAGTCGAGGACACCGCGAGCTCCACAGCCACCGCTCCCGTCTGGGCCATGCCGACGAGCTTCACATCGGCGATGTCGGCGAGCATGAGCTCGAGCCCTCTGCGGTAGGCGGGGTGGTCGTCGGCCACGAGCACGCGGATCACGTCATGGCCCCGGTCGATGTCGCGGTTGCTGCGGCGGTTGCGGAGTCGATCGCGGCCTCGGTTGCGGTCTCGTCGTGGAGCGGCAGGACGGCGTGGACCACGACACCGCCCTCGGCGCGTTCGGAGATCGTGCACGACCCGCCGAGCTCTGCGGCGCGCTCGGCCATCGAGGCCCAGCCGACCCGATCGGGACGCGGATGCTCGAGGCCGCGGCCGTTGTCCGAGATGGTGAGCTCGAGAGTGCCGTCGACCGTGAGCTCCACCCGGCAGCGGCTGGCTCCCGCGTGCTTGATGACGTTCGTCATGGCCTCCGAGGCGATGCGGAGAGCTGCCACCTCGACCGCGGCCGGGACCGGTGGTGCGCTGGACGGGCAGGACACCTCGAACACCAGGCGATCGGTCGACAGTGACGCAGCCCGTTGCCGGATCGCGCCGGTGAGGCCGACCTCGTCGATGGCGGGCGGCCGGAGCCCGTCCACCACGCGTCGTACCTCGACGATCGTGGCCTTGGTCTCGTCGCGGATCTCGGTGAGCAGGAGGTCGCGCGAATCGGCGTCCTGGCGGGTCCGGGCAGTCTCGACCTTGAGGAGGATCGCCGCAAGCGACGGTCCGATGCCGTCGTGGAGCTCTCGGCGCAACCTCTTCCGCTCCTCCTCCCGCGCGGTGACGATCCGTGACCTCGAGGTCTGCAGCTCGCCGGCCAGCTGCGCCGCCCGCACCGTCACGGCCGCATGGCGGGCGAGGTCGTGGAGAAGGGCGACGTCGGCCGGTGAGAGGCGGCGCCCGGCCGGCGCCACCACGACGAGGTCGGCGATCGGCTCGTCCCGGTAGACCAGCGGCACTCGCACGGTTTCCAGATCCGGCGCGGGCTGGGCGCCCGGAGTCACCATCCACACGGCTCCGACTCGGAGCGCATCTCGCACGGACGCGGTGATGGCCTCGATCAACTGGAGCGGATCCGCGGACTCGAGGTCGGCGCCGAGCTTCCGCAGTGCCAGCGCAGGGTCGGAGCGGTAGCCGTAGACCCAGCGCTCGACACGGCGTCGCAATCGCGCATACGCGGGGCTGACCAGGACGGCGACCAGGGCCACCGCCACCGCGCCCCCGAGGCTGCCCTTTCCGAAGGCACCCTGAGCGACGACCAGGAGCACGGTGTAGGCGGCTACCACCGCCGACAGGAGTACGCCGTAGGTCACCGTCCTGCTGAGCACCATCTGGATGTCGAAGAGCTGGTAACGCAAGATCGCGATCCCGACCGTGACCGGAAGCACGGTGCCGGCCAGCGCGAGGGCCAGGTCGATCACGGGCGCGTTGTCGTGGAGCGCGAAGTGCGCAACCCAGACCAGCACCAGTGCCAGGGGCAGGCTGGTTGCTCCCCAGACCAGCCACAACAGTTGCAGACGGGTAGGGCCGGAGGCCCGCCGCAGCCGGGCTCGGACGGCGAGCCCTGCCCCGAAGAACAAGCCCACCGTCAGCATCAGCCCGGCCACACCGAGAACGCCGGCGATGGGCGCAGGCAGCCACGTCAGGGGTGGGTCACTGCCGTGGTGGTCCGCTCGGAAGCCGCCGGAGTCCCCGGCAGCGCCGACCAGGAACATCGCCACCCCGACGAGTCCGGCCTGCAGCCACTTCCGCCACCCTGGCGACAGGCTGTGGCCATCGGGCAGCAGGTAGGCGATGACGACGAGCCACACGAAGAGAAAGACCCATGAGCCGGCGGTGAGCTGGTCGATGACCATTCCGGCGTGATTGGTCGCGCTGCCCGAGCCGGTCAGCAGGATGCCGAAGCTGACGCCGTGCGCCACCAGCAGCCAGCCGATGCGACGTTGAGCCGAGCCCACGAGCACCAGCAGACCGACGAGCACAGCCAGTATCGAGGCTGTGAGCACGACGATGACGAACACACCGCCAGTCTGGGTCCTGCGGGGGCGCTGCGGAATGGTCCCGGGAACTGTTCCCGGATCGGCCGGGACATCTGGCTCGTGCGCCCGGGTCGGCAGGACGGTGAGCCTCGAAGGACCGCGGGGTCACCGGACCCTCCCGAGGAGAGGAAGCCACCATGTCATCGATCACCCTGGACAGGCTGCTGCCGTGGAGCGGCGCCGTGGCCGGCTTGTGCTGGATCGGACAAGCCGTGCTGCAGAAGACCTCACCCCACGACGTCCCTGGCGCGGCCACCACACGCGTCATCGAAGACCATCTCGGCCTCAATCAGGGAGCCCAGGGCTGCCTGGTCATCATGGGCATTGCTCTGCTGTGCTTCGCGACCGCGGTCCGCAACCTTCTACGGTCTGGCGAGGCGGGGGAGGGCACCTACTCGAGCATCGCCTACGCCGGCTGGGTAGTCGTCGTTGCCGGGCTCAGTCAGATGGTGACCTGGAACTGGGGCCTGTTCAACGGCGCTGCCGACGCCGGCGACGACGCCGCCCTGCGTGCCCTCAGCTATGTCTCGTACTTCGCCTGGGCTGGCATCGGAATCGGACTTGCCACCGCTTTCATCGCCACCGGACTCGGTGGTGTCCGCAACGCCGTGCTTCCCCGGTGGTTCGCCATCCTGACGGTCGTCATGGGCGCCTTGGCCGCCCTCGGAGACGCCGGCATCCCACCCGGCGGCCTCGTGAACTACCTCGGCCTGCCATTCTGGCTGATCGGCGCCTCCGTCATGGTCGCCCGGAGTCGCACGCGCTCCACGCAGCCGAGCCGGTCAGTGGGGCCCGTCCGGGCCGCCACGCACACGAGCAGTTGACGGCGGGCACGGTTCACACCCACGGCGGCCAACGCGACAGCGCTGGTCGCCATGTCCGGTCGAATCTCCGCCTCGTGCGGAGTCGGTCGAACCCATTCGATCGCGGCGGAGTGGGGCACCTCGGGGGGCCGCGACAGCCCGACCGCGTCTGCACGACGCAAACCCAGCTATCCGGCAGCCGGGCCGAGGACGAGCGGACGGCCTGGCATCCGGAGAAACCGCAAGACGTCCAGAGCCTCGCTGCTGAGGTCGTCCAGCACGGTGGGCGGTAGCGGCTCGAGGGGGGTCAAGGTCACCGTGCCGTTGCTCAAGCTCCATGTGCCGGCGACGCGGCCGTTGACGAGTGCTGTGGCGCGGAACAGCCCGTTCGTGGTGACAGCGGCGCGGTGGCCACCAGTGACGAAGTCCCGGTCGGCCCAGCCGTGCAGGATCGGGTCGAACATGCCGAGCAACCGCGGGGTCGGAAGTTCGGGGCTGTCGTCGACGCCTCCGAGCGCCATGAGTCCCTCGCCCGTCGGCGTGGTCGCGTCAGAGATGAGGTCGAAGGCGCGGCGCGCTTGGGTGAGCGGGATCCCGGCGTACGCCGCGAGATCATGTGGCCCCGCCGGCCCGTGCCCGGCCAGATAGCGCTGTGCCAGTGCGGTGAGACATGTGTGGGGGTCAGGAGGGTCGACGGTGCCGAGCCAGCGTCGTGCATCGACGAAGCAGTGCTCGTCGTCTTGGACGGGCCCGCGGACGACGTGCGCACGGAGGGACGCTGCGGCGAGCAGGTGGATCAGGGTCTGGCCCGCCGTCGGCATTCCTGCGGCGTCGAGCGTCGCACGCAACTGGTTGCGGCTGCGCGGGCCGTCGGCGAGGGTCTCGACGATGACAGCGACGGCCCGGTCGGTCGTGGCCGCGTCCACTCCGAGCTGCTCCAGTCGCCTGGCGACGCGTGGCGCGGTTCGCGGAGCGGTCAACGCGTGCAACCATGCATAGTCGGTTGCCTGAACCAGATGCAACGTGCCCCGGAACAGCCACGAGACGACCAACGATCGCCGCTGCGTCAACGCCGTGTCGACGTCCTCGGCGGTGCATCCGGCGGTCCGGGACCGAACGGCGAGTCGGAAGGCCCGGGGATCCTGGGCCTGCACGGCCAACAGCCGCTCGACGACCGCCTCGGGCGTCGACGCGGGCTCGGTGAGCAGTTGCGCACGCAGACGTGCCGCTGCCACGAACCCGGTCCCGGCCACCGGTGCCCCCGTCGTTGCGTCGCGTCCCGCGCAATGCCCAGTGACGCAGCGTAGTCCGGCTGTGTTCGCCTCGAGCCGAGGGCACCGGCGGCCCATTGGAAGCCGCGGTCCCGGCGCGGTGGGTCAGTCCGTGCCGCGGTGGACATGAGCGTGTTGGCCATCGCGGTCGAAGATCATCAGGAGCTCGGCGGGTCCGTCGATCGCGACGAATGCGTGGGGCGTCATGGTGGCGAATTCCGCAGCCTCCCCGGCCTCGACGCTGATCTCGCGGTCGCCGAGCAGGAGCAGGAGGCGGCCGCTGAGGACGAACAGCCAGTCGTGGCCGGGGTGGACGCGCTGCTGCGGCCGGGCTGCCGTGGGCTCGACCAGCATCTTCACCGCGACCGTGCTGCTGTCGGGCCGGCTCAGCGCCCAGGTCGTGCGGCCGCCGGCCCGGCTGGGGGTGGGCCGGATGACCACGTCGTCATCGCTGCTCACGTCGAGGAGCGCGTCAAGGCCGACCTGGAGGCCGGTGGCGAGCGGCAGCAGCACGTCGAGGCTGATCGTGCGCTTCCCGGTCTCGACGCGACTGATCGTCGACGGGCTCAGGTTCGTGCGCGCGGCCAGGTCGTCGAGGGACAGTCCGAGCGTCGTCCGCAGGCTGCGCAACCGGGTGCGGACGAGGTGCTCGACATCGGTGAGTGCGGACATGACCCTCCTTGCAGATTCAGCAAGAAGTCTGGCACATAACGCCAAGAGAAACCTACGATCGCCTCATGAACGATCACCACTCGGGCTCTGCTGCCTCCACCGTGGACGCTGTCGTCCGGCACTGCGACGTCGCCGTCATCGGCGGATCAGCGGCCGGGCTTGCTGCCGCCCTGCAACTCGGCCGTCAACGGCGATCGGTGATCGTGATCGACTCCGGCGAGCCGCGCAACGCTCCGGCTGCGCACATGCACAGCTTCCTCGGGCGTGACGGCACCGACCCTGCCGAGCTGCTCACCGCAGGCCGAGCGGAGGTGCGCAGCTACGGGGGAGAGGTGCTGTGGGGGCGAGCCGTGCGGGTGACGCGCGACGACGACCGCTTCGTCGTCGAGCTCGCCACGGGGGACAGCCTGGTGGCCCGCAGGATCGTCGTGGCGACCGGCCTGGTCGACGAGCTGCCCGACGTCGCCGGCCTGTCCGAGCACTGGGGTCGGGCGGTGATCCACTGCCCCTTCTGCCACGGCTACGAGGTGCGCGACCAGCGACTGGTGGAGCTCGTCACGCATCCGATGGGGCTACACGTCGTCCCGCTGCTGCGCCAGCTGACCGCGCGCCTGACCGTGCTGATCTCCGACGGGGTCGAGGTCGACGAGGCCGAGATCGGCACCCTCACGGCCGGAGGCGTCAAGGTGCGGTTGGCCACCACGGCGAAGCAGGTCATCGCCGACGCCGACGGCCGGTTGACCGCGGTCCAGCTGGCCGACGGCACGCGGATCGATGCCGACGCGATGCTCGTCGGGCCGCGGTTCCACGCCCGTGCCGAGCCGTTCGCGGGGCTCGGCCTCCACCCCGTGCTGCATGCCACCGGCATGGGGGAGGTGCTCGAGGTCGATGCGCTGGGGGCCACGTCCGTGGACGGAGTCTTCGCGGCCGGCAGCATCACCGACCCGGGCCAGCAGGTGCTCCAGGCTGCCGCCCACGGAAGTCGCGTCGGGGGTGCTGTCGCGATGAGCCTCGCTGCGGAGGACGTGCGGGTCGCAGCTCGCCCCTCCGGCGCGGTCGCCGACTGGGACCACCGTTACTCCGGCGAACCGGTTTGGAGCGGCAACCCCAACGGCTCGCTGGTCGCGGAAGTGGCCGACCTGGGCGGTGGTCGTGCGCTGGATGTCGGCGCCGGTGAAGGCGGCGATGCCATCTGGCTGGCCCTGCAGGGCTGGACGGTGACGGCGACCGACATCTCCTCGCACGCGCTCAACAGGATCCGGGCCGAGGCCGAGCGACGCGACTTGGCCATCATGTGCGAGCTGGTCGACGCCAACGAGTGGCAGCCGTTCACCCGAGGCGGGTTCGACCTCGTCACCGCGGCGTACGCCTCGATCCCGCGCACGCCCGACCTGCGCGGCATCCGCAACGTCCTCGACGCGGTCGCCCCTGGCGGAACGCTCGTCATCCTCAGCCACGACCTGGCGGCGATGCGCGACCCGAAGCACCAGCATCGTCCGTTCGACCCCGATGCGTACCTCCACATCGACGACTTCGTCGCCGTGCTCGAAGCCACGCCAAGCTGGGTCATCGAAGTCAACGACAAACGCGCGCGGCCGTCAGGGTCGGCGAGCGCAGCCCACCACGCCGACGACCGAGTGCTACGTGCCCGTCGGGCGGGCTGAGTCACCTGCCGCTCAACGCGGGCCACGAGTGCCGGTCCCCGGAGTGACGCAGCTTGGATCACGCCGACTGCCGGGCGGAGAGACGTCGATTCCACGGAGGCGTGCTGGCTACGTCGGTGCGCAGCCCCGGCGGGTCAGTTCCGCTGCGACGCGTGGCCCGTGCGGAACGTGGTCCAGAGTGCGCTCGGGGTCCGGCGCCAGCCGAGGTTGCGGGCGAGACGGATGCTTTCGGCGCCAGCAAGGGTGATGCCGATGAGGCCGACGACAAACTGGATGGCCCAGATGGCAATGCGGAGCTGGCCGGCGTCGGGTTCGGTCACGTCAAACGCCCAGATGATGAGCTGTGCGAAGGGAAACCAAGACACGACGAAGAGCACGATGCCTGCTCGCAGCCGGAGTGCTCCGTGCGCCATGCGGGCCTCCCGCTGGTCGGAATGCCGCTTCGGGTGGGTTCCTGAAATCCTCCCACGCGCGGCGGCCTTCATGGAGTGAGAAGCGCTGGTGACGATAGGAGGGCGCAAGTCGAGGTGAGCGCGTCCCCCGACGTGGTCGTGACGCCCGCTGGTCGGGTAAGCCGCGGGTCTCAGGCGGCGACGTGACGCAGTTCGAAGCGCGCCGACTGCGGATATGACGCACCATGATCTGTCTCCGTCCATCGCCGACGTGACGTGGCCGGCACACGCTGTCGCATGGCTGGCTGACGCCGGTGGCGACGAAGTCGCAGAGGTGATCACGGACTGCGCAGCACCGGTTCGACTGAGGCCCGGGGTCTGGTGCACGCGTGGGGCGAGGGTCGGATCGGGGCCAGTAGACGGCTTTCACGGTCGGTCATCGGCTGCAACACTCATGAGATGGCGATCGACCTGTACGCCCAGCAGTTCCGCGACCTGGCCGAACTGAGGTTCGCCGCGACGTCCAAGCGCGTGCGAGCCCAGCTGGACGGGGAAGTGGTTCTCGACACCGTCGATGCGATGCTCGTCTGGGAACCGCGGCGTGTCGTCCCGTCGTACGCCGTGCCGCCGGAAGATCTGCGCCTTGATCTGATCGAGCACCTCCCGGGCGCAGTGCCGGATGACATCGGACCGGTGCTGCCGCCACACCATCACGAGTGGCACACCGTGCCGGGACGATCATTGCACCTCGGGACACGCGGGGAGGTCGCTTTCCGGCCGGACGAGCCCGCGCTGGAAGGGCGGGTGATCCTGCATTGGGATCCGTTCGAATGGGTCGAGGAGGACCAATCGGTCGTCGTCCACGCCCACGACCCATTCACCAGGATCGACGTGCTCCGGAGCAACCGTCACGTGCGCGTCGACTTAGGTGGGAGGACGATCGCTGAGTCCGTGCAGCCGACGGCGCTCTACGAGACCGGCTTGCCGACGCGGTGGTATCTCCCGCGCCAGGACGTTCGGATGGACCTCCTCACGCCTTCGGAGTTCCACACCGCTTGCGCCTACAAGGGCACAGCCTCTTATCTGAGTGCTGAAGGCGGCGCCGACATCGCTTGGTACTACGCCGACCCGCTGCCCGAGGCCGAAGCCATCAGGGATCTGATCAGCTTCTGGCGTGCCGCCGAGGTGTACGTCGACGGCAACCGCGTGCGCACGGGGATGCCAGGCGAAGGCTGAAGGATCGGCAGGCGCGACGTCTCGCTCACGTAGCGACCGGTGCCCGGGCAGGAGACGGTCACCGGCCGTCGTCATGGATCGGTGCGGCCGCCAGGCGGCGGTGTGAGGCGCGCGTCACGACCTGCTCCGGGGTCGCAGTCAGCCTGGGCGTAGCAACGTCGCTCGTCTGCCGTGGCGGGAGCACCAGGTAGGGAAAAGTCGCTGCAAGGGGGACGACAAGCAATCGCGACGAGCCGACGAGATGCCCCGAGCACCGGCACATCTCCTCATTCAGACTTCGTGGTCGAGGCAGTTGTACGACGACTCGCTCATGGGCAGATCCGCTCGGGTCGGGGCAGATGTGTGCGCCCGCCCACTCCTACGACAGGTCCCAACCCGGATTCGCAGAGGAGTAGGCGGTCAACAGCGCGAACGCAAACACGGCTTGGAGCAAGCCAGCGAGCAGCGACCCCAGGATGAGACCCGTGCCGAGTCGTCTCGTGGGCCGTCTCGCCAAGAGCAGGGTGCCCGCGAGGACAACCAGAGCAATCGCTGCCCAGCAGACCAGCGCGACGACGACTACCAACCCGAAGGCTGAGACCCAGATGAACCCACCACCGACTGCGAAGAGCAGGAGGTGCCCGGCGACAGCCCCCGACGAGGCAGAGATCACGCCTACGGCACAAGGCTGTACGTGCGCAGCGGCATCCGTTCCGGTCACCCCGAAATCCTCACACAATGATCCCCGCGCGTCCGCTCATCGACAGTTCCGATCAGTAACGCGCCCGAAGCGGCGGTGTGACCCGCCTTCGGCCCCCGCGATACCCTCTGACCCGGCTACTTGTTGACTTCTCATACGGCTCCGGCCCGGCCAGGCTGGTGTCGAGGTGCTCGACGGGACGCTCTCCATTCCCGGCTGCCCAGCATCGCAGGAGGCTGTGGCTCTCATC